>DAOMNV010000023.1:0-13351 GCA_035444005.1 Gemmatimonadaceae bacterium
CGCGGACGTCCGCACGGCGGGGGCCGTCGTCTACTGCGGCGGCGGCAACAATGGTGGCGACGGCTGGATCGTCGCCGGCGAGCTCGCGCGTGCGGGCTGCCCGGTGGGCGTCGTCGAGGCCGTGCCGCCCTCGACCGACGATGCCACGCGGGCGCGGCAGGAGGCCCGCGTCACGCTCGGTGGCGCGTCGGAGCCCACGCGGCCAGCCGTCGTAGTGGACGCGTTGCTCGGCAACGGCGCGACCGGTGCGCTGCGCGAACCGCTGCTGCCGCACGTCCACGCGATCGCCGCCGCGCGCGCGTCGGGAGCCAGCGTCGTCGCGCTCGACATCCCCAGCGGCATCGACGCGACGACCGGCGCGGGCGGCGAGACGGTGCGCGCCGACATCACGCTGGCCTTCGGCACGCTCAAGCGCGGGCACCTGCTGCGCCGCGACGAGTGCGGTACGCTGATCTGCCTCGACATCGGCCTCGGCGCATACGCGGCGCTCGCCGATGGCGCGCCGACGCTGGTGGACGCGGCCTTCGTGCGCGGTGCGATCCCGCCGATTCCCGGCGACGCGCACAAGGGCGTGCGGCGGCGCTTGGGCATCGTCGGCGGCGGCGAGGGGATGGCCGGAGCGCCGATGCTCGCCGCACGCGGTGCGATGCGCTCGGGCATCGGGATGGTGCAGCTGCTCGTCGCGCCGACGAACGTGCCGGTGGTGCAGGCCGCGCTGCCGGAGACGATGGCCGCGCGCTGGCCGGTGACCGCCGAGGACCAGGATCGCGTGCTGCACTGGACGCATTGCCTGTTGCTCGGCCCCGGGCTGGGGCGCACGGCGATGACGCGCGCGCTGATCGAACGCCTGCTCGTCGAGTGGAAGGGCCCCGTGGTGCTCGATGCCGATGCGTTGAACGTGTTCGAGGGCGAGCCGCGGACGCTCGGCAGCCTGCTCGGCGCGCGCCCCGCGATCGTCACGCCGCATCCGGTGGAGGCGGGCCGCTTGCTGCGCCGCGACGGCGCCAGCGTGAGCGCCGAACGCTTCTCGGTGGGGACGGAACTCGCCAAGCAGCTCGGCGCGACGGTGGTGCTCAAAGGAGTGCCTACCGTGATCTCGGCGCCGGACGGTCGCGTGGCGGTGAGCGCGAGCGGAAGCCCGGTACTGGGCACGGCCGGCAGCGGCGACGTGCTCGCGGGCATCATCGCGACGTTGCTCGCGCAGACGGGCGATCCGTTCGCTGCGTCCTGCGCGGCGGTGTGGGTGCACGGCCGCGCGGGCGAGATCGCCGCCGAGCGGGGCTCGGTGCGCGGCAGCTCGCTCGAGGACGTGGTGGAGGCGCTGCGTTACGCGTGGTCCCTCGATGAGCCGGCGCGGCACGCGTCGGTGCTGACGGCGTTGCCGGCCGTTGGATCGGCGCGATGAGCGCACACGTCGCGATGGGCCCCGGTCGCGAGTTCGACGCGGTGCGCGCGCTGCTGGAGCAGTGGGGGCCTGCCGCCCGCGGCGTGGGCGACGACGGCGCCGTGCTCGACGTGCCGCCCGGCGAGAAGTTGGTGGTGAGCACGGATACGACCGTCGAGGAAGTCCACTTCCGCCGCGCCTGGCTCGCGCCGGAGGAGATCGGTTGGCGTGCCACGCAGGCGGCGCTGAGTGATCTCGCCGCGATGGGCGCGCGGCCGCTGGGCGTGCTGCTCGCGCTCACCGTGCCGCGCGATTGGCGCGGCGAGCTGCCGGCGCTTGCCGAGGGCATCGCCGCGGCCACGCGTGGTGCAGAGGCGCCGATCGTCGGCGGAGACGTGACGGCGGGCGATCGTCTCGCGCTGGGCATCACGGTGCTCGGCCACGCGGCGACTCCGCTGACGCGCGCGGGCGCCCGCGCCGGCGATGCGCTCTACGTGACCGGCGCGCTCGGCGGTCCCGGCGCGGCGCTGGCGGCGTGGACGGCGGGTGCTGCACCGAGCGAGATGGCGCGGGGGCGCTTCGCGCGGCCCGAGGCGCGGCTCAAGGCCGGAGCCTGGCTCGCGCAGCACGGCGCGACGGCGGCGATCGATCTGTCGGATGGACTCGCGGGTGACCTCGCACACCTCGCGGCGGCGAGCGACCTGAGCTGCGTGCTCGAGCTCGACGCGATTCCCTGCGCGCCGGGCATCGGCGTCGAAGACGCGCTGCGGAGCGGGGAGGAGTACGAGCTGCTCGTCGCCGCTGCGGACGTGGACCTGCGCGCCTTTGCCAAAGCGCATCCCGGACTCGCGCTCACGCGCATCGGTCGCGTCGAGGCGCGCGGCGCGATGGCCGTCCGCGCCGAGCGTGGCGGTGCGGCGGTGGAATTGCCGGGCACCCACGACCACTTCGCCCGCTGATGCCGCCTCGGAGCCGCCGTTGATCCGCGCCCTGTTCGTCCTTGTCGGTACGGTGCTCGCGACCCTGCTGTTTGGCAGTTGGGTGCTGCTCTCCGCGTTGTTTCGCGTGCGCGACCGCGTGGGTTCGCCCTACGACCGCGCGCCCCGCCTCTGGTCGCGCTGCATCCTGTGGATGAGCGGCGTGCGGCTCGTGCAGCACGGTGCGGAGCACAAGACCGGCGAGCGGCACATCTTCGTGGTGAATCACGTCGCCAACTACGACGTGCTCGCCGTCGCCGCCACGCTGCGATGGATCAAGTTCGTGGCGAAGGTGGAGCTGTTCAAGATCCCGCTCTTCGGCAAGGCGATGCTCGCGGCCGGGATGATCCCGATCGAGCGAGCCAATCGCAAGGCGGCGTTCGGCTCGTACTCGCTGGCGACGAAGCGCATCCAGGCGGGCGCATCGGTGGCCGTGTACCCCGAGGGCACGCGCGGCAACGCGTATCCGCTGCGTCCGTTCAAGAAGGGCCCGTTCGTGCTGGCCATCCAGGCGCAGGCACCGATCGTGCCGGTGGTGGTCTACGGCCAGCTCGAGGTGAATCCCAAGGGCAAGTTCCTCGTGCGCCCCGGGACGATCTACCTGCACTTCCTGCCGCCGATCGAGACGGCGGGAATGGGCTACGAGGACCGCAACCGGCTGGCCGAGATCACGCATCGGGCGATGCGGGAGTGTCTGGCGGCTGAGTATGGGGTGGATTCGGTGATGGGACGAATGACGGATGATGGAGGACGGATGACGGATGACGGATGATGGAAGGAGCGGGTGAAGAGGGCTCGGCCGCGCTAGATTGAGTTCGGAGCGGGACACCGATTCGACGCCATCCTCGGGCCCTCCCACGTCCCACGTCTCACGTCTCACGTCTTCCCAAGAAAATGTCTACCATCATCGCTATTCAGGCCCGCGAAATCCTCGACTCGCGCGGCAACCCCACCGTCGAAGCCGAAGTCGTCCTCGAGGACGGCACCTACGGCCGCGCGGCGGCGCCGAGCGGCGCGTCGACGGGCGAGCACGAGGCCAACGAGCTGCGCGACGGCGATGCCAAGCGCTACCTGGGCAAGGGCGTGCGCAAGGCGGTGCAGAACGTCGCCAAGTTCATCGAGCCCGAGCTGATCGGGATGGACGTGGTGGACCAGATGGGCATCGACCGCGCGATGCTCGCGCTCGACGGCACGAAGAACAAGTCGAAGCTTGGCGCCAACGCGATGCTGGCCGTCTCGATGGCGGCGGCGCGCGCGGCGGCGGCCAGCGTGGACCTGCCGCTGCATCGCTACCTCGGCGGCCCGCTCTCGCGCACGATCCCCGTGCCGTTGATGAACATCCTCAACGGCGGCGCGCACGCGACCAACACGGTGGACTTCCAGGAGTATATGATCGTGCCCGTGGGCGCGCCGAGCTTCAGTGAGGCGCTGCGGATGGGCACCGAGGTGTTCCATTCGCTCAAGAAGGTGCTGGTGAAGCGCAAGCTCTCCACCGGCGTGGGCGACGAGGGTGGCTTCGCGCCCGACCTCAAGAGCGACGAAGCCGCGCTCGACGTCGTGATGGAAGCCATCGAGGCCGCCGGCTACGAGCCGGGCACGGAGATCGCGCTGGCGCTGGACTGCGCCGCGAGCGAGCTCTACACCAAGGGCAAGTACACCTTCAAGAAGAGCGGCGCCGGTACGAAGACGGCCGACGAGATGGTCGAGCTCTATGCGAAGTGGCTGCGCAAGTATCCGATCGTATCCATCGAAGACGGCCTCGCTGAGGGCGACTGGGAAGGCTGGGGCCGCCTCACCGAGGCGCTCGGCGATCGCGTGCAGCTCGTCGGCGACGATCTCTTCGTGACGAACGTCGAGTTCCTCGCGCGCGGCATCGAGGAAGACGTGGCGAACGCCATCCTCGTGAAGGTCAACCAGATCGGCACGCTGACCGAGACGCTGGAGACCATCGAGATGGCCGACCGCAACGGCTATCGCTCGATCATCTCGCACCGCTCGGGCGAGACGGAAGACACCTTCATCGCGGACCTCGCCGTGGCGACGAACGCCGGCCAGATCAAGACGGGCTCGGCCAGCCGCACCGACCGCGTGGCGAAGTACAACCAGCTGCTGCGCATCGAGCAGGAGCTGGGCCTGCACGCCGAGTATCCGGGCGGCGGCATCTACGGCATCGAGTAAGTCCGGTGCGGATGCGCGCCCCGCACCGCCTTGTCACGGATAAGCGATTCCCTTGGCCACACGTAAGCGCGCGCGTCCCGCACCGAGCGGACCATCGGCGCCCCGCACCCCGGGGTGGATCGCCGCGCGCGTGGCTGCGGGCGCGCTGGGCATCGGGGTGCTGAGCTTCGCGCTGCAGGGCGGGGAGTACGGCACCACCGACCTCTTCAATCAGAAGCGTCGCCTCGCGCGCGCCGTGGCCGAGGTGGATTCGCTGCAGCGCCGGGTGGATTCGCTGGTGGCGTACCAGCGCTTGGTCGAGACCGATCCCGCGACGCAGGAACGCATCGCGCGCGAGGAGTTCGGAATGGTGAAGCCGGGCGAGGTGCTGTATCGCTTCGCCGATCCGGACTGAAAGCCGCGCTCGTCAGGCGTTCGCGAAGATCCGCTGCGCCGCCGCGAGCTTACCGAACGGATCCGTCGTCGGAATGAACTCGTGCGCGACGAAGCCGGTGAAGCCCGTCCCCGCGATCGCCTGCGCGATGCGCGGGTAGTAGAGCTCCTGCGTCTCGTCGAGCTCGTGTCGCCCGGGATTGCCCGCCGTATGGTAGTGCCCGATGAACGGCGCGTAGCGCTCGATCGTCCGCACGACGTCGCCTTCCATGATCTGCATATGGTAGATGTCGTAGAGCAGCTTGAAGCGCTCCGAGCCGAGCCCGCGCGCGACCTGCACGGCCCACTCGGTGTGGTCGGCGTGGTAGTCGCGGTGGTCCACCTTGCTGTTGAGCATCTCCATCACCAGCGTCACGCCCAGGCGCTCGGCGAGCGGGATGATGCGTGCGAGGCCCGTGACGCAATTGGCGATGCCTTCGGCGTCGGACATCCCACGGCGGTTGCCCGAGAAGACGATCATCTGCGCGATGCCCGCGCGCGCGACCAGCGGCAGCAGTCTCTCGCTTTCTGCGACGAGACGGTCGTGTAGGTCAGGGCGGTTCCAGCCGTCGGCGATCTGGCCGGGGCCATTCGCGACCGTGCAGACGAGGCCGTGCTGCTTGGGGATGTCCCACTCGTTCTCGCTGAGCAGGTCGATGCCGTGGAGGCCGATGCGCTGCGCCTGCGCGCAGAGTTCCGGTAGCGGCACGTTGCCGAAGCACCAGCGCGCGACGCTCTGGCGGTATAGCGCGCGGGTGGGCGATGGGGCGAAGTCCCGTGGCACCGAGCTGTCCGCTGGGACTGCGGGCAATCCGTTGTGGGTGAGCGCCTGCGCCGCGCCGATGGCCGGCGCTGCGGCGATCGCGGCCGCGGCACCGAGCCCCTTCTTGATCGCACTGCGACGCGATTCGCTCACAACTCCCTCCGGTTCAGCTTCTCGACGGCCGCGGCCGCTGCGCGCGCGGTGATCGCCATATAGGTGATGCTCGGGTTCTGGCAGGCGGAGCTCGCCATACACGCGCCGTCAGTGACGAAGACGTTGGGCACGTCCCAGACCTGGTTGTCGCGGTTGAGCACCCCGTCGCCCGGCGTGAGCGACATCCGCGCGCCGCCCATCTCGTGGATGCAGAGACCCGGCGGCACGTCGGGGCGATTCTGCCAGATGTCGCGCGCGCCGGCGGCCTCGAGCATCTCGACGGCGCTCGTCGTCATATCGCGCATCATCGCGCGCTCGTTGTCGCCCCACTTGCAGGTGATGCGCAGGGCGGGGATGCCCCACTTGTCCTTCACGTCCGGATCGAGCGCGAGGTGATTGGCTTCGTTCGGCAACTGCTCGCCCCAGCCGTTGATGGAGAGTGTCCAGGGACCGAGTTCGTTGAGCAGGCGCTGCTTGTATTCAGGTCCGCTGCCGGCGCCGCGGAAGGCCGATCGTCCCGAGCCGCCCTGCATCCCGTAGCCGCGGAGGAAGTCCGGGCTCTGCGCCGACTGCTTCGTGTTCCGAAAGCGCGCCACATAGATGCCGTTGGGCCGCCGTCCCGCAGTGACGCGGTCTTCGTGGCCGGGCATCACGCCGCCGGCGCCCCAGAGCATATGGTGGTCCATTATGTACGTGCCGAGCGTACCGCTGGCGTTGCCCATTCCCTGCGGATGCGCGGCGCTCGTGGAGTGCATCAGGATGCGCACCGACTCGAAGGCCGATGCGCAGAGGAAGACGATGCGCGCCTCGTAGAGCGTCTCGTCCATCGTCTGCGCGTCGATCACGCGCACGCCGCGCGCACGGCCCGTGCGCGGATCGTGCACGACCTCGGCCACCACGCTGTGCGGACGCAGCGTGAGCCGGCCGGTGGCGGCGGCCGCCGGGAGCGTGGAGCCGTTGGAGGAGAAATACGAATGCGTGATGCAGCCGCGTTCGCAGGGCCCGCAGTAGTGGCAGGCCGCGCGGCCGTTGTGATTGCGCGTGAGTACCGCGGCGCGGCCGATCGTCATCACGCGCTGGCCGCCGAATGCGCCGAGGATCTTCTCGCGCGCGACCTGCTCGACGCAGGTCATCTGCATCGGTGGGAGGAACTCGCCGTCGGGCAGTTGCGCGAGGCCTTCGCTCGCGCCGCTGACGCCGATGAAGCGCTCGACGTGCGAGTACCAGGGCGCGAGGTCGGCGTAGCGGATCGGCCAGTCGTTGCCGTGGCCGTCCTTGGCGTTGGCTTCGAAGTCGAGGTCGCTCCAGCGATAGACCTGCCGCCCCCACATAATCGAACGTCCCCCGACGTGGCGGCCGCGGATCCAGCGGAAGGGCGCGTCGTCGGGCGTGGTGTAGGGGTTCTCGTGGTCGTTGACGAAGAACTTCGAGCCCGCTTCGTCGCAGGCGTAGCATTCGCGCTGGATGGGCTGGTCGCGCTCGAGCGTCTTGCGGTCGCCGTAGCCCTTGAAGCGCAGTTGGTACGATTGCACGTGCTCGGTGTAGTCGCTGGCGGGATCGATCGGGCCGCCCGCCTCGAGCACCAGCGTGTGCAGGCCGCGTTCGGTGAGTTCCTTGGCCGCCCATCCGCCGGCGATGCCCGAGCCGACGACGATGGCGTCGTATCGCCGTTGCTGCGGCATCAGCGGCTCCCTCCGATCGGCGCAGGGCGGGGCACGCAGCCCTCGTACTTCCCGGGCGTGATGTTCGTGCGGATGACTTGCTTCTGCATCGTCTCGCTGCTGATCCAGGCGTGCACCGTCCAGCCCTTGATGCGGCGCAGCGCGCGCTGCGCGTCCGTGGGTTCGGGCGTGCTGGCTTCGGCCCAGGCGACCTCTGCGGCGGCGGTCTCGCGGTCCAGTGCGGGCCACGCCGCCCCGTAGAGTTCGCGCACGCGGGCGTCGAGCGCGGCGACACCTTCGCGGAAGGAGATCGCTTCGCTTTCGGGCAGCCACTCAGCGAGCAGCAGCTCGATGAAATCCGTCGCGCCGATCTCGAGGGCGCCGGGCGTCTCGCTGCGCGGGATGATGGCATCGGCGATCGCGCTGATCGTCGCGCGCTCGTCGGCGGCGAGGATCCGCGGTCGTTCGGCGAGGCGCGTGAGCGCGTCGGCGGTCCACTCTGCGTCGGGGATGCCGGCGCGCAGGGCAGTCGGCAGGGCTGCCGGTGCGGCGACCACGGCGGCGACCCGGAGCAGGTCGCGACGGCTGATGGGCATTCTGGGCTCGGGCGAGGGGTGAGCCTACGCGCGGAAGGTGCGCCGCCTGATGCCCAGCCGCCAGAGGGCGAAGCCGCGATGGTTGCGACCTTGAACTTCGCGGCGGAGCAGGGTATTCTTCCTTCACTACCGCGGGGTGGAGCAGCCTGGTAGCTCGTCGGGCTCATAACCCGAAGGTCGCGGGTTCAAATCCCGCCCCCGCTACTCGATGGACCCGAGGCACCCTCTCCGGAGGGTGCCTCGTTGTTTCTGGGCCTTGGAGTCCACTGGCCGGGCCTGTTATCTTGCGAAGCTGTTGGGAATGGCTGGGTAGCTCAGCTGGTTAGAGCACGGCACTCATAATGCCGGGGTCGCGGGTTCGAGTCCCGCCCCAGCTACTGCAGGACTTCCGCGTGGCGGCTCCCTTCGGGGGCCGCCACGCAATTTTTTCCTCTCGCCGCTGATCGGACGCGGGGAGTCCTCCGCGCGGCGCCGCCGCCCGATGTCGGGCCCAGCCGGCGCGCTGCGCATCTGCTTCCGAACCCTCAACAGGACGGAGCACGATGCAACCCGACCGCAGGCAGTTCCTCGGCAGTCTCACCACCGGCGCGATGGCCCTCGGCGGCCTCGGACTCGGTCTGGCCGCCCTGCCCGACGCGCTCGCCGCCGCGCCGCTGCACGGCGGCCACGGCCCGCAGGGCGCGGCGTGGGATACCAGCTGGACGTCGCGCCTGACAGGGCGCGTGCGCACGGTCTTCGACGTGCCGGAAGTCGAGAGCGGCTACGGCGTCTGGCGCGCGTCCATCTGGGCGGCGCAGTACCGGCAGATCCTCGGCATCGCCGAGTCGGAGCTCTCGACGGCGCTGGTGCTGCGGCACAACGCGATCGTGCTGGCGATGCAGCAGTCGGCCTGGGACCGCTACGGCCTGGCCGAGATGTCGAAGGCCACGCACCCGGTGACTGAGCAGCCGACGCGGCGGAATCCGGCGTTGATCGGCGCCGAGGACGGCCTGCCGCAGCCGCAGTCGAGCTTCGCGCTGCCGGGGTTCATCAAGCGCGGCGGTGTGGCGCTGGCCTGCGACTTGGCGCTGGCAGTCGTCGCCGGGCATATCGCGACGGTGGACGGCGTGAGCGCGGCCGTGGCCAAGGAGCGGGCGGTGGCGGCGCTGGTGCCGGGCGTGATCCTGCAGCCCTCGGGCGTCTTCTCGGTCCTGCACGCGCAGCGCGAGGCTGGGGCGCTCTACATCCGGGCGAGCTGAACGCGGCGGCGTGACGGTATACCGGAGCGGGGTGGCGATGCCATATTGCATCGTCTCCCCGCTCCGACCCGTGATGGACACTGCTCGCCGCTTCTGGCGGAACCCCATCGGCGTACTGCTTGGCCGGCTGGCGCTCGCGCTAGCCGTCTATACGGCCGTGCGCCTGACGTTCTACGTGGATCATCGGGGTGTCTTCGCGAATGCGTCGCTGACCGATGTCGCCGGGGCCTTCGTGCACGGGATGCGCTTCGATCTCTCGGCGATCGCCTATACCAACATCCCGTTCATCCTGCTCTCGCTGGCGCCGGCGGCCTGGCTCGCGCGGCGCTGGTACCAGTGGATGCTGCGCGGGCTGTTCGTCGCGGTGAACGGTGCGGCGACGATCGTGATGGTCGGCGACGTCGGCTACTACCCGTTCACGGGCACGCGCGTGACGATGGACGTCTTCGCGCTGTCGAGCGAGGCGACCGCGCAGGCCGACCAACTGTTCGTGAACTTCGCCGGCCTCACGGTGCTCGGCGTGTTCCTGCTCTCGACGTTGGTGTTCGCGTATCCGCGTGCGCAGGTCGAGGGTGCGGCGCCGGTGCCGCGCTGGCGGCGCGTCGCGAGTGCGCTGACGGTGGTCGTGGCGACGGTGATCGCCGCGCGCGGCGGCTTCCAGAAGAAGCCGCTCAACCCGATCCACGCCTTCGCCGGCGGCAGCCACGAGATCGGCGTGCTCACGCTCAACTCGGCGTTCACGCTGCTCCAGTCGCCGCGCGACCGCGCGCTGGAACCGGTGGCGTACTTCGACGACGCGCAGCAGGTGGACTCGATCCTGCAGTCGGGCTACGGCTACGCGGAGGCGATGGGTGACGCGCTGCCGCCGCGGCCGCAGAACATCGTGCTGCTGATCCTCGAGAGCTACGCGACCGAGTTCTGGGGCGGCACGGACCGCGAGCATCCCGAGCTCACGCCCTTTCTCGATTCGCTGCGCCAGCACGGCACCTTCTACACCGAGAGCTTCGCCAACGGACGGCGCTCGATGGATGCGCTGCCGAGCATCCTGCTGGGAATGCCGCTCTACCGCGGGCAGAGCATCGCGGTGAGCCGCTACCAGAGCAACCAGTGGATCGGGTTGGGCCACTTCCTGCGCGAGGGCGGCTACCACACGAGCTTCTTCCACGGCGCGGTGAAGGGCACGATGTACTTCGACGCGATCGCGTCGCTGGCGGGCATCGAGGACTTCTATCCGCTGGAGCGATTCCCCGAGGACGTGCAGCGCGAGGCCTACGACGGGCACTGGGGACTCTTCGACGAAGAGGCGCTGCAGTTCGCCGTGCGCCAGGTGGGCACGTTCCGCGAGCCGTGGTTCTCGACGATGTTCACGATCAGCACGCACCATCCGTACCGGCTGCCGCCGCGCTATGCGGACTCGCTGCCGACGGGTTCGCGCGAGATCCACGCCAGCGTGGCCTACACGGACCTCGCGGTGCGGCGCTTCTTCGAGGTGGCGCGGACGCAGCCGTGGTTCGAGCACACGCTGTTCGTCATCACGGGCGACCACACGCCGCCGTCGCGTTCGGCGCGCTACGACACGCCGGTGGGGCGGTATATGGTGCCGACGCTGCTGTACCACCCGGGTGGCGTGCTCCCCGCGCTCGACCCGACGCGCGTGGTGCAGCACGTGGATCTCTTCCCGACGATCCTCGACTACGCGGGCGTGCGGCCGGAGCGCCTGCCGCTCTTCGGCCACTCGCTGTTCGCCGAGGCGCCGGGCGAGGCGGTGCTGACCACCGACGAGACGTACTGGCTGGTGCGCGCCGACGCGGTGCTCGAGCGGCGGCCGGATGGCAGCGAGCGCGTGCTGCCCTACCTGCGCGAGCGCACGGGCGCCGAGGAGGGCACGATGCCCGCGTCGGAGCAGGATGAGGTCTCGCGGCGGCTGCGGGCCTACGTGCAGCACTACACGATGTCGCTGATCAACAACTCGTTCTACCGCGACGCGACGCGGCGGGAGCGCGGCGACGACTGAGTGCGCGGCGGGCGGCGGGGCCTGCCGAACGTCCTAGGCCCTTGCTGGCCGACGGCCCGCCCCCAACTTTCTCCTATGGCCATTCTCCGCAATCCGCTGCACGACGAGCAGGCAACGCTGGCGACCGTGTCGCTGGTCGTGCTGGCGGCCGTGGCGATCACCGCGGGCCTGGCCTTCACGCGGCCCGTGCTCGTGCCGCTGGTGGTGGCGACGATCGTCTACTACCTCGTCTCGCCGATCGCGGACTTCCTCGAGCTCAAGCTGCGTTTCACGCGCTGGCTCTCGACGCTGGTGACGATGCTCATCGTCGGCGTGGTGATCTTCCTGCTCAGCCTGCTGTTCCTGACCTCGGCGCGCGGCCTGCTCGGCTCGGCCGACATCTACCAGGTGAAGTTGCTCGACCTCGCCACGTCGCTGACGGAGTGGCTCGATAGCCGTGGCCTCGCGCTGAGCCGCGACGCCGTGGTGAGTGCCGTCAGCGAGTTGCCGACGCAGAAGGTGATGCAGACCGGTGCCGGCCTCGCGGTGAGCCTCATCCAGAACGGCACGCTGGTGGTGCTGTTCGTGATCTTCCTGCTGCTCGGTCGCACGCGGCAGCTGATCAAGCATCCGGTGTTCCGGCAGATCGACCGCGACATCCGTCGCTACCTCGTGCTCAAGACGCTCATCTCGCTGGCCACGGGCGTGCTGTTCTGGGTGATCCTCACGTCCTTCGGCATCGAGCTGGCGCTGGTGTTCGGGGTGGCGACCTTCGTGTTGAACTTCATCCCGAGCATCGGGAGCATCGTCGCGACGCTGCTGCCGATTCCGGTGGCGTTGGTGCAGTACGAGACCTTGGGGCCGGTGATCGCGCTGGTGCTGCTGATGATGGCGGTGCAGCTAGTGATCGGGAACGGCATCGATCCGCTGCTGATGGGCCAGAACCTGAACCTGAGCCCGGTGACGATCCTCGCGGCCCTCGTGTTCTGGGGCCTGCTCTGGGGCGTGGTGGGGATGCTGCTCGCCGCGCCGCTGACGGCGATCCTGCGGATCATCCTCGCGCAGTTCGAGACGACACGGCCGATGAGCGAACTCCTGGCCGGACGATTGCCCGAAGGCGACGGCAGCGTCACCGCCGAGCGCCCGACACCGCCGCAGGCGCCGCGCAACGCGGCGTAGGCCTCGTAGGGCGGCGCGCGCATACCGAGCGGGCCCGCGCACGCTGGAAAAGTGCGTTGCGATCGATTATTCCTTCGGCACAGCCGCCAGGGGTACTTCGCGAGCGCGAAGTTGAGAAACACTCTTGGAACCTGACCCGGTTTAGACCGGCGTAGGGAGTGCGGCGAGTGTCGTGACCGATCCTCGGCCACGCCACCCGCTCACCGGGAGGCGTGGCCGTCGTGTATCCGCGACGTCCGTGCCCACCGGTGAGGCCCAGCACTTCGGCGTTCTCTTCACTTCACGAGGACTCCGCTGATGTTCCGTTCCACCGTAGTGATTGCCGCCCTCGTTGCGTTGCCGCTCGGCGCGCAGCAGGGCACGCCGCGCGACACGAGCGCGGCCAAGGACACGCTCGAGACCTTCGTCGTGCGCGCCGTGCGTGCCGGCGGAGCCGCACCGACCTCGCAGACCGTGCTCGACCGTGCGACGATCGAGCGCACGTACATCGGCCAGGACGCGCCGCTGGCCCTGCTCGGCGCCACCGGCATCACCGCCGCCTCCGACGCCGGCACCTTCTCCGGCTACAGCTCGATCCGCCTGCGCGGCGTGGACCAGACGCGGCTCAGCATCTCCGTCGACGGCGTGCCGCTGAACGACCCCGAGGACCAGGTCCTCTACTTCTCGAACGTGCCGGACTTTATGAACTCGATGCACTCGGTGCGCGTGCAGCGCGGCGTGGGCTCGAGCGCCTTCGGCACGGCGGCCTTCGCCGGTTCGTTGGACTTCGAGTCGTTGCCGCTGCTGGCGACGCCGGCCTTCCGCGAACTGCAGGTGAG
>DAOMNV010000023.1:13361-22952 GCA_035444005.1 Gemmatimonadaceae bacterium
CGGCGGCTCCTGGGGCACGCGGCGCACGAGCGTCGAGGCGGCGACGGGCGCGGTCGGGCGATTCGCCGCCTACGGCCGCGTCTCCGCGCAGGAGACGGACGGCTACCGCGAGCACTCCGGCAACCGCGCGGTCTCGGGCTTCACGTCGTTCGGATGGTTCGGCGAACGTGACGCGATCAAGGTCACGGGCTTCGCCGGCCGCTCGAAGATGCAGCTCGCCTACTACGCGCCGAGCGAGGCGCAGCTCGCGGTGAACCCGCGCGAGAACCCGATGGGGGAGGATGAGCGCGACGACTTCCGGCAGGAGATGCTGAGCCTGCAGTACACGCGCGTGCTGCGCCCGGGCCTCACGCTGACGACCACCGGTTATCGCAACAGCGCCGGCGGCTGGTACGACGTCGAGGTCGGCGAGCCGACGCTGTGGCGCTTCAACCTCGACCACGTGTGGTACGGCGCGCTGAGCACGCTCAACTGGCAGGGCGAGCGCAGCAGCCTCACCGCCGGCGCCCACGTCAGCGACTACGCCCGCGATCACTTCCTGTTCGTGACGCCGGACTACACGAACCGCGCCTACGACAACACGGGGCACAAGCAGGAGCAGAGCGCCTTCGTGAAGGGCAGCATCACGCGCGGCGCCCTCGATTGGCACGCCGACGTGCAGTTGCGTCGCGCGGCCTTCCGCTACGAGGCGAGCGCCGGGACCAGCTTCGGGTCGCCGAGCGTGGACTGGATCTTCGTCAACCCGAAGGTCGGCGTGACGTGGCGCGCACGCCCGTCGGTGGAGGTGTTCGCCGCGCTGGGGCAGGCCAGCCGCGAGCCGACGCGCAGCGATATGTTCGCCGGCGCCGACGACCTCGACGACGCGGCCGCCGCCGAGCTGCTGCCGCTGACCCGCGTGAAGCCGGAGCGCCTCACCGACCTCGAACTCGGCGCGCGCCTGCGACGCGGCCGCGTGCAGGCCAGCGTCAATGCGTTCGCGATGCAGTTCCGCAACGAGATCGCCGCGATCGGTCAGGTGGCGGTGACCGGCAGCCAGATCCGGCGGAACGTGCCGCGCTCCTCGCGCGTCGGCGTCGAGGCTGAGCTCGGTTGGCAGGCGCACGAGACGCTGCTGCTCACCGGCAACGCGACGGTGATGCGCGCGCGCATCGCCGAGTACACCGATGAGGCGACGGCCACGACGTACCGCGACGTGCCGCCCGTACTCACGCCGGCCGTGATCGCCAACGCACAGGCCGCCTGGGCGCCGCGTCGGGATCTTGAGGTCGCCCTGAGCCTGCGGCACGTGGCGGAGTCGCAGCTGGCCAACGACGGCAACGCGGCGCTCGTGACGCCGGCGTTCACGCTCGCCGATCTCGGCGCGGCGTACACGCTGCGCGGCACGACGCTGCGCGTGCAGGTCCAGAACCTGTTCGACGCCACGGCGTATGCCAGCGGCTATACCGACGGCAGCGAGCGCTACTTCTTCCCGGTGGCGGCGCGCACCGTGTTGGCGACGATGTCCGTTCGGTTCTAGCTTTTGCCGATGCCGCGCCGGAGCCTGCAGGAAGAGCTCAAGCAGTCCAAGCCGTTCGAGACGCCCGCCGATGAGGCCGTGGTGGCGCTGATGCGCACCGCGGCGCTGGTGCGGCGGGCGATCGCGCGGCGCGTGGAGCCGTACGGGATTTCCGTGGCCCAGTACAACGTGCTGCGCATCCTGCGCGGTGCGGGCCCGGCGGGATTGCCGACGCTGGCCGTGCGCGACCGGCTCATCGAGGAGGCGCCGGGCATCACGCGGGTCGTCGACAAGCTCGAAGAAGCCGGCCACGTCGCGCGGCGGCGCGCGCGGGGCGACCGCCGCGTCGTGCACTGCGTGATCACCGACCGAGGCCTGCGCCTGCTCTCGGCGATGGACACGTTGGTGAAGGAGACGGGGGGCCTCATCAGCGCCGGCCTGCCAGAGGAGCGCGACCAGCGGACGCTGGTCGCGCTCCTCGCCGACGTCAGGGCGGGGTTGGACGAGTCGCGCTGAGCTCGCGCAGGCGCTGGATGCGGTCGCCTTCCATCGCTTCGTCGACGACGGCCATCCCGTCCACGACGACGGCGAACACCGTGTAGGCGCCGGTCAGCCGCGCGTTGTCGCGCAGGTTGACGAACCACTGCAGATCGCCGGTGGAATGGCCGCGGGTGCTCATCCCGACGCTGCCGCGCGGATGCGCGACGGTTCCCAGTTCGTCCACGACGAATCGGCCGCTGCCCGAGTACTCGTTGTCGTGCGGGCTTCCACCTTGGATCACGAAGTTGGGCTCGACGCGATGCCAGCTGGTGCCGTCGTAGCGACCGGCCCGTGCGTGGGCGAGGACGCGCGCTGCCTGGATCGGCGCGATGTCGCCGCGCAACTCGACCGTGAACTCCCGCTGTCCTTCCATCTGCACCTGGAGCAGACGGCGCTCTCCGAGCGCCAGCGCGACGACCTCCCACGGCAGGGAATCTGCCTGCCCGGGCTGCCAGGGCTCGCTCGCCGGCTGGCCGAGGACCTCGCGCAGCGCGTTGCGGATGTCGCGCTCGGCAGACCAGTTGCGCGCGATGCGGCGCTCGAGCTCGGCTGCGGCCGCCCGTGTGGTCTCGGGATCCGCATTGCCCTTGAGCGCGGCGGCGGCAGCCAGTGCGACCTGTGGAATCTCGTGGCCCAAGCGCGCGCGGAATTCCGATGCATATGCAGGCGCGTCGAGTGCCGCGAGCCCGCGGATGGCCGCTTCCTGCACGTTGCCGTTCGCGTCCTGCATCAAGAGGCGCAGCGTGTTGGTGTCGCGCACGATGGCGGCCGAACGGGCGACGGCGCGCCGCAGCATCGGCAGTGGCGTTCGGACGAGCATACTCCGCGAGACGCCAGACGCCACAGGGTCCACGCGCGACAACGCGACGAGCGCGTCGCTGGCGTAATGCCAGGAACCCTGGCCCCAGGTGCGGGTCGGACCGTGGCCATCGGGATAGTGCAGGAAGCGTCGGAGGGCGCCGCTCGCGTCCGCGTTGCCGACGCAGTCACGTCGCTGGCCGCTCAGCACGATGGCGCGCAGCGCCACCTGTACCGCGGAGTCCACGAACGCCTCGATCATCGGCGCACAGGCGCCATCGCGCCCGCCGAGCGCGCGGTAGCGGGCCGCCCACTCGGGCTCGGGCCAGGCGGGGAACGGGCGGCTGGCATCGGGCCGGCCGAGGACGTCGCGCTCGGCGAAGGTCGAGTCGGCGAGCCGGGCACGGGCGCGGCGCGCGATGTGGGCGATGCGCGGGTCGGGGTGCGCGATACCGCGGACGAGCGCCGTGGCGGCGGCGTCGCGGCGATCTTCGGCGCTGAGGACTTCGTACAGCAGCACGGAGTCGGCCCGGCTGAGCTGGCTGGTGGCGCGGGCCGACGGGGGCTGGGCCGCCGCAAGGGCGGGGATGAGGAGGAGGAGGCAGGGTAGCACGTGGCGCATCCGCTGATGCTACGCCGGCCGCGTGGCCCCGGATAGCCCCAGCGGGTAGAATTCCTTCATATGCTGCTGATCAAGTTCTTGCAGACGATGTTCAAGGCGCTGAATTCCGACGGCACGCCGGGCCAGGTGGGAATGGGAATGGCCATCGGGCTCTGCTTCGGGCTCACGCCGCTCGTCTCGCTCCATAATCTCGTCGTCCTCGCGGTCGCGATGCTCACGACCGTGTCGTTCCCCGGCGTCTTTCTCGGTTGGGCGATCGCCACGCCGCTGGGATTCCTGCTCGATCCGCTGTTCGACCGCATCGGGATGGCGCTGCTGATGCAGGACGGGCTGGCGCCGTTCTTCACCTGGGCGGTCAACACGCCGGTGGTTGCGCTCGCGCGCCTCAACAACACGATCGTGCTCGGCAGCCTGGTGAGCTGGCTGGTGTTGCTGCTGCCGAGCTTCTTCGCGTTCCGCGTGCTGGTCGATCGCTATCGTGTGCACGTGCTGGCGTACGTGCAGCAACTCAAGGTCGTGCAGATGCTCCAGGGCTCGAAGCTCTGGAACCTGTACCAAACGCTGTGGCCGTCGTCGTGAAGTACATCCGCTGGAAGGCCCTGTTGCCCTTGAGCGTGTTGCTCGGGCTGATGGTCGTCTGGGGCGTGTTCTTCGCCGACTGGACGCTGAAGCTGGCCGTGGAAAAGGGCGGCACCGCCGCCGTCGGCGCGAAGGTCGAGCTGGCCGACGCGAAGCTCGGCATCCTCGCCGGCAACGTCACGCTCGAAGGCCTGCAGGTGACGAACCCCAACGCGCCAATGACCAATCTCGTCGAGGTCGAGGCGCTGGTGTTCGACATCGGCATCCTGCCGGCGCTGGAGAAAAAGGTCGTCATCGACACGGTCGCCGCGCGCGGCATCCGCTTCAACACGCCGCGCCAGACTTCCGGTGCGCTGCCGCCGAAGCCCGCGGGCGAGGAATCCGAGGAGAGTTCCTCGCAGGTGATCGAGCGCTTCAAGAGCCAGATCAAGGTGCCGCCGCTCGAGCTGGCGACGCTCACCAAGTCCGTCGACGTCGGTGCGATCAGCGCCGATTCGCTGGCGACGTTGCGCGAGGCCAGGCACACCATTGCCTACGCCGACACGGCGCGCGACAGACTCCTCGCCGACCTGCAGGCCGCCGACCCGCGGCCGACGCTGGACTCGGCCGAGGCGCTGGCGCGCCGACTGCAGAACGCGAACCTGCGCACACTGGGCATCGCGGGCGCGCGGCAGGCGGTGACGGATGTGCGGCGCACGCTGCGCGATCTCGCGGCGATCGACGATCGCCTCAAGGCCTTCGAGACCGAGACGCGTGGCAATGCGGCCGGCCTGCAGGACCGCCTCGCGGCGATCCCCGCGGCGCGCAGCGAGGACTACGCCTACGCACGCTCGCTGCTCAAGTTGCCGAGCTTCGAGGTGCCGAGCATCGGACCGCAGTTGTTCAGTGACCTGATCGCCGAGCAGATGGGCGGCGTGCTCTACTGGGTGGACCGCGCGGAGAAGTACATCCCGCCGGGTCTGCAGCGTCAGACGCAACCGGGGCCGCCACGCGTGCGTGCGTCAGGCCGCGACGTGCTGTTCCCCAAGGAGAACGTGTACCCGCAGTTCCTGATGCGACTGGCCGAGCTCTCGCTCACGCTGGGCGGCGAGGGCGCGAGCGCCGGCGCCTACGCAGCGACGATCGCCGGGCTCACCTCGCAGCCGGCCGTCTACGGCGCGCCGACGACGTTTCACCTCACGCGCGCGGAGGGCCAGCGCGGTCCCTCCGACATCAGCGTCGACGGATTCTTCGACCACCGCCGTGCGCCGCTGCGTGACACGCTCGCGGCGCGCTTCGCCGGCATCACGTTGCCGAACTTCCCGCTGGGCGGACTCGGTGGGCAGGTGGTGCTGGGCAGCGGGCTCTCGCGGCTCACGCTGGAGCGCAACGGCGAGGAGCTGAGCGGACGCTGGCTGTGGCGCGCGCCGAAGGTCACGTGGCAGCGCGACTCGACGCGTGCGCGACCCGCCGACGCGCGTGCGGCGCAGGTCGAGGACGTGCTCTGGCGCGCGATGGCGCGCATCGACTCCGTGGAGATCGATGCGGAGATCCGTGGCACGCTGCGCGCCCCGCGCCTCGCGGTGCGCACGAACATCGCGGAAGCGGTCTCGGCCGCGCTGAAGGCGCAGCTGGCGGAAGAAGTGCGCCGGGCCGAGCAGCAGGTGCGTGCCCGCGTCGATGCGCTCGTCGACCGACAGGTCGCCGAAGCCCGCGCCAAGGCGGACGAAGCGCGCGCGCAGGTGCAGGCGCGCATCGACAGCGAGCGCGAGCGCCTCGAGGCGCAGAAGGCCGCGCTCGAGGCGCGCCTGCGCGAGCTGACGCGCATCCCCGGCGTCGGCTGAGTTCCGTAGCACCGCGACCATCCATACCGGAGTATCCCCGCAGTATGCCAATCGGACGTTCGTTGCTGCTGGCCGCGGCGAAGAGCGATGCGCTGAATCGCTTCGCGACGACCAGCACGGTGGTGCGGCGCGCGACGCGCGCCTTTATGCCCGGCGAGACGATGCAGGACGGACTCGACGCCGGGGCCCGCATCGCCGCGACGGGGCGGCGCCTGTTGTACACGCGGCTCGGTGAAGCGCTCAAAGACATCCGCGAGGCGGACGCCGTGCGCGATCATTACTTCGGGCTCTTCGATGCCATCCAGGCGCGGGGGCTCGACGCCGAGGTGAGCGTGAAGCCCACGCAGCTGGGCTTCGACCAATCGCTCGATGCCTGCCGCGAGCACTGCATCGCGCTGGCGCGGAAGGCCGAGGCCACTGGTTCGGCGCTGTGGCTGGATATGGAGGACTCAACGACCGTCGACCGTACGCTCGAGCTGTACCGCGCGATCCGCGGCGTGCATCGTCGCGCGGGGTTGGCGATCCAGGCGTATCTCTACCGCACGCCGAAGGATGTGGAGGCGCTACTCGAGCTTACGCCGACGCTACGGCTCGTGAAGGGCGCGTACGCCGAGCCGGCGCGCGTCGCGCATCCGAAGAAGGCTGACACGGATCGCGCCTATGAGGCGATCGCCGGGCAAATGCTCGAGGCCGCGGCGCGTGGCGCCTGCTTGCCGATCTTCGGGACGCACGACGTCCCGATGTTGCAGCGGATCGTCGCATCGGCGCGCGCGAAGGGCGTGCAGGCCGGCCAGTACGAGATCCATATGCTCTACGGCATCCGCGACGCCGAGCAGCAGCGCCTGCGCGCGCAGGGCGAGACCGTGGCGACGTTGATCTCGTACGGCGAGGCGTGGTATCGCTGGTATATGCGTCGCCTGGCCGAGCGGCCGGCGAATGTCGGGTTTGTTCTGCGGTCGATGTTCGGATAAAGACGGATGACGGATGACGGATGCGAAGAGCTTCCGTCCTCCGTCATCCGTCAGTACTACGGAAAGACAAACGTCCGGTAACTCAGCTTCCGGTCCGCCACGGCCTTCACGAGGTCGGTCGTGGTGATGATGCCGACGAGCTTGCCGTTCTCGACGACGGGCAGTCGATGGATTCGCTCGGCTTGCATCAGCTCGGCGGCGCGGTTGGCCGGCGCATCGGGCGCGATGGTCGTGAGCGGTCCGCGCGTCATCGCTTCCTCGACGGTGTGGTCGTCGAGGATGCCGTGCTCGAGGCCGCCGCTCACGGCGTCGGGGTCGGCGGGCAGCGCGGCGATGAACTCGAGCAGGTCGCGGGCGCTGACCATCCCGAGCGGCTTGCCGGCGTGGACCACGGGGGCACCGCTGACGTGCTCGGTGGCGAGCAGTTCCGCGGCTTCGCGGATCGTGGTGTTGGGCGCGACGGTGAGCAGGTCGCGCGTCATCAGGTCCTTGACCTTGAGCATCGGTCCTCCGGCGTCGAGGGAGCGGGCCGCCGCGCCGGGCGCGCGGCGGCACTAGCGCCTACACCATCAAGGTGGCGCGCCGTCACGCCGGGGGAAATCGGGGGCGGGGCGGACGCCGTGTAAGGGAATATCCCGCGTGGTGCTTGCGCGTTCCGGTCCGAGGATATTACCGTATCGGAGTACGCTCTTGTGGATCCCTCCCCCCAAGTCCGAGGTACCGGAATGTCGCGGTCTGTCTTCGCCGTCGTCGCGCTCGTCGCGACCCTCGCCGCCTGCAGCGAGGCGCCCGCTCCCGCCGCCACCGGCCACGCGGCCGTCGCCTACGACGAAGCCAGCTACGTCGCCAAGCGCGAGGCCGACATTCCCGACGACTCGATGGGTGCGTCGATCCGGCGCGGCCTCTATCTGATGCGCTTCACGCCCGAGTCCCTGCCGCAGTACGCGACCTCCGGCCTGCGCTGCACCTCCTGCCATCAGGACGACGGCATCAAGCTCAGCGCCGGTTCGCTCGCTGGCGTGCACGCGCGCTTCCCGCAGTATATGACGCGCACCGGCGCGGTGATCGACCTCTCGGACCGCATCAACTATTGCTTCACGCGCTCGCTGGCCGGCAACTCGCTGCCCAAGGAAAGCCGCGAGATGGAAGACCTGCTCGCCTATATGGCGTTCATCTCGCAGGGCGTGCCGACGGGCTACCATATGTCGACGGCCGCGATGCCGAAGATGCCGACGGAGCTCGAGGGCGATCCCGAGCGCGGCAGGCAACTCTACGTCGAGAAGACCTGCAGCACCTGTCACGGCGCGAACGGCGAGGGAATGGGGCCGCTGCCGCCGCTCTGGGGCCCGAAGTCGTATTCGATCGGCGCGTCGATGGCGCGCATCGAACGCGCGGCGGCCTTCATCTACCGCAATATGCCGCAGGTGAATCCGGGCTCGCTCACCGAGCAGGAAGCCTGGGACCTCGCCGCGTACATCAATGGCCAGCCGCGACCGGACTCGCCGGCCAAGGAAGAAGACTGGCCCGTGGGCGGCAATCCGAAGGACGTGCCCTACGACCTGCGCAGCGGGCACCGCGCGTACAAGCCGCCGCCACTGCTGCCGCGCGCCACGCCCGATCGCGCGGTCGTTCCCGTGCCGCCGCGTGCGGCCAGCATCCGCGGCACGCGCTGAGCCGTGCATCCGTTGCACACCCCCACCATCAGGTGCCACGTATGACGCGGAAACTCAGTCGTCGCGAGATGCTGGCCGGCACGGCGGTCGCGCTCGGCGCGACGGCGCTCGGGGCCAGCGTCGCCGATGCCGATGCCGCAGCGGTCGAGGCGGCGGCGCAGGACGCGGCAGTCAGCGTGCCGGCGGATCCCACCAAGCTGCAAGGCCTGCCGACCTCGCCGCTCGGCGCGCGATCGCCCTTCGTGAAGCCCGTGCGCGGGCCGCAGACGGGAATGACGACGGGCTCGTCGAACACGCCGCTGCAGGACTTGAGCGGGCCGATCACGCCGGCGGACCTGCACTTCGAACGCCACCACGCCGGCATTCCGGTCATCGACCCGGCCAAGCACCGCCTGATGATTCACGGGCTCGTGGATCGCGAGCTGGTGCTCACGCTCGATGAACTGAAGCGATTCCCGCAGGTCACGCGCACGCATTTCATCGAGTGCTCGGGCAACGGGCGCGCCGCGTTCCGCGATCCGAAGCCGGAGATGACGGCGCAGAAGGTTGCGGGGATGCTCTCGACCTCCGAGTGGACGGGCGTGCCGCTGGCGACGCTGTTCCGCGAGGTCGGTGCGAAGCCGGAGGCGAGCTGGTTCCTCGCCGAGGGAGGTGATGCCTGCCTGATGACGCGCTCCGTGCCGATGGCCAAGGCCTGGGACGACGCGCTCATCGTCTGGGCGCAGAACGGTGAACCGCTGCGGCCGGCGCAGGGCTATCCGCTGCGGCTGCTGCTGCCCGGTTGGGAAGGCAACATCAACGTGAAGTGGCTGCGTCGGCTCGAACTCGGCACGCGCCCCTGGCGCACGCGCTGGGAGACGAGCAAGTACACGGACCCGATGCCGGGCCAGAAGGCGCGCGAGTTCACCTTCGAGAACGACGTCAAGTCGATCATCACGACGCCGTCGCACCCGGGCAAGCTCGAGGCGCGCGGCTGGCATTCGGTGCAGGGCCTGGCGTGGAGCGGCCGCGGCCGGGTGACGCGCGTCGAAGTCAGCGCCGACGGCGGGCGTAGCTGGCAGGACGCCGAGTTTATGGGACTGTCGCTGCC
>DAOMNV010000023.1:22962-35961 GCA_035444005.1 Gemmatimonadaceae bacterium
AGGCGGCGACGCGCTTCCAGTGGATGTTCGAGTGGAAGGGCGGGGAGCACGTGCTGCTCTCGCGCGCCACGGACGAGGCGGGGTTCGTGCAGCCGACGCGTGCGGCACTGCTCGAGGCCCGCGGGCTCGGTACGGACTACCACTTCAATCCGATCCTGGGGTGGAAGGTCGCGCGCGATGGCGCGGTGACCTTCCACGGACTGACGTGAGCGCCCGTTTGTCCTGGCGTCTCGTCCGCGCGCGTCGGACCGTGGCGACGGTCGCGGTGGTGGCGCTCGCGGCCTGCGGCGCGGAGTCGGCGCCGCCGGCCGCGCAGGCGGGCGCGGCTGAGACGTATCCCGCCGCGCGCGAGTACCAGCGCGGACACTTCGCGATCGGTCGTGCACCGACGCGCGCGCAGCTTGCCGCCTGGGACAGCGACATCGGGCCCGAGGGTGCGGAGCTGCCGCCTGGCCGCGGCAACGCGCGCGATGGCGCAGGCATCTACGCGCAGCAATGCGCGGCCTGCCACGGCGCCGAGGGGCAGGGGATGGAGCCGGTGTATCCCTTGTTGATCAGCCGTGATCCGCGCGGCGAGGGCTTCGACTTCGCGTCCGATCCGTCGATCCCGCGCAGCATCGGCAACTACTGGTCGCACGCGACCACGCTCTACGACTACATCCGCCGCGCGATGCCGCTGTTCACGCCCGGCTCGCTGAGCGCCGACGAGACCTATGCGGTGGTGGCCTACCTGCTGGCGGCCAACGCCGTGATTCCCGACACCGCGACGCTCGATGCCGCGGCGCTGCGCGCCGTGCGGATGCCGGCGCGCGACCGATTCGTTCCCGATGACCGTTCTCCCACGAGGCCTTGATATGACCGCCACCACTGCCGCATCCCGCGGCGGACTGCCCGCCTGGGCGTCGCTCGGGATCATCTTCGGACTGGTGGGCGCCGCGAGCATCCTGCTCTTCGGCCCCATCGGCGTTTCCGGCACGTATCCGCGCCTTGTCGGCGAGGTCGCACGCGCCGTCGATCCGGACTACGCGGCATCGAACTCCTATCTCGTGAAGATGGGCTCGCTGCTCCGCGCCGAGACCTTCTTGCTGCTCGGGCTCGTGATCGGCGGCTTCCTCGGGGCGCGCCGCGACGCGGTGAAGGCGCCGAAGGTCGAGCTGCCGCATCCGGGCCACGAGACCAACGCCAAGCGCTACACCGAGGCCTTCCTCGCCGGCTTCCTGATCCTGTTCGGCGCGCGCCTCGCCGGCGGTTGCACGAGCGGGCTCATCATCTCCGGGATGACGCAGCTGAGCATCGCCGGATTCGTCTTCGCGGCCGGCGTGTTCGCGACCGGCATCGGCACGGCGAAGTTTATGCAGGCCATCCGCACGGGAGCGCGCTGACAATGGAAAACATCTTCGGTCTCCTCGTCGGCATCGCGATGGGCTTCCTCATCCAGCGCGTGCGTGCCTCGAGCCCCGCCGTGATCCTGCAGAACCTGCGGCTCGAGAACCTCGGCATCATCAAGTTTATGGCGACGACCATCGCCGTCGGGATGATTACGGTGTACACGCTGAACCTGTTCATCCCCAACCTGCTGCACTTCGACATCAAGCCGACGTACTTCGTGGGCGTGCTGCTCGGCGGCCTGATCTTCGGCGTGGGCTTCGGGCTGGGCGGCTACTGCCCGGGCACCTGCGTGGTCGGTATCGGCGAGGGACGCCGCGACGCGTGGTTCGCGTTGGCCGGCGGCGTCGTCGGCGCCCTGGTGTTCACGCTCGTGTACGACGCGCTGCTCGCGCCGATCGTCGCGATGATGGACTTCGGCCGCATCACCGTGCAGGATCTGCTGCACCTGCCGGCGATCGTGCCGGCCCTGGCGATCGGCGTGCTCTTCCTCGTGGTGGTGAAGCTGCTCCCCACGCAGGTCAAGCGCGCGTGAGCCCGCGGCGCAGCGCGACGCGCCAACCCACGCCTGCGCTGCTCGAGCGCGTGGCGACGCGCTTTCGCGCGCTCGCCGAACCGGCGCGGCTCTCCGTGCTCCACGCGCTGGAGGACGGGGAGCGCACGGTGAGCGAGCTCGTGGAGCTCACCGGGCTCGCGCAGGGCAACCTGAGCAAGCACCTGCAGCAGCTCTACGCCGCCGGCTTCGTGACGCGGCGGCGCGATGGACTGTTCGTGCAGTACGCCCTCGCCGACGAGGGCGTGCTGCAGCTCTGCACGTTGATGTGCGACCGCCTGGATGACGACGTCGAGGCCGAGCGCGCGGTGATCATCGGGGCGCGCCGCCGCTGAGCGCTGGCGGGCAGCGCCATCAGCCGGGCGGGATCTGTCCCTGGACGGAACCGATCGGCATCGCATCGAGCAAGCCGCGGTCGCAGCGGAACGCGAGCTCGCGGGCCAGCGCATAGAGCATCGGCGCGTCGACGCTGTCGAGCGGCGAGGTCACGGGCGCCGAGCGCCGGTCGGCGGTGGCGGCGCGGAAGCCATCCTGTGGCTCGCCGGTCGGAAGGAATCGCACGCGGATGCTCTCGTGCGCGGCCGTCGTGCCTGACCCGCGGCCGGCATCCACGACGACGTCGCGCGGCACGTAGTTGCGTTCGAGCGCGATGGTCACCGTACGCTGCGACTCGATGAGCACCACGCGCCAGCGGATGCGCAGGCTGCCTTCGCGGGCGATGTCGAAGAGCGGACGGCCGGGATAACTGACGTCGAGTTGCTCGTCGGCCCGTTGGCGCCGGCAGCTGATGCGCTCGCCCTCGGCTGGTTCGCGGAGTATCGGCGCCACCGGTACGATGGCGCGCGCACCGCTCTGCGCCGCGGCGCCGGCGGGCGCGAGGGCGAGGGCGAGGGCGAGCAGGGCGGCGAGGACGTGGCGCATCGGTCACTGGACAATACCCCACGCGCGGCCCGATTGCCTCAGGGCGGCCCCGCCGCGAGCTTCCCCGGATGGATCCGATCACGCACACGATGACCGGCGCGGTGCTGGCCCGCGCCGGCGGGGACCGGCTCACGCCGCTCGCCACCACCACGCTCATCCTCGGCGCCAACGCGCCGGATATCGACATCTATACCATCTGGACGGAGAGCAGCTTCGGCAGCATCGCCTTCCGCCGCGGCTGGACCCACGGGCCGATCTTCCTCGCGCTGCTGCCGCTGGTCATCACCGCGCTGATAGTGTGCTGGGACCGATTCGTACGCCGCCGCCGCGATCCCTCGCTGGCGCCGGTGCGGCCGGGTTGGATCTTCGCGCTGGCCCTGCTCGGCACGCTCACGCACCCGTTGCTCGACTGGTTCAACACCTACGGCATCCGCTTCCTGATGCCGTTCAGCCGTACCTGGTTCGCCGGCGATGCGGTGTTCATCATCGATCCGTACTGGTGGCTGCTGTTGGCGACGACGCTGCTGCTCGCGCGACGCAAGGCGGCGCTGCGCACGGTACGGATGGCGGCGGCAGTCGCCTTCGCCTACCCGGCGCTGCTCGTGAGCTTGAGCGGAGTGGCGCATCGCATCGCGGCGGTCGAGGCCGAGCGCGTGGGGATCCACGACCTGCGCGACATCGTCTACCAGCCGCGTCCCGCGCGGCCCTTCGCGGCGCAACTCATTGCCGCCACGCCGGAGGCGTATCACTTCGGCTGGTTCACCTGGACGGGACCGGTCCGTGCTGAGTGGGGCGATACGGTAATCGCGCGCGGCCCCTGGGATGACGCGCTCGTTCAGCGCGCGATGACGGACGCGGACGTGCGCAACTACCTCGTGTGGGCGCGATACGCCTGGGTCCGCATAGACACGACCGCCACGGGCGCACCCGTGGCGGTCGTGTTCGGCGATGCCCGCTTTCCGGAGCGGGGCTTCGCCGGAGGCCTCAGCGGCCTGCGCGTGCCGATCAGTCCAGAGTGATCGAGCCGTCGGCCTGCCGCGCGATCGTCTTGGTCACGGTGCGGCCGTCCTTGTAGCGCGTCGAGACGGTCACCGTCTCCTGCGCGTTGGGCACGCTCACCGTGGTCGTGGAGAGCGTCTCGCCGTCCTTCACTTCCTCGATGGTGAGCGTCTTGCCGTCGGCGGTGGTCTCGCCGTGCTGGACGAGGGCGGTGCCATCGGGGCGCAGCGTGCGGGCCGAGGCGACTGGGTTGGTGCCGGTCCAGAACTCGACAGTGTTCGCGAACACGGCATCGGCGAGCGTCGCCACGCTGTACACCGGCACGATGTTCAGGCCGAGGAACACGAGCTCCTGCACCCACTTGTCGGCAGAGACAGTCTTGTTCCAGTTGTAGACCTTGCGGGTCAACTGAAACGAGCCGATGCAGCCGGTGGAGGCGACGAGGCCGATGGCGGCGACGGTGAGCAGGGCGCGACGGCGGATCGAGGAACGCTGCATTGTGAACTCCGAGATGAAGTGTGGGTGCGACTCCGCGAAATACTAACGCGCGGTCATCAATCGCGCTCGCCCAGCCAGCGCTCGGGATTCTCCTCGGCGATCCGCCAGAACAGTTCCTCGCCGAGTTCGGCGCGCAGGCGCATCGAAAGCAGGCGCTCCTCGAAATCCTCGCGCTGCGCCATATAGAAGTCGGAGCCGAAGAGCACGCGCTCGGCGACGCGCGGATCGCTGAGGAAGACCTTGAGGGCCGGGGCGTAGTGTTCGAAGTGGAAGATCGTGTAGGAGATGTCGGTCCAGAGGTTCTTGCCGGCGAACGCCCCGCGCAGCAGGTCGAGGATGCGCGCCAGCCAAGACTGCGTGTCCGGGCCGTCGTCGCGGGTCCATCCGTTGCCGAAGTAGCGGTCCCATTCCTCGGCGCCGCCGAAGTGCGCCAGGCAGACGCGCAGGGTGGGGAACTCGCGCAGCACAGGCAGCCAGGCGTCGGGTGCGCCCCACGCGGCGACCTGCGCATCGCTGGCGTTCTTGAAGCGCACGCCGCCGCGCGAGCAGTGCGCCATCACGGGCAGGTTGCGGTCGGCGGCGTAGGCGAACACGGGCCGCAGGACGGGATCGTCGGGCGCGTAGCCGAGGTTCGGGTACACCTTGAGTCCGCGAAAGCCATCGTCCTCGATGCGGCGGCGCAGCATCTCGAGCAGCTGGGGCCGTCGCGGATCGACGGCGACGAAGGGCAGTACGCGCCCCGGATGCTCCGCGGCGAGACGGCGCAGCTCGTCGTGCTGCGCGTCGAGATCCGCGCGGGGCCGGCCGCGGCCCATATATGCAAGATCCATCGGCAGGACGACGAAACGCGCATCGCGGGGATAGCGCGACTCGACGATGCGGAAGATGTCCTCCTGGCTTTCGGAGTGCGCGATGCGAAGGAAGTCGCGGTAGCGCGCGGCGAGGCCGCGGAATTCGCGCGTCCCGACGCGAGTGAGCACGGCCGCGGCGGCGCCGCGCAGGCCCGGGACCTCGAGCGCGCGGCCCAACCCGAGCGGCACGAATCCCCGCGGCACGTGCTGCCGGTTGAACGTGTGGATGTGGACGTTCGTCAGGCGATGCGTCACGGCATCCTCGGGGAGAAGTGCCGCCAATCATCGCGCGGATGCGCGATGGCGGCAAGCCTGTGACGCAGCGCACACGAAATGAGTCCGTGACACAGTATTGCCCTAATCGGGTATAGGACGCATATTCGCGCAGCCTCACCCCACAGAGGAGCAAATGCAGCATCCCGATCTTGTCCTTGCGTATCTCGACCCGATGTCCGGGTCCCTTGTCCTGCAGGCGGTCATTGCAGGCGTCCTCGGCGGCATCGTCACGATGAAGCGCACGGGGCTCACGGTGCGTAGCGCCATTTCCCGGGTCTGGCAGCGCATCAAGGGATGAGCGACGATCCGACGCGGATCGGCAGTTCGTTCCGGGATCCCAGCGGCTATCTCTACCGCCGCGACGGCGTGCTGCTCCGACAGGTCCAGGAGCGGTATCGCGCACACTACGAACAATTGATGTCGAGCGGCCTCTACGCCGCGTTGGTGGCCGAGGGGCTGCTCGTCCCGCACGAGGAGCGCCCGTTGGCCGAGGCCGACGGGGCAGGGGCGGCGTTCGTGCTGCGACCCGAGCCGCTGCCGTTCATCTCGATGCCCTACGAGTGGTGCTTCGCGCAGCGTCAGGCGGCGGCGCTGCTGACGCTGCGCGTGCAGGAACTCGCGCTCGCGCACGGGATGACGCTCAAGGACGCGAGCGCCTTCAACGTGCAGTTCCGCGGCGTGCAGCCGGTGCTGATCGACACGCTGTCGTTCGAGCGATACGTCGAGGGGGCGCCGTGGGTGGCGTACCGTCAATTCTGCCAGCATTTCCTCGCGCCACTGGTGTTGCAGGCGCGCATCGACGTGCGCCTCGGCGGCCTGCTGCGGCAGCATCTCGACGGCATTCCGCTCGACCTCGCCTCGGCGCTGCTGCCGCGTCGCAGTTGGCTGAGTGCGTCGCTGCTGATGCACATCCACCTGCACGCCAAGAGCATCGCGCGCCACGCCGCGACGGACGGCGCGCGCGCGGGTTCGCGACGCGGCAGCGCCTCGGAGGCCGGGGCGGCTGCGCGCGTCTCGCGCGCCGGGTTGGACGGCGTGCTGGCCTCGTTGCGCGCTGCGATCGAGAAGCTCACCTGGCAGGCGGGTACCGAGTGGGGAAGCTACGAGGAGACGCACAACTACGATGCGGCCGGTCGCGCGTCGAAGCAGGGGTTGGTCGGGGACTTCGTGCGCGCGGCGGATGCGCTGCGCGTGATCGACCTTGGCGCGAACGCCGGCGAGTACTCGCGAGTCGCGCGTGATGCGGGCGCGTCGCTGGTCGTGGCCGCCGACGGCGACCCGATGGCGGTGGAGCGCGGCTTCCGGCGACTGCAGGCGCAGGGCGAGGCGAGCGTGTATCCCTTGTTCGTCGACCTCACGAACCCGGCGCCCGCGCAAGGCTGGAACCACGCCGAGTGGCCGTCGCTGGCGGCGCGCGGGCCTTTCGATGCCGTGCTCGCGCTGGCGCTCGTACATCACCTGGCGATCGGCAACAACGTCCCGCTGCCCGGCGTGGCGCAGATGCTCGCCGGACTCGGGCGTCAGGTGATCATCGAGTGGGTGCCGAAGCCCGATCCGCAGGTGCAACGCCTGCTCTCGGCGCGGGAGGACATCTTCGACGGCTACAGCGAGGACGGCCTCGTCGCGGCCTTCGCCTCGGTGGGGATGCGCGCCGTGCAGCGCGCCGAGGTCGGGGGCTCCGGCCGTACCCTCTTCCGGTTCGCCGCGTGAACGCGCCGCCGATGCTCGGGATCCGCGGCCGCGACCTGCTCATCGGCCTCTCGCTGGCCAACCTCTGGTTCATCCGGCTCTGGGGCGAGGTGCTCGCCGTCGCCGGGCCCGATGCGTACTTCAGCACGATCAGCAACGCCGACATCTATGCGTTGATGCTGAACGTGCTGCTCGTCGCGGCGGCCTTCGTCGCCGGTGCGACGGTTGCGCGCCGCGCCGGTCCGCGCGGCCGCCGGCTGATGGTCGCCGGATTCGTCCTCGTGCTGTTCGCGCAGTTCAACCAGCTGGGCCCGGAGCTCAACCCGGGATTCCTCTCGCTGGTGGATCCGTGGAAGAGCGGGAAGTACCTCGATGTGCTCGCACCGGTGGTCGTGTTGCTGCTCATCGTCGGGGCGAGCGTGAAGTGGCCGCAGCGGGCGCTGCGCGTCGCCGTCGGATTCGTGTTGCTGCTCTCGCCCTTCGTCGCGGTGACCTTCGGGCGGGCCGCGTTGATCCTGTTGCGCGTCGATCCCACCGATGCGCTGGCGGCCCGCGCGCCCAGCGTCGACACCCGCGTGCCGCAGCGCGACGGCCCGCGCGTCGTGCTCATCGTGCTCGATGCGATGGGCCGTCGCCACGCGATCGACGCCCGGCCGGACTCGATCAAGATGCCGGCGCTCGACCGCCTGCGTGCCGAAGCCTTGGATGCATCGCAGGTGACGCAGATCGGACGGCAAACCAAAATCTCCGTGCCGGCGATGCTCTCCGGCGTGGACATCGCGGCGTCGGAGCCCGAGGGCCACGACGAGTTGCTGCTCACGCTCGAAGACGGCAGCACCGTACCGTGGAGCGAGACGGATCATCTCATCGCCGAAGCCCAGCGCCTCGGCGGCGTCGGCGTGATCGCCGGCTGGTACCATCCGTACTGCCGGCTCTTCGACCACGCCGACGCCTGCGCCACCTATCCGGCGCGCACGGTCGGATCGCGGGCGCGGGACACCGGATTCTGGCGCGCGCTCGTCGAACAGCAACTCGCGCTGTTCCCGTACCTGAGCCTTCGGATGCGGCAGGTGGAGATCGTCGAGACGCAACGCGAGGACCTCGCGCAGGCGGCCGTGCTCGGCGAACGCGGATTCGTGTTCCTGCACGTCATCGCGCCGCACACGCCGTGGATCTGGGATCACGAGGAGCAGGACTATACGCTGACGGAGTTCAGTCCCGACGGGATGTTCTTCAACCTCGAGCTGGCGGACGTGATGCTCGGCGAGATTCGCGCGGCGATGGAGCGCGCGGGCCAGTGGGACAGCACGGCCGTCATCGTCACGTCCGATCACGTCGCGCAGTACCGGCCGCGCTGGATCGAGGAGCCCGACGACACGCGCGTGCCGTTCATCGTGAAGCTCCCCGGTGCCGCCGGCGGCCACAGCTACACGCGACCCTTCAACGCCCTCGCGGTGCACGAACTGGCATCGGCACTGCTGCGCGGCGAGTTGCGCGACTACGAAGCCTTGGTCGCCTGGCTCGACGAACGCCCGTAGTCGGCGGCGCCGCGGGGGCGCATATTCTCCCGATGCGATTCCGTCCACTCTGCTTCGCCGCCGTGCTGGCGGCCGCGCTCAGCCCCGCGGTGCCCGCCGCGCAGCAACCCTCCGCGTTCGAGCGCGAGATCCTCGACCAGACCAATCGCGCGCGGACGGATCCGGCCGGCTTCGCCCGCGATCTTGAGGCGATGCTTCCGCACTTCGATGGCACCGTGCTGCGGCGTCCGGGGCAGCGCGTGGGACTGCAGACCAACGAAGGCCCCGCCGCCGTGCGCGAGGCGATCCGCTTCCTGCGCGCGCAGGCGCCCATCGCGCCGCTCACCTGGGAAGACGGCCTCTGGCGGGCCGCTGGCGACCACGTGCGCGACCAAGGGCCGCGCGGCTCGACAGGGCACAGCGGCAACGACGGGTCCTCGATGGGCCAGCGTATCTCGCGCTACGGCCAGTGGCAGTCCACGGCCGCCGAGAACATCGACTACGGCTCGGCGAACGCGCTCGACGTGCTCATCTCGCTAATCGTCGACGACGGTGTGCCCTCGCGCGGGCACCGCACGAACATCTTCAATGCGCGCCTGCGCGTGATGGGCGCCGCCTGCGGGCCGCACGCGCGCTACCGCGTGATGTGCGTGATGAACTACGCCGGCGGCTATGTCGCGGCGGGCGCGCGGCCCGCCGCCGGTACGCCGTCGACGCAGGGTACGGCGGCAGGCGCGGCGGGACCGGCCAACACCCGATTCCCGCGCAAGTGGCGGCGCCTCCCGGACCTTCGCGGGGCACGCCCGCTGGCGGACAGCAGCGCCGGCGCTGCGCGCCGGCCGCCGCTCACGGACGGCTGGGAATCGCCGCGCTGAGCTCGGCCAACGTCTTCGGCTGCGGCTCGGCCAGCAGCTCCGCCAGCATCACCAGCTGGATGAACGCGTAGGCCTCGGGACTCTCCAGCACGCGCCGGTATTCGCGGTTGAAGTACTGCTGCCGATCCTCGCCCGGCGGCGTCGGGTCGTGCGCCGCCATACGCCGCACGGCGGACTCCGCCAACGCGCGGATCTCGGCGAGCCGCTGCCGTTCGCCGCGTTCGCGGCGGAACGCCAGGGCCCAGGCGGAGGCGCTGCGCTCGGATTCCCAAGGCGTGAGCTCCGCGCCCGATTCGTTGAGGAATTGGTGGGCGAGGTCGTGCGGCACATAGAACCAGACGATGTCGTCGAAGGCCTTGCGTGCGCCCGCGCTGTCGCCGGCGATCGTCACGTAGAGCGACCGTGCCTGCGGTCCCATCTCCGACCACAGCGGTACGATGAGGCGCCGCCAGAGATGGCTGTAGTAGAGCAGCCCCGTCTCGCGCTCGATGGCGATGCTCGGTTCCCTCTGGGCGCGACGGCCCAGCGCGGCCAACTGCCCGTGCAACTCGCGCTGCACGGCGCGCACCTCGTCGACGAGGCGCGCCGAGTCGCTGCGCGCGACGTCCTTGGGACGCGAAGGCGGCGCGGTCGGCTTCGTCACCTGCGCGCCGAGCGCCGCCAGCGCGGGTGCGGCAGCCCCGAGCGCCACCGCAAGCCCGAGCGCGACGCCTAGGCGTCGCGCCCGGGCAGCGCGGCTGAGACGCGGGCTGCGCGAGTCAGTACCCGAGGCCGAAGCGGAACTCCACGCGATTCGCGTCGCGCGCGGCTTTCTCGTATTGGGTGACGCCCATCCCGAATCGTCCACGTGTCCCGAACTTGAAGGTGACGCCCGCCGACAGGTAGCTGAATTGCTCCTTGTCGAGTCCAGGATAGTAGTACGTGTCGCCATTGTCGAGCAGCATCGAGGCGTCCATCGTCGATGCCCCGGCGCCGGCCCAGAAGCCCATCGACTCATCGAAGTGGAAGATCGTCTCGAGCCCGGCATCGGCCATCCCGAAGGTGACGCGCTTCGTCGCGCTCATCGGCTTCTGCGAGTAGTCGGCGGTCCACATCTGATAGCTGATGTGCGGCCCGATGAGAATCACGAGCTCGTCCCAGACCCAAGCGAGACCGAGCATCCCGCCGAAGCCCACGCCGAACTTGTGGTCCTCGTCGTCGCCGATGTTCGGCCAGACCTGCGGGGTGAGATAGAGGTTCCAGCCGAGATTGAAGCTCGAGCCGCCCGAGTCGGCGACGGCTGGCGCCGGCGTCGGCGCGGTCTGGGCGGCCAGCGTACCCGTCGCGAAAGCGAGGGCCACGACCAGCGTGAGCAACCGTTTCATAGGTCCTCCACGGAGGAGGCTGAGGGTGCTCGCACGATGCGCCCGCGCGCCGAGCGCCGCATTCGGGGATTGCTTGAAGTCTCGTCATCGGAACGCTGGGCCCGAATCGTGTCAGTCCGATGCACGAAATCACCGGCGATGCATTCGGGATTCGCTCTCCGGAGCTCGGAAACTGCGTCCGAGAATCGGAAACCTGAACGCGGTCTCGCGGATTGGTGCGCAGTAGGCTTAGTGAGCAGTCCTTCACCTGCAATCTTGATTTCGGAGACCGAGATGTCTGAGAGCGACAAGTCCGCGGGCAAGTGCCCCGTGATGCACGGTAGCCCCAGCGCCGTGAAGGCCGGTGGCCGATCCAACCGCGATTGGTGGCCCAACCAGCTCAACATCGGGATGCTGCACCAGAACCCGCCCGCTGGCGATCCGATGGGCGAGGCCTTCGACTACGCGAAGGAGTTCGCGACGCTGGATCTGGATGCGGTGGTGAAGGATCTCACGGCGCTGATGACCGATTCGAAGGACTGGTGGCCTGCCGATTACGGCCACTACGGCCCGCTGATGATCCGTATGGCCTGGCACTCGGCGGGCACCTACCGCACGGCGGACGGCCGCGGTGGCGCGGGCAGCGGGACGCAGCGCTTCGCGCCGCTCAACAGCTGGCCGGATAACGGCAACCTCGACAAGGCGCGTCGCCTGCTCTGGCCGATCAAGCAGAAGTACGGCAAGAAGCTCTCGTGGGCCGACCTCTTCGTGCTCGCCGGCAACGTGGCGCTGGAGTCGATGGGCTTCAAGACCTTCGGCTTCGCCGGCGGACGCGAGGACGTCTGGGAACCCGAGCAGGACATCTACTGGGGGCCCGAGGCGGAGTGGCTGGGCGACAAGCGCTACGAGGGCGACCGCGAGCTCGAGAACCCGCTCGCTGCGGTGCAGATGGGTCTCATCTACGTGAACCCGGAAGGCCCCAACGGCAAGCCGGACCCGCTGGCCTCGGCCCGTGACATCCGCGAGACGTTCCGTCGGATGGCGATGAACGACGAGGAGACCGTCGCGCTCACGGCCGGCGGGCACACCTTCGGCAAGATGCACGGCGCGGGCGATCCGTCGCTCGTCGGGCCGGAGCCGGAAGGCGCGCCGATGGAGGAGCAGGGCCTCGGCTGGCGCAACAAGCTCGGCACGGGCAAGGGCGAGCACACCACGACCTCGGGGCTCGAAGGTGCGTGGACGCCGACGCCGACGCAGTGGGACCACAGCTACTTCGAGACGCTGTTCAAGTGGGAGTGGGAGCTGGTGAAGTCGCCGGCCGGCGCCTGGATCTGGGAGCCGAAGGACAAGGAGGCCGCGCGCACCGTGCCCGACGCCCACGTGAAGGGCAAGTTCGTGCTGCCGGCGATGTCCACGGCCGATATCGCGATGCGTGAGGATCCGGCGTACCGCAAGATCGCCGAGCGATTCCACAAGCATCCGGAACAGTTGGCGGATGCCTTTGCGCGCGCGTGGTTCAAGCTCACGCACCGCGATATGGGCCCGCGCTCGCGCTACCTCGGCAAGCTGGTGCCGAGCGAAGTGCTCACCTGGCAGGACCCGGTGCCGGCGGTGGATCACCCGCTCGTCGACGCCAAGGACATCGCGGCGCTCAAGGCCACGTTGCTCAAGAGCGGCCTGAGCATCAGCGAGCTCGTCACGACCGCCTGGGCCTCGGCCTCGACATTCCGTGGCAGCGATAAGCGCGGCGGCGCCAACGGCGCACGCATCCGGCTCGCGCCGCAGAAGGACTGGGACGTGAACGAGCCGCGTCAGCTCGCGCGGGTGCTCGGCGTGCTCGAGAAGGTGCAGGCGGACTTCAACGCCGCGCAGAAGGGCGGTAAGAAGGTCTCGCTCGCCGATCTCATCGTGCTCGGCGGCGTTGCCGCGATCGAGGAAGCGGCGCGCAAGGGCGGGATGTCGCTCAGCGTGCCGTTCACGCCGGGCCGCACCGATGCCACGCAGGAGCAGACGGACGTCGAGAGCTTCGCCTGGCTCGAGCCGCAGGCCGATGGCTTCCGCAACTGGCAGAAGACGCGCTTCAGCGTGACG
>DAOMNV010000024.1:0-380 GCA_035444005.1 Gemmatimonadaceae bacterium
CCTCGGCTGATGGAGCGAGTGGCGCGGGGTCCGCGTTCCCATCGTCGGCGACGCTGTCCGATCCGTCCCGCGCGAGCTGGGCCGAGCAGGCCCGCCGCGAGGCGCTGCGCGGCGCGTGACACTCGCCACGTTGGACATCGCGAGCATCTCGGCGGGCGGCGACGGTGTCGCCCGTCACGAGGGGCTCGTCGTGTTCACGCCTCGCACGGCGCCGGGCGATCGTGTGGTCGCCGATGTGAGCGTGCAGGGGCGCGTCGGGCGCGGCAAGCTCGTGCGCGTCGAACGCGAGGGGCCCTCGCGCGTCTCGGCGAGCTGCGCGCACTACGAGGCACCGGATCGCTGCGGCGGCTGCCAGTGGCAAGAGGTACATGCGAGCGCCC
>DAOMNV010000024.1:390-12364 GCA_035444005.1 Gemmatimonadaceae bacterium
TGGACGTCGTGGCGCAGCGCGATGCCAAGCGGGCGATGCTGCGCGATGCGTTCCAGCGCATCGCCAAGCGCGAGATCCCGCTGCCGACGATCCACGCGGGTGCGGAGTGGCGGTATCGCCGCTCGCTCACGCTCGCGATGCGACGCCGCAGCGATGGCAGCTGGTACGCCGGCCTGCGCGCCTTCGATGATCCCGAAGCGGTGTTCAATCTCGGTGATTGCTTGATCACGGCCGAGTCCGTGCTCGATGCCTGGCGCGAAGTGCTGGGCGCTGCCGCGCATCTGCCGGACGAGCCGCGCCTGCGCGGCACCGTGCGCGTGATCGGTGAGCGGCCGCATTTCATCCTCGAGGGTGGCACAGAGTGGTCCGCGCTGTCGGCGTTCCTTGATGCCGTGCCCAGCCTCGCGGCCGTGTGGTGGCAGGCCGAAGGCAAGCGGCGGCGGTTGGTAGCCGATCGTCGGCCCGCCGGCGAGCCTGGCGCGAGCTTCGCGCAGGTGAATCCCGAGATGGCCGCGCAGCTACACGCTGCGGTCGTGCAGCGCGTGATGGCTCACGCGCCGCAGACGGTGGTGGATGCCTTCAGCGGAGCGGGGGACACCGCCGCAGCGATTGCCGCGCAGCGCGTGCGCGTCGTGGCCATCGAGGCCGACGAGGAAGCCACGGCCTACGCGGCGACGCGACTCGCCCAGGGCTCGCGCGCCATCGCCGCCCGCGTCGAAGACGTGCTGCCCGCGCACCTGCCCGCCGACGTCGTGATCCTGAACCCACCGCGCAGCGGCGTCGATGCCAAGGTCACGGCTGCGCTGCTCAAGACGCCGCCCAAAGCCATCATCTACGTCAGTTGCGACCCCGCCACCCTCGCGCGCGACGTCTCGCGCCTGCCCGGCTGGGCCGTGCATCATATCGAGTGCTACGACCTCTTCCCGCAGACCGCGCACGTCGAGACGCTGTGCGAGCTGCGCCCGGAGCTGCAATGAAGTACATCGTCGAGATCGCTGGCGAGCGCCACGAGGTGGACCTCGCGGATGGCCAGGCCCGCCACGCCGACCATACTGCCTCAGCGGCCCTGCTCGAGGTGCCGGGCTCGCCCGTGCACGTCGTCAACATCGGCGGCAAGCAATTCCAAGCCGTCGTGAAGCGCGAGGGCCCCAAGGGCCGCTACGTGCTGTGGATCGACGGATGGCGCTTTGAGCTGGACGCCCTGGACGAGCGGGCCCGGGCCATCCGGGACCTCAGCGCGGCGGCGGCTGGCGCGCAGGGCCCGGCGCCGGTCGTGGCCCCGATGCCCGGGCTGATTGTCCGCGTGCACGTGAAGCCGGGGGATCAGGTCGAGGCCGGGCAGCCGGTGGTCGTGATGGAGGCGATGAAGATGGAGAACGAGCTCCGGGCCCAGGCCGCGGGGACGGTCAAGGCGGTACACGCACAGCCGGGGAAGGCGGTGGAGAAGGGGACGGCCTTAGTGGAGCTGGAATGACGGAAGACGCAAGGAACCCGTCCGAAGGCCGCTTCCGTCTTCAGTCTTCCGTCCCAATTCCCCCCGTTGACCTAAACCCCGCACCGGTCTATCTTTAGCGTCTGTCCCAAAAACCCTTCAATGGGTGCCGAGACCCGGGTTGCATCCCGCACCGGTGAGGCGCAGTACCTCTCTAGTTGGTCTTTTCAAATGCGTAGCACGTTCTCGGCCACCCCCGCCGACATCGAACCCAAGTGGTTCATCGTCGACGCCGAGGGAATGGTCCTCGGTCGCCTCGCGACCGAAGTCGCGCGGATCATCCGCGGCAAGCACAAGCCGATCTTCACGCCCCATATGGATACGGGCGACAACGTCATCGTCATCAACGCCAGCAAGATCGTCGTGACGGGACGCAAGGCGGAGCAGAAGAACTACTTCCGCCACACCGGCTATATGGGCCACGAGCTCTACACGAAGTTCTCGACGATGCTCGCCAAGCACCCGGAGCGCGTGATCGAGAAGGCCGTGTTCGGGATGCTCCCCAAGACGGCGCTCGGCCGTCAGAAGCTGCGCCTCAAGCTGCGCGTGTACGCGGATGCCAAGCACCCGCACGCCGCCCAGAAGCCCGAGACGCTCACCTTCCCGAAGGCCGAGGCCAAGTAACCAATGTCGACGACCAACACCACGCACACGATCGGCCGTCGCAAGGAAGCCGTCTGCCGCGTCTATCTGACCCCCGGCACCGGCAAGTGGGACCTCAACGGTCGCACCCTCGGCGATTACTTCCCGCGCCCGGCGCTCGTGACGGCGATCCAGCAGCCGTTCACGGTCACCGACACGCTCGGGGCCTACGACGTGAAGGCGAACCTCACCGGCGGCGGCCAGACCGGCCAGGCCGGCGCGCTCCGCCTCGGCATCTCGCGCGCGCTCGTCAAGATCGACGAAGCGCACCGCGGCAAGCTCCGCGCCCTCGGCCTCCTCACGCGCGACGCGCGTGCGGTCGAGCGTAAGAAGCCGGGCCGTCCGAAGGCGCGGAAGAAGTTCCAGTTCTCGAAGCGTTAATGACGGAAGACGGATGACGGATGCGGTAAGCGAGACAAGCTTCCGTCATCCGTCATCCGTCCAGCAGCTGCAGTCCAACTCACAGCCGAGCAGAGACATCCCAAGGTGCCGAGCCATTCGGGCGAGGTCTGGTGATGTCGACGAAGCGAGGCGAAGCCTAAACCACACGAAACAATGTCTACGCCCTCTCTCAACGATCTCCTCCAGGCCGGCGTCCACTTCGGCCACCAGACCCGCCGTTGGAACCCCAAGATGCGCCGCTTCATCTTCGCGGAGCGCAACGGGATCCACATCATCGACCTCCAGAAGACGGTCTCCCAGATCGAGAAGGCCAAGGAACTGGCCCGTTCGGTCGTGATGCGCGGTGAGCAGGTCCTCTTCGTCTGCACCAAGCAGCAGCTCGCGGCCATCGTCTCGGCGGAAGCCGAGCGCTCGGGCTCGATGCACATCACCGAGCGCTGGCTCGGCGGCCTGATGACGAACTTCGCCACGGTCAAGAAGCAGCTCCGCAAGCTCAAGGAGCTCGAGGCCGGCTCGGTGGAGGGCGGCGCCTTCGAGAACTACACGAAGAAGGAGCAGCTGATGATGGCCCGCCAGCGCGACAAGCTGGCCAAGAACCTCTCGGGCATTAAGTCCCTGGGGCGCCTGCCGGGCCTGATGGTCGTCATCGATGCCAAGAAGGAGCGCATCGCGGTCGACGAGGCCAACAAGCTGGGCATCCCGATCATCGCGATCTGCGACACGAACGCCGATCCGGACCTCATCACGGTGCCGATCCCGGGCAACGACGACGCGATCCGCTCCGTGGAGCTGATCACGAAGGCGCTCTGCGACGCGATCGGCGAGGCCCGCCGCGAGGCGCCGGCCCGTCCGGAGGTCGAGGAGTCGGGCGAAGCCACGACGTACTCGTCGGAGCGCGGCACCGAGCGCGAAGGCCGTGACCGCGGCGGTCGCGGTGGTGATCGCGGCGGCCGTGGCGGCGAGCGTCCGCGCCGTCGTCGTGCCAAGCCGGAAGCCATCGCGGCCCGCCTGAAGGGCGGCGAGGCGGGTGGCGAGGCGGCCGAGGCCGGGGAAGCGCCCGCGGCCGAGTAAGCGGCCCGAGTGCGGCCCGGTTTTGTCCGGGTCCGTCCCACGCAGTACCTTTCGGTCGCCGCCGGTCGAGTAGCAGCTCGCTCCCGGCGGCGACGTCACACCTGAGTATCCCTACCGAGAATTCCGATGTCTGCCACGCAGATCAGTGCCAAGGATGTTGCCGAGCTCCGCGCCCGTACCGGGGCGGGGATGATGGATTGCAAGAAGGCCCTCGAGGAGGCCAACGGCGATATGAACGCCGCCGTGGACATCCTCCGCAAGAAGGGCATCGCCAAGGCCGACAAGCGCGCCGACCGCGCCGCGTCCGAGGGCCAGATCGTGATCTGGACCAACGCCGACGCCTCCGTCGCCGCGATGATCGAGCTCAACTGCGAGACGGACTTCGTGGGCCGCAACGACGAGTTCGTCGCGCTGTCCAAGCAGCTCGCCGAGCACCTCGGCCAGGATGCCGCGGTGGACGGCCTCGTCGCCGTGGGCGCCGAGGGCGCGTACCTCAGCACGCCCTGGGCCTTCGACAAGTCGCAGACGGTCGGCGACATCGTGAAGGCCGCCTCGGCCAAGACGGGTGAGAAGGTCGAGCTGCGCCGCATCGCGCGCTTCGCGACCGAAGGCACCGCGGGCAGCTACCTGCACTTCAACGGCAAGGCCGGCGTGATCGTCGAGATCGCGGGCGGCAAGGGCGAGCAGGCCACCGAGCTCGGCAAGCAGGTCGCCGAGCACGTGGCCGCCGGCGTGCCCGTCGTGGCCATCGCGGTGGACAAGGACGGCGTGAGCTCGGAGTACCTCGCCAAGGAGCGCGAGATCTTCGTGGCCCAGGCCGTCGAGAGCGGCAAGCCGGAAGCCATCGCGCAGAAGATGGTCGAAGGCCGCATCCAGAAGCTGCTGAGCGAAGTCACGCTCGTTGGCCAGCCTTGGGTGCGCGACGACAAGCAGACCGTCGGTGACCTCGTGGCCGCGACGGCCAAGGCCGCCGGCCAGCCGCTCGCCGTGAAGCGCTTCGTGCGCTTCAAGATGGGCGAGTCCTAAGCCACGACCCCGGACACTCCCGAATGGCGCTCAAGTATCCCAGAGTCCTCCTCAAGCTCTCCGGCGAAGCCCTCGCCGGCGACAAGGGCTTCGGTTTCGACTTCGACACCATTCGGGAGTTTGCCCGGCAGGTGAAGGCCATCAGCGAGATGGGCGCGCAGATCGGTATGGTGATCGGCGGCGGCAACATCGTCCGCGGGTCGCAGATCTCCAAGATGGGGATGGACCGCGTCTCGGCCGACTATATGGGAATGCTGGGCACGGTCATCAATGCCTTGGCGTTCCAGGACGTACTCGAGCGCGAAGGCCTCGACACGCGCGTGATGACGGCGATCCGGATGGAAGAGATCGCCGAGCCGTACATCCGCCGCCGCGCCATCCGCCACCTCGAGAAGGGCCGTGCGGTGATCTTCGCCGCGGGCACGGGCAACCCGTACTTCTCGACGGATACCGCCGCCGTGCTGCGCGGCATCCAGATGAAGGCCGACGTGATCATCAAGGCGACGAGCGTGGACGGCGTGTACAACGCCGATCCCAAGAAGGACTCGTCGGCGCAGAAGTTCGATGCGATTTCTTTCTCGGACGTCGTGAGCAAGGAGCTCAAGGTGATGGACCACACGGCCATCACGCTCTGCAAGGAGAACGCGCTCCCGCTCATCGTCCTCAACATCCACACCAAGGGCATCGTCGCCGCCGCGCTGCGGGGCGAGCCCGTGGGGACCCTCGTCTCATGATCCAGAACATCCTGAAGGACTGCAAGGTCGCGATGGAGAAGGGCGTCGAGGCCGCGAAGCGCGAGTTCTCGTCGGTGCGCTCGGGCAAGGCGAACCCGTCGATGCTCGACACGGTGAAGGTCGAGATGTACGGCCAGTGGATGGCGATGAACCAGGTGGCCAACGTCTCGGCGCCGGAGCCGCGGCTGCTGCTCGTGACGCCCTTCGACAAGGGCCAGGTGAAGGCCGTCGAGAAGGCGATCCGCGAGAGCAACCTCGGGCTCGACCCGGCCGCGCAGGGCGCCGTCATCCGCGTGCCGCTGCCGTCGATGAACGAGCAGCGCCGCAAGGAGCTGGCCAAGCTGCTGCACCAGTACGCCGAGGACGGCCGCATCGCGGTGCGTCACGCGCGCACGGCGGCCCGCGACGCGCTCAAGAAGCTCACCGGCGTCTCGGAAGACGACGTGAAGCACGCCGAGAAGGACCTGCAGAAGCTGCACGACGAGGAGATCGCCAAGATCGAGGCGGCGCTGAAGGCGAAGGAAGCCGAGATTATGGAGGTCTGAGCCGCAGGGCTCACGCTTCCGGTCTATGACCGCTCCCGAGCTGCTCGCGAAGATCCGCCTGCACGGCGTGGTGCCGCGGCACGTGGCCATCATTATGGATGGCAACGGCCGCTGGGCCCGCGAGCGTCTGCTCCCGCGTCCGATCGGCCACCGCAACGGGATGAAGGCGGTGCGCGAGGTGGTCGAGGGCGCCATCGAGGTGGGCCTCGAGGCGCTGTCGCTGTTCGCGTTCAGCCAGGAGAATTGGCAGCGGCCCGAGGGCGAGGTGAACGCCCTGATGTCGCTGCTCGAGGAGTACATCCAGAAGGAAGCCGACGAGCTGCACCGGCAGGGCGTGAAGGTGCAGATGCTCGGCGACCTCACGCGCCTGGCGCCGGCGGCGAAGGCGGCGGTGGATCGCGTCGTGGCGCAGACGGCGGGCAACACGACGCTCACGCTGAACCTGTTCATCTCGTACGGCTCGCGGGCCGAGCTGGCGCGCGCGGCGCGGCTGATTGCCGACGATGTCGCCGCGGGCCGCCTCAAGCCCGAGGACGTGGACGAGGCGGCCATCGAGTCGCGGCTCTACACGCAGGGCTGCCCGGACCCGGATCTGTTGATCCGCACGTCGGGCGAGCGTCGCATCAGCAACTTCCTGCTCTGGCAGGTGGCGTACGCGGAGCTGTTCATCTCGCCCGTGCTCTGGCCGGATTGGTCGCGCGCCAACCTGTACGAAGCCATCGTCGACTTTCAACAGCGCGACCGCCGGTTCGGAAAGGTCGCCGTCTGAGGCCCGCGTGAGCGAGCTCGCCAAGCGCATTGCCTTTGCCGTGGCCGCCATCCCGGTGGTGGCCGGTGCCGTGTACGTCGGGGACGCGCCGCTCGCGGTGCTGCTCTCGATCGCGTCCGCGCTCGCAGCCTGGGAGTATGCGCGGCTGGCAGCGGCGGCCGGGGCGCGGCCGATGGGCGCGTGGACGATCGTGCTGGCCGCGCTGATCCCGCTGGCGCTGCACGCGCTGCGCCTGGGCTACGCCGTGCCGGGTGTGGCGTGGATCGCGATGCTGATCCCGCTGCTGCTCAGCGTGGCGCTGTGGACCCGCGGCAGCGAGGGCAAGCCGATCGAGAGCGTGGCGACGACGCTGTTCGGCGTGTGGTACACGGGCGGGATGCTCGCCTTCGTGTACGCGCTGAGGTATCACCGCTTCGCGATCACGGCGCTCGCCGGTTCGTTGCTCGTCGCGTTGCCCGTCGTGCTGACCTGGCTCAACGACAGCGGCGCGTTTTTCTTCGGCAAGAAGTTCGGCACGACGAAGCTGATGCCCTCGGTGAGCCCCGGAAAGACCTGGGCGGGCGCCTGGGGCGCGCTGGGGACGACGATCGTCTCGACGTACCTGATCTCGCAGTTCGTGCTGAAGCCCTATGCCGGCCTCGCGCTGACGCTGGTGGGAGCGGTGATCTTCGGCACGGTGATCAGCGTGGCGGCGCAGGTCGGTGACCTCGTGGAGTCGATGCTCAAGCGCGAAGCCGGCGTGAAGGACAGCTCGGCGTTGATCCCCGGCCACGGCGGCGTGCTGGACCGCACGGACTCGCTGCTGTTCACGGTACCGATCGCCTACGTGATGCTCGAGCAGCTGTTGGTGGTGGCGCGATGACGCGCGCGCGCGAGGCCGCGGCGCAGGCGCCGATCGGCATCGCGCTGCTCGGCGCGACGGGCAGCATCGGCGAGACCGCGCAGCGGGTGGTGGCGCGGCATCCCGATCGCTTCCGCTTCGCGGCGCTGACGGCCAACGGGAATCTCGATGGCCTCGCGCAGGCCGTAGCGAAGTGGGCGCCCGCCTACGCGGGCCTCGTGGACGGCAAGTCGCGTGCGTTGCCCGCCGGTTGGGGCAGCGGCCCGCAGTGCCTGGTCGAAGCCGCGCAACATCCCGATGCGGCGATCGTGCTCAACGCCGTGGTCGGCGCGGCGGGGCTCGATGCCACGCTGGCCGCGCTCACCGCGGGCAAGCGCGTGGCGCTGGCCAACAAGGAAACGCTGGTGATCGGTGGCGCGCTGGTGCAGCAGGCCGCGCGCGCGCACGGCGGCGCGGTGATCCCCGTGGACTCCGAGCACTCGGCCCTGCTGCAGTGCCTCGCCGGCCGCGTGGGTGGAAGCGGTGAGGGCCTGCTGCCGGTGCAGGGCGTGAAGCGCTTCATCATCACCGCGAGTGGCGGCCCGTTCCGCACCTGGGACGCCGAGCGCGTACAGAATGCGAGCATCGCCGAGGCGCTGAATCACCCGACCTGGGCGATGGGCAGGAAGATCACCATCGATTCGGCTTCGCTGGCCAACAAGGCGCTTGAGGTGATCGAAGCGCACGTGTTGTTCGGCGTGCCGTATGAGAAGATCGAGGTGGTGGTGCATCCGCAAAGCATCATCCATTCGATGGTCGAGTTCGAGGACGGCAGCGTGCTGGCGCAGATGGGCGTACCGAGTATGGAGCTCCCGGTGCTGTATGCGCTGACGTATCCCGAACGGCTCGAGGACGACGGGGTACCACGCTTCGATCCGGTGCAGCATTCGTCGTTGACCTTCGAGCCGGTGCGTCACGACGTGTTTCCGACGCTTGGGCTGGGCATCGCGGCGGGCAAGCAGGGCGGGGCGGCACCGGCGGTGTTCAACGCGGCCAATGAGGCGGCGGTGGCGCGGGTGTTGGACGGATCGTTGAAGTTTTCGCGGATTCCCGTAGCCATCGAGCGCGCGCTGACGCAGCTCGGTGATGCGCGGGGAGACGATCGGGATTCCTTGCTGGCCGCGGATGCCGCGGCGCGGCGCATCGTGCAGGAGATGGCGTAATGCTGAGCTGGCTCGCACCGCTCTTGGTCCTCGGGCTCGTGATCTTCGTGCACGAGCTGGGACACTTCCTCGCCGCCAAGTGGGCGGGGGTGTACGCGCCGCGTTTCTCGCTGGGTTGGGGCAGCCCCGTCTGGAGCTTCCGCCGCGGCGAGACGGAGTACGCGATCAGCGCGCTGCCCATCGGCGGCTACGTGCGGATGGCCTCGCAGGAGGATGAGCACGCGTCGGCACTCGAGGGCGGCGGCGAGCTCAACAAGGACGGCACGGCCGTCGAGCGCAGCAAGCACTGGGACGAGCACTCGATGATCCCGCACGGGCCGAAGCCGATTCCGCCCGATCGCTGGTTCGAGTCGAAGCCCCTGTACAAGAAGCTCGTGATCCTCGTCGCCGGCGTGGTGATGAACGTAATCCTCGCCGTCGTCGTGAGCACCGGCGTGTTCGCCTACTACGGCCAGGGCTATTTGCCAGCCGTCGTCGACAGCGTGGTGGCCGAGCGCCCGGCCGCGCTGGCGGGGATGCAGCGCGGCGACAGCATCGCGGCCATCGATGGCACGGCCATCAAGCGCTGGGACGAGGTCCTCACCCAGGTGAGCGCCGCCCCCGAGCGCGCGCTGACCTTCACGATCCTGCGCGGCGGTGAGACGCTCACGCTCACGGTGACGCCCGAGGCCGCCGAGGCGCCCTCGGCGACGACGGGCGAGATGCAGCGCGTGGGACGGATCGGCGTGGGGCCGCGCGGTGACGTGGCGCGCGAGCGGATGGGCATCGGTGCGTCCGTGACGGGCGGCGTGAACGCGACGATTCAGATGGGCGCGAGCGTGGTCGGCGTGCTGGGCGGCCTCTTCAAGGGCAGCGTCTCGGTGAGCCAGCTCGGCGGCCCGGTGGAGATTGCCCGTGCCAGCGTGACGGCCGCGCAGACTGGCACCGGAATGGAGAACCTCTGGGCGCTGGTGGCGTTCCTGAGCGTGAACCTCGCGATCCTGAATCTGCTGCCGATCCCGCTGCTGGACGGCGGGCAGATCGTGCTGAACCTCGTGGAAGGCGCAATCCGCAAGCCGCTGCCGATGATGGTGAAGGAGTGGTACGCGCGGATCGGGTTCGCGGCGATCCTGCTGCTCTTCCTCACGGTGACCTTCAACGACCTCAAGCGCCTCGTGCTCGGCTGGTTCGGTGGCGCCTGAGCCGCCTCAGGGCAGCAGGTAGCGCTCGAGGTACTGGAAGCCCTCGTCAGATTCCCTGACGAGATAGACGCCGCGCGCTCCCGCGCCGACGATGCGGCGATTGTCGGTGAGTGGAATCTCGCCGAGGTGCTCGCCGGCCGGTGAGAACACATCGTAGGTCGTCGTCGTGCTGCCCGCGGCGCGTGAACGGCGCACCCAGAATCTCCCGGCTGCATCCACGAAGTGCCCCATCTCGGTAAAGGGCGGCTTCGTGTCCGGAATCCATCCCGGCGGCATCATCCCGCGCTCGCGGTCCGAGGTCCGCACGCGCTCGATCGGCACGGGCCGGCCGCTGGCGACGAGGCGACCGTCGGCGGTGTAGACCGTGAGGCGATACGGCTCGGCGCTCAGGATGCCGAAACCGCCGGCCGCAGACGCCACGAGCACGTCGTTCGGCAGGTAGGGCACGATGAGGCCTGCGGGTGCGGCGCGACCGGACTCGCGCATTGCGGCGGGCAGCGCCTCGCGACGAATCGCGCCGACGGTGTCGACGGTGCTGGCGCCGAGTCGCCAGCGGAGCAGGGGGACCTCGCTGGCGCGCGCGCCGTCGCCAGACCAGCGCGCGGGATACACGAGCGCGCTGCCCGCCATCAGCTCCGTCGCGCCGAGGGCCATTTCGCCGACGAACTCCGGGAGCTGGATGTGCTGCACGGCGCGGCCATCGGGCGCGAAGATGACGAAGCGGCGCAGCGCAGCATCGGACAGCGCGGTGCTGTCGCCGCGCATCGCCATCAGCGCACGCACGGCCCGGAACTCACCGGGGCCCGCGCCGCCGCGAGCGATGCTGCGCCGCGTGCGCCCGTCGGCGGCGAGCACGTAGAGTTGCTGCTCTTGGCTGTCGATGACGAGGACGTCGCCGTTGCTCAGCTCGCGTACGCCGGCCACGGCGGTGAACGCAGCCGTGGGTTGCCAGTTGGGTGCTGGCAGGTTGAGGCGCGACTGGGCGCTGGCAACGCCGGGGAGAACGGCCGCGATTGCGACGGCGGCGACAACGCGATGGGAACCTGCCATCGGGCGAATGTAGCTCCTCGCGCAGCCCTCAGGCGATGTCAGCGCCCGCCCGTCCAGATCGCGATGAGCCCGCACTCGCCACGCCCCGTGAGCGGAATCAACTCCGCCGGTGCGTTCGCGAGACTCGGATACACCTCGATGGCGACGACCTCCATTCCCGACACGAGGTCGTCGACCGGAACTTCCTGCCGGTCTTCGGTGCGCAACTGGGCGCGCTGTCCGTCGAGGATGACCTCCATCTTGCAGCCGGCGCGGCCGCGGATCACGCGCCGCGGTCGCGGTTCTCCGGACCACTCCAGCGTGACGAAGCGGCTCAGCTGCAGGTGATGCGAGACCTGCGCGCTGTTGCGCAGGTCGAGCAATTCCGGCGTGAGGAAGTCCGCCGTGAACGCCCCGCGCTGCACGCGTTCGGCGCGGTCGTAGAACCCTGTGCGTTCGAGCGGCGTCGGATCGGCGCGCACGACGACGGCGTCGAGCCGCTGCGCTACCGGGCGCAGCAGCACGTCGACGTCGTCCCCCGACTCGACGGCAACGGTCGTATCGGTTGGCACGAAACCGATGCGCCGCGCCGAGACGCGCACGGCGCTGCGCGAGCGCGCACGCATCGTGACCGTCCCCTCGGCGTTGGCTGGCAGCGGCGTGCCGCCGTCGATCGCGACCGTGGCGTAGGGAATCGGCTGGCCGGTCTCCGTGACGATGCGCACGCGCAGCAGCCCCGCGGCGAGGCGCACGGCGCCCAAGCGGAGGACGGCGTGCGCGGCGCGGTCGCCTTCGGCGATGCGCAACAGCAGCGGCCCCGCACGCCGTTCGTCGTGCACCGCCCGGAGGGTGAGCGCGCGGTTCCTCGGCACGGCGCAGAACGTGAAGCGTCCGCCCGGCTGCGTGTGCGTCTCCAGGCGCCGGTTCGTCCAACGCCACTGATGGCTGCCCTCCTGCCGGAAGCGCTCGCGCCACTCCACGCTCACGCGCACGCCGATGTCGTCCGGCGCACCGACGACTGCGCCGCTGAGCGTGGCAGT
>DAOMNV010000024.1:12374-27658 GCA_035444005.1 Gemmatimonadaceae bacterium
GGTTCGCCCTCGACCAGTTCGCCCGGTTCCAGCGCGCAGGCGGCGGAGACGAGCGAGTCCGCGGTCACGCCGGGCGCGCCGCCGGCGGCCTCCGCTGCGGGCGCGGCTGCACCAGCAACGGTCGCGGCGCGCGCGGCGGCTTCGAGGGAATCGAGCCCCGCGTCGGCGTTTGCGAAGACGACCTCGTCGCCGAGCTGCAGCGAGAGGACCTGGCCGCCGATCACGCGCACGCGGTCCACCACCGTGCTCGCCGCGCGCCCGCCACGGGCGACGTCCGGCGTCCCCAGTGTCGTGCGGAGCTGCGGCATCCGCAGCTCCCAGCGTTCCTCGAACCACAGCCCGCTCGGCAACTGCGCGAAGCGGATGCTGCCGCCCGCGCCGCTGGCCCGCGCGCGGTCGAGCCCGATGTAGCGGTAGTCCACGTGCGAGAGCGCGAAGCTGCTGCTGTCCACCCAGAGCACGCCGGCCACCTGCACGGTGCGGGCGCGTTCGCGCGGTTCGAAGGCGATGCCCACCAGTGCGGAGCTGGAGTCGCTGCTGGCGCGGAGGCTGAAGCAGTGGTCGCCCGCGAAGCGATCGTCGGTGAACCACGAGGCGTCCGGGGCGCGGTACACCGTGCCGTCGGGTTCCTCCACGACGAAGCCTTCGGCGTCGAGCACCGCGCGCGGCACGGACTGAAACGGCCGTAGGGAGGCACCGCTCGCGCGCGTCACGGTCGGGCGGCCTTGCTGCGCCCCGTCGGTGCCCGTCCAGTAGGCGAAGCGCACGACCGTCGCCCGCGGTGGGGTCCCGGCGGGCACGCTTTGCGAGAGCAGGATGGCCGTGCGCGCCTCGGCGAGCAGGACCGCTGCCGCCGAGCCGCCGGCAGGCCTGCCGCATTGGCTGCGCTCCGAGGTGACGACGGCGGGCAGGACGATGGGCCGGAAGCCGACGCGGACGGTGACCGGCGCGCCGCCTGCGGCTACGCGAGCGAGGCCGGCGTCGCTCGGGGCCTGGCCGATGGACAGCACCCGGAGCCGGACGCTGGTGACGGCGAGGCGCAGCGTGACATTGCCTTCGGTGTCGGTGACCGCGCGGGCGAGCTCGGTGCCGGCGGCGGGGTCGAGCGCGAGGACCAGCGCGCCGGTGCGCGGGACGCCGGTGCTGTCGACGATGCGGGCGCGCAGCAGCGGTGGGCTGCCCTGCTGCGCAGGCGCTGGGAGCGGGGCGAGTGCGAGGCCCGCGAGCAGAATCGCGACGGCTACTTTCGCCACGACGGATAGCGCATATAGCCGGTGAAGCCGAGCGGCAGTCGTAGCCCCGTCTGCGCGTTCACGAGCTCAAGGACGGGGCCGTCTCGCTCGACGATGATCCACTCGGAGTCTGGAGACCACGAGAGGAACTCGGCGTAGCTGGCGGTTGCCAGCTCTCGCCGTACCCTGTCCGGCTGCGTGACGACGTACAACGTGCCGCTGCCGGTAGCCGCGATCATCGTGCCATCAGGTGACCAGCGCGGGGCGACTCTCGCCGTCATTCCGGTGCCTTCGCTGGCGAGGGTCTGCGTGTTCACGTAGCGAAGACCGTACGCCGTGGGGCCGCCGACGGCGCCGTCGATGCTGCTGTAGACGACCGCCCCGCCATCGGGTGACGGACTCGGGCAGAGGTCTGCCCTGCCAGTCGTCATCGGCGTGAGGGCGACGTTGCTGTCCGCCGAGACGAGCGCGACGCGCCGAAGCTGCGTCCGGAGCATACCGCTCAGGTCCGATACGTGAACGTAGAGACCGGTCCCGTCCGCTGATGGCATCGGGCAGTGCATACGCAGTCCTGGGCCTAGCGGTGCGACGATCGTGTCGAACGTACCGCTGAGATCCATCCGTGTGATAGCATCGCCGTTGCGAAAGGTGACCGCGTTGCCGCCCGGCAACCATTCAGCGGTGAGGTCCGACTCGAGGCCACTGAATGCGGTGACCAGCGGCGCGAACGTGCTGCCGTCGAGCGAGAGGCGCGCCCACGTCCAGCTCTTGTCGGGGAAGACGCTGCCGATGTGGTGGAGCTTGACCGAGATCTCGCCCTGTGGGACGATACTGACGTACGTCGAGTCCACGGCGGTCCCGGCGGTGGCGCGGATGAGTTGCCGGCTGGGGCCGGCCGTGGCGGTGAGGGTTGGACCGTCAACCGCGATCCCGCCGCTGAGAGCCTCGAGGGTGGCGACGTCAGGCAGCGGGTGCCCGCATTTGTCCGTGACCTGGGCCCGTAACGCCAGCGTATTGCCTTGGTAGACGGCGGTGTCGCGTGGCATCCGGATGGAATCGGCGAGGCCTGGTACGGCGACGATCCGGAGGGAGTCCCTCCAGGTGCTATCGACAGGCGCAAGCGGGATTTGCGCGCTAAACTGCAGCCAACCCTCTCCAACCCCGCAGCCGATTCTGAAATAGAAGATGGACCGGCCGTTGGCGTCGGTGGTCAATATTTCCTGAAGGTCCGTATCGCCAGGGTACGTCGTGGGGATTCCCTGGATCGGTGAGGGATACGCCATCCGAATCCAGGCACCCGCAATCGGATTCAGTTGTTCATCCGCCAGCACGACCTCGATTCGGACGGGCCTGTCGTGTCTGGCGCTGTCCGCAAGCTCCCTGCTGGCGATGACCTGGAGGCCCGGCACCTGCGGCGGTCGTGGCGCGGAGGGATCGGCGCACGACAGGCCGGCGACCGCGAGGGCGAGTGCGGCGGCGCGGCGGTTTCGTCGCGGGGGCAGGGGGCTGGGCATACCAAAAACCCTACCCCTTTACATCGGCGCGAGCAAGACCTAAGTTTCTGTGCTACCACAGATTAGGCACTCACAGCACTGCGCAGCGCAGGCAAGGATTTCTGATGGCGTTTGTCAAGACGGCGGTGATCGAGAAGCACCGCCAGCACGAGTCCGACACGGGCTCCACCCAGGTGCAGGTCGCGGTCCTCACTGAGCGTATCAACTACCTCACGGAGCACTTCCGCGCCCACCACAAGGACCATCACGGCCGTCGTGGCCTGCTGAAGATGGTCGGCAAGCGCCGTCGTCTCCTCGACTACCTCAAGAAGACCAACGTCGAAGAGTACCGCCGCATCGTTGCGGAACTCGGCCTGCGCTACTAAGCGCATCACCACACACGAGCGCGCGACCGCACCGATGCGGATCGCGCGCTTCGTGTGTCATCGCCCATCCCGGGCACGCGGACACCACAGACTATGATGCATCGTATTGAGCGGACCTTCGCCGGTCGCCCCCTCATCATCGAGACCGGGCGGATGGCCAAGCAGGCCGCCGGTTCGGCCCTCGTCACCTACGGCGAGACCGTCCTCCTCGCGGCCGTCACGGTCAGCGACAAGAAGAGCCCCCTCCCGTTCTTCCCCCTGACGGTCGAGTACAAGGAAAAGATGTACGCCTCGGGCAAGATCCCGGGCGGCTTCATCAAGCGCGAGGGTCGTCCGCGCGATGAAGAGATCCTCTCCTGCCGTATCATCGACCGCTCCATCCGGCCGCTGTTCCCGGAAGGCTTCCAGAACGAAGTGCAGGTCGTGATCTACGTCCTCTCCGCCGACCAGGAGAACGACCACGACGTGCTCGGCCTCATCGCCACGAGCTACGCGCTGGCCTCCAGCAAGATCCCGTGGGCGGGCCCGATCGCCGGCGTGCGCGTCGGCCGCATCGAAGGCAAGTGGGTGCTCAACCCGACGTTCCAGGCGCTGGAGTTCTCGGACATCGATATGGTCGTCGCCGGCACGGATGACTCCATTATGATGGTCGAGGGCGGCGCGCTCGAAGTCTCGGAAGCCGACATCGTCGACGCGCTCAAGGTGGCCCAGAAGGGTCTCGCCGAGCTCGTCGGGATGCAGGAAGAGCTGCTCAAGAAGGCCGGCAAGGTCGAGAAGATGGAGTGGAAGGGGACGGAGATCGCCGACGACGTGCGCAAGAAGGTGACGAAGGCCGCCGAGAAGCGCATCGAAGCCGCCATCAACCAGAAGGACAAGGCCACGCGCATCCAGGCCGTCGAGAAGGTCAAGGAAGAGGTCAAGGCCGAGATGGCCGAGGTCCTCGAGCCCGAGCACCACGGCCTCGTCGGGATGATCGTCGGCGACATCGAGTACAACGCGCTGCGCGACCAGGTGCTGAGCACCGGCCTGCGCGTCGACGGCCGCAAGCCGAACGTCGTGCGCGACATCTCGATCGACACGTCGGTGCTGCCGCGCGCCCACGGCTCCGCGCTATTCACGCGCGGCCAGACGCAGGCGCTGGTCGTCGCGACGCTCGGCACGGCCAATGACGTGCAGCGGATGGACAACATCGACGACGCGAAGGAAACGACGAAGTCGTTTATGCTGCACTACAACTTCCCGCCGTTCTCGACGGGCGAAGCCAAGCCGATGCGCGGCACGGGCCGTCGCGAGATCGGCCACGGTGCGCTGGCCGAGCGCGCGATCCAGGGCGTGCTGCCGCCGTTCGAGGAGTTCCCGTACACGATCCGCATCGTGTCGGAGATCCTCGAGTCGAACGGCTCGTCCTCGATGGCGTCGATCTGCGGCGGATCGCTGGCCTGCTTCGACGCGGGCATCCCGCTCAAGGCGCCGGTGGCTGGCGTGGCGATGGGTCTCATCAAGGAAGGCAAGAAGTACGCCATCCTCACGGACATCCTCGGCACCGAAGACCACCTCGGCGATATGGACTTCAAGGTCGCGGGCACCGAGACCGGCATCACGTCCATCCAGATGGACATCAAGATCCAGGGTCTCGACCTCAAGATTATGACCGAGGCGCTTGCGCAGGCCAAGGAAGGCCGCCTGCACATCCTCGGCGAGATGAACAAGGCGCTGTCGACGGTGCGCCCGGAGCTGTCGCCGTGGGCGCCGCGCATCGTGACGGTGAACATCAACCCCGAGAAGATCGGCGACCTGATCGGTCCGAAGGGCAAGACGATCCGCGGCATCCAGGACGAGACGGGTGCGGAAGTCACCGTGGACGACTCGGGCCTCGTGACGATCGCCGCCGTGGGCGGCGAGGCGATGGAGCGTGCGCGCCAGATGGTCGCGGCGATCACCGCGGAGCCGGTGGTGGGCGAGACCTACCAGGGCACGGTGAAGTCGGTGACGGCGTTCGGCGCCTTCATCGAGATTATGCCGGGCACCGAGGCGTTGCTGCACGTCTCCGAGATGCGCCACCACCGCGTGGAGAAGCCGGAAGACATCGTCAAGAAGGGCGAGACGGTGACGGTGAAGCTGGTGGAGCGCGACGAGCGCGGCCGCCTGCGTCTCTCGATGAAGGCGCTGCTGCCGAAGCCGGAGGGCGCCGAGGCGGCGGCCGAAGGCGAGGGCTCGTCGGAAGGCGGCGAGGGCGGCGAGCGTCGTGAACGCCGTGAGCGCAGCGACCGTCCGCGGGGTGACCGTGGCGGGCGTGGAGGCCGCGGCCGCGAGTGAGCCAGCCGTCCGTGGTGACCGCCCCCGGCACTGCCGGCCCGGGCGTCCAGCGGACCGTCCTACCGAATGGACTGACCGTACTCTCGGAGCATATGCCGGGAGTGCGGTCCGTCGCTTTGGGGGCCTGGGTCCGCGCCGCCTCGCTGCACGAGACGCGCGAGCAGATGGGCATCTCGCACTTCCTCGAACATATGGTGTTCAAGGGCAGCGAGCGGCGCAGCGCGCGCGAGATCGCGCTGTCGCTGGAGTCGCTCGGCGGCTCGCTCGATGCGTACACGGCCCGCGAGCACACGAGCTACCAGGCGCGGGTGCTCGACGAGCACCTGCCGCAGGCGGCGGACGTGCTCTTCGACCTGATGTTCCGGCCGGCGTTGCGCGAGCAGGACCTTGAGCTCGAGCGCGGCGTGATCCTCGAGGAGATCGCGATGGTCGAGGATACGCCCGACGACATCGTCTTCGAGGTGCACAACACGGCGCTGTGGGGCGAGCACCCGCACGGCTTCCAGATCCTCGGCACGCCGGAGACGGTGGAGTCGTTCACGGTGGCCGACCTGCGGGCGCTGCACACGCGGGCGTACCGTCCGGAGAACGTGGTGCTGGCGGCCGCGGGGAACGTGTCGCACGAGCAACTGCTGGCGGTGCTGGCGCAGGCCGGCTGGGCCGACCTCAAGGGGCAGGGGGCGATGGCGCCCTTCGACGTGCCGGCGGTGACGCCGGTGCCGCCGAGCGAGCAGCGCGTCGAGCGCGACATCCAGCAGATGCACCTCGTGATGGGCAACGTGACGGTGCCGCACGGCGACAAGCGCCGGCATCCGTTGCTGCTGGTGAACGCGCTCTTTGGCGGGGGGATGAGCTCGCGGCTCTTCCAGAAGGTGCGCGAGGAGCTGGGGCTGGCCTACAGCGTGCACAGCTTCCAGAGCTTCCACGCCACGGCGGGGGCCCAAGGCATTTATCTTGGATGTGCGCCCGAGCGAGCCGAGGAAGCGATCTCGGCGGTGCGCAGCGAGCTCGCGCTGTTGCAGGTGGCCGGCCTCACGGCCGACGAACTGGCGATGGGCAAGCAGCAGTTGAAGGGCCAGATCACGCTGTCTATGGAAAGCGTGCCGGCGCGGATGTACCGCGCGGCGGCGGTGGAGCTCTTCAACGAGCCGTACAAGCCGCTGGATGAGGTGCTGGCGCGGGTGGACGCGATTTCGATGCGTGAGGTGGCGGAGGTCTGTGAGGCGTTTTACTCGGTTGGGCAGCAGACTGTGGTTCGGTTAGGTCCGACATAGGACGGATGACGGATGACGGATGCGCACAGATTGGCGCGGCATCCGTCCTCCGTCATCCGTCCCAAATCCAACAATCAGGGTGAGCAGCTGACTATGAAGATCGGCGTTCCGAAGGAAATCAAGACCAACGAAAACCGCATCGCCCTCGTGCCGGCTGGCGCCGAGGCGTTGGTGGCGGCGGGTCACACGGTGTACATCGAGCAGGGCGCGGGCTTGGGCTCGGGCTTCGATGACGCGCAGTACACGGCGGTCGGGGCCAAGATCCTGCCGACGGCGGACGAGGTGTGGGCGACGGCGGATATGATCATCAAGGTCAAGGAGCCGATCAAGGTCGAGTGGCCGCGGATGCGCAAGGGCCAGACGATCTTCACGTACTTCCACTTCGCCGCCGACGAGGAGCTGACGAAGGCGCACCTCGACTCCGGCGCGACCTGCATCGCGTACGAGACGGTGGAACTGCCGAGCCGCGAGCTGCCGCTGCTGACGCCGATGTCGGAAGTCGCGGGCCGGATGGCGGTGCAGCAGGGCGCGAAGTACCTCGAGAAGCTGTTCGGCGGGCGCGGCGTGCTGCTGGGCGGCGTGCCGGGCGTGACGCCGGCGAAGGTGGTGATCCTCGGCGGCGGCGTGGTGGGCGTGAACGCGGCCAAGATGGCCGCCGGCCTCGGCGCGAAGGTGATCATCCTCGACACCTCGCTGCCGCGCCTGCGCTACCTGAGCGACGTGATGCCGGCGAACGTGCAGACGGTGTTCTCCAACCGCCAGAACATCCTCGAGGCGATCTCGACGGCCGACCTGGTGGTGGGCGGCGTGCTGCTGCCGGGCGCCAAGGCCCCGAAGCTCGTCCGCCGCGAGGACCTCAAGCTGATGCAGCCGGGCGCGGTGATCGTGGACGTGGCGATCGACCAGGGCGGCTGCGTGGAGACGATCAAGGCGACCACGCACGAGAACCCGGTCTACACCGTGGACGGCATCATCCACTACGGCGTGGCCAATATGCCGGGCGGCGTGCCGCGCACGTCGACGCTGGCCCTGACCAACGCCACCCTGCCGTACGCCCTCAAGCTGGCCAACAAGGGCTGGAAGCAGGCCCTGGCCGAGGACCCGGCGCTGCTCAAGGGCCTGAACGTCGTGGACGGGAAGGTGACGTACCAGGGCGTGGCGGAGGCCTTTGGGATGGAATACCACGAGGCGTCGAAGTTCGTGAAGTGAGCGGGGACGGATGACGGATGACGGATGCGGGGGGACGGCGAAGCCGGCCCCCCGCCTTCGTTTTCGGGATTAGTTGCGGTTGGCTTCCGTCATCCGTCTTCCGTCCAGCAGAGCACCCGCCTAACTTCAAGTCACGCAAGCCTTTCCGCCTTCACCGATCCCGACGCGATGTTCAAGCTCCCGTTCTTCCAAAACGGTGGATTTCTCCCCGCAAACGCCATCGCGGTGGACTTGGGAACGGCGAACACGCTGATCTACGTGAAGGGCGAAGGCATCGTGCTCAACGAGCCGAGTGTCGTCGCGATCGATCGCGAGACGAAGAAGATCAAGGGCGTGGGTCTCGAAGCGAAGCGTATGCTCGGCCGCACACCCGATGGCGTCGTCGCGGTGCGACCGATGAAGGACGGCGTGATCGCCGACTTCGATGTCACCGAGAAGATGCTGCGCTTCTTCCTCGAGCTGATCATCAAGAACCACGTGTTCAAGGTGAAGCCGCGCGTGATCGTGTGCGTGCCGAGCGGCATCACGGAAGTGGAGAAGCGCGCGGTGCGCGATTCGGCGCTCGGTGCGGGTGCGAAGGAAGTGTTTATGGTCGCCGAGCCGATGGCGGCGGCGATCGGCGTGGGCCTGCCGGTGGAGACGCCGACGGGCAATATGGTGATCGACATCGGTGGTGGCACGACGGAGATCGCGGTGATCGCGCTCTCGGGCTTGGTGAGCGATACGTCGATCCGCACCGGTGGCGACGAGCTCGATGCGAGCATCGTGCAGTTTATGCGCAAGAGCTACAACCTGCTGATCGGCGAGCCGACGGCGGAGCAGATCAAGATCCAGATCGGTTCTGCGGCGCCGCTGCCGGAAGAGCGCGAGATGGAAGTGAAGGGCCGCGACCTGGTCTCGGGCATCCCGAAGACGGTGCGCGTGCATTCGCAGGAGATCCGCGAGGCCTGCCAGGAACCGATCCAGCAGATCGTGAACGCGGTGCGCCGCGCGCTGGAGATCACGCCGCCGGAGCTCGCGTCGGACATCGTGGACCGCGGCATCGTGATGACGGGCGGCGGGGCGCTGATCCGCGGCCTCGACGTGCTGCTCACGCAGGAGACGGGCCTGCCGATCCACGTGGACGAGGATCCGCTGACCTGCGTCGTGCGCGGCACGGGTCGCATCCTCGACGACGAGGCGAAGTACTGGTCGGTGCTGAGCACCTGAGGGCTGACGCTCGGTGTCGCGCGGCTCACGGGGAGATTCGCGTGCGGACGCCGCGATTGCCGTCGCCTGCGCGATGGTCGCGCTGTTGCTCCTCGTGCTGCCGCCCGCTCCGCGTGACCGCGTCGCCGCGGCCATCCGCGGGAACCTGATCGGTCCACTCGCGATGCTGCAGACGCGTGCCGTGCAGACGGGACGCGCGCTGGCGGTGCAGGACTCCACGCAGCGGGCCATCGACAGCCTCGTGGTACGCGCGCAGCGGCTCGTCGCCGTCGAGACCGAGAACGCACAGCTGCGCAGCCTGCTTGGCCTGGGCCGCGCACTCGAATGGGGATTCATCCCCGCCGAGGCGCTGAGCGACCGCGGTGACGGCGAGCAGCATACGCTGCTGCTTTCGGCCGGCGCGACGCAGGGCGTGCAGAGGCTGAGCGCGGTGGTGAGCGCCGATGGACTGGTCGGACTCGTGCAGACCGTCGATGCGCGCACCAGCGTGGCGGTCGTGTGGCCGCATCCGGACTTCCGCGTGAGCGCGACGACGGTCGACGGCGGCGCCGTGGGCATCGTGACGGCGCACGAAGGCGAGGGCGCCGACCGCTGGTTGCTCGAGCTGCACGGCGTGCCGTACCGCTCGGTGATCCCGGTGGGTACGCCCGTGGTGAGCTCCGGGCTCGGCGGCGTGTTCCCGCAGGGCGTGCTGATCGGCACGGTGGTGCGGGCGCTGCGCGGCGAGAATACCGGCTGGGCGCGCAGCTACCTGCTGCGGCCGGCGGTGCGGCCGAGCGAGCTGCACAGCGTGATGATCCTCGCGCCGGAGCGCAGTGCCGAGGGCGCGGAGAGCGTGTGGCGCGCGCGCGTGGACGCGCTGGAGCGCCGCGTGCGCGCCGCGGGCGACTCGCTGGCCGCCAAGGCCGCGGCCGATTCGCTCGCGGCGCTGCGCGACTCGGCGCGCGCGACGGCGCCGCAGGACTCGGCCGGCCTGGCGGAGGCTGCGCGATGAATCTCTCGCGGCGCCTGCTGCTGGCGGTGATGCTCGCCCTGCTCGTCACGCTGCACTTCACGCTGCGGCCGCTGCTCGACTGGCGCGCCGGCGTGGACTTCATCGTGATCGGCGTGCTGTTGATCGCCGTGCGCGTGCGCCCGGGTGCGGCGGCGATCACGGGGCTGCTCGTGGGCACGGCGATCGACTCGATGACGCCGGAGGCGCTCGGGGCCGGCGCGTTGGCGATGACGCTGGTGGCGTATCTCGCGTCACGGCTCAAGGCCGCGTTCTTCACCGACGAGCTCGGGCTGAACGCGATCTTCGTGTTCCTCGGCAAGGTGGCGTACGACTGGGTGGCGATCGTCGCCGAAGGCCGGCTCTCGGGGATGAGTCTCGTGTGGCAACTGCTGGCGTGGACGCCGCTCTCGGCGCTGGCCACGGCGGCCGTCGGCCTGCTGGTGATGGGTGCGGTGCGGCCGGCGTTCTCGCAGCGGCGCTTCGGATGAGTTTCCACCCGAACGCCGTGCACGGACGCGCGCGGGTGGCATCCGCGCTGCTCTTCTTCGTGTTCCTGTTCCTCGCGGGGTCGTTCTTCCGCACGCAGGTGCTGCAGGGCGCGCGCTACATCCTGCAGGCGGAGACGAATCGCCTGCGCGAGGTGCCGTTGCCGGCACCGCGCGGGATGATCCTCGACCGCACGGGCAAGGTGATCGCCGAGGACCTGCCGGGCTATTCGATCTCGCTGCTCGTGCGCACGGAGGACTCGCTGCGCGTGATGATGCAGCACATCGGCGAGATCGTGCCGGTCTCGCCGGAGCAGGTGGGCGCGGCGGTGCGCCGCTTCCGTCGCGAGCCGACGCGACCGACGGTGCTGTTCCCGGATGCATCGTTCGAGTTGGTGAGCATCCTCGAGGAGCGGCGCGTGGAGTTTCCGGGGCTGATCATCCAGAGCGCGCCGCGGCGGCACTATCCCGACGGGCCGGCGGTGTCGGCGCTGGTGGGCTACACGGGCGAGATCAGCGAGAGCGAGCTCGGCCTCGAGCGCTTCGCCGAGTACAAGCCGGGCCAGCAGGTGGGCAAGGACGGGCTCGAGCGGCAGTACGAGGACCGCCTGCGCGGCCGCGAGGGCGCGCGATTCATCGAGGTGGACGCGCGCGGGCGCGTGGTGCGCGAGCAGGCGCAGCCGGACCTGCAGCCGGAGCGCCCGGCGGCGCTGTACACGAACATCGATCTCGACCTGCAGCGCTTCGTGCACGAGCTCTTCGGCGACTCGCTGATCGGCGGCGTGGTGGCGATGGAGCCGCATTCGGGCGAGGTGCTCGCGCTGCATTCGGCGCCGACCTTCGATCCCAACCGCTTCATCGGCGGCATCCCGCGCGACTATTGGGACGAGTTGCAGAACGACGAACGCCGGCCGCTGTACAACAAGGCGATCAAGGGCGCGTATCCGCCGGGCTCGATCTGGAAGCTGCACACGTCGATCATCGCGATGGAAGCGGGGCAGGTGCGCATCGACGAGAAGATGCCCGTGCGCTGCGAAGGCGGCTTCCAGTTCGGCAACCGCTTCCAGCGCTGCTGGAAGCGCGACGGCCACGGCGACGTGACGCTGGCCGAGGCGCTGGAGCAGTCCTGCGACACGTACTTCTATCAACTGGGCCTGCGCATCGGGCTTCAGAACCTGGTGGCGGGCGGCCTGCGGCTCGGCGCGCGCGAGCGCTCGGGCATCGACTTGCCGGCCGAGACGCGCTCGGTGTTCCCGACCGATCCGCCGAAGGAGTACTACGACCGGCTGTTCGGGCCGCTCGGCTGGTCGAACGGCGTGGTGCTCAACCTGGCGATCGGGCAGGGCGAGAATTCGCAGACCGTGGTGAATATGGCGCGCTTCTACTCGGCGCTGGCGACGGACGGTGAGGCGGCGCGGCCCGAGGTGGTGCGCGGGCAGGCCGAGCGGACGCGGATGTTCAACATCACGCCGGAGCAGCTGCGGCAGCTGCAGGACGCGATGGCGGGCGTGCTCACGCGGGGTACGGCCGCGGCGTCGCAGCTCGAGGGCATCGCGATCGCCGGCAAGACGGGCACGGCGCAGAACGCGCAGGACCAGGTGCGCGACCACAGCTGGTTCGCCGGCTACGCGCCTGCGGACGATCCGAAGATCGTCGTCGTGCTGCTGCTGGAGTTCGGCGGCAGCGGCTCGCGGGCGGCGCGGATGGCCTCGAAGGTGTTCGAGTACTACCTGAAGCAGCGGACGAGCTTCGTCACGAGCACGGAGGGCGGGTGAGGCGGCGCGTCGTGCCGACGGAATGGCCGCTGGTCGCGCTGGCGCTCGCGCTGACGGGATTCGGCACGCTGATGGTCTACTCGGCCGGCCAGACGGACGTGCCGAGCTTCGTGGAAGGGCTGTGGCGCACGCAGCTCACCTGGGCGGCGCTGGGCATCGGGACTGCGTACCTCACCACGCGCACCTCGGTGCGATTCCTCGAGTGGGCGTCGCTGCCGATGTACCTCGGCGCGACGTTCCTGCTCGTGGTGCTCGTGTTCTTCGGCCAAGGTGCGGGCACGGCGGCGAGCACGAAGAGCTGGCTGGCGATCGGCGGTGTGCGCTTGGGCCAGCCGTCGGAACTCGCGAAGATTGCGGTGGTGCTGATGATGGCCCGCGTGCTGAGCAGCCAGCGCGAGGCGGCGAAGGGATTGTTCGAGCTCTGGCGCACGGCGCTCGTGGCTGGCGTGCCGTGGCTGCTGATTATGGCGCAGCCGGATCTCGGCACGGGCCTGGTGTTCATCGGGATCTTCTTCGCGATGCTGTTCTGGAGCGGCGTGCAATGGCCGCTGCTGGTGATGGCGGCGAGCCCCGGCATCTCGTTGGTGCTGGCGTTCGGCCCCGGTGTGTGGGGCGCGTGGTTCCTGCTGTTCCTCGCCTTGCTCGCGTGGCGTCGCCCGAGCTGGCTGGAGAGCTCGGCGTTGGTGCTCGCCAACGTGGCGATGGGTGTGGTGGCCCCGATCCTCTGGGACAAGCTGAATCCGTACCAGCAGCGGCGCCTGCTCGTGTTCCTCGACCCGTCGAGCGATCCGCGCAACTCGGGATATCACCTGATCCAGTCGCAGGTGGCGATCGGCTCGGGCGGGTTCTTCGGCAAGGGCTTCACCGAAGGCTCGCAGAAGCGGCTGGCCTTCCTGCCCGAGCAGGAGACGGACTTCATCTTCTCGATTGTCGGTGAAGAACTGGGATTTGTCGGCGTGGCGGCGGTCCTGACGCTGTACTGCGTCCTGCTGCTACGCACGACGCGCATCGCCGCGCGCTCGGGCAATCCGTTCGCGTCGCTGGTGGCGTTCGGACTGACGGCCACGTTCTTCACGCACATCCTCGTGAATGTGGGGATGACCATCGGCCTGATGCCGATCACGGGCATCCCGCTGCCGTTCTTCTCGTACGGCGGCTCGTTTATGCTCTCGTGCTGGCTGGCGATCGGCATCCTGACGCTGGTCTCGGCGGAGGGCCGCGGGAAGGCCGACGGGCTGGTGATATGAGTCACGGCTCGCCAGTTTTCCGGTATGGCCTGGTTCCGAAAGGATAAGAAGCCCCGTCCCCCGCGCCCCCAGCGTCTGGAGATCCCTCCGGACGCTTGGGAGAAGTGCGAGGCCTGCGGGCATACGGATATTCGCGAGAAGTTCTCCCGCAACCACAACGTCTGCCCGAGCTGCGACCATCACCGTCGCATCCGGGCCTACGAGTATGCCGCGTTGCTGCTCGACGACGGCTCGCTCGACGAGAAGGACGTCGAGCTCAAGAGCATCGACCCGCTCGAGTTCCCGGAGTACAAGGGCCGCCTAAAGAAGGCGCTCGAGAAGGCCGGCGAGCACGACGCGATCCTCACGCTCGGCGGCACGATGGACGGGATGCCCGTGCACCTCGGCGTGATGGACTTCGCGTTTATGGGCGGCTCGATGGGCTCGGTGGTCGGCGAGAAGATCGCGCGGCTGGGCCAGCGCTCGCTCGAGAAGAAGTGGCCGCTGGTGCTGATCTCGTCGTCGGGCGGCGCGCGGATGCAGGAGGGCGTGCTCTCGCTGATGCAGATGGCGAAGAGCTCGGCGATGCTCGCGCAGTTGGCGGAGCGCCGCATCCCCTACGTGTCGATCCTGACGAATCCCACCACGGGCGGCGTGAGCGCGAGCTACGCGATGCTGGGTGACGCGATCATCGCCGAGCCGGGCGCGGTGATCGGCTTCGCCGGGCCGCGCGTGATCAAGCAGACGCTGGGTCAGGACCTGCCCGAGGGCTTCCAGACGGCGGAGTTCCTGCTGCAGAAGGGGATGGTGGACCGCGTGGTGCATCGGCACCAGCTCAAGCGCGTCGTTGGGGCGCTGCTGCGCCATATGAGCGGCAAGCCGGCAGCGATGGGGTGGTCGTCCACCTGAGCGATGCCGCATATCGGGCAGCGCTCGACGCGCTGTTCGCCCGCACGACCGGTCAATGGAAGCTGGGACTCGAGCGAGTCACCGGCTTCCTTGCCACGTTGGGGGATCCGCAGCGTCGCCTGCAGGTGCTGCACGTGGCCGGAACGAACGGCAAGGGCAGCGTCTGCGCGATGCTCGAGGCCGCGTTGCGCGCCCGCGGGCTGCGCGTGGGCAAGTACACCTCGCCGCACCTCGTGGACTTCCGCGAGCGCTTCATCGTCGACGGCAAGCCGGTGGACGACGCGGCGATCGCGGCCTGGCTGGAGCGTTGGACGCCGACCGTCGAGCGCGTCGGCGCGACGTTCTTCGAGGCGACGACGGCGATGGGCTTCCAGCTCTTCGTGGACGCCGGCGTGGACGTCGCCGTCATCGAGACGGGGCTGGGAGGGCGCCTCGACGCCACGAACGTGGTGCATCCCTTGGTGGCGGCCGTGACGGGCATCGGCGTCGACCACACCGAGTGGCTGGGCACCACGCGCGAGGCCATCGCGCCGGAGAAGGCGGGCATCTTCAAGGCCGGTGCGCCGGCGGTCATCGGGGAGCCCGATGCGGGCATCCGCGAGATCCTGGCCTCGGAGGCGCGGCGGCACGGCGCCAGCCCGATTCGCATTGTGGCCGAGGAGGGCGGGGCGGAGGGCATCGAGGTGACGGCGCAGGGCACCCGATTCGAGTGGCTGCGGCCCAGCGGCCGGCTGCGCGTGGAGACGGCCTTGGCGGGCCGTCATCAGGCGCAGAAC
>DAOMNV010000024.1:27696-35527 GCA_035444005.1 Gemmatimonadaceae bacterium
CCCTGCCAGCGCCGCTCTGGCGCCCTGTGGAGGATGCGCTCCCCGCGCTGCGTGAGGTGCGCCTGCCCGGCCGCTTCTCGCGGCACGGGGCGTGGATCTTCGACGTGGCCCACAATCCCGACGGATCGGCCGTGACGGCGCTGACCCTTCGTGGGATGGCCCCGCCGGGGCCGGTCGTGGCGCTGGTCAGCGTGCTCGGCGACAAGGACTGGCGCGGAATGCTCTCGGCGCTGGCCGAGGCGGTGGATCACTTCGTGCTCACCGACACGCCGACGGCGCCGGCCAGCCGCTCGTGGAACAGTCGCGAGGTGCTTGCCTACGCACGGAGCCGCGGCTGGAGCGCCGAGCTGGAGCCGGAGTTCGACCAGGCGCTGACGATTGCGCCGTCGCGCGGCCAGACGGTGCTGGTCACGGGGAGTTTTCACACCGTCGGCGACGCGATGGCGCGGTTGCAGGTGTCTCCGCTGACCGCGTAAATTGCGGGATGGCAAGCAGTTCGACAGCACTTCCCGGGTTCCGCGACTTCTACCCCGACGAGCTGGCCCGCCGAGCGCACATCTTCCGTGCCTGGCGGGCCGTTGCGTCGAAGTACGCCTTCGTGGAATACGACGGTCCGCCGCTCGAGCCCCTCGACCTCTACACCAAGAAGTCGGGGGACGAGATCGTCGGGCAACTGTACAATTTCACGGACAAGGGCGGCCGCGAGGTCTCGCTGCGTCCGGAGATGACGCCGACCTTCGCGCGGATGGTGGGCGCCAAGGCCAACGCGCTGCGCAAGCCGCTGCGCTGGTTCTCGATTCCGCAGCTGTTCCGCTACGAGCGGGCGCAGCGCGGGCGCTTGCGCGAGCACTTCCAGCTGAACGTGGACATCGTCGGCGAGGCCAGCGAGGTGGCGGATGCCGAGCTGCTCGCGGTGGCCGTGGACATTATGCGGGAGCTGGGGCTCACGCACGAGGACGTGCGGGCTCGGGTGAGCGATCGGCGGCTGCTGGCCGGCGTGCTCGAGGCGCTTGGGGTCTCTCCGGAGCAGCGGCCGACGGTGTTCGCCGTGTTCGACAAGATCGCGCGGCAGCCGCGCGAGCTGAGCGCGCAGAAGCTCGCCGATGCGCGCATCGCGCCGGCCGTTGCCGAACGCGTGCTCGCGCTGGCGAGCGGCACGACCTTCGAGGCGCTACAGGCCGAGTTCGGTGAGGCGCCGGCGGCGCGCGAGGCGATCGCGCGTTTCGCGAAGTATCTCGAGCACTGTGCCTCGCTGGGCATCGGCGAGTGGGTGACGCTCGACCTGTCGATCGTGCGCGGCCTCGCGTACTACACCGGCGTGGTGTTCGAGCTGTTCGACGCGAAGGGCGAGTTGCGCGCCATCTGCGGTGGCGGGCGCTACGACGACCTGCTCAAGGCGATCGGCGGCACGGACCTGCCGGCGCTGGGCTTCGGGATGGGCGACGTCGTGCTCGGCGAGCTGCTCACGGAGCGCAATCTCTGGCCGGAGCCGCAGCAGGACGCGGTGGACTTCACGATCGTCGCGGGCAACGGGGCGATCGACACGCCGTACGCGAGCGTGCTCCGGTTGGCGCGCGTGCTGCGCGACGCGGGGTTCTCCGTGGCGCACGGGATGAACGAGGAACGTTACAAGAGCCAAGCGACGCGCAACCAGGTGGACGGTGCGCGCAAGGCGGGCTCGAGTGCGGTGATCTACTTCCGCGAGGACGGAGCCGTGGAGGCGATGAGCCTGCTCGGCAAGCTGACGGGGGCCGCGACGCACGCGGTCGATGCCGGTGCGGCGCTCTCGGGCGACGCGCAGGCGATGCAGGCGCTGCGGCATTGGCTGCAGACGCAACGGGCACGCTGACCACAGAATGGCTGACGACAAGAAGCTGACCACGCGGGCGGAGAACTTCTCCGACTGGTACAACGAACTGGTGCTGCGCGCCGAGCTGGCGGACTACTCGCCGGTGAAGGGCTCGATGGTGATCCGTCCCAACGGCTACGGCATCTGGGAGCGGATGCAGCGCGCGCTGGACGATATGTTCAAGGCCACGGGCCACGAGAACGCGTACTTCCCGCTGTTCATCCCGCAGAGCTTCCTGAGCAAGGAAGCGCAGCACGTCGAGGGCTTCGCGCCGGAGACGGCGGTGGTGACGCACGGCGGCGGCAAGGAGCTCGAGGAGCCGCTGGTCGTCCGGCCGACGTCGGAGACGATCATCTACCATATGTTCGCGAAGTGGACGCAGAGCTATCGCGACCTGCCGATCCTGATCAACCAGTGGGCCAACGTGGTGCGCTGGGAGATGCGCACGCGCTTGTTCCTGCGCACGCTGGAGTTCCTGTGGCAGGAAGGCCACACGGCGCACGCCACGCACGACGAGGCGGAGGAAGAGGCGCGTCGGATGCTCGGCGTGTACCGGTCGTTTATGGAGGGCTGGATCGCGATGCCCGTCGTGACCGGCCAGAAGACCGAGAGCGAGAAGTTCGCCGGCGCGCTGCGCACGTACAGCTGCGAGGCGATGATGCAGGACAACAAGGCGCTGCAGGCCGGCACCTCGCATAACCTCGGCCAGAACTTCGCGAAGGCCTTCGAGCTGCAGTTCCAGGACCAGAACGGCGAGATGGCGTTTGCCTGGAACACCAGCTGGGGCGTGAGCACGCGGATGATCGGCGGCCTCGTGATGACGCACTCGGACGACAACGGCCTCGTGACGCCGCCGAAGCTGGCGCCGGTCGAGGTGGTGATCGTGCCCGTGTACAAGAGCGACGAGGAGCGCAGCCGCGTGGTGGAGGCGGCGCATCGCGTGAAGCGGGAGCTCACGGAGTGGACGGGCCGCGGCGCGACGGACCGCCTGCGCGTGCGCGTGGACGATCGCGACGGCATCAAGCCCGGCGCCAAGTACTACGAGTGGGAGATGCGCGGCGTGCCGCTGCGTCTGGAGATCGGCCCGAAGGACCTGGAGAAGCAGAGCGTATTCTCGGCGCGCCGCGACACGCGGGCGAAGGCCGCGCTGCCGATGGACGGCCTGCCGCAGACGGTGGCCACGCTGCTCGAGACGATCCAGGCCGACTTGCTCGCGGCTGCCAAGGCGCGTCGCGAGGCGAACTCGCATCGCAACGTGAAGAGCTACGACGAGTTCAAGCAGATCATCGAGGGCCCGGGTGGCTTCGTGTACGCCGGCTGGAACGGCGATCCGGCCATCGAGGCCAAGGTGAAGGAAGAGACGAAGGCGACGATCCGCGTGATCCCCGACGAGGAGTTTCGCACGCCGGGCGGGCAGGCGCGTTGTCTCGTCACGGGTGAGCCGGCGAAGCACGAGGTCGTGTGGGCGAAGGCGTACTGATGGCGCCGGGGTTCACGCGGCGGGACGGCGAGCTGTACGTCGAGGACGTGCCGCTGCGCGTGATCGCCGAGCGGGCGGGCACGCCGTGCTATGTGTATTCGTCGGCGGTGATGCGCGACCGCGCGGAGCGGCTGTCGCAGGCGCTGGCGGGCATCCCGCATCGCGTGCACTTCGCCGTGAAAGCGAACGGCAGCGGCGCGGTGCTGCGCACGCTGCGCGACGCCGGCATCGGCGCGGACGTGGTGAGCGGTGGCGAGCTCTACCGGGCGCTGCGTGCCGGGTTCCGGCCCGAGGACATCGTCTTCGACGGCGTGGGCAAGACCGAGCGCGATATGGCCGAGGCGCTGGCCGTGGGCGTGAAGCTGATCAACGTCGAGAGCGAAGCCGAGTTGGCGCTGCTCTCGGCGCTGGCCGTGGAGATGGGCAAGACGGCCGTCGTCGGGCTGCGGGTGAATCCCGACGTCGAGGTGGACAACGCGCACGCGTACATCGCGACGGGCGACAAGGAACACAAGTTCGGCGTGCCGCTGGACGACGCGGCGCGCGTGGCGCGCGTGGCGATGCAGTTGCCGGGATTGGCCTTCAGTGCGTTCCATATGCACGTCGGCTCGCAGCTGTTTTCGTATGGCGCGTACGAGCACGGCGCCAGGAAGCTCGTCGAGCTGGCGCATCAGTTGCGCAGCGAGGGCGCGCCGATCCGCTATCTCGACCTGGGCGGCGGGCTGCCGGTGCCGTACCGCCCGGAGGAGCCGGAGCCCGATCTCGCGGCGTACGCGGCGCTGATGCGCCGCGCGGTGGAGTCGCTCGGCGACGTCGAGCTGATCACCGAGCACGGGCGCTATCTCGTGGCGGCGTCGGCGGTGCTGCTCACGGAGGTGCTGTACCGCAAGCACAACGGCGGCGTGGAGTTCGTCGTTTGCGACGCGGGGATGACCGAGCTCATCCGCGTGTCGCATTATGATGCGTACCACCACATCGAGCCCGTGGCGACGCACGCCGGCGAGATCGTGGCGGACGTGGTGGGCCCCGTCTGCGAGAGCGGCGACTTCCTCGGGATCGACCGCACGCTGAGCGACGTGCCGCCCGGCGCGTTGCTGGTGGTGCATACGGCCGGCGCGTATGGCGCGGCGATGGCGAGCCGGTACAACGGCCGTCCGTTCGCGGCGGAAGTGTTGGTGGACGAGGAGCGCTGGGCCGTCGTGACGGAGCGCGAGGACTACACCGACCTCGTGCGCAAGGAAGTGGAATCCCCCCAATGGCAGGAGGCTTGATGCGGATCGGCTTGATGGCGGACACGCACGACCGGGTACCGGCGATCGACGCGCTGCTGCGCGAGATGCTGGCGCGCGACGTGCACTTCGTGCTGCACGCGGGCGACTTCTGCTCGCCGTTCTCGCTGAAGCCCTTCCAGGACCACGGCATCGCGCTGGCCGGCGTGTTCGGGCGCAACGACGGCGACCCCGAGGGCCTGCGGGCGATGGCCGCGCAGGCGATGGGCCAGGAGCTGTTCGAGGCCCCGCACGCGATGACGATGGCCGACAAGAAGATCCTCGTCGTGCACGACATCGGCGACGTGGTGGAGCGGTCCGTGCTGGCCCACGCGGTGGTCGTGCACGGGCACACGCACCTGCAGGAGATGAAGACGCGCAACGATACGCTGATCGTGAACCCCGGCGAGGCCTGCGGCTGGCTCTACGGGGCGCCCTCGGCGGCGATCCTCGACCTCGGCAGCAAGGAGGTCGAGTTCCTCAAGCTCGATGGCCCGGAGTGGAAGACCTGAGATGCACACTGGTTCACGGATCCTGATTCTCGACTGCGGCTCGCAGTTCACGCAGCTCATCGCCCGGCGCGTGCGCGAGGCGCGCGTGTATTCCGAGATCCATCCGCCGACGCGGTCGCTGGCGTGGATCAAGGAGTGGATGCCCACGGCGATCATCCTCTCGGGCGGCCCGAGCTCGGTGACGGACGAGGGCGCGCCGGACTTCGACCCCGCGATCCTCGACCTCGCGCCGGTGCTGGGCGTGTGCTACGGGATGCAGTGGATCGCGCACGTGAGCGGCGGCGAGGTGAAGGGCGGTGGGCATCGCGAGTACGGCCGCGCCGAGATCCAGGTGAAGGAAAACGCCGGGCTGTTCGCCGGCTTCGACCAGGGCGAGCGCAGCATCGTGTGGATGAGCCACGGCGATCACGTCGAAGTGGTGCCGAAGGGCTACGTGCTCACGGCATCGAGCGACGGCAATCCGGTGGTGGCGTTCCGGCACGAGTCGAAGCCGATCCACGCGGTGCAGTTCCACGCGGAAGTGGCACATTCGGTGCGCGGGGCGGACATCATCCAGAACTTCCTGTTCAACGTGGCGGGCGCCCAGGCGGACTGGACGCCCGGGCACTTCATCGAGCAGGAAGTGGCGAAGATCCGCGAGCTGGTGGGTGACGCGCAGGTGATCTGCGGGCTCTCCGGCGGCGTGGACTCGTCGGTGGCGGCGGCGCTGGTTCACAAGGCGATCGGCGACCAGCTCACCTGCATCTTCGTGGACACCGGCCTGCTGCGGCTGCACGAGCGCGAGCAGGTGGAGCGCACGATGGGCCAGCACCTCGGCATCAAGCTGGTGACCGTGCGGGCCGAGGAGCGCTTCCTGGGCGCGCTGAGCGGCCTCGATGACCCCGAGAAGAAGCGCAAGGCGATTGGCCACACCTTCATCGATGTATTCGAGGATGCCTCGGACCGGGAAGGGAAGGACGCGAAGTTCCTCGTGCAGGGCACGCTGTATCCCGACGTGATCGAGAGTGTGAGCGCGAAGGGCGGCCCCAGCGCGACGATCAAGACGCACCACAACGTGGGCGGCCTGAAGCCGGATATGAAGTTCAAGCTGATCGAGCCGCTGCGCGAGCTGTTCAAGGACGAGGTGCGCAACGTGGGCCGCGAGCTGGGGCTGCCCGAGGAGATGGTCGGTCGGCATCCGTTCCCGGGGCCGGGGCTGGCGATCCGCGTGCTCGGCGCGGTGGATCCGGTGAACGTCGAGACGCTCCGGCGCGCCGATGCGATCTACCTCGAGGAGATCCGCGCGGCCGGGCTGTACAACGAGATCTGGCAGGCCTTCGCCGTGTTCCTCCCCGTGCGCAGCGTCGGCGTGATGGGCGACGGGCGCACGTATGAGCACGTGATTGCGCTGCGCGCGGTGACGAGCACGGACGGGATGACCGCGGATTGGTACGCGTTCCCGCACGAGGTGCTGGCGCGGATCTCGAACCGCATCATCCGCGAGGTAAAGGGCATCAATCGCGTGGTGTACGACATCAGCTCGAAGCCGCCGGCGACCATCGAGTGGGAGTGACGGCGGTTCACCGCAGAGGCGCAGAGAACGCAGAGAAGAACCGCTAAGATTGTGCAGGGCCCTCGCTGCTGCCGGCGCGGGCCCTTGTTGTCTGGTGATGGGCTTCGAATGCGCACTCCCAAGAGAGCGGTCAGGCGCTGGATGGAGGACGGAAGCCTCGTGCATCTCCTCTGCGTCTCTGCGTTGAAGGTCGCTTCCGTCCTTATCTCGAATCCAGCCCTGTGTCCCTCTCCGCCCTCCGCCCGACGAAGTCTGAGTTGACCGAGATGGCCCGCCTGGCGTTCCCGATCGTGATGGTGAACGTCGGGATGCAGGGAATGGGGCTGCTCGACGCGGTGATGCTCGGCCGCGTGTCGTCGACGGCCTTGGCGGCCGGTGCGCTGGGCAACTTCTATTTCTTCGGCATCTCGATCGTCGGCATCGGCATCCTGATGGCGCTGGATCCGGTGATCGCGCAGGGCGTCGGCGCGGAGGATGACGCGCAGATCGCCCGCGGGGTGCAGCGCGGCGTGTTGATGACGGTGATCGTTGCCGTGGTGGTGTCGGCGCTGTTCACGCCGGCGGCTGCGGTGCTCGCGCTGCTGCGGCAGCCGCCCGAGGTGGTGCCGCTGGCCGCGGCCTATGTGCTGTGGAGCATCCCGGGGATGCTGCCGTTCTTCGCGTTCAATATGCTGCGGCAGACGCTGCAGGCCTTCCGGCGCGTGGGGCCGGTGGTCGTCGGGGTGGTCGTCGGCAACGTGCTCAACGCCTTCCTCAACTGGGTGCTGATCTTCGGCAACCTCGGTTTTGAGCCGCGCGGCGTGCTGGGGTCGGCGATCGCGACGAGCATCTCGCGCTGGGTGATGGCGGCGGTGGTGCTCGCGGGCGGCTGGTCGATGCTGCGTCCGTACCTGCGGCGCTGGCGGCCGGAGAGCTGGGAGCTCGCGCCGTTGGCGAAGATGTTCCTGCTGGGGATACCCGTCGGCCTGCAGTTCCTCGCGGAAGCGGGCGCGTTCGGTTTCACGACCGTGATGACGGGCTGGATGGGCACGACGGTGCTGGCGGGGCACGAGATCGCGCTGAGCCTGGCGTCGATGACGTTTATGGTGCCGATGGGCGTGGCGGCCGCCGCCGCGGTGATGGTCGGGCGGGCCATCGGCCGCGGCGATGTGGCAGCCTCGCGCCGCGACG
>DAOMNV010000025.1:0-34273 GCA_035444005.1 Gemmatimonadaceae bacterium
TGGTGAAGTTCGAGCACAAGTCCAAGACCCGCTTCAAGGTCTCGGTCTACCCGGCCGCGTAAGCAGCTCTGGTACGAATGCGAAAGCCCCGGCTCAACGAGCCGGGGCTTTCTTGTTGTCCGTTGCAGCGGAACTACTGTGCCGCAGGGCGACCGTATCCCAGCGGCATCAGTTGTCCGTGCCCGAAGGCGGCTCAGACGCCGCCGATGGCGGCGCGTCCTTGTGCAACACCTTCGCCAAGTCCTCTTCGAGCTGCTTGGCCTCCGCCTCGTACTTCGAGAGCGTCCCGTGCAGGTGCTCCGCCGATTCCGGCGAGAGCTCGCTGCTGTCGCGCTTGGCGCGATGTACGGCGTAGCCGAGCGCCTGGGCGGCCTTGTCGGCCTGCTGGCGCACCCGGAACAGCTCGATGCGGATCTTCCCCTCATCCAACGCGCCCTTCGCTGCGGTGCCGGCCTTGTCCAGCTCGGCTTGAACCTTCTCCCAGAGACCCATAGGGATCACCTCCTGTCTGCGAGTACGCCAGCGCGGGCTGGATGGTTTCTTCGTAGGGACGGATGACGGATGACGGAAGGCGAGCGAGAATAGCGCTACGCGCCGAGGACCCTTCGGGCGAGGGCGACGTCGTCGGTGCAGATGCCGTGGACGCCGATGGCGGCAAGACGCTCCATTTCCGCGGCGGCGTTCACGGTCCAGGCGATGACGCGGCAACCGGCCGCGGTGGCCACCTGGACGAGTTCGGCGTCGATGAACGGCCATTGGCGCCACAGGTCGCGCCCGCCCACCGCCTGCAGCGCGTACAGATGGTCGACGGGATAGCACACCTCGAGCACGCCGCGCGGGATACCAGGCGCGATGCGGCGGGCCTCGGCCACCATCCGGTGGTCGAAGGAGTGTACGGCCGCCGGCCGTCCGAAGCGTTCGAGCGCCGCCGTCGTTCCGGAGGTGCTCCCGGGGCCTTTGAGTTCCGCGTAGGGCGTCATTCCGCGGGCGGCGTGGACGGCGAGGACTGCCTCCAGCGTCGGGACGCTCGGGGGCGCCGGGCTGCCAGCGGGGAGGGGGTCGTGGTGGATTCGCAGCAGCCTGTCGGCGTGTAGATGGACGTCGAACTCGCAGCCGTCGGCGCCGAGGTCGGCCGCGCGCTCGAAGGCGGCGAGGGTGTTCTCGGGGCGTTCACGGGACGCGCCGCGGTGGGCGATGATCTCGGGTCGGGTCACGGCACTAGTTTAACGTCCGTGCCCCCCTGCCGTCTGACTTCTCGAGGATGCCTGTGACCGCCCCCAGCCACCCAGCGACCGACGCGGAGTTGATCGCCCGATGGCAGTCGGGAGACCAGCGGGCCGCCTCGGCGCTCGTCGAGCGCCACGCGCCGTCCGTCGCGCGGTTCGCCGCGAGCCTGGGCGTGCGCGAGGAGATCGACGAGTTGGTGCAGGACACGTTCGTGCGGGCGTTCCAGTCGCTGGATTCCTTCCGGGCCGACAGCCAGCTCAGGACTTGGTTGTTCACCATCTGCAAGCGCTTGTTGCTGGATCGGCTGCGCGCCGAGCGGCGGCGGAAGGACGTGGCCGAGCTGGACGAGCGTGACGCGGCGACGGAGTACGACGCGCTGGACGTGATGGTCGGGGATGAGTTGGCCGAACGCCTGCGTGCGGCCCTGAGCGAGTTGACGGACCTGCAGCGCGAGGTGTTCAGCCTGCGGGTGAACGAAGGGATGGCCTATGCGGAGATCGCGACGGCCGTCGGCAGTACGGAAGGAGCGTGCCGAGTGCACTATCACAACGCCCTGAAGGCGATCAAGGAGCGGTTGCGCGATGCGTGAATGCCACGGGATGGACGAGCGGGAGGCCCTGCCGCTGCTTGCGCGGGGGCTGATGGGGCCGGTGGAGGCGGCGCGTCTGCGGACGCACGTCGCGACCTGCCCGGCCTGCGCCGAGGAGCTCGCGCTGCTCGAGCGATCGGTGCGCCTGTTCGACGCGGCGACGCCGACGGTCGACATCGCCGCGATCGTCGCGAAGCTTCCGACGGCATCACAGCGCCCGACGCTGACGGTGTTGCGCGGTGGAGCGGCGCGCCCGCGCGTGCCGCGCTATGCGCTTGCGGCGGCCGCCTCGCTCACGCTGGTGGCGACGCTGTCGTTCGCCGCGCTGAAGGGGCGGGTCTTCGGCGAGGCTGGTGATGGTCGCGTGCCGCCTGACACGGCCCTGCCGGGCACGCCGGCGGTGCCGGTGGCCATCGTCGGCGGGACCGAGCTGGCCGACCTCGGTGCGTCGGAACTCGAAGCCCTGTTGGCGGAACTCGATCGGATGGAGGCGACGGTCGCCGCAGAGCCGATCTCGATGCAGCGCGCGGTGCTTGACGCGCCGGAGGACGTGGAATGACCTGGTCTCGGATGTTTCCGGCCCTGCTCCTGCTGGGCCTCTCGACGTCGCTCGCGACGGCGCAGGATGCACGGCAGGGCGATGCACGACGTGACTCGCTCGAGGCGCGCGTGCGCGCCCGGATGGCGGTGATGCTGCGCACCCAGGTGGGGCTCGACGACGAGCAGATCCGTCGCCTGCAGGCGACGAGCCGCCGCTTCGAGGGACAGCGGCGCGAACTGTTCAATCAAGAACGCCGTGTCCGCGCGGACTTGCGCGCTGCCCTCGCGTCCGATTCGGCACGCGACGCCCGCATCGCGCCGCTGCTCGACCGCACCATCCAGTTGCAGCGTCAGCGCCTGGACCTGCTCGAAGCCGAGCAGAAGGAACTGGCGACCTTCCTCTCACCGACGCAGCGGGCCCGGCTCTACGGGATGGAAGAACAGATGCGTCGTCGGATGCAGGAGATGCGCGACGCACGGCCGTCAGGCAACACCGGCGGCCGTCGCGGCCCGCCGGCTGCTGTTAGGCCAGGGACGCCGCGACAGCCGCCCGCAGCGCGCTGAGATTGAACGGCTTCTGTAGGAACCGCAGGTAGGGGTCCTGCTGAAAGAGTGCCGCGGCATCCGTGTGGTCGTAGCCGCTGGCGATGATCACGGGCAGCGTCGGATTGACGCGCCGGATCTCGCGCAGCACCTCGCCACCGCCCAGGCCGGGCATCGTGAGATCGAGGATCACGAGTCGGATTGCGCCGCCGGCGCTCCGGAAGCGCTCGAGACCGGCGATGCCGTCCTCGGCCTCGAGCACGTCTAGCCCCATCTTCTCCAGCACGATGCGGCTCACGCGGCGCAGCGCGTCTTCGTCGTCGACGACCAGCACAGTGCCGCTCCACCGCCGTTCCTGCAGTGCGGCCACCGCGCTCGGCGATTCCGCCGTGTCGGCCGCGGCGGGCAGCAGCACCTCGAAGCGCGTGCCGCGCCCGAGCTCCGAATCGACGTGCAGGTAGCCCCCGAGCGAGTGCACGATGCCGCGCACCGCACTCAGGCCCAGGCCGCGGCCGGAGTCCTTGGTGGTGAAGAAGGGATCGAAGATCCGCTCGAGCAGCTCGGGGCTGATACCGTCGCCGCTGTCCGAGACGACGAGACGGATCCAGGTTGCCTGTGCAGACTCCGCGCCGACCGGCCGCGCGACGCGTTCCGTGCGAAGCGTCACCACGCCAGGGCGGTCGCCGATGGCCTCGGCCGCGTTGGTCAGGAGATTGAGCACGACCTGCGAGAGCTGGGCGGGGTCGAGCTCCACGCGCAGCGCACGCTCTTGCATCTCGACGACGAACTCGACCTTCTTGGACTGCGCGGCGCGCACCAGCGGCAGCAGGTCGTCGACCACGGTGCGGATGTCGACGGTCTCGCGCTTGAGGCTGGCGCGTCCGGCGTAGGCCAGCATCTGTCGCGTGAGCTCCGCGGCGCGCCGGGACGCGGCGGCGATCTGCTCGAGCGAGCTGCGGCGCGTCGCGGGGTCATCGTCGGCGGAAATCGCGATCTCGACATTGCCGAGGATGGCGCCGAGGAGGTTGTTGAAGTCGTGGGCGATGCCGCCGGCCATTATGCCCAGGCTCTCGAGCTTCTGGGCCTGCTGGTGCTTCGCGTCCTGGGCGCGCCGCGACTCCTCGGCGCGCGCGCGCTCCGTCAGGTCCGTGGCGATGATGCCGGTCGCCGCCACGCCGTCCGACTCGCGGCGGATCGGGAAGGCGACGACCTGCCAGGCGTGCGTGTCGCCGGCGGCGGTGAGGCTGAGCTCGCGTTCGACGAGCCGCCGCTCGCGTGCCGCCTGTCCGAGCACGCCGAGCAGCGGCGCGGCGGCCGAGTGACGCAGGTCGTCGATCGTCAGCGGTCCCTGCGCACTGGCGTCGGCGCCGAGCATACTGCGCAGGCGGGCGTTGGCGAGGAGCACGGCGCCGGATGCGTCGGCGACGAGCACCAAGGTTGCCCCGGAGTCGACGACGTCCTGCAGCAAGGCACGGTTGGCGTGCGCATCGGCCAGCGCCGTGCGCGTGGCGCGCACCTGCTCCTCGAGGCCGTGCGTCGCCCCGGCCAGCCGGTCGGTCATCACGTTGAAGGCCCGCGCGAGGCGTGCGAGCTCGTCGGTGCCGCTCTCCGGCACGCGTACCGCGAAATCCCCGTCGGCGACGGCGGCGGCCGCGTCGGCCACGGTGAGTACCGGGGCGGTGAAGCGGCGCGTGATGGCCAGCGTGCCGAAGGTCAGCACGCCGAGGGCGACGAGACCGAGTCCAGTGGTCAGCAGGAGTAGCCGGCGCGCCGGGGCAATCGTCGCGCGATGGTCGGCCTCGAGGATCAGCGCCATCTCCAGCGGCGCGATCCATCGCCAGGTCCCGACCACGCGTTCGCCGCGATAGTCGTCGTAGACGCCGGCGCCGCTTTCGCCGCGCAGGGCCGCATCGATGGCGTGGCTGTGCACGCCGCGGGTGTAACCCGGAATGCCGAAGCGCGATTGCGAGACGAACTCGGCCAAGCGGTTCACGAGGTACGCGTCCACGCGCGCGCTGCCGCGCGGGATGCTGAGCGTACGCTCCAGGGCGGCGAGGTCGAGGTGACCGGCCATCACGGCCCGCGTCACGTCGCCGACCTTCACCGGTGTGGCGATCGTCACGCGCGGCCGGCCCGAGCGCTCCGACGGGTAGATGGGCTGCAGCATCGTGGCGCGTCGCCCTTCCTGGTAGAAGAGCTGGTCGGCTTCGAAACTGCCGACCAGCGTCGAGTCTGTGGACGCGAGGACGCGACCGCCGGGCACCTCGATCAGCAGCAGCGTCGAGACCGACAGGAGCTCGTGCGGCAGCGTGAGCAGCTGCGGCGCCGCGTTCGTGGCGCGCGAGAGGTGGATGCTCTCGAGCGCCGCGAGGTGCTCGATCGCGGCGCGCTGCCGCGCGAGCCAGGCGTTGACCTCGCGCTCGCTCTCCTCGGCCTGCGAGGAGAGGCGGTCGATCAGTCGGCGGTCGAGGGCCGAGGCGGCGCCGCGATACGACAGCGCCGCGACCATCAAGAGCACGGCCGCGCCGAGGGCGAGCGAGGCGACGGCCAGGCGCGCGGCCAGACTGCGTCGCAGGAAGGGACGAATCAAAGCGGCGGATCCTGGATGGTGCGCAGCAGCGTGGAATCGCGGCCGATCTCGAGGAGCACGACGCCGCGGATCGGGTCGCCGGTGCCCGTCCAGCGATACTGCGTGAACGCCCCGGCTACGTCGCGAGGCCGACGCAGCGCGTCGGCGAGTGCGGGGCCGCTGCGTGCGCCGCTATGGGTCGCGGCCTCCGCCAGCAGGTGAATCGCGTCGTAGGTGGCCGCAGCGGTGGCCCGCGGCCGCTCCTCGTGCCGGGCGTTCCACGCGTCGATGAATCGCAGCATCTCCGACCGCCCGACGCGACGGTCCCAGTTGGCCGTCACGACGGAGCCAAGCGCGTCGTCGCGGCGCTGCAGCGTGAGGATGTCCCAGGCATCGGAGCCGAGGAAGACGCCGCGGAAGCCGAGTGCGCGCGCGGTGCGGATCTGCGCGGAGTCGTGCACGACGAAGCTGGGCAGCAGGATCGCATCGGGGCGCGCCTCGAGGATGCGGCGTAGCTGCGCGGAGTGGTCGCGGGGACCATCGGCCGCGAAGGTCTCGACGGCGACCATTCGGCCACCACGGGCCGTGAGCGTCGCGCCGAACAGGGCCGTGATGTCGCGACCATAGGCGCTGGCACCCTCGTGCAGCGCGGCCGCGCGACGGATGCCCAGCGAGTCGTACGCGAAGGCGGCCAGCGCCGCGCCCTGGACTTCGTCGCGGAAGGCGAGGCGCGAGACGAAGCGCCGGCCATCGGTGACGCGCGGGTTGGATGCCATCGGTGCGATCATCGGGACATCGGAAGCCTCGGCGACCGCCCCCGCGGCGATGGCCAACGCACTGGTTTGTGGACCGACGATGACATCGACGGAGTCGAGATTGATCAGCCCGCGCGCGACGATGGCGGCGGCGTCGGGGCGTGGCGCGGTCTCGCGCTCGATGAGCACCACGCGATGCGCGCGGCCGTCGATGCGGATGCCGCCTGCCGCGTTCAGCTCGTCGACCGCGAGGCGTGCGCCGTCACGGGCGGGGATGCCCGAGGAGAGCGCCATCGTGCCTTCGAAGACGCCGATGAGCCCGACGCGGAACTCCGCGGGCGGGGCAGGGCGACAGGCGAGGCCGGCAAGCAGTAGCGCGACCGCGACGGGGGAGACTCGGCGCATAGACGGGGCGGATGGGTGTGTGGCGGCGTCAACTGGATAGTATCGGCCAAACGGGGGCGCTGTGGCAGCGGGGGCCGGCGCATTAGTTTTCCCGACGCGCCCGGATGGCGGAACTGGCAGACGCAGGGGACTCAAAATCCCCCGATCGCAAGGTCTTGTGGGTTCGATTCCCACTCCGGGCACCTACAGCAAGGCGGAAGACGGAAGGGCAAGGCACGACGCCTTGCCTGAGCCGTCTTCCGTCGTTTCGGTGACTACCTGTCGCTGTCCTTGGGTGGATCGAAGATCAGGTCGGCGGCCAGCCAGACGGTGCGCGTGAACGGGTAGAGGATCGCCGGTGCGAGCAGCATCGCGCCGACGAGCACGAACTCGACACGGCCCCAGGGCACATCCGGCCAGACGCTGATCATCCACACGCCGAATGCGGCGGCGAAGATCAGTTCGGCGATGATCAAGTTGACGAGGTAGGCGCCGACGAAGTGGTCGCGGTTGCCGCGGTCCGTCTTGAGGGCGCAGCTTGGGCAGCGCGGCTGCAGGACCAGCCAGCGCCGGAAGAGTCCGCCGCCCCCGCATTCCGGGCAGTGCAGGGTCAGCGCGCGCAGGATCCGCTGCGACGACGAGGGAAGGACGGTACGCTGCTCCATACAAGCAAACTACATTGTTCCGAGAGCACTTTCACCTCGTCCCCGCCCGCGATGCCTGGCCGCCACCATCTCTTCGTCCCCGGTCCGTCCAACGTTCCCGATCGCGTGCTGCGCGCGATGCACCGTGCGCAGGAGGATCACCGGTCCAGCGCCTTCCCGGCGCTCACCGAAGGACTGCTCCGCGACATCAAGCCCGTGTTCGGCACGACCGAGGGCCGTCCGTTCGTCTTCGCCGCCACCGGCACCGGGATGTGGGAAGCGGCGATCACCAACACCCTGGCCCCCGGCGACCACGTGCTGGCGGTGCGGCTCGGGCAGTTCTCGCACCTGTTCATCGACACGGCCGAGAAGCTCGGCCTCAAGGTCGAGGTGATGGACCTCGAGTGGGGCGAGTCCTTCGATCCGCAGGCCATCGGCGACCGCCTCTCGGCCGATGCAGCGCGTGCGATCAAGGCCGTCCTCGTCGTGCACAACGAGACGGCAACCGGTGTCACGACCGACATCGCCGGCCTCCGCGAGGCGATGGACGCGGCGCAGCATCCGGCGCTGTTGCTCGTCGACGGCGTGAGCTCGATCGGCTCGTTGGAGTTCCTTCAGGACGAATGGGGCGTCGACGTGGCCATCACGGGCTCGCAGAAGGGCTTTATGATGCCCGCGGGGCTCGGGATGCTGTCGCTGTCGCCGAAGGCGATGGATCGCGTCGAGTCGGCCGGCTTTCCGCGCCACTACTTCGACCTGCGCCCGCAGGTGCTGCACAACGACCAGGGCTACTTCCCGTACACGCCGCCGCTCGCGCACCTGTTCGGCCTGCGCGAGGCGCTGGATATGATGCAGGAGGAAGGCCTCGCCAACATCCACGCGCGGCACGCCCGCCTCGGTGAAGGCGTGCGCCGCGCCGTCGCCGCCTGGGAACTGCGCATCTGCGCGCGCGATCCCGAACGCCGGTCGAACACCGTGACCACCATCGTCGTCCCCGAAGGCAAGGACGCGCGGCAGGTCATCGACCACGCGTATCGCCGCTGGGATATGGCACTGGGCTCCGGCCTCGGCCGGCTCAACGGCAAGGTCTTCCGCATCGGACACCTCGGCGACTGCAACGAGGGGATGCTGCTCGGCGCGATCGCGCTGTCGGAACTCGCGCTGCACGACGCCGGCATCGCCGTGCCGCTGGGCGCGGGTGTCGCCGCCGCCCAGCGCTGGTACCGCGAGTCGAAGTGACCGCAGGTCCCGTGCTGTGGGTGACACGGCGGCTGCCGGCCGCCGTGGAATCGGCGCTGCGTGCGGAGTTCGACGTCCGCCAGCGCGAGGATGACGCGCCGTTGGATGCGGCCGCGCTGGCGACGGCGTTCCGCGAGGCGGACGCGATCCTCTGCACCGTGACGGACCGCCTGCCGGCCGAGCTCTTCGCCACGGAGCGGCGACGCGTTCGCATCGTCGCGAACTTCGGCGTCGGCGTGAACCACATCGATCTCGACGCGGCCCGGCGGGCGGGCGTGGCGGTGACGAACACGCCGGACGTGCTCACGGACGACACCGCGGACCTCGCGCTGCTCCTGATGCTGGCCGTGCTGCGGCGCAGCGGCGAGGGCGAGCGCGAACTGCGCGCGGGGCGCTGGACGGGCTGGCGGCCGACGCACCTGCTCGGAGCGCGGTTTACGGGGAAGACGCTGGGCATCGTCGGGCTGGGACGCATCGGGTTGGCCGTGGCCCAGCGGGCCAGCGCCGGCTTCGGGATGCGGGTGCTGGCCTGGTCGCGCTCGGCGCCGCGCGGGCCGGAGCCTGGTGTGGAGCGCGTGGCGACGCTCGATGCGCTGCTACCGCAGGTGGACGTGCTCAGCCTGCATTGCCCGGCGACGCCGGCGACGCGGCATCTCATCGGCGCGGCCCAGTTCGCGGCGATGCCGCGGCACGCCGTGCTCGTGAACACCGCGCGCGGGGATGTGGTCGACGAAGCCGCGTTGGTGGCGGCCTTGGAGGCCGGGGTGATCGCCGGCGCCGGGCTCGACGTGTTCGAGCGCGAGCCCTCCGTCCACGCCGGGCTCCTTGAACGCGACGATGTGGTGCTGCTGCCGCACCTCGGCTCGGCCACGCGCGAAACGCGCGAGGCGATGGGTTTCCGGGCGCTCGCGAACCTCCGCGCGTTCCTTGCCGGCAAAGCACCGGACGATCGCGTCGCGTAGGGTGCACGCTGGCTTGCTCGTGCCGTCGGCGGGCGCCTAGCTTTCGGGTTCAACTTCAGCGGTGATTCCCACAAATGGCGACTTACAAGTACGCGCGCGTCCCCGCCAAGGGTGAGCGCATCGAGGCCTCGGGCGGCGACTTCCGCGTGCCCGACCAGCCCATCATCCCGTTCATCGAGGGCGATGGCACCGGCCCGGACATTTGGCGTGCCTCGGTGCGCGTGTTCGACGCGGCGGTGGAGCGGGCGTACGGCGGCAAGCGGAAGATCCACTGGATGGAGATCCTCGCCGGCGAGAAGGCCTTCAACGCCACGGGCGAGTGGATGCCCGCTGAGTCGCTGGAGGCGGTGCGCGAGTTCAAGATCGCCATCAAGGGTCCGCTCACGACGCCCGTCGGCGGCGGGATCCGCTCGCTGAACGTCGCGCTGCGCCAGGAACTCGACCTCTACGCCTGCGTGCGTCCCGTGCGCTACTTCCAGGGCGTCGGCGCACCGGTGAAGGATCCGCAGAAGGTCGATATGGTCATCTTCCGCGAGAACATCGAGGACGTCTACAGCGGCATCGAGTTCAAGGCCGGTACGGCCGAGGCGGAGAAGCTGCGGCAGTTCATCGAGAAGGAGTTCGGCAAGAAGATCCGCCCCGAGAGCGCGATCGGCATCAAGCCGATGTCGGCCTTCGGCTCGAAGCGCCTGATCGAGATGGCGATCAAGTACGCCCTGCGCACGCACCGTCCGTCGGTGACGATGATGCACAAGGGCAACATTATGAAGTTCACCGAGGGCGGATTCCGCGACTGGGGATACGAGCTCGCCAAGGAGAAGTTCGGTGAGCACGTGATCGCCGAGGCGGACCTGCAGGCGGCGGGTGGCAAGGCGCGCGCCGACGCGGTGATCCTCAAGGACCGCATCGCGGACTCGATGTTCCAGCAGATCCTGCTGCGGCCCGACGAGTACAGCGTCGTCGCGACGCCGAACCTGAACGGCGACTACATCTCCGACGCGCTCGCCGCGGAAGTCGGCGGGCTCGGCATCGCGCCGGGCGGCAACATCGGTGACGAGGCGGCGGTGTTCGAGGCCACGCACGGCACCGCGCCGAAGTACGCGGGCCTCGACAAGATCAATCCCGGCTCCGTGATCCTCTCGGGCGTGATGATGCTCGAGCATATGGGATGGAACGAGGCGGCCACGCTCATCGTGACGGGCCTCGAGAAGGCGATCGCCGCGAAGACGGTCACCTACGACCTCGCGCGCCAGATGCAGGGCGCCACCGAGGTGAGCACCTCCGGATTCGGCGACGCGATCATCAAGGGGATGGCCTGATGTCCATCCGGTTCACGGCCAGCGCCGCCGACGTCGCGCAGGCGTCTGTGCCGTTGCTCGCGGTGCTTCTGCCATTCGAGGCGAAGCTGCCGCGTGCGCTGGCCGCACTCGACAAGTCGACGCACGGCGCGCTGTCGCTGGCCATCAAGCGCGGCGACTTCACCGGCGCGCGTGATGAGTCGCTGCTGGTGCAGAACGGAACCAAGGGGCCGGCGCGCGTGCTGCTCGTCGGCTGCGCCGGCAACGACACCAAGGCGCTCACGCGCGCCGCGACGCTGGCCGGCCGCAAGGCGAACGCGCTCAACGTCGGCGAGATGGCGATCTGGGCGCCCGACCTCCAGGGTGAGCGCGTCGAGGGCGTCGTTGCCGGCGTCTCGCTCGGCAGTTGGGAGTTCCGGGAGCTGATGTCCGCGCCGACGTCCGGCAAGCCGCGTACGCCCCTCACGGCCGTGCGCATCCAGGTCGAGAACGTCGCCGCGACGAAGGCCGCCCTGCAGGCGGGCGTGTCGATCGCCGAAGGCCAGCGTCTCGCGCGCCGGCTCGCGATGCTGCCCGGCAACATCTGCACCCCCAGCTATCTCGCCGAGACGGCGCGGAAGATGGCCGTGCGCCACGGCTTCAAGGCCACGGTGCTCGGCCGCAAGGAGATGCAGAAGCTCGGGATGGGCTCGTTCCTCGCCGTGGCGCAGGGCACCACGCAGGACCCGAAGCTCATCGTGCTCGAATACAACGGCGGCAAGCGCGGCGAGGCGCCGGTGGCCCTCGTGGGCAAGGGGCTCTGCTTCGACACCGGTGGCGTGAGCATCAAGCCGGCGCCGGGAATGGAACTGATGAAGTTCGATATGTCCGGTGCCGCCGGGGTGCTCGGCGCGATGGAAGCCATCGGGCATCTCAAGCCGAAGGTGAACGTCGTCGCGCTCGTTGGATCGACGACGAACGTCGTCGACGGCGATGCCATCCGGCCCGGTGACGTGGTCACCGCCGGCGACGGCACGACGATCGAGATCCAGAATACGGACGCCGAAGGCCGCCTCGTGCTGGCCGACGTGCTGCACTATGCCAAGCGCTACAAGCCGCAGGCGGTGGTCGACGCCGCGACGCTCACCGGCGCCGTGGTCATCGCGCTCGGCAACGTGACGGTGGGTGTGATGGGCAACGACCAGGCCACGGTCGACGAAGTGCTCGCCGCGAGCCGCCGCGGTGGTGAGCTGGCTTGGCAACTTCCGCTCTTCGAGGAGTACAAGGAACAGCTCAAGTCCGATGTCGCCGACCTGCGCAACATCGGGGGCCGCGGCGCCGGGACGATCACCGCGGGCCTGTTCCTCCAGCACTTCGCCGGGGAGATGAAGTGGGTGCACCTCGACGTCGCCGGCACGGCGTACTCGGAGACGGACCTCGTCGTGCTGCCCAAGGGCCCGACGGGCGTGCCGGTGCGCACCTTCGTCGAGTTCGTGCGGGGACGCGCCCGCTGATCCGCCTGCTGCTCGTCGGCGCTCTCCTCGCGGGGGCGTCGCTCGGGGCCCAGGAGCGGCCGGTACCTCCGCGTGAGGCGCCGGCCGATTCCGTGCCGTCGCCGGATTCGCTGCAGCGACCGGCCGTTCCGCTGCCCAGCGACACCCTGCCGCCGCGCGATACGCTGAAGACGCCCTTCGCCGTGGCCGAGCGCCCGCGTGGCGCTGAGCTGCGCGGACGCCAGTATGTGTGGACCCGCGAGACGATCTTCATCACCGGCGCGCAGAACCTCGCCGAGCTGGTGTCGGAGGTGCCGGGCGCGAGCATCGCACGCTCCGGCTACCTGATGGCGCCGATCGTGACGAGCTGGCTGGGCGAGCCCGGCCGCGTGCGCGTGTTCTTCGACGGCGTGGAGTTCGATGCCCTCGATGCGCGGATGGGCGGCCAGTTGGACCTGGCGTCGATCCCGCTCTACGGTCTCGAGGAGGTCGCCGTCGAGCGCACCGCGACGGAACTGCGCATCCACCTGCGGACCTGGCGGGTCGAGAACACCACGCCTGCGACCCGCGTGGACGTCGGCACGGGCGCGGAGAACTACACGCTCTATCGCGGCTACTACTCCCGGCGTTTCGACAACGGCGGCGGCCTGCAGGTGGCGGCGCAGCAGTTCAGCGTCATCAACGGCCTCACGCGCGGCGACGGTGATTCGTTTGGCGGCATCGCGCGGCTCGGCTGGGCGGGCGGGGACTGGAGCATCGATGCCGTGGGGCTCAGCACCGGTCGCAAGCGTTCGCCCACGCGTCGCTACATCCGCAGCACGCCGGACGATGCGGCCATCGCGCGCTTCGAGGGCAGCGAGCGCATCGGCTATCTGCGTGTCGGCTATCGCCAGCCCGAGGCCGACGGCCTCTGGCTGCAGGCCATCGCGGCGACGCAGTCCTATCTCGAGAACGACTCGATCGCGTCCAGTGCCACGACGCCGGATCTCGACACGCTACGCTCGCAATCGCAGTACGTGCTCACGGGCGGATGGACGCAGGGTGCGCTGCGCCTGAGTGCGACGGCGCGCTATCGCGTACGCGGCGGCAGCGGCGTGCTGGCCCCGAGCCTGCGAGCGGCGTACGAACGCGAGCGCCTGGCGCTTGCGGGCTTCGCGGAGCTGGAAGGCCCGGACTCGACGCGTCGCATCGACCTGAGCGCTCGCGTGCTCCCACTCCGATGGCTGTCAGTGGGGGCGTCGGTCGGTCAGCAGACGCCGCGCGTCAGCGGCAGTCCGGTGCGTAGCGCCGCGCAGGCGGACGTCGGCCTCGAACTCGGTGGGCGCTGGATCCGCGCCGGCCTCGTGCAGCGCTCGGCGTCGCGGGTGGCGGGGATGAGCGTGTTCGACCCGCTTTACGCGGCGGCCGACATTCCGGAGTCCCAGGGATTGACGCTCGCCGCCGGCGGCCCGATCTGGGGTCCGTTTGCACTGGACGTGTTCGGCGTCGATTGGGGCGACGAACAGCTGTATCGCCCGAAGCATCAGCTGCGCTCGGTGCTCAGCGTGCAGTCGGCCCTGCGGCGCTGGCTCAAGCGCGACACCTTCCTGCTCACGGCGAGTTTCATCCACGACTATCGCAGCGACTTGCTCGCGCCGGATGGCCTCGGCGGGACGGTGCGGGCGAAGGGCACCGGGGTGCTCAGCACGCTGGTCGATATCCGCTTGGGATCGGCGCACATCTTCTTCCACAATCGAAACTTCACGGGCGAGGTCTATGAGACCGTGCCCGGCTACCTGATGCCGCGCCTGATCCAGCAGTACGGCGTGCGCTGGGAGTTCTGGAACTAGCGAGCTTGTCCAAGTTACTGTGGCAGCGTAACTTATAAGGCTCTATGCTCAGGTCTATGACGGGGTTCGGGACTGCCGAGGGACCGGTCGGCGGCACACGCGTGAGCGTGGAGCTGCGGTCGGTCAACCATCGCTTCTTCAACCCGAATCTCAAGTTGCCGTCGGCGCTCTCGCGCTTCGAGGGAGAGGTGCGGGAGGCCATCCGCCAGCGCGTCGCCCGCGGCCACGTGACGGTGTCCGCCCGCGTGGTGCGGGAGCAGGAAGCGGCGGCCCTGATCGACGAGGCGCGCTTCGCCGCCGCGGCGGCCGCGCTCAAGGCGCTCCAGGAGCGGCACGGCCTCGGCGGTGCGGTCGACGTCGCAACGGTGCTGCGGATGCCCGACATCCTCCAGATGTCACGCGACGATGCTGGCCTCGACACCGCGACCGTCGAAGAACTGCTGGCGGTGGTCGAGGCGGCCGTCCACGCATTGCAGGAGATGCGGGCGGCCGAAGGTGCTCGCCTCGCCCAGGTGATCGGCGAGCGACTCTCGGCGGTGGAGCAGGCCGTCGGCCGCATCGCGGTGCGGGCGCCGGAACGCGTGGTTGCCCAGCGCGACCGCCTGCGCGAGAACGTCGAAAAGCTCGCCGCCGGCGTCGCCGTGGATCCGCAGCGTCTCGCGCAGGAGATCGCGATCCTTGCCGACCGGCTCGACGTCGGGGAGGAGCTTGACCGCTTCGCCAGCCACATCGCGGCCTTCCGCGAGGCGATGGCCAGCAAGAGCGGCGACGGGGTAGGGAAGCGACTCGGCTTCCTGCTCCAGGAGATGCTGCGCGAGGCGAACACGACCGGCAGCAAGGCCAACGACGCCCCGATGCTCCAGGACGTCGTCGCGATCAAGGAAGAGCTCGAGCGCATCCGCGAACAGGTGGAGAACGTCGAGTGAGCGCGCGCCCGTTTCCGATCGTGCTCTCGGCGCCGTCCGGCGCCGGCAAGACCACCATCGCGCGCCAGTTGCTCAAGCGCCGTGGCGACGTCGGCTACTCGGTCTCCTGCACCACGCGGCAGCCGCGGCAGGGCGAGCGCGACGGCGTGGACTACCACTTCCTCTCCGACGCGCAGTTCACGGAGCAGGTCCAGCGCGGCGAGTTCGCCGAGTGGGCAGAAGTGCACGGTCGCAAGTACGGCACGCTGGTGCGCGAGGTTCAGGCCGTGATGGACGGCGGCAAGCACGTGATGCTGGACATCGACGTCCAGGGTGCCCGGCAGGTCGTGCAGCGCTTTCTCGATGCGGTGACCATCTTCGTCGTGCCGCCGTCGGCCGAGGCCCTGGTGGCACGGCTGGCCGGGCGGAACACCGAGAGCACCGAGACCCTGGCCCTGCGCCTGCGCAACGCGGTCAAGGAGTTGGAGGAGGCCAGCCGCTACCAGCACGTCGTCGTGAACGACAACCTCGACGACGCGGTGGCCAAGGTGAGCGGGATCATCGACGAGGAGACCGTGAAGCGGCAGCGCTTGCCGGCCCTGGGCGAGGATGTGGACCGCATCGTCGAGCGGATCCAGCAGGAGCTGCTCTCGCGCATCTGAGCGGGCAGTTTCGCTTCCCCCGTCCGTCTTGTAGCTTTCGTATTGCCTGCAGCACCCAATTTCAGGAGCAGTCCGATGCAAGTCTTTACCCCGAAGGACATTACCGAGCACGCGACGAACAAGTACCTCGCGGTGCTCGTGGCGGCCAAGTATGCGCGCGTGCTGAACGAATTCCCGCGCGATCGCTCGAAGAACGAGAAGAAGCTCTCCACCCGCGCGCTCGAGGACCTGAAGGACGGGGACATCGAGTACCGCGTGGTGCCGCGCCGTCGCGCCAAGGGCGCGTAAACCGCGCGGCGTCGGCCTCGGGCCTGATCGCCGTGCGCCCCTTTGACGGCCGCCGCATCCTCCTCGGGGTCACCGGGGGGATCGCCAGTTACAAGTCCGCCTGGCTCGCCCGCCTGCTCACCCAGGCCGGTGCCCAGGTGGATGTCGTTTTGACCCGGTCTGCGCGCGAGTTCATCGGCAGCGTGACCTTCGAGGCGCTGACCGGCCGTCCGGTACACACCGTACTGATCGGCGACGGACACGCGCTCGACCACATCCGCCTGGCGCGCGAAGCCGACCTGCTGGTGGTCGCACCCGCGACGGCGGACTTCCTGGCCCGCGCCGCCCACGGGCACGCCGACGAGCTGCTCTCGGCCACGCTGCTGGTCGCTGAATGCCCGGTGCTCCTCGTTCCTGCGATGAACGACAAGATGTGGGCCAACGCGAGCGTGCAGGCCAACTGCGACGCGCTGCGGGCCCAGGGCAAGCAGCTGCTCGAGCCGGGCGTGGGGCCACTGGCGTCCCCGGACGAAGGCGCCGGCCAGGGGCGGATGCAGGAGCCCGAGGCCATCGTCGCGCATTGCGCGCGGCTGCTCGAGGCCCGCGGCAAGCTCGCGGGCAAGCGCGTGGTCGTCACGGCGGGCCCGACGCGTGAAGCGCTGGACCCCGTGCGCTACCTGAGCAATCACTCGACGGGCAAGCAGGGCATCGCGCTGGCCGAGGCAGCCTGGCGACGTGGCGCCGAGGTCGTGCTGGTGCACGGGCCGCTCAGCGTGGCGCCGCCGGTGGGTGCGACGCTCAAGGCGGTCGAGTCCACGCAGGATATGGCCGAGGCGGTGGCGGCGGAGCTTGGCGCCGCCGACGTGCTCGTGATGGCGGCTGCGCCGGCGGACTTCCGGCCGGCGACGGTCGCGGGCGGCAAGATCAAGAAGACGGGCGCGGCAGCCACGCTGGTGCTCGAGGAGACGCCGGACGTCCTCAAGTCCACGGTCGCGCGTCGCAAGCCGGGAATGCTGGCCGTGGGCTTCGCGCTCGAAACGGACGATCTCGAGCAGAACGCGCAGAAGAAGCTCGCCGCCAAGCAACTGTCGCTGATTGTCGCCAACAGTGCCCGCGAGGCGGGAGCGGGCTTCGGTTACGACACGAACCGCGTGACGATCTTCGCCGCCGACGGTACGCGCAGCGAGCTGCCCTTGCTCAGCAAGCGCGAGACGGCCGATGCGATCCTTGACCGCATCGAGGCCCTGCTGTGAGCGACGGCGTCGAGCGGCTGCGCCAGTATCTCGAGCAGCGGCGCGAACTCGGCGAGAGCGAGTTCGTGCTCGACGGCTTGTCGGTCGAGGACGCACTGAAGGCGCTGGGCGGCACGGCGGCCGCGCGCGCAGGCGGCGGGGCGAGTGGAGCGGCATCCGGCGCGGCAACCGGCGCGGCTGGTGCAGCTCGTGAGGCTTCGCGCGCCGCGCCGCGTGGCGACTCGGAGATGCATCGCGCAGCCGAAGCAGCCGCGGCTTCCGGCGATTGGCGAGAGGCGCTGCGTGCCGTGAATGCCGAGGACGGCGCGAAGCCGGCAAAGCCGGCCGCCAAGGCGCCCAAGGCCAGCGCGAAGGCCGCGGCGACGAAGGCCGCCGAGTCTGCCGCACCTGCGGCCGCCCCGACGGGTGATGCGCCGCCGGTCGAGGCCGGCGAGCCCGGCAGCGATGCCGATCGCTCGCCGAGCGCCATCGGAACGCCGATGCAGGTCGGCCAAGGAGCGGCGCCGAGCGGGCTCGACGAGATCCGAACGCTCGACGACGTCGCCGGCGCGATCAGTGGCTGCACGCTCTGCTCGCTGTCGAGTACGGCCATCAAGCACGTGCCGGGCGAGGGCAATCCGCAGGCGCGGTTCGTCGTGGTGGGCGAGGCGCCGGGCCAGAACGAAGACGAGCAGGGGCGCCCATTCGTGGGGAAGAGCGGTGACCTGCTCACGAAGATCCTTGAGGCGATCGGCTTCAAGCGCGAGGACGTGTTCATCTGCAACGTCCTCAAGCACCGGCCGCCGGGGAATCGCAACCCGAGCAGCGACGAGATCCACGCCTGCCGGCCGTTCCTGCTGCGACAGCTGGAATTGTTGGATCCGAAGGTCATTCTCTGCGTCGGCACCTTCGCCGCGCAAACCCTGCTAGCCACCGACGCGCCAATCGGTAAGTTGAGGGGCGTCGTGCACCGGTATCACGGGATCCCGCTCGTGGCCACGTATCATCCCGCCGCGTTGCTGCGGAACCCCAACTGGAAGCGCCCTGCCTGGGAAGATGTCCAGCTCGCCCGTCGAATTTTCGATCGCCCGTAAGGGCCCGCCTGATGCCTTCGCGGACCGCCGGCCCCCGTGGTCGGAGGACGCGGAGCGTGCCGTGCTCGCTGCGATGCTGCTCTCCGGCGACGCGATCGTCACGGCCCTCGAACTCGTCACGGAAGATATGTTCTACCGTGAGGGGCACCGTCGGCTGTTCCGGTCGATGCAGGCGATCCACAACACCGGCGGTGTGGTCGATCCGCTCACGCTGTCCAACGAGCTGGACCAGCGCGGTGACCTGACGGCGGCAGGCGGCAAGGAGTACATCGGCGGCCTGCTCGACGAGATTCCCACCGCGGCGAACGTCGAGCATCACTGCCGCATCGTGCGCGACAAGGCGCTGCGTCGTCGCCTGATCGAGACGGCCACTTCGCTGGTGCGCGAGGGCCACGAGTCGCCGGCGGAGATCGCCGAACTGCTCGACCTGGCCGAGCACAAGATCCTCGAGCTCAACGACCAGCGCGGCAGCGAAGGCTTCATCCGCATCAAGTCGCTGCTGTGGAGCGCGATGGAGCGCATCGAGGTGCTGCGCACGGCGGGCGGCAACCTCACCGGCGTGCCCTCGGGCTTCGCCGACCTCGACAAGATGACCCTGGGCTTCCAGCCCTCGGACCTCGTGATCGTCGCGGCGCGTCCGTCGATGGGCAAGACCGCCTTCGTGCTTAACGTCGCGCAATACGCGGCCATCGAAGGCAATGTCCCGACGGCGATCTTTTCGCTCGAAATGAGTACTCAATCCCTCCTGTTGCGTATGCTCGCCTCGGAGGGATATGTGGATGCCCAACGCCTGCGCAGCGGTCAGTTGACTGCGCAGGACGCCTCGAACCTCGCCAAGGCCGCGGCCTTGCTGGGACAGGCGCCGATCTGGATCGACGACACCCCGGGCCTCTCGGTGCTCGAGGTGCGCTCGCGTGCCCGCCGGCTCAAGAGCCAGGCGGACATCAAGCTCATCATCGTCGACTACCTGCAGCTGCTCAGCGGCCCGCCCAACTCCGAGAGCCGCCAGCAGGAAGTGTCGGCGATCTCGCGCTCGCTCAAGGCGCTCGCCAAGGAACTCGATGTGCCGGTCGTCGCGCTGTCGCAGCTCTCGCGCGCCTCCGAGCAGCGCGGTGGCGAGAACCGGCGGCCGCAGCTCTCCGACCTTCGCGACTCGGGCGCCATCGAGCAGGACGCTGACGTGGTGCTGTTCATCTACCGCCCGGAAATGAACGAGCGCCCGTACGACGACCAGGGCAACCCGCGGATGGTGCAGGGCACCACCGACGTGCCCCTCGACGGCTACGCCGAGGTGATCGTCGGCAAGCAGCGTAACGGGCCCACGGGCCACATCCGCCTGCACTACCGCAAGTCGCACACGCGCTTCGAGAACTGGACCAGCCGCCAGCCGGAGGGCTGATGCGCTGCGTCGTCCGTCCTCCTCGCCGGAGCCGCCCGTGGCGGTAAAGGCCAAGTCCGTCTATCGCTGCACGGAGTGCGGCGCCGAATCGCTCAAGTGGCAGGGCCGCTGCGACACCTGCGGCGAGTGGAATACGCTCGTCGAGGAGATGGCCGCGCCCAAGGCGAGCGCGAGCAAGGCGGCGGGCGCGCAGCGACGCCGCGCTGGCGCCACGGCGTTCGGAGATGGCGGCCAGGTGCTGGACACGCCGCGCCTGCGCGAGGTGGTCGGTGCGGAAGAGCACCGACTCACGACGGGCATCGCCGAGTTCGATTTCGTCCTCGGCGGCGGCGTCGTGCCGGGGTCGATGGTACTCGTCGGCGGTGAGCCTGGGATCGGCAAGAGCACGATCCTGCTGCAGGTGGCCGCGCAGTTGGAAGGCCGCGGGCACGGCTGCCTCTACGTGAGCGGCGAAGAGTCGCCGCTGCAGGTGAAGCTCCGCGCCGATCGGCTCGGCGCCAGCGCCGGCGACGTGTCGCTGCTCGGCGAGACGAATCTCGAGACCATCCTCGCCACCGCCGCAGAGGCGCGCCCCAAGGTGATGGTCGTGGACTCCATCCAGACGATCTTCACCGGCGACCTCGAGGGCGCACCGGGAAACGTGGGCCAGGTGCGCGAGTGCGCCGCGCGCCTGATGCGCTTTGCGAAGGAGTCGGGCACGGCCGTGTTCGTCGTCGGGCACGTGACGAAGGGCGGTGGCATCGCCGGGCCAAAGACGCTCGAGCACATCGTGGACACAGTGCTCTACTTCGAAGGCGAAGGCTCGGCTGACCACCGCGTGCTGCGCGCTACGAAGAATCGCTTCGGCTCCGTGGATGAGATCGGCGTGTTCCGGATGACGGTGCAGGGCCTCGAAGCGGTCGAGAATCCGAGCGCGCTGTTCCTCGGCGAGCGCAGCGAGGCGCCGACCAGCGGATCGGCGGTGACCTGCCTGATGGAAGGTTCGCGTCCGATGCTGCTCGAGGTGCAGGGCCTCGCCGCCAAGGCCGGCTTCGGCACGCCGCAGCGTGTGAGCACGGGCTACGACGGGCGACGCCTCGCGCTGCTGCTTGCGGTGCTCGACAAGCGCGCCGGGCTGTCGTTCGCGCAACTCGACGTGTTCCTGAACGTGGTCGGCGGCGTGCGCGTGCAGGAACCGGCTGGCGATCTCGCGGTGGCGGCGGCGCTGGCGTCGAGCTTCTACGACAAGCCGCTGCCCGCCGACGCGATCTTTCTCGGCGAGGTCGGGCTGGGCGGCGAGATCCGCGGCATCTCGCAGGTCGAGCGGCGACTGCTCGAGGCCGAGAAGATGGGGATGCGCCGCGCCTTCGTGAGCCAGCGCTCCGTGCCCAAGCGGTTGCCGAAGCAGTTGAAGGTCGAGGGCGTGCCCGATCTGGCGGCCTTGTTCCGCGCGTTGTTCCGAGGATGACCGTGCTTTCCGTGACCTCTATCCAGAATCGCGAATGAGCCGCGTCGGCGTGGTGATCGTCGCCGGTGGCTCCGGAAGCCGCGTCGGCGGCAGCGAACTCAAGCAGCTTCGCTGGGTGGCGGGCAAGCCGATGCTGCTGCACTCGCTGCAGGCCTTCCAGTCGATTCCCGAGGTCGCGATGGTCGTCTGCGTGCTGCCGCGGCAGTACGCGGGCGATCCGCCGCCGTGGATCTTCCAGAGCGATCCGGATCGAATGCTGATTTCCGTCGGCGGCAAGACCCGTGCGGAGTCGGTGTCGAACGGGCTCGAAGACCTCCCGGCGGAGTGTACGACGGTGCTCATCCACGACGCGGCGCGGCCGCTGGCCAGCGTCGCGATGATCCGCCGCGTGATCGACGAAGCCAAGAAGGGGCACGGCGCCATCGCGGCCTTGCCGGTCGTCGACACGCTCAAGCGTGTGGACGCCGACGGCCGCATTCTCGAGACGGTGGGCCGCGAGCGGCTCTGGCGCGCGCAGACACCGCAGGGGTTCCCGCGAGCGCTCATCGTGCAGGCGCACGCCGAGGCGAAACGCGCCGGCTGGCACGCCGAGGCCACTGACGACGCAGCGCTCTGCGAGCGGCTGGGGATCCCGGTGCACGTGGTGCGCGGCAGCGAGAAGGCGCTCAAGGTCACCGAGGAGTCGGACTTCTCGCGCGCCGAGCTCCTGGCGGGGTGGACCGAAGGCGACGATGCCTGAAGCACGCGGCCTGCCGTTCTGGTCTCCCGAGGAGGTCGACGCGGCGCTTGCACCGGCCATCGCACACTTGCAGGACGGGCGCGTGCTCGCGTACCCGACCGAGACGCTCTATGGCTTCGGAACGACGATCGACAGCGAAGCAGTGGACCGTCTCGTTCGGCTCAAGCGACGTCCGCCGGCCAAGCCCTTCCTGCTGTTGGTGTCGGACACACCGATGCTCGCGCGTATCGGCCTGCACCTGACGCAGGCGGCCTCGATGCTCGCGGCGCGGCACTGGCCGGGTCCGCTGACGCTGGTGTTGCCGGGCGGCGAGCGGCGCATCGCCGAACGTCTGCGCGGCCCGGAGGGCGGCGTGGCAGTGCGCTGGACGCCGCATCCGGGCCTCCAGCGGCTCATCGCCGCCCTCGGCGATCCAATCACCAGCACGAGCGCGAATCGTCCGGGCGAACCCGCGGCGACGTCGGCCCGCGAGGTGCTGCGCGACTTCCCGGCCGCGATCGCCAGCGGCGAGGTGCTCTTGCTCGATGCCGGCCAGTTGCCGACGGACACGCCGTCGACGGTCGTGGATTGCACCGGACGACGTCCGCGCGTGATTCGTCCCGGCGCGATCGCGGCAGAGGTGCTGCGCGAGAGTTGCCCCGATCTCGTGGGCGACCGCTAGAATTCGATATGCATCTGCTCTTCGTGTGCACGGGCAACACCTGTCGCTCGCCTATGGCCGAGGCCATCGCGCGCGCGGCGGCAGCCGATCGGCAGGTGGATGTGCAGGTGGGCAGCGCCGGGACCAGCGCCTGGGAGGGCGCGCCGGCGTCTGACGGCGCCCTCTTGGTTGCGCTCGAGCACGGGCTCGCGCTCGAGAGCCATCGTGCGCGGACGCTCTCGCGCGAGTTGGTGGCCGGCGCTGACCTCGTGCTCACGATGGGCCCCCATCACGCGGAGCGGGCCGTCGCGCTCGGCGGTGCCGGCAAGACCTTCCTGCTCGCGCAGTTCGCCTCGCACGGCGGCGATAGCACGCCCATCGCCGATCCCTTCGGCGGCGACCTCGAGGCGTACCGCAGCACCTTCGTCGAGCTCGAACGCGCCGTGGGCAAGGTTCTCGACCGTGTGGCGGCCGAGCGCGGCCGCGGCGGCAACTGAGCGCCTCGGCGGCCGTGATGTCCAGCACGGCGCAGCCGCCAGCGCGACCGACACGGCTCGTAGTCCTCGGGCATCCGGTGGAGCACTCGCTCTCGCCGGTCTTCCAGCAGGCGGCCCTCGATGCAGCGGGCATCGCGCTGCGCTACGAACGCCTCGACGTACCGCCGGAGAGTCTCGCCGTGTCCCTCGAGGCGCTGCGCGCGGAGCGTGCGGCCGGCAACATCACGATCCCGCACAAGCAGGCGGCCGTTGCGCTCTGCGATGCGCTGACGCCTCTGGCAAGGCGCGTCGCTGCGGTGAACACCTTCTGGACCGACGGGGCCGGCCGGCTGGTCGGCGACAACACCGACGTGGGCGGATTCGACGCGGCGGCGCGAGCGTTGCTGCCGGATGTGAGGGGACTTCGGGTGCTCGTGCTCGGTGCCGGTGGCGCGGCCGTCGCCGTACGCGAGGCCGTCTCGCAGTGGCCAGACGCCTCGCTGCTGGCTTGGGCGCGGCGGGCGGAGCAGGCCATCGCTTTCTCCGCGCCTCTCGCTGCGCGTGCGCGGGCCATCGTCGGTGGGGCGGATGCGCTCGCCGCCGCGCTCGCGGAGTCAGACCTCGTCGTGAACGCGACGCCTCTGGGACTCGGCGCCGACGATCCACCACCGCTCGACGTAGAGCTGCTCACTGCGCGACATAGCGTGATCGACCTCACGTATCGCCGCAGCGGCCCGACGGCCTTCGTCGCTGCCTGCCGGGCACGTGGCATCCACGCTGAGGACGGCCTCCGGATGCTCGTCGAGCAAGGCGCGCTGGCCTTCGAACGCTGGTTCGGCATCGCGGCGCCGCGCGCCGTGATGTTGGCGGCAATAGGGCGCTGACGGCACGCGCCGCTCGCGGCGACAGACTGGGCGGCGATGCGCGCCCTGCTCGACGCCACCATCCAGCTGCTGCTCCCGCGCGTCTGCGCCGCCTGCGAGGCCGCGCTGGCGGATCACGAGCCGGGCATCGTCTGCGGGGGTTGCTGGACCAAACTGCCGCGACTGCCGCAGCCGCAGTGCCAGCGCTGCGGGCATCCGCGCCCGCCGCGCGGTGCCTGCCCAGGCTGCGCGTTGCTGCCGCCATTCGTGCGCTCGGCGCGTTCGCTGTGCTGGGTGCCGCAGGCCACGAGCTCGGCGTTGCTCCGCGCGCTCAAGTACGACGGCTGGCCCGTGGTGGCCGCGGGCATCGGCGAACGACTGGCGCGGCTGCGTTTCCCGCCCGATGTTGAGCGCGAACGCGCCGCGCTGATCCCGGTCCCGTTGGCCGCGAGCAAGCAGCGCGCTCGCGGCTACAACCAGGCCGAGCGGCTGGCGGCGAGCGTCGGCGCGCGCTGGCAGCTGCCGGTGTGGCGCGACGTCCTCACTCGGGAGCGCGCCGGCCCCAGCCAAACCTCGTTGACTCGGGGGGAGCGCTTGGCGAACGTTCACCGCGCGTACAACTGCGCGGCAGGTGCGGCGGCCCAGGTCGCCGGACAGCACCTCGTTCTCGTAGATGACGTGTTGACCACCGGGGCGACGCTCAATGCCTGCGCCGAGGCGCTGTTCGAGGCCGGAGCCCGCACCCTGAGTTACCTGACGTTCGGCCGGGCCCGCACTGCCGCGGACCGTCTCTGATCTCTCCACAGTTTGCCCATAGGACTCCGGGCCATGTCTACCAAGCTTCGCGTTGGCATCAATGGGTTCGGCCGCATCGGCCGTCAGGTCGTCCGCGCCGCCAAGGAGCGCGGGGCCGCGCTCGATATCGTCGCCATCAACGACCTCACGGACACGAAGACGCTGGCGCACCTGTTCACCTACGACTCGGTGCACGGCAAGTTCGACGGCACGGTGAGCTACGACGCCGAGTCGATCACGATCAACGGCGACAAGATCAAGGTCCTGAAGGAGAAGGATCCGGCGCTGCTGCCGTGGAAGGACCTCGGCGTGGACCTCGTGCTCGAGAGCACGGGGCGCTTCACGAAGGCCGACGACGCCAAGAAGCACATCGCCGGCGGCGCCAAGAAGGTCATCATCTCCGCGCCGGCCACCGGCGAGGACATCACCCTCGTGCTCGGCGTCAACGGCGACAAGTACGATGCCGCGAAGCACACGATCATCTCGAACGCCAGCTGCACGACGAACTGCGTCGCGCCGATGGTCAAGATCGTGCGCGATGCCTTCGGGATGAAGCACGCCTCGATGGTCACGATCCACAGCTACACCAACGACCAGAACATCCTCGACCTGCCGCACAAGGACCTGCGCCGCGCGCGCGCGGCCGCGGTCTCGATGATCCCGACCTCGACGGGCGCCGCCAAGGCGACCTCGCTGGTGATCCCGGAAGTGAAGGGCAAGATCGACGGCACGTCCATCCGCGTCCCGACGCCGGACGTCTCGATCACCGAACTGACGGTGGAGGTGGAGAAGGGCACGACGATCGCCGACGTGAACGCGGCGTTCAAGGCCGCCGCCGAGGGGCCGCTCAAGGGCATCGTCGGCTACTCCGAGGAGGAGCTCGTGAGCTGCGACTACATCGGCAACCCGCACTCGATCGTCCTCGACGCCAAGAGCACGAACGTCATCGACGGCACGATGGTGAAGGTCTCCGGCTGGTACGACAACGAGTGGGGCTACTCGTCGCGCTGCGTCGACCTGCTGCTGATGGTCGGCAAGTCGCTCTGAGCCGGCGATGAACACGAAGACGATCAAGGACCTCAAGCCGGCCGAGCTGGCCGGCAAGAGGGCGCTCGTGCGCGTGGACTTCAACGTCCCGCTCGCCGACGACGGCAGCGTCGCCGACGACACGCGCATCCGCGCGGCCGTGCCGACGATCCAGGCACTCATCAAGGCCGGCGCGCGCGTGGTGCTCTGCTCGCACCTCGGTCGCCCGAAGGGCAAGCCGGAGCCGAAGTACTCGCTCGCCCCCGTGGCGACGCGGCTCTCCGAGCTGCTGGGCAAGCCGGTGACCTTCGTGCCGCACGTGGTGGGCGCGGAAGCCGAGGCTGCGACGCTGGCTCTCAAGGACGGCGGCGTCTGCCTGCTCGAGAACACGCGCTTCGAAGCCGGTGAAGAGAAGAACGACGCCGCACTCAGTGCGGCGTTCGCGAAGCTGGGCGACCTCTACGTGAACGACGCTTTCGGTGCCGCGCACCGCGCCCACGCGAGCACGGAAGGCGTGGCCAAGCTGCTCAAGCCCGCGGTGGCCGGCCTCCTGATGCAGAAGGAGCTCGATTACCTCGGCGGTGCGCTGGAGAAGCCGAAGCGTCCGTTCATCGCGATCCTCGGCGGCAGCAAGATCTCCGGCAAGATCGACGTGATCGAGGCGCTGCTGCCCAAGGTGGACGGCATCCTCATCGGCGGCGCGATGGCCTGCACGTTCTACAAGGCGATGGGCTTCGAGACGGGCAAGAGCCTGGTGGAGCCGGACCGCGTGGAGATGGCCAAGGACCTGATGGATCGCGCGGCGTATCGGCTGACGATCCCGCACGACGCGACGGTCGCGCCGGCGATCGCCGAGGGCGACAAGGCGCACGCGGTCAAGCGCGACGAGATTCCGACGGACGAGGCGATGCTCGATATCGGCCCCGACTCGGCGGCGAGCTACGCACGGGCGATCGCCAGCGCGAAGACGATCATCTGGAACGGGCCGATGGGCGTGTTCGAGACGGCGCCGTTCGATGCGGGCACGAACGCGATCGCGCAGGCGATGGTGGAAGCCACGAAGAAGGGCGCGACGACGATCGTCGGCGGGGGTGACTCCGCGGCTGCCGTCGAGGCAGCCGGGCTCGCGACTGCGATGTCGCACGTGTCGACTGGCGGCGGTGCGTCGCTGGAGTTCCTCGAGGGCAAGGTGCTGCCCGGCGTCGCCGCGTTGGACGTTCGGTAACTGCAACGGCGTTCACCACGGAGACACAGAGACACGGAGGAAGCTGTTCTTAGCCGGACCCAATCTTCGTGTCTCAGTGGATGGGTAGGATATGTTTGTCTTGGGGGTCCGAGCCGATACTGCGGTGCGGACCCCCTCGGTTCCCAAAGCCTGTGATGTCGCGAAGCGCAGCCTCCGTGCCTTCGTGTCTCCGTGGTGATTGCAGTTCTCTCACGAAACCACTCTGTCGATGAAGTCGCTCGTATTCGCCGCAAACTGGAAGATGAACCAAGCCCCCGCCGACGCGGAGGCGTTTATGCGCACGTTCACGGCGCAGTATGCCAAGCAGCAGGACCGTCGCGTGCTGTTCTTCCCGCCTGTGGTCTCGCTGCACGTGTGTATGGCCGCCGTGCGCACGCGATCGGACCTCGAGTGTGGCGTGCAGAACATCCACTGGGAAGACAAGGGCGCGTTCACCGGTGAGACCTCGGCGTCGCTGGCGCGCGGGGCGGGGGCGCGGCACGTGCTCGTTGGGCACTCCGAGCGCCGGCACGTCTTCGGCGAGACCGACGCCGAGACGAACAAGAAGGTCGCCGCTGCGGTGCGTGCAGGTCTCACGCCGATGCTCTGCGTCGGCGAGAAGCTCGAGGAGCGCGAGGCCGGCCAGACCGTCGACGTCTGCCTGCGGCAGCTGCGGGCCGGCTTCGAGGGCATCGACGACGCGCACATCGCCTCGGCGATGGTGGCGTACGAACCCGTGTGGGCCATCGGTACCGGCAAGACCGCCACGCCCGCCGATGCCGCCGAGGTGCACGCGGCCTTGCGCGCCGAGTTGGTGAAGATGGTCGGCGAGCGAGCCGGTGCGGTGCCGATCCTCTACGGCGGCAGTGTCAACCGCGGCAACGTCGAAGCCCTGATCGCCGTCGAGGACGTGGACGGCGTGCTGGTCGGCGGCGCCAGTCTCGACGCAGAGCAGTGGCTGGCGATCGTCCGCAGTTGACCCGGTGCTCTAACTCCGGTATTCTTCAAGGCTTAACTCATCTGTAGCCCTCCGGACTGCCGTGTATACGTTCCTCCTCACGATTCTCATCATCGACGCGTTGATCCTCGGGACCGCCGTGCTGCTCCAGGCCGGTAAGGGCGGGGGACTCGCGGCGAGCTTCGGTGGCGCCTCGTCGTCGTCCGACTCCCTCCTCGGCACGCGCCAGGCGGGCAACATCCTGACGAAGACCAGCTGGTGGGCCGGCGGCATCTTCATCGGCCTCGCCTTCGTGCTGCAGCTGATGTCCGCGCGCTCGCGCGTCCCGACCTCGATCCTCGATCAGGCGATGACGCCCTCCGCGCAGACCGCGCCGTCGGCCGCTCCGGCCGCCGAGCCGTCCGCCCAGTCGGCGGTGCCGCTTGAGCCGGCCCCGACGACGCCCACCACGCCGCCCCAGCCGTGACGGACATCCAGCACGACGAACCAGGGTTCCTCCTCCTCGAGGACGGGACCCTTTTTCTTGGCCGCCTCCACGCCCCGCTGAAGGCCGCCGCAGTCGCCGAGGTCGTCTTCACGACCTCGATGAGCGGCTACCAGGAGACGTTCACCGACCCCTCGTACCGCGGCCAGATCGTCGTGATGACCGCGCCGATGATCGGCAACTACGGCGTCAACTCCGAAGATCCGGAATCCGGCCAGCCGCACGTGGCCGGCGTCATCGTCCGCGAGCTCTCGCGTACGCATTCCAACTGGCGCGCGGAGCAGGGGCTCAGCGAGTGGTTGGTCGGTGCGGATGTGCCGGTGCTGTCGGAAGTTGACACGCGTCGCCTCACCCGTCACTTGAGGACGGTGGGCGTGATGCGCGGACTGATCGGCGCGGGCGTCGAGCCGACGGCAGCGCACAAGGCCGAGCTGGCGGCCTGCCCCTCGATGAGCGGCCTCGACCTTGCCTCGCGCGTGTCGACCAAGGAGCCCTACGTTTGGGGCGATCCCAAGGCGCCGCACCACATCGTGGCCTACGACTACGGGATCAAGCGCAACATCCTCCGGATGTTCGAGGAGCGCGGCTGCCGGATCACGGTGGTGCCGAGCACCACTCCGGCGAAGGACGTGCTCGCGATGGACCCCGACGGCGTGTTCCTCTCGAACGGCCCCGGTGACCCGGAGGCAGTTACGTACGCGCCGGGCAACATCAAGCAGGTGGTCGATGCCGGCGTGCCGGTGTTCGGTATCTGCTTGGGCCACCAGCTCTTGGGCATCACGTTCGGCGGGCGCACGACCAAGCTGCCGTACGGCCATCGCGGCGGGAATCACCCGGTGAAGGATCTCGCGACGGGTGACGTGCTGATCACCTCGCAGAACCACGGCTTCGCGGTTGAGGGGTCGGTCGACGGCATTCCGGGCGCGCCGGACCTTGCGGTGACGCACCTGAACCTCAACGACGGCACCGTCGAGGGGCTGCGCCACCGCGAGAAGTCGGTCTTCGGCGTGCAGTACCACCCCGAGGCTGCCCCGGGTCCGCACGACGCCGTGCCGCATTTTGACGAGTTCATCGAGGCTCTCGGAAAGCGCGCAACCGCTTGACACACAACAGCTAACGTCCTAACCTTTGGGCACTTACGGCATTCGGGCCGTCAACCCATCCTCGATATGTCGATGACCAAAGCGGACCTGGTGGAGCGCGTTACGGAGGCGATGTCCCAGACCTCCGGACCGATGATTTCGAAGAAGGACTGCGCCCGCGTGGTGGACGCCTTCCTCGACGCCATCAAGGACGCCCTGAAGGAGCAGCAGAACATCGAGGTGCGCGGGTTCGGCACCTTCAAGATCCGCAACCGGAAGACCCGGATGGCGCGCAATCCGCGCACCGGCGCCCCGGTCGAGGTCTCCGCCCGTCCCGTGCCGGTGTTCAAGCCCAGCAAGGAGTTGCGGGCCCTGGTCGCCGACCTGGAGATGGTGCCCGAGGAGGGGTGATCCCCTCCGTGAAGCACCGCGTCCAGCTCTTCGCCTCCTGGAGCGACACCCTCGGCCCAGAGGTCGAGGTCGAGTTGCCGGAGGGTGCCCGCGTGGCGGACCTGCTCGCTGCGCTGAGCGATGCGGCCAAGTCCAAGTCCGTGAAGCCCTTGCCGCGTCCGTCCGTCGCGGTGAACCAGCGCTACGCCAAGCCCGAGACCGTCCTCGCAGCCGGCGACGAAGTCGCCGTGATTCCACCCGTGGCCGGGGGCTGAGGTGCGGACCGCGCTCGTCGACCACCCGCTGGACCCCACGGCACTCCTCGCGGAGGTCGCCGACGTCGCCTCCGGCGCGAGCACGCTGTTCGTGGGCACGGTGCGCCGCAGCAACCAGGGTCGCGCGGTGACGGGCATCGACTACTCTGCCTACGCGCCGATGGCCGAGGCCGAGATGCGCCGCATCGCCGAGGAGGCCGTGCAGCGCTTCGGGACGGAACACGTCGTCATCGAGCACCGGCTGGGCACGCTCACGCTCGGCGAAGCCAGCATCGCCATCGCCGTCTCGCACGAGCGTCGCGCCGCGGCGATGGATGCCCAGCGCTACATCATCGAGGAATTCAAGGCGCGGGTGCCGATCTGGAAGCGCGAGCACTACGTGGACGGGGACCGGGCCTGGGTGGACAACCAGGGCGGGGCCGTCGCCGCCGAACCGGACGCCGCCGTCGCGGATTCGAGCGACGTATGAGCACGCTCCGCGAACCCCTCAAGGACCAGTTCGGCCGCAGCATCCAGTACCTGCGGATCTCGGTCACGGACCGCTGCAACTTCCGCTGCGTGTACTGTATGCCGGCGGAGGGCCTCGCCTGGCTGCCCAAGCAGGAGATCCTGAGCTACGAGGAGATCGCCGAGGTCGTGCGTCAGCTCGCGCCGCTCGGGCTGCGGCGCCTGCGCATCACGGGCGGCGAGCCGACGATCCGTCCCGACTTGGTGCGGCTGATCGGGATGTTGAAGGCGGTGGACGGCATCGAGGACATCGCGCTCTCGACGAACGGCGCGCGGCTGCCCGCGATGGCGCGGGACTTGAAGGCCGCCGGCCTTGACCGCGTGAACCTCAGCGCCGATTCGCTGCGGCAGGATCGCATCGTGGCGATCGCCCGACGCGACCTGAAGTTCGAGCCGGTGCGGGCCTTCGAGGCGGCGCTGGCGGCGGGGCTCGACCCGGTGAAGGTGAACGTGGTGGTGATGCGCGGGCTGAACGACGACGAAGTGGAGGACTTCGCGCGGCTCACGCTGACGCTGCCGATCCACGTGCGCTTCATCGAGTTGATGCCGGTGGGCGAGATGGCGCATCTCACCGACGAGCACATCGTGCCGAGCGACGAGGTGCTGCGGCGCGTCGCGACGATTGCGCCGCTCGAGGCGGCGAGCGGGCCGGCCAAGGGAAACGGGCCGGCGAAGTACTACCGCCTCGAGGGCGCGGCTGGCACGGTGGGCGTGATCACTCCGATGACGCACACCTACTGCGGCGACTGCAACCGCGTGCGCCTCACGGCCGACGGGCGGTTGCGCACCTGCCTCTACGGCGACCACGAGGTGAACCTGCGCGAGCCGCTGCGGGCGGGTCTTGGACTCGAACCGCTGTTTGTTCAGGCCCTGGCCGACAAGCCCAAGGAGCACAACCTGCTGCAGCTCAAGGTGGGTGGATTGAAGGCGCTCTCCCAGGTGGGCGGCTGAACGGCTGGTCACCACGGAGACACGGAGGCACGGAGACTACTGCGACAGGGACTCTACTGGGGGAGCGCGATTTCCCATCCGTGCAGCTCTCTTTGATGTCGTGTACTCCCGCAGTCTCCGTGCCTCCGTGTCTCCGTGGTGAAATGCAGTTTACCTAGCCCGCCGCACCCGCTAAATTCACCCGCACGAAGCAGCACCTAGACCCCCCGCTGAGACTGAATTCAATGGTCAACAAGATTACGGTCGTCGGAGCCGGCAATGTCGGCGCCACCGCGGCCCAGCGCATCGCCGAGAAGGAACTCGCCCGCACCGTCGTGATGGTGGACGTGGCCGAGGGCATCCCGCAGGGCAAGGGCCTCGACCAGTGGCAGTCGGCGCCGATCGAGGGCTTCGACAGCCGCGTGATCGGCACGAACGGCTACGAGGAGACGAAGGACTCCGACATCGTCGTCATCACCGCCGGCATCGCCCGCAAGCCGGGGATGAGCCGCGACGACCTGCTCAACACGAACGCCGGCATCGTGAAGTCGGTGAGCGAGCAGATCGCGAAGACCTCGCCCAATGCGATCCTCATCATCGTGTCGAACCCGCTCGACGTGATGTGCTGGGTGGCCAAGGAAGCCTCGGGCTTCCCGAAGGAGCGCGTAATCGGTATGGCCGGCGTGCTCGACACCGCCCGCTACCGCGCCTTCCTCGCGACGGCGCTCGACGTCTCGGTGCGCGATATCCAGGCGATGGTGCTCGGCGGCCACGGCGACACGATGGTGCCGCTCATCTCGTACACGACCGTCTCCGGCATCCCGATCACGCAGCTGATGGACAAGGCGACGCTCGACGCGATCGTCGACCGCACGCGCAACGGCGGCGCCGAGATCGTGAAGCACTTGAAGACCGGCTCGGCGTACTACGCACCGTCCTCGGGCGCGGTGCAGATGGTCGAGGCCATCGTCAACGACCAGAAGCGCATCCTGCCGTGCTCGGCGTGGCTCGAAGGCGAGTACGGCGAGAAGGGCATCTTCCTCGGCGTGCCGGTGAAGCTCGGCCGCAACGGCATCGAGAAGATCATCGACGTGACGCTGACCGGCGACGAGAAGGCCGCGCTGGCGAAGAGTGCGCAGGCCGTCCGCGAACCGATGGGCGTAGTGAAGCTGTAACGAGCTGAATCCCGGGAGGTGCCGACTGGTACCTCCCGGTTTTTTCTCTGACTCCCGCAGAGGATCCTGATGTCGGCGTTGCTGCAATTCTGGAATTCGACCATTGGCAAGAAGTGGGTGATGGCGGTGACCGGCATCGGTCTCGTGCTGTTCGCCTTCGCCCATATGGCCGGGAACCTGCAGGTCTTTATGGGTGCGGGCGTGTTCAACGACTACGCCCACAAGCTGCAGTCGCTCGGACCGCTGCTCTGGCTCGGACGGCTCGGTCTCCTCGCGATGGCCGTGCTGCACATCGTTTCGGCCCTGCAGTTGACGACGCGGGCACGCGCCGCGCGGCCCGAGGGCTACGCGAAGATGGAGCCGCAGATCAGCACGCTGGCCTCGCGCACGATGCGCGTCGGCGGCGTACTGCTCGCGGCCTTCCTGATCTTCCACATCCTCCACTTCACGACGGGCCAGCTGCACCCGGCATTCAGCAAGGGCGGCGCCTACGGCAACGTCGTGCTGGGCTTCAAGGTGTGGTGGGTGGCGGTGTTCTACATCGTCGCGATGAGCTTCTTCGGGCTGCACCTGTACCACGGCATCTGGGCCGGCGCACGCACGCTGGGCCTCTCGAAGCCGAATCCGATGCCGATGGAGCGCAAGCTCGCCCTCGGCGCCGCCATCATCATCTGGGCAGGATTCATCGCCGTTCCGATCGGCGTCCTGCTCGGCATCGTCGACTGAGGAATATCCCCCCAATGGCTCTCAAGCTCGACGCCAAGATTCCCAGCGGACCGCTGGCTGAGAAGTGGGACAAGCACCGCTTCGAGATGAAGCTCGTGAACCCCGCCAACAAGCGGAAGTTCAGCGTCATCGTCGTCGGCTCCGGTCTGGCCGGCGCCTCGGCGGCCGCGACGCTCAGCGAGCTCGGCTACAACGTCTCCTGCTTCTGCTACCAGGACTCGCCTCGCCGCGCGCACTCGATCGCCGCGCAGGGCGGCATCAACGCCGCCAAGAACTACCGCAACGACGGCGACTCCGTGCAGCGGCTGTTCTACGACACGATCAAGGGCGGCGACTTCCGCGCCCGCGAAGCGAACGTGTACCGCCTCGCGCAGGTGTCGGTGGACATCATCGACCAGTGCGTGGCGCAGGGCGTGCCCTTCGCGCGCGAGTACGGCGGCCTGCTGGCCAACCGCTCGTTCGGCGGTGCGCAGGTGTCTCGCACGTTCTATGCCCGCGGCCAGACCGGCCAGCAGCTGCTGCTCGGTGCATATCAGGCCCTCGAGAAGGAGATCGCCAAGGGCGGCGTGACGATGTACGAGCGCCACGAGATGCTCGAGCTCGTGCTCGTCGACGGCAAGGCGCGCGGCATCATCGTCCGCGATATGACGACCGGCGAGATCGAATCGCACGCGGCTGATGCCGTGATCCTCGCGACGGGCGGCTACGGCAACGTCTTCTACCTCTCGACGAACGCCAAGGGCTGCAACGTCACCGCGACGTATAGGGCGCACAAGAAGGGCGCGGCGTTTGCGAATCCCTGCTTCACTCAGATCCACCCGACCTGCATCCCCGTCGCCGGCGACCATCAGTCGAAGCTGACGCTGATGTCCGAGTCGCTGCGCAACGACGGCCGCGTCTGGGTGCCCAAGAAGCGCGAGGACGT
>DAOMNV010000026.1:0-33555 GCA_035444005.1 Gemmatimonadaceae bacterium
GGCGGCCGCCGCTGCCGTGCGCGATGCGCAGACGCGCACCGCCTCGCTCGCGGGGATGGACTACGCGGCGATCGCCGATGCCAACCAGCGCGCGATGGTGTTCCTCGTCGTCGAGTTCCCCGATTCGGTGCGCGTCACCGGCACGGGCTTCAACGTGTTGCCCAGCGGCCTCGTCGTCACCAACCGCCACGTGGTGCAACGCCCCGACGGTACGCGGGCGCAGCGCATCGCCGTGGCCTTCGACGGCACCAGCGCCCAGTGGAAGCGGGCCAGCGTCGAGAGCGTGAGCGAGACGGACGAGTTGGCCTTCCTGCGACTGACGACCGCCGGCGTGTATCCCGTGGTGAACGGCGTCGCGCGCACGGATGCGAGTGCAGGGCTCGGACGTCCCGTCGCCATCCTCGGCTACCCGCTCGGCACCGCCACCGCGGGGATGAGCGGCAGCATCAACACCGTCACGCCCTCGGCAACGCTCAGCGCCGGCACGGTGAGCAAGCGCGTGCCCGGCACGATGCAGCTCGATGCCTTCGCGGCGCAGGGCTCGAGTGGCTCGCCGGTGTTCGACAGCCGGGGCATCGTGGTCGGCGTGGTCTACGGCGGTGCGACGGAAAGCGGCGGGCGGATCGTCTACGCCGTGCCCGCCTCGCGCCTCGCGGCGCAGCTGCCCAGCGACGCCGCGTCGATCTTGCGCTGAGGCTCGCTCAGGCCGGTTGAGGCCCGTCAGGGCACCGGCGGCGTGCGCGGCGCTTGCGGCGTCGATGACGGCGCCTCGATCACCCGCAGCTGCGTCCCCGGCCGCGGCGGACGCGCGAACTGCTCCATCTCGAACACCGCGCGGATCGCCTGCCGCGAGATCTCCCGCGCGCCCTGCGTGGGATCGGCGTTGGGCACGCGCGCCGGCACCACGCGGCTCGCCGTCCGGCCATCGGGCAGCGTGAGGTCGCGCACCTGCACGAGTCGCGTGACCGAATCGTCCGGCGTCGGGATGAACGACAGCGAGACGATCACGTCGGCATCGAGGGCCTCGCGCACGGCCTCGACGGTGCGCGTACGGGCGAGCACCGCGTCGACGGAATCCTGCGGTACGACCGCGAAGCGCGGATGCCGCGAGAATCCCGCGTTGAGCGAGTCCACCAGCACGGCGGCCGCGGCGTTGAGGTCCGGCCGCCCGCGCGAGGGACGCGGCGTCGCGACGACCACCCGGCGCTCGGCCACCGGCGGGCCGCGCATCGCGGCCGCCTCGCGCGCCGCCGCCTCGGCCGCGCTGGCGTAGGACGCCGCTTCCGTCGCCGACATCGTCGGCACGCGCATCCCGCGCATCAGCGAGTCGAGCACGAGGCGTTGGATGTCGCGGCGGATCGAGTCGGCCAGCGACGCCAGCGAGACGCTATCGCGCCGCTCAGGCGCCGCCGCCGGCCGCTGCGCGATGCGCTGCGAGACCGCCGCGGCGATGGCGATGGAATCGTCGCGCGAGAGCATCGTCGCCGCGGGCGCCATCGTCTGCAGCGACTCGGCCAGCGCGATCGAGTCCCGCATAAACGAGCTGACCACGGCCTCGCCGCGGCGCTGGCCGGCGAGCCAGGCCGAGGCCAGCAACAGCACGCCGGCCGCGGCGAGCATCACCACGCGCCCGCGCGACGGACGCGGCATCGGCATCGCCAACGTCTCGCCGGAGCCGTTGCCGATCGCATCGAGCGCCGCCACCACGTCGCTGGCGCTGGCCGGACGGTCGCTCGGCGCCTTCTGCAGCAACTGCGAGAGCAGGTGGCGCAGCGCCACCGGCACGTCCGGCCGCGAGCGTTCCACCGGCTCCGGGTCGCGCGTCAGCTGCGCGGCCATCGTCTGCTGCGGCGAGGCCTCCTTGAACGGCACCTTGCCGGTGAGCAGCTCGTAGCCGAGCAGGCCCAGCGCGTAGAGGTCCATCCGGTGATCCGCCGCGGGATCGGCGGCGATCTGCTCGGGCGCCATATACGCCGGCGTGCCGATGGCCATCCCCGCGCTGGTGTAGCCCGACTGCGGCATCGCCGCCGAGATGGCCTTGCTCACGCCGAAGTCGGTGACCAGCGCGTGCGGGCCCTGCATCAGCACGTTGCCCGGCTTGATGTCGCGGTGGATCACGCCCATCCCGTGCGCGTACTCCAGCGCCTCGGCCACCTCGTGCAGGATGCGCAGCACGTCCTTCACCGCGATGCGCTCGCCGCGCGCCAGCGTCTCGCGCAGCGACTGCCCGTGGATGTAGGGCATCGTGTACCAGATGAGCGCGCCCTGCTCACCGGCGCTCAGCAGCGGGACGATGTGCGGATGCTGCAGCTGCGCCGCGACCTGGATCTCGCGGCGGAAGCGTTCGTGATTGACGCCCGCCGCGAGCTCCGGCGGCAGCACCTTGATGACGACCTTGCGGCCCAACGTCGTGTCCGTCGCGACGAACACGCGGCTCATCCCGCCACCCGTCAACTCCCGCTCGAGCGTGTAGCTCGGCGCGAGGGCAGCTTGGAGTTGGGCGGTGAATTCGGACACGGTGGGATGCGGGTTGGAGATAGTGTACCTACGGCGCGGCTGGGCCGCGAGGTTCGCGGCGTCGGGCTACACGATGCGTCGCGCCGCCGCCTCCTGCATCGCGCGGCTCCCGCTCCACGCGCAGATCACGTTCGGGACATCCGGCAGCTGCTCCGCCAACGGTGGCGGCCCGAACAGCACCGCCAACACCGGACGCCGCGCCGCCTTCGCCTCGGCGCACGCGGCGGCCACGCGCTGCCTCGTGCTGGCCTCATACCCCGCTCGCCCGCGTCCGGACGCCGGCGCCCCACGCACCGCGATGCACACCGCCCCGCGTCCGTCGTCGCTCGGTCCGTCGACGACGCGCGGGAGCAAGCCCACGGCCTTCAGCGTGGCGAGAAACGGCACGAAGCGCGCCGGATCGACGTCGCCAGCCGCGGCGTCGTCGTCCACGAGTATGACGTCCACCACCGGCCCGATGTTTGCGAACACGCCGCGCACGGCGTGCACGACCGTATCGGCGACCTGCCGTGCCCAGAGCACATCGTCGAGCGTGGGCTCGCGCGCGGCATCGCCGCGACCCCAGCCCGCCCAGAACGCGCGGCGCTGCACGCTGGCCTCGAGGGCGTCCCAATCCAGCGTGCCCGCGTCGAGCGCGCGCCCGATCGCCTCGTGCACGCCGACGACGTCGTGCGGCGCCAGCACGAGGTCGCAGCCGGCGGCCAACATCGCGACGGCCGTCGCCCCCTCGTCGCCGTGGCGTCGCAGCGCCGCCGTCAGCGGCGGCGGTCCCACGAGCAGGCCCTCGAACTGCAGTTCCTCGCGCATCATCTCCCGGAGGATGACGCGCGAGCACGCGGCCTCCGCTCCCGTTGGATCGAGTCGAGGATACGACACCGCAGACGCGAGAACCGTTGCCACGCCGGCATCCACGGCCGCGCGGAACGGCACGAGATCCGTGCCCCAGAGGCCCGCGCCCGGCGCATCGACCTGCGCGGCGGCAAGCGCCGGATCCACCAGCGCACGGCCTTCGCCGGGCAGATGCATCGCGGTGGCCAGCACGCCCTCGGCCTGGCAGGCATCCACCCACGCGACGGTCCACTCGGCGACGCGCTGCGCGTCGTGATGCAGCGCACGCGCGCCGATGAAGGGGTTCGCGCGCTCCACCGCGAGATCGGCGCAGGGCGCCAAGGCCCAGGTGATGCCGGCGCTGCGCAGCTCGCGCGCGGTGAGCCGCGCGGCACGACGCAGCAGGTCCTCGTCGCGCAGCGCCCCGAGCGCGGCGAAGGGCGGCAGGCCCGTCGCGCCGACGAGCGCGCTTGCCGCACCGGCGCTGGCGTCGGCGGCGATCAACAACGGATGCGCCGACGCCTGCTGCAGCGCCGCCACCTGCTCCGCCACGCGCGCGCGCGGCGCGTGGACCACCGCGAAGCCACCGACACCAAGCTCCAGCGCGTCGTCGATCAAGCCTTGCTGGTGCGAGAAGCCGTGGTCGCGGTCCCAGCGCAGCTCGGGAACGAGCAGCGCACCGAAGGGATGCATCAGCCGGGGTACAGCGCGCCGAGCACGCGCGGGCCGCGGGCGCCGGTGGCGCCGCGCAGGTTGCCCGCGCGGCGGCGCAGGTGCAGCCAGCCGAGGAACGCGAACGCCACTGCTTCCTTGGCGTCGCCGTCGAAGTACAGCTCGCCGAACGGCCGCACGAGGCGCGGCGCGAGCGCCATCGCGATGGCCTCGCGCAGCGTGGCGTTGCGCGCACCGCCGCCCGAGAGCAGCACGTCACCGACCTCCTGCGGCACGAAGCGCTCGACGGCCAGCGCGATGCTGCGCGCCGTGAACCACACCGCCGTCGCGACGATGTCTTCGTCGCGCAGGTCCGCACGCGCCGCTCGGCAGCGCGCGATGAAATCGCCGATGAAGGCCGTGGTGTAGCGCTCGCGGCCGGTACTCTTGGGCGGCGCGGCGGCGTACCACGGATCGCGCAGCAGGTCTTCGATGACCGCATCGATCGCGCGCCCGCGCGCCGCAAGCGCGCCATCACGGTCGAACGCGAGCTCGGGATACAGCATCCGCACCACGCCATCGATGATGCACACCCCGGGGCCCGTGTCGAAGGCGCGCACGTCGGTGAGCTCGGCGTCCGGCCCGGCCAGCGGCGGCAGGACGGTGACGTTGCCGATGCCGCCGAGGTTCTGCAGCAGGCGCCAGGCGTCTGGCCGCGCGAAGAGCAGCGCATCGGCGATCGGCACCAGCGGCGCCCCTTCGCCACCCGCGGCGACATCGCGCACGCGGAAGTCGGCGATGACGTCGAGCCCCGTGCGCTCGGCGATCACCGCCGCTTGCCCGAACTGCCAGGTGCCCTGCGGCCCCGCGTGCCACACCGTGTGCCCGTGCGACGCCACGGCACGGATCTCCTCGCGCGATACGCCGCACTCGGCGATCGCCGCAACGGCCGCATCGGCGAGCCAGCCGCCCAGCGAGAAATCGAGCCGCGTGTACTCGGCGGGCGACGCACCCTGCATCGCCGCAGCCAGGCGCGCGCGCTGGCCCGCCGTGTAGGGCCGCTCGACGTGGGCGAGCAACTCAGGCGTCACGTGCCCGTCGTCGTGCTCGACGAATCGCGCGACGACCGCCGTGATGCCGTCGAGCGATGTGCCCGACATCAATCCGACGAGCACGTCGCCGCGCGTGGCGCTCACGCGGTCGCTCACGTGCGCTCCACCGGCGGCGGCGCGTCCGCGACCACGCGGCGAATCACGCCGCCCGCCGCGACGAGCCGTGCGCGCGCCGCGTTGGCGTCGAGTCCGAGCTTGTGCATCACGATCGCCAGCTTCACGTGGCCGTCGGCGCGTGCGAGCAACGCGCGCGCGGCGTCGCGCTCGACGCCGCAGGTGCCGATCACCAAGCGCTCGGCGCGGTCGCGCAACTTGTCGTTGGTCGCCCGTAGGTCGACCATCAGGTTGCCGTAGGTCTTGCCGAGCCGGACCATCGCCGCGGTGGTGATGGTGTTGAGCACGAGCTTCGTGGCCGTGCCGGCCTTGAGCCGCGTCGAGCCCGTCACCACCTCCGGCCCGGTGATCGGCAGGATTGCGCAGTCCACGGCGGCGAGCAACTCCGCCGGCGGCGGCGAGCACGCGAGGATCACGGCCTTGGCACCGAGCTCCGTGGCGCGCAGCAGCGCAGCGCGCACGTAGGGCGTCGTGCCGCTGGCCGCGATGCCGAGCACCACGTCGCCGGCGCGCACGCCCGCCGCCGCGAGATCTTCGCGCGCGGCATCGGGACGATCCTCGGCGCCTTCCTGCGCGCGCGTGAGCGCGGCCGAGCCACCGGCGATGATGCCCTGCACCATCTGCGGATCGCTACCGAAGGTCGGCGGGCACTCGGCGGCGTCGAGGACGCCGAGTCGGCCGGAGGTGCCGGCGCCGACGTAGAAGAGCCGATGGCCCGCGCGGAACGCCGTCTCCACCAAGGTGATCGCCGCGGCGATCGCCTCGCGCTGCGTCGCGACGGCGTCGGCCACCGTGCGATCCTCGGCGTTCATCAGGTCCACGATCTCCAGCGGAGTCGCGAGGTCGATGTCGGCGCTGCGCGGGTTGCGGCGCTCGGTTACGCGAGGATCGAGCATTGGAGTAAGTTACTCCGCGTGACTCGCACTCGCACCGGACGGCGTGGGGTTTCCGCCGCAGCCGCGGCCGCGGCCGCCTTGCTCCTCGCGTTCCCGCTGCGCCCGCTCGAGGCGCAGCTCATTCAGGTCCCGATGGACGACCGCCGTTCGCTGCCCGTGAGCGTGCAGGCGTCGGTCGGCTACCTGCTGGTGCAGAACCGCTTCGACGGCATCAGCGGCCAGAACTGGTACTTCGGCGATGCTTGGCAGTACCGGGTCAGCGCGGATGTCGGCCTCTCGATGGGTTCGCTCGGCGTCGCCGGCACCTTGGCCACGGTGCCGCTGCAGCGCGGCAACAGCACGTCGTCGAACGGCGAGATCCAACTGCGCCAGTTGCTCGCCACGTTCCGCTCGCCGGAGCCGCGGAGCTTCGGCCAGATCTTCGAGCTGGGCCTCGGGCTCTCGCAGTGGGCCGAGTATGCCGGCACGGACGTCGTCAGCGGCGACGACGCGAAGCCGCGCAACGCCGTGGCCGTGGCGATCGGCTATGGCGTGTCCATCCCGCTCGGCGCGCGCTTCGCGGCGCAGTTGATGCAGGACTACACCACGGCGATCGGATCGCGTGAGGGCCTGCCGGTCGGCGCGCGCCGCGCGCAGGAGCAGTACACCACCCGAATCGGCCTGCGCTGGCGGGCTGCCGGAGCACAGCGATGATGCGTCGTCTCGTTTGGGGATTGAGTCTTGCGGCCGTAGCGCTCACGGCCTGCCGTCAGCCGAGCACCGGCAGCGACGCGCGGCTCAGCGGCACCTATGCCGGCGGCTGGCGCTTCCCCGAGCTGCGCGAACCGGTCACCGGCGCCAGCGCGATGGTCTCGAGCAACAGCGACATCGCCAGCGATGCCGGCGTGGAGATCCTGCGCGCCGGCGGCAACGCCGTCGACGCCGCGGTGGCCGTCGGCTTCGCGCTCGCGGTGACGTACCCGTTTGCCGGCAACATCGGCGGCGGCGGCTTTATGACCATCCGGATGGCCGATGGCCGCAACGCGGCGCTCGACTACCGCGAGATCGCACCGCTGGCCGCGACGCGCGATATGTACGTCGACAGCAGCGGCAAGCTCACCGACCTGCGGCTCACCGGCCACCTGGCCTCCGGCGTGCCGGGTGCGGTGGCGGGGATGGCCGCGGCGCTCGAGCGCTACGGCACGAAGTCGCTGGCCGAGGTGATGGCGCCGGCGATCCGCCTCGCACGGGATGGCTTCGCGGTGGACAGCGCGCTGTTTCTCTCGCTGCGCGGCGCGCAGCGGCGGCTCTGCGAATTTGCCGGCTGCGCGACGTTCTACCCCGACGGTGCGCCGCCTGCCCCCGGCAGCACGCTGCGCCAGCCCGAGCTCGCACGGTCGCTCACGCTGATCGCCGAGCAGGGGGCGAAGGCCTTCTACGACGGCCCCGTCGGCCAGGCGCTGGTCGACGAGATGCACCTCGGCGGCGGCATCATCACGCGCGAGGACCTGCGGCGCTACGAGCCCAAGTGGCGCGAGCCGATCGTCACCGACTACCGTGGCTACACGCTGATCACGATGCCGCCGGCCAGCTCGGGCGGCATCACGATGAGCCAGACGTTCAACATCCTCGAGAACTTCGCGCCGCTTCCGCCGTTCGGCAGCCCGGAGTACGTGCACCTGCTGGCCGAGGCGTTCCGCCGCTCGTTCATCGACCGCAACGCGAAGCTCGCCGACCCGGACTTCGTGCCCGTGCCGCGCGAGCAGCTGGTGAGCAAGGAGTACGCGCGGGAACTCGCGGGCCAGATCAGCCGCCGCCGCGCCTCGCGCACGCCGGCCTTCGACGCCGGCCGCGAGCCCGAGCACACCACGCACTACTCGGTGGTCGACGCGCAGGGGAATGCGGTCGCGACGACGACGACGATCAACGGCGGCTACGGCAGCGCCGTGTGGGTGCGCGGCGGCGGGTTCTTCCTCAACAACGAGATGGATGACTTCGCCACGCAGCCCGGGACGCCGAATATGTTCGGCCTCGTGCAGGGCGAGGCCAATGCCATCCAGCCCGGCAAGCGGATGCTCAGCGCGATGTCACCGACGATCGTGCTCGACAAGCAGGGCGACGTGCTGCTCGTCGTCGGCGCGGCCGGTGGCCCGACGATCATCACGGCGACCACGCAGGTGATCCTCAACGTGATCGAGTTCGGGATGCCGCTCACGGACGCGATGCGTGCGCCGCGGATGCATCACCAGGCCCTGCCGGACGCGATCCGCCACGAGTCGATGGGCTTCGACGCGCGCACGCTGCGTCGCCTGCGTCGGATGGGCCACACGCTCGCCGCGCAGGGCGGCATCGCCAACGTGAACGCCGTGATGCGCAGCAACGGCGTGTGGCACGGCGTGCACGAGCCGCGTGGGAGCGGCGGGGCCTCGGGGTACTAGGGCTGAGGAAGACGAGGAGCGAAGCTCGCTCCTCGTCTTCCTCCTTCCTCAGCTTCCACGCACCGTAAGCTGTTCGGTGAGCGTCACCGTCACCGCAGCAGCCGCCGGCAAGCAGCCATTGTAGTCCGTCGTCGCCGCGGCCACCGCACCACCCGCCGCCGCACCGATCGCCGCACCGGCCACCGTGCTCTTGGTGTCGCGCCCCAGCACCTGGCCCGCGATCGCGCCGACGGCCGCACCCGCAGCCACCTTGCCCGCCTGCGTGCCCGTGCTCTGCACGCGCTCGTACTCGAGCGCCGCCACCTGCGTCACGTCGGCGGCGAGTTCGGCGCTGGTGCCGCGCACCGTGATCGCCACCGGCTTGAACGCCAGCTTCACCTTGTCGCGCGAGTTCTCGCCGCGCGCCGACTCCACGACCTCGAGCGTCACCTCGGAGCCCGCCGGGACCGTCACGCCGTTCGTCGCCGCGACATCGGCCGTGGTGACGGCCGTGAAGCGGTCGCCGACCTTGTGCGTGTTCGTGCACACGCGTGCGCCCGTCGAGAGCGCCAGCGTGGCGCCGGCCGAGAGCGCACCGCTACGCGACGCCACGCGCGCCGGCGTGGCCGGCGTCGTGCGGGCCGGAGCCTTCGTCGCGGCAGGTGCCGGCGCGGGCGCCGCCGCCTGCGTCGGGGCCGTGTCGCTCATCGCCGCGCCGGAATCCGTCGGCGCCAGCTCGATCTCGCGCGCCGACTCGGCGGAGTCGCCGCCGCAGGCCGCCGTGGCGATGATCGCCAGCGCGATCAATCCCTGCTTGATAGTATTCGTCCGCATATGCCATCTCCTGAAGTGGGGGTGCTACCTCGCCCCGAAAGTTGGCCTACGGACCGTAACTCCTCAACGTCCGCGGCATTGTGACGTCGCTCACACGGGTGCTTCCCTGGGTCAGGCCCTACCGCTGGCGCATCGCCTACGGCCTGCTCTGCGTCGTGCTCTCGACCGCGATGTTCAGCTGGCTGCCGACGCTGATCCGGCACGCGCTGGACGCGATGGCCGCCGGCGCACCCCTGCGCGACATCCTCAAGACTGCCGCCACGATGCTCGGCGTCACGTTGGGGATGGCGGTGTTCCGCTTCCAGATGCGCGAGATCCTCAACGGCGTCTCGCGCATCATCGAGCACGACCTCCGCGAGGACCTGTTCGCGCATCTCGCACGGCTCGACCCCGGCTGGTACGGCCGCACCCGCACGGGCGAGCTGATGGCCAAGCTCACCAATGACATCGGTGCGGTGCGGATGGCTGTCGGGCCGGCGATTATGTACCTCACGAACACGATCTTCGGCGGCGTGTTCGCGCTCTCGTTTATGATTGCCATCTCGCCGCGCCTCACGCTGATCGCGCTCACGCCGATGGTCGTGCTGCCGTTCATCACGCTGCGGCTGGGCAAGGCCATCCACGACCGCTTCGAGCGCGTGCAGGCACGATTCGGCGACCTCACGACGCTCGTGCAGGAGCATCTCTCGGGCCTGCGCATCATCCGCGCGTACCGGCAGGAGACGGCCGAGCAGGGGCGCTTCGACGCGATCTCGCAGGACTATCTGGAGCGCAACGTCGCGCTGGTGCGGCTCAACGCGCTGATGGGGCCGAGCTTCACGTTCTTTGCCGGGTTGGGCGCGGCGGCCGTGCTCGGGTTCGGCGGCGCGCAGGTCGTGGCAGGCACCATCACCGTGGGCGCCTTCGTGGCCTTCGGGCTGTACCTCGCCAACCTCACCTGGCCCCTGATCGCCCTCGGCTGGGTCACCAGCCTGTTCCAGCGCGGCGCGGCCTCGATGACCCGCCTGCTCGACATCCTCGACGCCGAACCCGCGATCGCCGACCCCGCACCGCCGCGGGTTGCCGCCGAGTTGCCGCCGACCGCCGGCGGCCGCGGCATCACCCTCGAGCGCGTGCACTTCGCGTACCCCGCGCGTGGCGACGCCCCCGCGCGCGAAGTCCTCACCGACATCTCCGTCACCGTGCCGGCCGGCGCCACGCTGGGCATCGTCGGCGCGACCGGCTCCGGCAAGAGCACCCTCCTCGAGCTCATCCCGCGGCTCGCCGACGTGACCGCCGGCCGGGTGCTCCTGGACGGGGTGGACGTCCGGGACCTGCCGCTGGAAGTGTTACGTCGGGAGATCGGCTTCGTCCCTCAAGAAAGTCTCCTGTTCAGCGAAACCCTTACGGCCAACCTGGCGTACGGCACGGCGAATCCCGCCGATGCCGAATGGGCGGCCGGGGTCGCGCAGTTGCGGGAGACGATCGAGGGATTTCCGGGCGGATGGAACACGATGCTCGGGGAGCGTGGTATCAATCTCTCGGGCGGGCAGAAGCAGCGGGCGTCGTTGGCGCGGGCCCTGGCCAGACGACCGAGCGTGGTGATCCTGGATGATGCGCTGTCGGCGGTGGACACCCACACCGAGGCGGCCATCCTGCGGGAGTTGCGGCAGGCCTTGGCGGGGCGCACGGCGATCATCGCCTCGCATCGCATCACGGCCATCCGGGACGCCCACTGGATCCTGGTGCTGGACGAAGGGCAGGTCGTCGAACAAGGAACCCACGACGACTTGTTGCGTGTCAAAGGACGATATTGGTCGCTGCTGCGTCGGCAGCAGCTTGAAGATGAGATTGAGCAGGACCCCGTGGCCGTCCGGGAATGAGCGACGGTCGACATTCCAATCCGTCTAGGAGGATAGATGCTGTCTGTGATTCGTCGTGCGGTCGCGGTTGCTTCGTTGGTTGCGGTGTCGGCTTCGGTCGCGCAGGCGCAGCTGAAGATCGAGGAGATCCGTGTGGACGTCGCGGGGCTCGGTATGGCCGGCGGCAACACGATGTTCAACGCCGGCATTCCCGGCCAGGTCGCGCTCGGCGTGTACCTGAACGACAAGATCGCCCTCGAGCCCACCCTCGGCCTGGGCTACTTCAAGCCCGATGGTGGCGACGGTGTCTCGACGATCACGCTCGGCGTGTTCGCCCCGTACTACCTCGCCGGTGACCGCGGCCGCAACGGCCTCTTCGTCGCCCCGGGCGTCCTCATCACCAAGATGACGGACATCGACGCCGCGATCGACTTCGGTGCGGACGTCGGCTACAAGAAGGCGATGAGCGACAAGGTGTCCTGGTCGCTGGCCGGCACGGTTCGCGCCGGTGACTCGTACGATCCGGACTCGATGATCGGCGCGCGCTTCGGCTTCAGCGTGTTCTGGCGCTAAGCCACATCCCCCTGGGATGCACAGAGCCCCGCGGCGCTTCGCGCCGCGGGGCTCCTTGCATCTCCACCTCGCGCGGCCGGGGCCCCGCGCGGCCACCCCGCGTCAGATCCGGTTGAACAACCACTCCGGCGTGAACGCCTGCAGCCAGTTGGCGAGGATCGTGAAGCGGTTCGTCAGCATCAGCACGCCCACGAACACCAGCATCGCGCCCGCGAAGCGGTTCACCCAGATCATATGGCGGCGCACCTTCGCGAACACCTCGAGGAATCGCTCCACCATCATTGCCGAGGCGATGAACGGGATCGCCAAGCCCGCCGAGTAGGCGCCGAGCAGCGTCAGGCCGCGGCCCACGTCGCTCTCGTTGGCCGCCATCGTGAGGATCGCGCCGAGGATCGGCCCGATGCACGGCGACCAGCCCGCACCGAACGCGATGCCCACCACCACCGTGCCGAAGTAGCCCAGCGGCTTGTCCGCGAGGTGCAGGCGCGTGTCCTTCATCAGGAAGGACAGGTTGAACACGCCGAGCAGGTACAGGCCGAAGATCACGATCAGCACGCCGCCGACCCGGCTGATGATGCCGCGGTACTGCAGCATCAGCTGTCCAAACACCGTCGCGCCCGCGCCCAGGGCGAGGAAGATCAGCGAGAAGCCCACCACGAAGAGCAGCGCGTGGATCAGCGTGTCCTTGCGCGAACCCTGCAGGTCCTCGTAGTTCATCCCCGTGATGAACGTGATGTAGCTGGGCACCAGCGGCAGCACGCAGGGACTCAGGAAGCTGAGCAGGCCGGCGCCGAACGCGATGGCGAGACCGAGAGTGGCAGCGGTTTCCATCGCTTAGCGACGCCCCCAGGGCGCTGGTGTGGACGCAGGGCCGCTCGTCGACCCGCGTTGGCAGTCGCGGCAGATGCCGTGGATCACGAGCCGGTGGCTCTGCCGCGCGAAACCGCGCGATTCGGCGACGATCGTCGTCATCCGCTCGAGCCGCTCGTCACGGAACTCCTCGACCTTGCCGCACTGCGTGCACACGAGATGTTCGTGGTGCGGAATGTCGCGCGCCGGCTCGAAGCGACGGAAGCCTTCGCCGAAGTCGCGCTCCACGATCAGGCCGCTCTCAAGCAGCGTGTCGATCGTGCGGTAGACCGTCGCCGTGCCCACCTTGCGCCCCCGCGCCGTCACTTCCTCCGCGACCTCCTCGGCGGACAGATGCCGCTCCGCGCGGAGCATCACGTCGGCGATCGCGAGCCGCTGCGCCGTCACCGGCAGGTTGTGCTCGCGGAGATACCGCACGAAGGCGGCCGTTACGCCGTCTTCTGCCACTGCTGCTGCGCCTGGGCGATCATTGCCCTGACGGTGTCGCCGTCGAGCTTCTGCACCTCGAGCGGCTCGTTGGAGCGATGCTGCACGCCCTGCACCACCGCCTCGACCGTCAGCAGCGGCGCATCCGCCTCCGCGACGACCTCACACTCCCACTTGCCACGCTCGGGGCCCTTGCGGGTCCAGCGGTAGCGCGCCGAGTAGACGACGTGGCGCGAAGAAATCCGCGCACCCTCCGGGAAGGCTGCGGCCTCGCTCGGCGCGGTGTCCGGCGCGGTCTCCGCTACGGACGCCGCTACGGACGCCGCTGCGGGCGCCGCTGCGGACGCCGCTGCGGACGCCTCTGACGTCGGCGAGCCCATATGGTCGCTCTCCGGACGCTCGGCCATTTCGGACAATAGGTGGTCCCCTTGTGCAGCGTCGGACGCCACTTGGGTCGGATCGGGCGCTGCGTCGGACACCGCAGCGTCCGCGTCGGTCCACTCGGAGTCCACATCGGGCGCCTTTGAGGCCGCGGGAGTTGCTGCCGAGTCCGCGCCGGGCGCCGCCGAGTCCGCGTTCAGCGAGGCAGCGACCGATTCAGCTGCCTCGAACGCCTCCTCGGTCTTCTCGCCACCCGGATAAGGGGCTCGCCTATTGTCCGAAATGGCCGAGCGTCCAGAATGGGTACCTGCCTCGACCGCACCTGCCTCGACCGCGGCTGCGGGCAACGGGTCCGCCCCCTCGGGCAACGCGGCCAGCACGCAGACGCCCGTCTCGATCTGGCCCTGCCGCAGCGGAGCGAACAGGTGCGCCTCGACGATGCGTTCGGGGGCGAGCACCTTCGAGATTTCGAGGACGAAACGCTCGCGCGCGTCCGAGCCGAGGGGGATGGTCTGCGTCATCCTTGAAATCTCGCCCCCGCGAGGGTCGGATGGAACCTCGGCGCGGCGCGTCAGAGCAGGCTGACGGGGTCGCGGTCGGCGACGAGGCGCAGGTCGTGCTTCGCGGGGACCTCCAGGCCGGTCAGCAGGCCGCGCAGGAGCCGCGTGAGGGGCGCCTGTCGCTCGCTCTTCAGCAGCACGTGCCAGCGCCAGCGGGTCTTGATGCGCTCCAGCGGGCAGGGCGCGGGGCCGAGCAGGGTCACGCCGAGTCCGAATCGCAGGTCGGCCTGCACGAGCCAGTCGGCGACCTCCGTCGCGAACTGCGCGACGGCGGGCTCGTCGAGCCCACTCACCACCACGTTCGCCAGGCGCAGGGTGGGCGGATACGGCGGGGACTCGCGCCCGGGCAGCTCCTCGTCCACAAAGCCCTGGTAATCGTGCGTCATCGCGCAGCGCACGGCGTGGTGCCCGGGCGCCCGCGTCTGGATGAACACTTCCCCGCCCTTGGGTCCGCGCCCCGCGCGGCCGGCCACCTGGCTCAGCAGTTGGAAGGTGCGCTCGGAGCTCCGGAAGTCCGGCAGGTTGATGCCGATATCCGCGTCAATCACGCCGACGAGCGTCACGTTGGGGAAGTCGAGCCCCTTGGCGATCATCTGCGTGCCGAGCAGGATGTCCACCTCGCCGCGACCGACACGGTCGAGGATGGCGGTGTGCGCCCACTTGCCGCTGGTGGTGTCGACGTCCATCCGCGCGACGCGCGCCTCGGGCAGTGTCTCGACGAGCAGGCGCTCCACCTGCTGCGTGCCGAGCCCGCGCTGGCGCTTGAAGGGCAGGCCGCAGTCGCCGCAGTCGCCGCCGGCCGGCGCCTGATGCAGGCAGTAGTGGCAGACGAGGCGCTCGGGCGTGCGATGGTACGTGAGCGAGATCGAACAGTTGGGGCAGGTCGCGACGTGCCCCTCTTCGCACTGCACGAAGCTCGCGTAGCCGCGGCGGTTGAGCAGGAGGATGCTCTGCTCGCCGCGCGCGAGGCGCTCGCGCAAGCCGGACTCCAGCGCGGCGCTGAGCACGGAACGCCTGGCGCGCTCCGGCGCGGGCGCCGCGCGCAACTCGGCGCGCAGGTCGACGATGCGCACGGCCGGCAACGCGCCGCCGCCGACGCGGTCGGGCAGCGTGATCAGCCCGTAGCGCCCGTCACACGCATTCACCCAGGTCTCGAGCGCCGGCGTCGCCGAGCCGAGCACGCAGCGCGCGCCGGTCTCCCGCGCGCGCATCATCGCCACCTCGCGGGCGTGGTAGCGCGGCGTCTCGGCCTGCTTGTAGCTCGCCTCGTGCTCCTCGTCGACGATGATGGCACCGAGGTTCGCGAGCGGCGCGAACACCGCGGAGCGCGCGCCGACGGCGATGCGGCGCTCGCCACGCTGCAGCGCGCGCCAGGCGTCGAGCCGCTCGCCGTCGCTGAGCCCCGAGTGCAGCACCGCGACTTGATCGCCGAACACGGCGCGGAAGCGGTCCACCGCCTGCGGCGTGAGCGCGATCTCGGGCACGAGCACGATCGCCGACTTCCCCTGGCGCAGCACGATCTCCTTGAGCAGCTCGAGATACACCAGCGTCTTGCCGCTGCCGGTGATGCCGTGCAGCAGGGTGACCGCGCCGGGCTCGCTCTCGACGACGCGCGCGATGGCGTCGCGCTGCGCGGGCGTCGGCGTGGGCGGCGGCGGCGCGGCGATCGCCCGCTCGGCGAAGGGATCGCGCAGGCGCGTGGCCTGCTCGATGCGCGCGTGGCCGCGCTTCACGAGGCCCTGCACCACGCTCTCCGAACAGCCGAGTTGCGCGACGAGGTGCGCGACGGGTGCGCGGCCGCCGAGTTGCTCGAGCAGTTCGTAGAGTTGGCGCTGCTGCGGCGCGCGCTTGAAGGCCTCGTCGCGCGCGAGCAGCGTCGGCAGTTCGCCGGCGAGAGCGAGGATGCGCTCCTGCTTGCCGGGCGCGTCGGGTTTGGACGCGCTGGCCAGGGCGGCGGGCAGCACCGCGCGGCAGACGAGGCCCAGCGGCGCCACGTAGTACTCGCCGATCCAGCGACAGACGGCGAGCAGGTCGGCCGGCAGCGCCGGCGTGGCGTCCGGCACGTCGAGCAGCGGCTTTGCCTCCTTGTCGCCCAGCGACGCGCCGTCACTCTCGCCGACGCAGATGCCGATCACGCGCTTGCCGCGCACCGGCACGACGACGCGGCTGCCCGGCAACACCGGATGCCGCGTGCGCTCGGGAACGGCGTAGGTGAAGGTGCGCAGCAGCGGCAGCGGCAGCGCGACCTCGACGAGCCGCGCAGCGGCGGTCATCAGCCCGGACGTGCGGCGCGAACCGGAGGCTCGTCGCGGATCCCGGCCTCGTGCATCCAGTGGTACAGCGCGTCGGCGAGGTCGTGCCCGCGCTGGTAGCGCGCGTTGGGATCCTTCTCGAGCAGGGCCATCACGATCGCCGCGAGTCCGTCGGGCACGCCCGGCGCGACGTCGAGCAGCGGCTTCGGCAGCTCGTGCACGTGCTTGTAGCCGATCGCATAGCCATCGGGGCCATCGAAGGGCGTTGCGCCGCTGAGGCACTCGTACATCATCACGCCCACGGCATAGAGGTCGGCGCGGCCGTCCACGAAGCGACCCATCGCCTGCTCCGGCGCCATATAATGCGGCGTCCCCATCGCGCGGCCGCCAGCGGTCATCCGGCCGTGGAAGTACGCCGTCGCGATGCCGAAGTCCGTGAGGATGCCGTTGCCGTCGGCGTCGAAGAGCACGTTGTCGGGCTTCACGTCGCGGTGGATCACGCCCTGCCGCGCCGCGTAGTCCAGCGCCGTCGCGACCTGCGCCGCGATGCGCGCCGTGCGCGCCGTGTCGACGATGCGGTCGCGCATCAGGTCGTCGGCGAGGCAGCCGCCGTCCAGGTACGGCAGGATCAGGTACACCGCATCGTCCGTCTCGCCGTAGTCCAGCGGCGCGCAGATGAACGGATGCAGCAGCCGGCTGGCCGCCTCGGCTTCGCGCCGGAAGCGCTGCCGCATCTCGGTGTCGCGCGCGAGGTGCGCGTGCATCACCTTCACCGCCAGCGGACGGTTGAGCAGGTGATGGCGCGCCTCGTACACGTCGGCCATCCCGCCCGCGCCGATGCGGCGCACGATGCGGTAGCGGTGCCCCGTGGCGTGCCGCAGCGAGGTGATGAGATGGTCCGGCGCGTCCACCGCCGACTGGAGGTCGGGCAGCGCACGGTTGCACTGCGCGCAATGGCGCAGGGCGCTCCGGTTCCAGGTACCGCAGTCAGGACAGAACACGCTTCAAATCTAGAGCCATCCGTTGCGCCGCAGGAACCAGAGCAGCCCGCCGCCCAGACCCAGCTGCGCCGCGAGCATCACCCAGAACCCGTGCGGCCAGTCGGAAAGCGGGATCGTCGCGAAGTTCATTCCCCACATCCCGCTCACGACGACGAAGGGCACGCTGAGCGTCGCGACCACCGTCAGGCCCTTGGTGACGAGCCCCATCCGGTTGGAGATCTGCGTCAGGTACGAGTCCAGCGTGCTCGACAGCAGGTCGCGGTAGGTGTCGAGGTTCTCGTTGAGCCGGATCACGTGGTCGTAGACGTCGCGGAAATACACCTGCGCGTCAGTCGAGACGTGCGGCGACGGCCGGCTCTGCAGGATGTTGAACACCTCGCGCATCGGCGAGAGATGGCGGCGCAGGGTGAGCACGAGACGCTTCACCGAGAAGATGTCGCGCAGGGCCTCCTGGTCGAAGTGGACGAAGACGCGTTCCTCGAGGCCGTCGACGAAGTCGTCGAGTTGGTCGACGATCGGGAAGTAGGCATCGACCGTCGCGTCGAGGATGTGGTGCATCAGGCGGCCGGGGCCCTTCTCCATCAGGGCCGGATCGCGCCCGAGCCGATCGATGGCCGCGTCCACGCCCGGCGCGTGCGGCCCGTGCACCGTCACGACGAAGTTGCGCCCGACGAAGGTCCAGAGGTTGAAGGTCTCGATGTCGTAGAGATCTTCGGTCTCGGCCACGAAGCGCACGCCGCGCACCACGACCAGCGTGTACGCGGGGAACTCCTCGACCTTCACGCGGCCTTCGGTGGAGGTCGTGTCCTCGATGCTCAGCGGATGGAACTTGAAGACGCTGCCGAGGAGGGCCCGCTGTTCGGGGCTGTCGGCGTGGATGTCCACCCAGAGTAGGCCGTCGCCGCCGGTGACGGCGTGGGTCAGCGCGGCGTGGTCGAGATCGCAGTGGAGCTTGCCGTGCGGGTCGCGGAACCAACTGCGCGGGCGGACCTGCGGCGGCGGGGCGTGGTGGTGCTGGTGCTTGTGGAGGCGGAGCGAGGCGCGGCGCTTCTTCGGCATACGGAGAAGCTACGGCTTGGCTGGGGTGGCGCCAGTTCGTGACCTAGCGGCGGCGGAGCAGGAATGCTGCAAGGGTGGGCTCATCGTCCCTTTCGCCGACTGCGAATAGCGTGTCGCCGGACACCGAGATGTAGGCTGCCTCGAAGGGCAGCACGACGGTCGCTTCGTAGGCGAGCGTCGACGAATAGATGTCGACCAGCCGACGCCGATGCTCCGTCCGACCTCCGTAGAGAATCAACAGGCGACCGCGCCACGATGTCACGGATCGGTGGGTGCTGCGTGTTTCCGGGGCGAGCCGGCGAGCTCCCCTGTAGCCAGGCATCGCGCCATCGGAGACTTGCGGCACGGGAGCCGGTTCGACACCGCTGCCGAATGCGATGGCGCCACGACGATACACGGCAAACTCTTGCGCGTACGCCGGAAGAATGACGCACGTGCTGTCATCGGCCTGCAGCACGGGGGCTTGCCTGCCAATCGGCAAGACATCCTTGAGCGATCCGATCGGATGACTGAAGGAATCGACAAGTGCGGCATCTGGTCCTAGCGTCGACAGGAAGTAGCCGTCATCGTCCCATCCGACGAACGTCAGAAGTACAGTCCCGTCTCCGGCCTGACACGCGGACGACCAGCCGTGCCCGGCAGCCACTCTCGAAGGCTCTGGGATTCCGGCGTCCCCAATCATCGAGATTCGTCCACTCGGCCCCTCGAACGCCAGCGGGCGTGCATAGGTCCCAAGCAGTTGAGGAACACGCCCGAACTCACCCGGGCCAAGTCCGAAGCGCCCGATCGTGTCCACTTGAATGCCGGATCGCGAATCGAACACGCGCAGGTGCGCGCCGTCAAGTTCGGACACGAGTACGCCGAGTCGAGACGCGAGCAGATGCACCGGCTGGATGAGGCGTCCGGGATCATCAGGCCCACCGGCCGTCCAAAGCGGCTCCACGTCGATCGCCGCATTGCGCCGCGGCGCCGGCAGATCCGGCTGCGACAGTCGTGGTCGCGCCGCAGCGGTCGCAACGGTCGGCGCATCATCGACGAGCGGACGTTCCGCCGAGTCGCGCGCGGCAACAACCGACCCGCCGTTCGGCGCGGGAGCCTCCCCGCACGCAGTCGCCCACCCGAGGGCAACCACAACAATCCACCGAGGAAGCCCGCAGGTGCTGGATGCTGGCATCGGCACACCATTTCGAGGATGCTGCGACGAAAGCACCGCATACCATCACGCGGCGTCACGACTACACCGCCCGAATATCAGCGCAACGCGCTCAGGTGCACAACCACCCCTTCCGCCACCCGCGCCGGATCGTACCCGCCTTCGAGCGCGCTGACCAACCGTCCCCCACACCACCGCTCCGCCCGCTCCACCAACCCACGCGTCAGCGCCGCCACATCCTCTAGCTCGAGCGTAAACCCACCCAGCGGATCCCGCGCCATCGAATCGAACCCGCTCGACACCAAGACGAGATCCGGCGTCCACCCCGCCGTCGCCGCGTCCACCGCAGCGAACAGCGCATCGAGATACGCCTGCGCCACCAGCCCCGGCCCCATCGGCACGTTCCACACCGTGCCCAACGGCCCGCGATCATCCGCCGCACCTGAGCCGGGATACCACGGCCACTGGTGCATCGAGACGAAATGGATGCGCGCATCATCCTCGACCAGCGCCTGCGTGCCGTTCCCGTGATGCACGTCCCAATCCACGATCAACACCCGCTCGGCGCCGCGCGCGAGCGCGTGCTTGGCGGCAATCGCCACGTTGCCGAAGAGGCAGAAGCCCATCCCCTGCGCACGCAACGCGTGGTGCCCCGGCGGCCGCACGGCGCAGAAGCTCCGCGCGTTGCGCCCGTCCATCGCCCGCTCGACGGCCTCGAGCACGCAGCCGGCACCCGCGCGCGCGGCGTCCCAACTGCCTTCGCTCACGACGGTGTCGGCGTCGAAGCGCCCGCCGCCCGCTTCGCTCAGCTCGCGCACGGCGGCGATGTAGGCGCGATCGTGACAGCGCGCGAGCTCGTCCTCGGTGGCGTGCCGCCCCTCGAGCAACTCGAGCGACATAAACAGCTCTGGGTGATACTTGAGCGCACTGGTGATGGCGCGCACGCGCCCGACGTGCTCGGGGTGCTTCCACCCGTTGTCGTGCCAACCGCAATCGGCGTGCGAGATGAACGCGAGCGTCACGGGACTCCTCGGCGGCGTCGGGACGCCCATTCGGTGAACAATGCCAACAGGATGAGCGGAGCGAGCCACCACGGCAGGCCGCCGGGCAGCTCGGCCGCACGGCGCGGCTGCGGACGCTCGGGCCCGAGCGCGTGGACCAAGGCCGCCCGTGGTGCCGACGCTTCGGCCGCGATCACCGGCGCCTGCTCGGACGACTCCGCGGCAGGTGACGCGGCCATCGTGGGCACCGCGACTCCAACGAGACGCGACCAGAACCCGCGATGCGCCTCGACCGCAGTGCCCTCACCCTGCATTCGCCAGCGCCAGGTCTCGGTTTCATCCAGCGAGAGCACGCGTCCGCGCCCCACGCGCACCGCGTGCACGACCACGGCACTGTCGCCGAGCGCGATCACGAGCGAATCCCCGCGCGGGGGCAGCACGCGACTCCTCCCGGCGCTCCCGGCGAGCACCACGCCGCCGCCGGCTCGCACGAAGCGCTGCAGCGCCGCAGCCTCGCGACGCGCACTGGCACTGTCGAACACGACGACCACGCCGTGACGCGCCCGGGTCGCTGTCGCGACACCCTGCCGCACCGAGCGCTCTCGCCCGAGCTCCAGGCGCGCATCGACCGTCCAGCCGACTTCCTCAAGCGCAGCGATCGCGAACCGCGACTCCCAGCCCACGCGCCCGTACACGAACACCGCCTGCGGCGCGCCGACGCTCGCCGCCGCGGCCATCGCCACGGTCGCGCCCTCCTGCGCCTGCACGGGACCGCGCGTGGGCTCGGTGGTCAGTACGCCGCTCGCGTCGAGGGAATCGATCGCGTCCAACGAGTCGCGCAGCAGCACCGTGGCATCACCCACCGCGGCGACGCGCCAGCCGTCCACCGGCTCGCGCAACGGTTCGGCGACGGCCATCACCGCCGCCACGTCGCCCGACCACGTCACCGCACGACCGGCGCGCCACAGCGCAGCGACCGAGTCGCGCGCGACCGCCGACGCGGCGCCATCGACATCGAGATGCACCGCCGTCGCTCGCCCGTCGCCGCGACGGAGCTGCAGGAAGGCAACGACGATGGCGACCAGCAGCGCGGTCAGTGCGATGCCCCGCAGCAGGACTTCCACGCGCCGTGTGCGCCGCGACGACTCAGCGGCTGAGTGCATACACCACCACGTTCACGCCGAAGCGCGTGTTGTCCTGCGCCATAAAGCGCTTGTTGTCGGGATGGTAGTTCCACTCCGACGCGTAGTCCTTGCTGCTGTACAGCACGGCGATGCGGCCGTCCTGCGTGACCGCCTGCAGGTGCTTATGGACGAGGTTGTCGCCCCAGCCGTTCAGCTCGTGGCTCGTCGTCGGCGGCCCGTCCTTGAACTCGAAGAACGCGCGATAGATCTCGTGGTCGTTCGGCAGGTCGCGCAGCGGCCCGACCGCGCGCGCGATCTCTTCCCACGCGGTGCGATGGAACTCGCCGTCGATGTCGTGGTTGTGGTCGTCCACGAAGAGCAATCCGCCGCGCCGGCAGTACTCGCGCAGCGTATCGCGCTCCACGTCGCTGAAGCGCACCGGCAGGTGGCCGGTGAGGAACACGAACGGATACTTGAACAGGTCGCGCGAACCCAACGGCACGATCACGCCGGTCGGCGCGACATCGATCGTCGTGTAGCGCGCGATCGAATCGATGAGATTCGGCGCGACCATCGGCGCCGAGTCCCAGTCGCCGGAATCGTACTGCGCGGTCGCCCAGATGAACTCGGCCATCACTGCCCCCAGGCGCCGAGTGCGCCGCGACGCGGCGGCGTGGCCACCAGCGCACGCCGCGCGGCGGCGAGGGCCTGCGTCACGTCACCGCCGCGCCGCAATGCGTTGGCCGCCGCATCGAGCGCGGCCGCCTCGCGACGCGCGGCCTCCGGCAACGCCACGCGGATGAGCAGCAACGAATCGGCGGCGGCGGCCGGCGCAGTCTCGACCAACGCGAGCACGCGATCGAACCGCGCCAATCGCTGCGCGCGTGCCGGATCGACGACCGGACGCGCCGCACGCGTGGTCGGCGTGCCTTCGTCCTTGCCCGACAGGCGCACGCGCGCGAGATCCACCACCACGGTGGCCGGACGCCCACGCAGGTAGATGCGTTCCGCCGCACGCGCCGCCTGCAGCGCGGCGATCGCGCGCTCCATCCACGGAATCGCCGCCGCCGGCTCGCCGAGCTCCAGCTCAGACGCCGCGCGCCACATATGGTTGTACGCCTCCAGCAGCGGACGGTTCAACGCGACGATCGGCGTCTCCTCTCCGTGATTGTCGAGATTGCGCGACGCATCCGCATTCGCCGCGCGTTCGGCCGCGGCGAGGATGTCGTCGGGATTCAGCGGCGTCTCCTCCCCGTGCGCGTGTCCGTCGCCGGGGAAGTGCGCGTGTTCGCCCTCGTTCTCGCCCAGCCGCTCGAAGACCACGCGTCCCACACGCTGCCGCAACTTGGTCTGGTCCACGGCGATGCGGCGCGACTCGCGCACCACGGCTGGCCGCGCCATCCGCGGCACGCGCGCCACGAGCTCGCGCGTCTGCTGGAGGATCATCCGCTGCGAGAGCGCGTCCTTCTCCGGTTCCGACGGCGGCGCGGGATCGACGGCGACGCTGTCGTACTCGTCGGCACGCGCGACGCGCAGCGTCCTGGTCTCCGACGCACCGCGACCGGGACCGCTGATGTCGTTGCGGTCCGTGGCGATGGCGCGCAGGTGGACGATGTCGCCCGGCTTGAGCTGCAGTGAATCCAGCGACACCACGGCCTCGATGCGCGCGGCGATCGTGCGCGTCGCGAAGCGTTGCGCTCCGAGCGTGAGCGTCCGGAACTCATAGAGCTCGCCATCGCCGCTGCTGATGATCAACTCGAAGCTGGCCTCGGCGAGTCCGTGATCGTCGCGGGCGTCCGCGGCCAGGCTGAGCCGGCCGCTCGCGATGCGCATCACGCTGTCGCGCTGCGGCTGCTCCAGGCGCAGTTCCGGCACGGAGTCGGTGACGGGGTCGAGCAGGAGCACGCGCGCCCCGGAGCCGGCGCTCAGCCGCACGGGCACGGCACGCGCCGGCATCGTGACGGTGACCGACCAAGCCTCCGCCTGCTGCGACGCCACGACCGCGGCAGCATCGCCGAGCGCGGCACGCACGCCCTCACCGTGACCGCGGATGCGGATGCGACTGCCCACCAATGCGCTGAGCGCCGCAGGATCGTCCACGCTCGAGGCCGCGATGACCGCGTAGCTCGGCGGCGTGATGTCCGCGACGATGACGGCCAGCGGGTTCTCCACGGCGCGCGCCGCGGCTCCCGGGCGGTCGAGCGCATCACCAGGCGTCGGGTTCGCGATCCGCGCCACCGCTCCGCTCGGCATCGCCCAGAGCAGCGCCGCGCCAACCAAGGCCACGATGGCCGGCGCCTTGAGCGCGCTGCGCGACGCGCGCGCGAGCGTGACTTCGAGCGGTGCCGCCGCGATGCGCGCGTCGAGCGAGGGAAGCTCCGCGCCGACGCGCGTCACCAAGGCGTACCGCAGCTCGGGAATCTGCCGCTCGAACCACAGCGCCAGGGATTCGTCGTTGGCAGCGTGCACCGACTGCACCGCACGCCAGCCACCGACGCCCAGCGCGACGCCCCCCAGCAACCACGGCAGCCAGGCCGTGCCTGCACGCAGCGCCTGCGGCAGGCCGACGAGCACATCGAGCAGCAGCAAGACCGCCACGCTGGCCAGCGCCGCGATCGCCGCGTGCAGCAGCACGCGCACGAGAAGCGTCGCGAGGATACGACGGCGGGCCATCGCGAGACGCGCACGCGTCGTCATCGCGTCGCCTCGCTCGTCGCACGACGCCGCCACCACTGCTCGGCGATCAGCATCAGCAGCGCAGCGGCCAGCAGCCACGGCACGAGGGGCGAACCTTGGCCGTCGCGCTCGAACAGCGCCGCCGCCGCGAGCGGACCGTCGCCAGCGAATGCGACGAGCAAGGAATCCGACGGCGCGGCGGAGCGCCGCCCGCCGCAGGGTTCGAGCAGCACAGCGAGCAGTTGCGCGAAGGGCTCGCGCAGCGTGACGTCACCGCGCTCGGGAACATACAGGCCGATGTCGCGCAGGCAGCCCTGCCCCAGCCCGCGTTCGGTGGCGGCGGGTACGCCGTCGCGCCAGCGCGCAATCACGCGCGCGCCTGCGGCCGCCGCAGCTTCCGCACCGGCGACGCCTGAGTCGTCTCCAACGTCCAGCGCACGCCGTCCGAGTGGCGCGACCAGCGCGGCGCTCCCGCCGAGCGACGCGAACACGCCATCGGCGCGGAGCGCGGCGTCTGCATCGCGCGGCCAGCTCAGCAGCACGCCTCCGGGCGTCTGCGCCAACCACAGCGAGTCCTCGGCGAGCATCGCACCGCGCCGGATGCGTCGCGGCGCATTCGTGGCGCGCGTATCGCCAGCCGGCGCCGCTGCACCTCGCGCGTCCGTCAGCATCGCCGCCGCGGCGACGATCGGATCGTCCGCATCGGCGGGCAGCACTCGCACGACGGATGGCGCTTCGGCATCGACCGTCGCGTCCAACCGCTCGATCGCGAGGCGCCCCGGCCACGTCGCACGCAAGGCCATCGTCGCATCGTCCCAGGCCTCGGCGGGCACCGCGCTCAACACCGTGACCGCCAGCGAGTCGGCCCCACGCGCGATCGTCGCCGCGGCATCGCGCACGGCGACGAGCATCGGCGAGAGTGCCGCGCCACGCACCGTCGGCGCCTCAAGCGTCGCAAGCGCCGCAGCATCTACGACGCGCGCCGCAGTATCGAAGACCACCAACGCATCGCCGACGCCGAGCAGGGCCTGCGCACGACCGCGCGCCGCCTCCACGTCAGCGAGCGCGCTCGTCCACTCCAGCGCCACCACGCGCCGCAGCGTCGGCCCCGGTGCATCGGGCACGGGCTGGGCGAACGCCGCAGCGATTGCCAGCACCGCCAACACGCGCAACGCGAGCAGCGGCAGGTCCGTCGGCCGCGACGTCCGCGAGACCGCACGCAAGTCCGACTCCGGCACGAAGCGCGCCGTCGGCAGCGGTCGCTCCGGCGGCCGCCGCGTGCTCAGCAGGTGCAGCGCGACCACGCCAACGGCCGTGCCGACGCCCAGCGCGAAGATCCACGGCAGCGCGAAGCTCATCGCGCGTCACCCCGTCGGCGGAGCAGGCGCCCGACGCTCATCGCGTCACCTCCGCCGGCCGCGCGATGCGCCGCACCGCCGCGTCGCTCGCTTCGTCGTCGCGCACTTCCACGTACTGCACGCCGTCGGCGCGCAACGCCCGCGCCACCTCGGCGCGGAACGCGGCGAAGTTCTCGAGGTAGCCCTCACGCGTCGCCGCGAACAACGGCCGCTGCCGTGCCGGATCCTCGGGATCCGTGGCCAGCATCGCGGCATCGCCCGGCTCGAGCTCCGCGCGCGCGACGATGTGCACCAGCCAGGCTTCCCCACCCCGCGCGATATGCCGCGCCAGCGCGCGGCGCAGCGCGTCGAAGTCGCCGAGGCAGTCGGTGAGCACGGCGAGTCGTGGCGCGGCGTTCGTCACCGCATCGGCGAGCCCCGGCGCCGCGGACGGCCGCACGGCATCGAGCGTGCGCGCGATGTCCGCGATGACGCCCGCGCGCGTGCGCGGCTCGAGACGGCGAAGGCCATCACCCGAGACGACCGTGACGCCCACCGGATCGCCGCTGGCGTGCGCCACCGCGGCGAGCCCGACGGCGAGGCGCTTGGCCTGCGTCCACTTGTTCGGTTCGCGCTCGGGGAAGGCCATCGACGCACTGGCATCGACGAGCAACGTGGTGCCGAGCACGGCGTGATCGGGCGCGAGGCGAATGAAGGCCTTGTCGCTGCGGGCGAGGAGCTTCCAGTCGAGCCGCTTGGGATCGTCCCCCTGGCGATACGGCCGGTACTCGGCGAACTCCGGGGCCACGCCGCGAGAGCGCGCGTGATGCACGCCGGGGGCGCCTTGGGCGACGGGACGTCGCGCGGGCCAACGCACGCCGCGCACGGCGTCGAGCAACGCGCCGTACGGGCCGACCGGCATCTCAGATCCCGGTGAGGCCGCGCGGTTCGGGCACGCGCTCGAGCAGATCCTCGACGATGCGCTCCGACGTGACGCCCTCGGCCTCGGCGGCGAAGTTCGGCAGCACGCGATGCCGCAGTACCGGACGCGCCACGCGACGGATGTCCGCCGGCGACACATTCGGACGGCCCGCGAGCAGTGCCGCCGCCTTGGCGCCGAGAATCAGCGCCTGCCCCGCACGCGGCCCAGCGCCCCAACGCACGTACTGCTTCACCAGCGTCGTGGCTTCGTCGCCGGAAGGGCGCGTCGCGCGGGCAAGCGCCGCGGCGTAGCGCAGCGCGGCATCGGCCGCGGCCACCTCGCGCGTCATCCGCTGCAGGTCACGCACCTGATGCGCGTCGAGCATCGGCGCCAACGGCGCGTTGTCCACGCCGGTCGTCGAACGCAGGATCGCGACTTCCTCGTCCGCGCCGGGGTAGCCGATGCGGATGTCGAAGAGGAAGCGGTCGAGCTGCGCCTCGGGCAGCGGATACGTGCCTTCCTGCTCGATCGGGTTCTGCGTGGCGAGCACGAAGAAGGGCTCGGGCAGCGACATCGTCTGGCCGGCCGCCGTGACGCGATGCTCCTGCATCGCCTCGAGCAGTGCGGCCTGCGTGCGCGGCGGCGCGCGGTTGATCTCGTCGGCGAGCACGATGTTGGCGAACACCGGTCCCTGCACGAAGCGGAACGCGCGGTGTCCGGTCTGCGTGTCTTCCTCGAGCAACTCGGTGCCCGTGATGTCGCTCGGCACGAGATCCGGCGTGAACTGGATGCGCCGGAAGTCCAGCGACATCGCCTCGGCCACCGAGCGGATCATCAGCGTCTTGGCGAGGCCGGGCACGCCGACGAGCAGCGCGTGGCCGCCGGCGACGAGCGCCATCAGGATCTCGTCGAGCACCTCGTGCTGCCCGACGATGCGCTTGCCGACCTCGGCGCGCAGTCGCTGCGCGGCGGCCAACAGGGCGTCGCGATCGGCCTGCGGGGCGACGGATGCAGCGCTCAGCGGACCGGCCGCCGGTAGCGGTACGTAAGGAGGAACGTCGAACCATCGCGCGCACCGGCGACGTCCAGCGGCTGCGACTCGTCCAGCACCTCGAAGCCGCGGAGCTTCATCACGAAATCGACGGTCGGCTGGTGCCACGGCAGGAAGGCGTCGAGCGCCGCCTGCTTGAGCGCGAGCACGGAGCTGTCAGGCGCGCAGCGCACGGCCAGCGTGTCCCAGAGTTCGGGCATCTGCACGCGCACGGTGATGGCCTGCGCGGCATCGGCGCCGAGCGCGAGCACGCCGGGGCGGGCGCGCAGCGAGTTGAGGACCGCGCTCACGCGACCGTCCCGGCCGTCTCGACGGCCGGCGGCAGCGTCGAGAGGAACTGCGCGACCTGGGCGTCGAACATATAGCTCGACGCGCTCACCGACGTCCCGCCGGTCTCCTCGGTGGCGGCGATCACGATCTCCTCGCCGCCCTGCCCGCGCAGGCTCATCCAGTTCGGTCCCTGCTTCTCTAGGAACGCGGAGTAGATGCCGGAGCGGCGGGCGAAGAAATCGCGCGCGTGCGCAAGCACGTCGGCGGCGGGCATAACGGTGCGCTGCTGCTGCAGCGTGCGACCGGACTGATGATGGCGCGACACGTGGGGGATTCTCCTGTGAGGTGCAGATGAGACACCTCAAATCTAAGCGTCGGTTGCTTCCGTGTCCTCTCTACGCGGGGTCGCCGCGGAGCGTTCATCCTCGAGCGCGGCTTCGGCCAGCCGCAGCTGGCGGCGCAGGCGGTCTAGCTCGTGGGCCGTCGCCAGCAGGTCGCTGACCACGCGGAGCAGGACCTTGGTGCCGGCCGATTGGCTGCCCGGCGCGGCGAAGTAGAAGCTGGCCGCCCCGGCGAGCCCGGCCGGGCCGACGATCGGCACGGACACGATGCCCCGGAAGCCCAGCTCTCGGGCGACCTCCTGCCAATCCTCCAGCGCGGCGTCGGCAAACACATCCCCAACCTCGATCAGCCGCCGCTCGGCGGCCGCCTCGCCCGCCGGCCCGAAGCCCACCCGCACGCGCATCTCACCCAGCCAGCGGCGCCAGCGCTCGGGCCAATTGTGCGCCGCCACCGGCCGCATCACCTCGGCGGCCCCGTCCAGCAGGAAGACCGCCCCCAGCGACGCCCCGACGGCCGGGCAGGCCCGGTCCAGCGCGAACTGATAGGCGTCACGCGCCTCGCCGGCCTGCACCACGGCGTGGGCAATCTCGGCGAGCACGCGATTCGATGCGTCATCGGCCGCCGGCTGGGGCGGTGCGTCAGGGAGTTGCCAGCGTTTGCGACGGGGCATCGGTATGGGGTGGATGAACTGCTCTCACCACGGAGACACGGAGACACGGAGCACCCCGCAGGGAGCCGAACGTGAGGTATCGGCACCGCCGTGCAGACTCGCCGTTCACATCTGGTGGAGTTCCTGCAGGTGCCGTCTCCGTGCCTCTGTGTCTCCGTGGTGAACGCCGTTGCCTCAGCGTCCGTACAAGCGATCCGCGAACAGCTCGCGCACCTTCACCGTCACCGGCCCCACGCGACCGTCGCCCACAGGCTGGCCATCGAGCGTGACGATCGGCTGCACGTCGGTCGTCGTGCCGCACACGAACAGTTCGCTCGCCCGCCGGAGATCCATCAACGTGAACGCCCGCTCCTCGTGGCGAAGACCCGCGCCGCGGATCAACTCCAACAACACCGCCCGCGTGATGCTCGGCAGCAGGTAATTCGAGAGCGGCGCCGTGCGCAGCACGCCATCGATCACCGCGAAGCAGGTCGTTGCCGCGCCTTCGGTGACCATCCCGTCGCGATGCAGGATCGCCTCGTACGCGCCCTGCTCCACCGCCGCCTGCCGCGCCAGCACGGGGCCGAGCAGGTTCACCGTCTTGATGTCGCAGCGCGCCCAGCGCTGGTCGGGATGCGTGATTGCCTTCGCGCCCTTCGTGCGCATCTCCAGATTCGGCACGAAGCGCGCCGCCGAGGCGTACACCGTGTTCGCGGTGCCGACCGGCGGAAAGTAGTGCGTGCGCGCGGCGGCACCGCGGCTCACCTGGATGTAGATCGTCGCCTCGCCGTCCGTCAGACCGTTGTCACGCAGCAACTGCGTGCACACATCGCCCAGCGACTCCGTGCCGGTGGCATCGATGCGCAGCTCCTTGAGCCCGTAGGCCAGCCGCTCGGCGTGTGCCGGCCACTCGAACAGCTGCCCGCCGATCGCGCGCGCCACTTCATAGATACCGTCGCCGAACACGAAGCCGCGATCCTCGACCGAGATCATCGCTTCGCCCTTCGGGACGAACTTGCCGTTCAGGTAGACGGTCGCCATCGCTCAACCCAGCATACGTTCGATGCCGGCAATGACCGGCGCAAAGGACAGCCCCTTTCCCGCCACCCGCTCGGCTTGCTCGTGCGCGAGTTCGCGCTGGCCGTGGGCGAACAGCTCCTCCACCATCCACGGGCCGCAGCGCGGGTTGCGCCACCAGTCCTCGTCGAAGCGCTCGCGCAGCGATTCATCCAGCAACGCCTGCAACTGCCAGGCCCGCAGGTAGCGCGCCGCATAGTAGCGCGCATCCACGTCCACGAAGGCGTCGCTGCGCTGATAGCGGAAGCCCGTCGCCTTCGTGAGCGTCTCGACGTACAGGTCCGGCAGCGCACTCCACGGCACCGCGCCGCCGTGCAGCTCCGTTTCGTAGATGAGCTTCGCGCAGTAGCGCCGCACGAAGTGCAGCTCCTCGAAGCCCATATAGCGCAGGAAGGACTCCGTGGCCGGCTTGTCGAGCCCCGTGTAGCGCGAGAGCCAGCCGCGGTCCTTCAAGCGGTGATCGAACAGCATCGCGTAGCCTTCGGTCACCGAGTTGTCGCCCAGCCAGCGGAACTCGAACGGCAGGTCGCGCCGCATATTCGCGAAGTGCAGCGCGTGGCCGAGTTCGTGCAGCAGCGTCATCCAGTCGTTCTGGCCGCCGTGCGGGCGCAGCACCAGATGCACCAGGTCGGGGATGCGCACCGGCGCGCAGAACGCGCGCGGACGCTTGCCCTCGCGCTCGCCGGTGTCGTAGCGCACGCGGCCTTCCGCATCGGGCGAGATGCCCATCTCCGTCACTTGGCGGCGCACCTCGCGCTCCATCGCCTCGGCCGTGAAGTAGACGTCGAACTCCGGTGCACGCATCAGCGCCGCCACGTCGGCGCGCGTGGCCTCGGCGGGCGTGAGCTTCAATCCCTTCTTCAAGAACTCCGGGAAGACGTCATCCCAGACGTGCTGCGTGTCGCGGAGGAAGGCCTCGCACTCGGCGCGCAGCGCGGCCAGCGAGATGCCGCTCAGGCTCTCCCAAGTCGCGTTGTAGCTGCCCGCGATGCCGAGCTTGGAGACGACCTCGTGCTCGCGCTCGAGCTTCTCCTGGCGCATCGGCGCGAGCTCGGCCAGCACCAACTTGGCGCGCGCATCGTCGAGCGTGTGGCGAGCCTTGGCATCACGCGTGTTGCCAAGCGTGATCGGCACGCGCTGGTACGGCTCCTTGCTGCCGTCGCCGAGCGTGACGATCGCGGAATTCTCCCAGGCGATCTCGCGCTCATCGAGCGAGGCGAGATCGCGGCCCACGCGCGACTCGAGCAGCCAGTCCACGAGCAACCGCGCCGAGCGGCGCTCCGCGCTGCCTTCGTTCGAATCGCGCAGCAGCTCCAGCGCCTGCGCGAAGGCCTCGTCGCCATACGCCGCGGCGTGCGCCGCGTAGATCGGCTGGATCTGCGGCGCCGCCTTCAGGCCGGCGTACGCGGCGTGATATTCCTCCGAGATCGCCTCGAGGAAGCGCTCGCCGCGCGCGCGCAGGGAGTCGAGCGGCGACTCAGCCACGGCTTCCCCGCCGCGGCATCGCGTGCGCGATCCGCGTCACGCCGTCACAGCCCGCCGCGCGCATCTGCGTCGTTCCTCAGCCCACCAGCGTGGAATCAGCCGTCTTGTGATCGGCGTCGAGATACTTGGCGATCACGTCCGTCACCTTGTCGGCCGAGACGCGAATCTGCCCCATATTGTCACGGAAGCGGATCGTCACGTCGTTGTTCGCCGTCGAGTCGCCGTCGATGGTGATGCCGAACGGCGTGCCCGCCTCGTCCTGCCGGCGGTAGCGACGCCCGATCGCGCCGGCCTCGTCGTAGAACACGGTGAACTTCTTGCGCATCGCCGCGGCCAGCTTGTCGGCCATCTCCGGCTGCCCGTCCTTCTTGGTGAGCGGGAACACGCCGGCCTTGATCGGAGCGAGTGCGGGGTGGAAACCCAGCACCGTACGCCCTTCCTGTTCGCCCGGGACGGCCTCCTCGCGCAGCGCGTTGACCATCACGGCCAGCGTCACGCGGTCCGCGCCGACGGAGGTCTCGACGACGTACGGCAGGTAGCGCTTGTTCGCCGCCTGATCCACGTACTCCAGCTTCTTCGTCGAGAACTGCTGGTGCTGCTTGAGGTCGAAGTCGCTGCGATTGTGCACACCTTCGATCTCCTGGAAGCCCAGCGAGCCGCCGAAGTCGAAGTTGATGTCGAAGGCCGCCCGCGCGTAGTGCGCGAGTTCCTTCTCGGAGTGCTGATGGAACTCGAGGCGGTCGCGGTCGAGGCCGAGCCCGAGGTGCCACTCGAGGCGCGCCTGCTTCCAGCGCTCGAAGTGCTCCATATCCGTGCCCGGCTCGACGAAGTACTGCATCTCCATCTGCTCGAACTCACGCGTGCGGAACGTGAAGTTCCCAGGCGTGATCTCGTTGCGGAACGCCTTGCCGATCTGCGCGATGCCGAACGGCACCTTCTGACGCGTCGCCTGCTGCACGTTCAGGAAGTTCACGAAGATGCCCTGCGCCGTCTCGGGCCGCAGGTACACCACCGCCGCCGAGTCCTCGACGGGACCCATAAACGTCTTGAACATCAGGTTGAACTGCCGCGGCTCGGTGAGCTGGCAGTCGGCGTGCTCGCCCGGCTTCTTGCTCGGCTTCCGCGGGCACTGGGCGTCGGCGAGCTTGTCGGCGCGGAAGCGCGCCTTGCAGGCCTTGCAGTCCACCAGCGGGTCGGAGAAGCCGCTGACGTGGCCCGAGGCCTCCCAGACCTTCGGGTGCATCAGGATCGCGGCGTCGAGGCCCTCGACGTCATCGCGCTCGCGCACCATCGCGTTCCACCAACGCGCCTTGATGTTGTTCTTCAGCTCGACGCCCAGCGGGCCATAGTCCCACACCGAACCGGTGCCCCCATAGATCTCGGAGGACTGGAAGACGAAGCCGCGGCGCTTGGCGAGGGAGACGAGCGTTTCGAGGACGTCGGGGCGCATAGAGGGACGGATGACAGATGACGAATGCGACAAGGCCGGCGGCGCGCCGCAGGGAGCGACACAGCCGAAATCTAATCCCGCGCCTCGGAGCCGGGCGCGCGCGGGGCGGCGACACCCTCACGCACCCGCACGAGGATCGCCCGACCGATAACCCCCCGCGCCATCCCGTGATCCGGCCAGACCAGCGACGGCGTGATCGAGTCGCCGATCCGCAGGTCCGCCTGCCGCGTCTGCAAGGGGCGCCGCAGCTGCGGCGTCGCCATCGCCCGCCCCAGCACCCGCAGCGAATCGAAGAACTCCCGCGGCTGGTCCTGGATGTCGTTGCCGTCGTACCACGCCGGCAGCCCATACTGCCAGTTGGTGTTGGAGAATGAGTGCTCGACCGTATCCTCGAGGTCGAACAGCACGGCGATGTGATGATCGCCCGCACGCTCCGGCGCCCGCAGCGCGAACGTCACGTGGCGCCAGGCGTCCCGCACCGGGCGAGGCAAGCCCGCGCGCGCGGCTCCCACATCGCCGCCGCGCCCACCAGGTAGTTCGCCGTCGCCTGCACCGTCGTGTACTCGAAGGTCAGGTCAACGCGCAGCGAGTCGCCAGGCCGCACGTCGACGATCAGCGAATCCCCCAGCGATCGCCCGTTCACCTCGACGCCGATCACGCGCCAGTCGTCGCGCAGCTCGCCGGTCGTCAGGCCAAGCACCGGCGCG
>DAOMNV010000027.1:0-32737 GCA_035444005.1 Gemmatimonadaceae bacterium
CGGGCGCCATACGCTGTTCATCCTCGGCGTGGCGGTCGCGTCGTACGGCGATGCCGCGCTCGAGCAGCACGGTGCGCTGGAGACGGCGCGCGCGGTGCACGACTCGCTGGCCGCGGTCGCCGGTTCGTTCTACGCCTGCCGGAGCCGGCTGCTGCTCGGTGCGGAGGCGACCCAGCCGGCGTTGCGTGACGCGCTGGACCGCATCGCCGCGGAGATCCAGCCGGGCGATGTGTTCGCGTTCTACTATCGTGGACTCGCCGCGCCGCGATTCCTCGTCCTGTCCGACTCGCTGCCACTGCCGCCGCCACCGACTTCGCCGACGGCGACGCCGCCGCCGGAGTTCGAGCGGCGGCTACAGCGCAGCGAGCAGTTCGCTGCCTGGCTCGCGGCTTTGCCGACGCGCGCACAACTGCTCGTCTTCGACGCGCCGGGCGGTGCGAGTTACTTCGAGAGCCTGCGGGTGGAGCTCGCGCCGCCGATGGGCGCGCGCGTCGCCACGCGCGACCTCACCGCCTTCGCCACGCCGGGGCTACCGGTGATGGTCGCCGGTGCCACGCATCCCGCGACGGCGCTCGGCCTCGCGTTGCTGCAGTCGTTGGGCGAGGAAGGTCGCGACGCGCCGATCCGCCTCGCGTCGGCATTGGCCAACCGTGTGCTCGAGCGGCTCGACTACCCGGTGATGGTGCATCAGGCGGGCGCCGATCTCGTGCTCGGGACTTCGGCCTCGTCGCTGGCCATCGCGAACGCCGCGGCGCTGGCCGACACGCTGCCGTGGACGTCGAGCTGCGGCGAGCGCTGTCCGCAGGTGCAGCCGGTCGGCGTGCAGCAGTCCATCACGCTCTACGGCAGCAGCGCCGGGCTGCCCGCCGGGGCGCGACTCTGGGTGAACGGGCGGCGCGCGCGATTGGCCGGCGATGACTTCGAGGTGGAGTTGCCGCCGGCCGCGCTGCGTGAGAGCCTGCGCATCCGCGCGCTGCTGCCCGATGGAACGCGCTTCGAGACGACGGGGCGCCTGCCGTGATCGCCGACGCCCCGTCCATCCCGTCACACCACGACGGCCGTGCCGCTGGCGCTGACCATCAGCATCGCGCCGCTCTGCCCGACGGTGATGTTCTCGTAGTCGAGGTCCACGCCGACGACGGCGTTGGCGCCGAGCTCGGCCGCCTGCTGCCGCATCTCGGCGATGGCGATGTCCTTGGCCTTGCGCAGTTCCTCCTCGTAGGCCGCCGAGCGCCCGCCGACGATGTCGCGGATGCCGGCGAAGAAGTCCTTGAAGATGTTGGCGCCGAGGATGGCCTCGCCGCTGACGATGCCGAGCGTCTTCTTGGCCGGGCGGCCTTCGATCGAATCCGTGGTCACGACAAGCATTGCGTAGCTCTCCTTCGCGGAACGGGCGCCGCCCAGTGCGGCGCGCACAAAATACTACGACACGGGGCCTTGCCCTGTGTCACGCGCCCCGTTGCTTTCTAGCCTATGGCCTCCAGTCTGCTCGCCCTCCTCGACGACATCACCACGCTGCTCGACGATGTCGCGGTCCTCAGCAAGGTCGCGGTCAAGAAGACCTCCGGCGTGGTCGGTGACGACCTCGCGCTCAACGCCGAGCAGGTGACCGGCTTCAAGCCCGACCGCGAGTTGCCGGTAGTCTGGGCGGTGGCGAAGGGATCCTTCGTCAACAAGTTGATCCTCGTCCCCTCCGCCTTGCTCATCAGCGCCTTCGCGCCGCGGATGATCGTGCCCCTGCTGATGGTCGGCGGTGTCTTCCTCTGCTACGAAGGCTTCGAGAAGGTCTGGCACAAGCTCGCGCACCCCGCGCCGGAACCGGACGCGAAGGTCGCGCGTGAGGTGCGCGTGGCGGCGCTTGCAAATCCGGAAGTGGACCTCGTGGCACTGGAGCGGACGCGCATCAAGGGCGCCATCCGCACGGACTTCATCCTCTCGGCGGAGATTGTCGTGATCGCACTTGGTACGATGGCCGCCGCGCCGATGCTGCAGCAGGTCGTGGCGCTGAGCCTGATCGGTTTCGGCATCACGGTGCTGGTGTACGGGCTGGTCGCGGGCATCGTGAAGCTCGATGACCTCGGGATGCAGCTCGTGCGCACGGAAGGGGCGCACGCGGCGGCGGCCTCGGCGCGGGCCTTCGGTGCGACGATCCTGCGGATGGCACCGTGGCTGATGCGGACGCTCTCGGTGGTCGGTACGGCGGCGATGTTCCTCGTGGGCGGCAGCATCGTCGCGCACGGAATCCCGGCGCTTGAGCATCTGGTGGCGAGCGCCGAGCACGCGGCGGGCGCGGGCGGTACCCTCGTGAAGTTGCTCGCCGATGCGTTGGTTGGCATCGCGGCGGGCGGGCTGGTGGTGGCCGTGCTCTCGCTTGGCAGGCGCGTGCGCGCGATGTTCGCGGTGCTCGTGTGCGCCGCGACGCTCGCTGCGTTGCCCGCGACCGAGCTCAGGGCGCAGGCGGCGGCGCCTGCGCCCGCGGCGGATGCCGGTGCCGACCCGCTGCTGCTCGAGGTGCGCCCCTTGAACCGCCGCCGCACGCAGAACGACACCGCCGGCCTCGTAGTAGCCTACGAGCGGATGCTCGCGCGCATCGATTCCCTCGGCGCGGGTTCCACCGTCGCGGCGGAGGAGACCCTGCGCGGCCTTAGCATCCTGCTGTATCAGCGCCGCGAGTATGTGCGTGCCGCGCGTGCGCAGGAACGGCTCGCGCCGCTGGTCGACACGCTCGCCGGCCCGGAGTCGAGGGCGGCGGGGCAGGAGTGGCACAATCTCGGGTTTCTCCGTGGCGCGAACGGCCAGCACGATGGCGCGGTCGAAGCCTACGAGCGCGCCCTCACCATCCGGCGACAGACGCTGCCCGAGCGTGACCCGCTCGCGCTGACGACGTATCGCCAGCTCGCGTCTTCGTTGCGCGCACGCGCAGAGGCGCGGGCGGCCGAAGGGCAGATCGTCGCCGCGTGGAACGACTATGCCCGTGCGCTCGATCTCACCGACTTCTCCGATGGCCCGGACTCCGAGCCGTCGAAGATCGCGATGATGCAGTTGGTGTTGCTGCTGGAGCCGATCGCCGCGGGTTCCACCGACGTGATGCTGTCGATCGGCGTCGAGAACATCGTGCGGATCGCCGAGCGGACGGTGGCCTGGCTGGAGACGGAACTCGCGCCTGACGATCCGCGCCTGGCCGGCATCCGTGCCGGGCTCGACGTGCTGCGTCTCGGCGCCAGCGCGACGTCGCTCGACGCGCGCCAGACGCGCGATGCCGCGCGCCGCTCGCTGGCATCGGCCGAAGCGACCAGCGGTCCCGACTCCCGCGAGGCGGCACTGGCCCTGCTGGGGCTCGGTCGCGCCGAGACCTCGTTGCGCGAGTTCGACGCCGCCCGCGCGTCGCTCGCGCGCGCCCTGGCGATCCGCGAGCGCGTGCACGGCGCCGCCAGCGAACCCGCGGCCGAGGTGCGGCGCGCCATCGGTGAGTTGCTGCAGGAGGAAGGCAAGCTTCCGGAGGCGCGAGCCGAGTTCGAGCGCGCCATCGCCATCGTGGAGCGCGTGGGAGGCAACGACTCTCCGCTGCTGGTGCCGTACCTGAAGGCCCTCGCGGGCCTGCTGAACGGACTCGGCGACCGTCAGCAGGCCTCGGCGCGCGCCTCGGCTGACGTCTCCAGCCCCGAGGGTGCCCTGCGCGCACTCCTCGATGCCAGCGACCTCGAGATCGCCGGCCGGCAGGCCGAGGCACGCAGCCTTCGCGAGCGGTCCCTGCCGACGCTGATCCGGAGCTTCGGCGAGGGACATATCGTCGTCGCCGCCGCGCGACTCGGCCTCGCGCGCAATCTCATCAAGTCCCAGGACTTCGCCGCCGCCGCCGTGTTGGTCGAGCAGGCCATCGCCGCCGCCGGTCGCACCTTCGGCGAGCGCTCGTCCGAGTACGCCGTCGCGATGATGATGCAGGTGGAGTTGGAGAAGGCGCAGCAGGACTACGCGGCGGCAGAGGCGACGCTCAAGCGCATCGTGGCGATCAACGCCGAGGCGCTCGGCGCCGCGCATCCGCAGGGATTCGCCGCGCGCTTCGACCTCGCCGATATCCTGATGACGCAACGCAAGGGGCCGGAGGGCGTGCAGGTCGTGCTCGATGCCACGCGAGACGTCGACCGCTACGCCCGCGAGGTGCTGCCGACGCTCGCCGTCGCCGAGCAGCAGGCATTTCTCGAGCAGACGCTGCCGACGGCGATGACCTTCGCGCTGATGTCGATCCATATCCAACGCCAGTCGCTGCCCGAGCTCTATGACCGCATCGGCGGCTGGAAGGGCCTGCTGCTGCGCGGCATCGATCGCCAGGCGGCGATCGCACGGCTCGGATCGAATCGCGATGCCAGCGCCGACCTGCGGCGCCTGACGGCGGTGCGCAACGAACTGGCGGCGCTCACGCAGGCCGCGCCGTCGATGGACGCCGCGCAACTACGCCGCGAGCGCGACCGCCTGACGACCGAGAAGGAAGCCCTCGAGCGCCGACTCGCGGCGTTGGTGCCCGAAACGCCCGACCGCTGGATGGGCATCGATTCGCTGCGCGCGCGGATGCCCGCCCGCACGGCCCTCGTCGATGTGTTCCGTCACGGTTACGGTGACCAGGCACGCTATGCGGCGGTCGTCGTGCTCGCCGATGAGCGCGTGCCGCGCTACGCCGACCTCGGGCCGGCGCAGCGCATCGAGCGCTTCGTGAACGAGTGGCGCCGTGCCGTGACGAACGACCAGTTCGCGATCGACGAGTTCTGGCGCGTCTCGAGCGCCACGATCGACGAGATCGCCAAGGTGATGCCGGATTCGCTGCGCTTCGTGTGGGTCAGCGCGGATGGCAATCTCTCGCGCCTGCCGTGGGCGACGATGTCGGCCTACAACGAGCGCGTCGGGCGCGCCAACGCCGCGCAGGTGCCTTCGGCCCGCGCGCTGATGCCGCTGCTCGAGCGGTCTGCCGCCTCGGAGCGCCACGGCGTCGTGCTGGTCGGTGGCGTGGACTTCGAGGCGGGCACGCGCGCGCGCGAACTGCCGGGTACTCGGTGGCAACCGCTGCCCGGCACGGCCACCGAGATCCAATCCATCGCGCGGCTTGCCGACAGCCTCAAGGTGCCGGTGCGCTCCGTCACCGGCGCGGGTGCGACGCCGAGTGCCGTCGCGTCGGCCTTCGACGGCGCGCGCATCGTGCATCTCGCCACGCACGGGTTCTTCTTTGGCGAAAGCGAGGACGTCGTGAACAGCCGCGGCGTCGTCGGTGCGTCGCCGACGCGAGTCGGGCCCGCGGTCTCCTCGCGCAATCCCTTGGCGGAGTCGGGCCTCGCGTTGGCTGGCGCCAACGTGAACCCGGCGGGCAACCTGACGGCGGAGCAGATCCTCGCCCTGGACCTGCGCGGACTCGACCTCGTGGTGCTGTCTGCCTGCGAGACCGGCCGCGGCACCGAGGTCACGGGGCAGGGCGTGCTCGGCCTCCAGGCCTCGCTGCTCTCGGCGGGATCGCGGGGTATGCTGATGTCGCTCTGGAAGGTGCCCGACGAGAGCACGGCCTTCCTGATGGAGCGCTTCTACTTCTACTACCTCGACGGCTACTCCGCGCCGACGGCGCTGCGCGACGCCCAACGCGACGTGTTGGCGGATGAGCGCTTCAAGAATCCCATCCACTGGGCGGGCTGGGTGTTCGTCGGCACGCTCGACGGCTGAGGGCTAGCTGCGTTCGACGTACGAGTAGAGCAGCGATCCCACGACCAGTGTGCCCAGCGCCGCGAGGATGACGCTGGGCCGCTGCCAGATGACGAAGGCCGTCATCCAGACCGAGAGCGCGGCGAAGGTCAGCGGCACGAGTGGGTACAGCGGCGTGCGGAACGGGCGGTCCAGCTCGGGTGCCGCGCGCCGCAGCTTCATCAGGCCGGCGACGGCGAGCAGGTTCATCAGGTTGAGCACGATGCCGGCGTAAGCGAGCACCGCCTCGAAGCTGGCCGTGGCGATGAGGAGCACGATCAGCGCGAGCTGCAGCGCGAGCGCGCGACGCGGCACCCCATCGCCGCCGCGCGCGCCCAGCCAGGCGAGGCGTGACGAGCCGGCGCCCACGGCCTGCGTCACACGCGAGCCGGCGAGCAGGAAGCCGCTGATCGTCGCCACGAGCACCAGCGCGATGAGCCCGCTGATCACGCGACCGCCGTTCGCACCGAGGATGCGCGTGCCGGCGAGCGCACCGACCTCGACCGTGCCGCGCAGCGCGTCGAGCGGCACGGCCCGCAGGAACACCCAATGCAGCAGCAGGTAGAGCAGGGCCACGAGCAGCACCGCGCCCACCGCTGCGCGCGGGATGTTGCGTTGCGGTGCCACTACTTCGCCGGCCACGTAGCCGATCGCGTTCCAGCCGGTGTACGCGTAGACCACATAGATCAACGAGATGGCGAACGGCGCCGTCGCCATCTGCCGGAACGCCTCGGGGTCCGGCGCGAAGGAGATCGGCTCCACTGGGCCGATCGCCAGGCCGGTGGCGATGAACGCGACGATGATCAGCAGCGTGGTGCCGGTGGTCGCCACCTGGAAGCGTCGGGCGAGCGAGACGCCGCGCCACTGCACCAGCGCCACGAGCGCGAGCACCGCGGCCGTCGCCGCCATCGGCGTGATGGGCAACACCTGCGCCGCGTAGCGGCCGAAGGCGATCGCTGCGATGGCGATCGGCGCGGCGAAGCCGGCGGTCATCGAGACGAATCCGCCGATGAAGCCCAGGCGCGGCGACCAGGCCTCGGTGAGGTAGACGTACTCGCCGCCCGAGCGCGGGTACATCGCGCCGAGCTCGGCGTAGCACAGGGCGCCGCTGAGCGCGAGGAGGCCGCCGAGCACCCAGAGCGCGAGCAGGGCGAATCCGCTGGAGAGGTCCAGCACCTGGAATCCCAGCGAGGTGAAGACGCCCGTGCCGACCATATTGGAGATCAGCACGGCGGTGGCCGAGGCGAGGCCGAAGCTGCGGGGCGGCAGGGTCACGTCAGCGGCAGGTCCGCGAACCAGCGCAGCGCGGCGCCCCAGGCCGCGAAGGGTCCCGTCCAGGTCCACCACTCGAACATCGGCGGGATGCCGAGGATGAGATATGCCGCCGTGGCGCCAAGGTACACGCGCCTGGCCTGCGGATCGCGACGCTCGAGCGCCGCGAAGAGCAGCAAGAGGGCCGCGACCGTTCCGAACGTAATCGCCTGGTAGTTCAGCGCGCGCGTGCCGGTGATCTCGAAGACGACGCGGCTCAGCGTCGGGTCCACGACGGTGAGACCGGCGCAGACCATCAGGCGTCCGTGCAGGCCGCGCTGCTTCCGGAAGCGCAACGCCAGCGCCCAGAACGCGGCGCAGGCCATCCCGAGCACGACGCGGAGGTAGGAGAGGTAGATCTCGGTTTCGAAGGCATCGCCGTCCTTGCCCTGCGCCGCCTGGTGCGTGAGGAGCACGAAGCTGACGAGCATCAATGGCACGATCGCATAGGAGGTCTTGCCCAGCCTGCGGTGCAGGCCGACCTTGCCGGCGTTGATGAGGAATGGCTGGGCGATGAGCAGCAGCAGCCAGAGCGTCGAGACCGCCGCGTGGAAGTGGTGGTACGACGTGAAGACCAGCGGCGGCGGCTCGGTGGTGTACGAGGGCCAGAACGCGGCGATGGTCAGGCCGGCGAGGGCGATGAAGAGCCAGCCCGCGACCTGCAGGCTCGGGGCGTGGCGCGCGGTGTGCATCCGGGCTCCGGGAGGGGACCGCCAATACTCCGCGTTGCTGCGAGATCTGGCAAGGGCACGCGCAAGGAAACCCGCTATCTTTCACGGGTTCGCTCCTGACCGTTTCTCCTGCAGAACCCGCAATGGCCACGATCCTCCAGGCGCTCCCCAAGGGCGAGCGCGTCGGCATCGCCTTCTCCGGCGGCCTCGATACCTCCGCGGCGCTCCATTGGATGCGCGCCAAGGGCGCCATCCCGTACGCCTACACCGCCAACCTCGGCCAGCCGGACGAGACCGACTACGAGGAAATCCCGCGCAAGGCGATGGCCTACGGCGCGGAGAAGGCGCGCCTGGTGGAATGCCGCCACGAGCTCGTCTCCGAGGGCATCGCCGCGATCCAGAGCGGCGCCTTCCACGTGACCACCGGCGGGCAGACGTACTTCAACACCACGCCGCTCGGCCGCGCCGTCACCGGCACGATGCTCGTCGCCGCGATGCGCGAGGACGACGTCAACATCTGGGGCGACGGCTCGACGTTCAAGGGCAACGACATCGAGCGGTTCTACCGCTACGGCCTGCTCACCAACCCAGCGCTCAAGGTCTACAAGCCTTGGTTGGACCAGGCGTTCATCGACCAGCTCGGCGGCCGCAAGGAGATGAGCGAGTACCTCGTCGCCAACGGCTTCGCGTACAAGATGAGCACCGAGAAGGCCTACTCGACGGACTCCAACATCCTCGGCGCCACGCACGAAGCCAAGGACCTCGAGTTCCTCGACAAGGGGATGCACATCGTGCAACCCATTATGGGCGTGCCGTTCTGGAAGGACGATTGCGCGGTGAAGAAGGAGAGCGTCAGCGTGCGCTTCGAGGAAGGTGTGCCGGTGGCGCTCAACGGCAAGTCCTTCGCGACGCTGCTCGACCTGTTCTACGAGGCGAATGCCATCGGCGGGCGCCACGGGCTCGGGATGACGGACCAGATCGAGAACCGCATCATCGAGGCCAAGAGCCGCGGCATCTATGAAGCCCCCGGGATGGCCTTGCTCTTCATCGCCTACGAGCGCCTCGTCACGGGCATCCACAACGAGGACACGATCGAGCAGTACCGCATCAACGGCAAGAAGCTCGGCCGCTTGCTGTACCAGGGGCGTTGGCTCGACCCGCAGTCGCTGATGCTGCGCGAGAGCGCCCAGCGCTGGGTGGCGCGCGCGATCACCGGCGAGGTCACGCTCGAGCTGCGTCGCGGCAACGACTACTCGATTGTGGACACGTCGAGCCCGAACCTCACCTACAAGCCCGAGCGCCTCACGATGGAGCGCGGCGAGGAGTTCTTCACGCCCGCCGACCGCATCGGGCAGCTCACGATGCGCAACCTCGACATCGTGGACACGCGCGAGAAGCTCGAGGTGTACACCAGGAGCGGGCTGCTCAAGAGCGGGGCGGGGCAGCAGCTGCCGCACTTGCCGGGGAAGGGCGAGTAATCGATCCACGAAGCACGACGGGGCGGCTGGCCACTGGCCAACCGCCCCGTCTGCATTCCTGCCGTCGTCACTTCAGCAGATACTCCACCGTCGCCACCACGCGGATCGTCTTCTTCACCTGGCTGGCCTCCCCGATCCCCATCGCCTGGTCGCGCGGCAGGATCTCGAAGTAGCCCTGGTTCGCCTGCCGGATCCCGCTCAGCGACGAGCCCGCGTCCTCGGCGAACTGCTGCGCGGCCTCGCGCGCGCGCGCAGTGGCTTGCGCGATCATCTCCGGCTTGAGCGCATTGAGCCCGGTGAACACGAAGGTCGGTCCGCCGTTGCCGTACTGCTCGCCGCTCGACAGCACGACCCCTTCGTTGACCAGCTCGGCCACCCGCTGGCTCGCCGCCGCGACGACCTCCGGCTGCGTCGAGCGCACGAGCACCGTCTGCGTGATCAGGTAGCGCGGCCCGCCCATCTGGCCGCCGTACTCCAGCGCCTGCTTGTCGCGCACGGCGAAGTCCTGCAGCGTGATCTGCGTCGTGTCCACGCCGTGCCGCGCGAGAAAGCGCTTGATGCGCCCGACGCTGGTCTGCAGCTCGCTGTTGGCCCGCGCGAGGTCCTCGCTGGCCGCCACGATGCGCAGCGGCCAGATCGCGAGGTCCGCCACGGCCTCGCGCTCGGCCACGCCCTTCACCGTGACGTAGCGGTCGGCGCCCTTCGCGCGCACCACACCGTGGCCGGCCAGGAGGCCGCCGAGCGCGATGCCCAGCGCGAGGATGATCGAGTTGTTGCGGTCGAGTGACATTAGGGGTGCTTCCGTTGGTCGGCGTAGTAGGCGAGTGATTCGAGCAGCGACTGGCCGCCTCCGTATCGAAGGTCGACGATGACCCAGCGATCACCGCGGCGCTGCAGCTGGTAGATCACGTCAGGCACCAGGGGATGGCCCCAGTCACAGGTATTGTACACCCCGACGTCCGTCGTGGAATCGCGCCGCACCGCGGCCCGAGCCTCGTAGCGCTCGCAGACATCCTGCGCATTGATGAACGGGTCGAAGTCCAGCCCGACGATCTCCTCGTCGTTCGCGATCGAGGCGTCGCGGTCCGCCTGCAGGGCGGCAATCAGCGTCGGCGAAAGATCGGCGCGGATGACGTTGAGCGGGTTCCAGTTGGCCTCACGCTCGCTGGTCTCCTCGAACTGCCCGAGATAGCGACGCAGAAAGCCCTGGACGTATCGCATCGCCTCCTGCTCCGACGCCGACGGCGCCGCAGCCTGCTGGGCGGAGACATCGCTGCCGAATCCGGCAATGGAGCAGAACAAGAGCAGGGCGAGGAGGCGGCGCATTGGCGGAGTCGTCTGGTGGCGGGCAGCGTTCCCTGAATTCTACACCGCAGGTGGCGTGTTCAGCTGAAGGCGCGGATCCGCAACGGGATCGGGGGCTCGACCGCGTCCGTAATCTCGACGCGCAGGCCGGCCAGGTTCCTCGGTTCGATGCTGATGAGCCGTCGGTACCCGATCGTCGACCCGCGATGCAGCGTGATCCAACTGTGCCCATCGTAGCCCTCGAGCGTGAACGCCGCCACGCGCTGGCCTTCCTCGATCTGCTCGGCGAGGTCAATGGTGTGAATGGCGGCGGCGATGGGAAACAACACCTCCGCACTCGCATTCCGCCGTTCGGCAGGACGGAATCGGCGCGTTGCGTCGGTGGTCACATCGCGCGCGAATCGCGCGTCCAAACGTTCGCGCATTCCCATCAGGCTCCGCACGTCGGCCTCGTGGAGCAAACCGGCGCGCGTGGGTGGCACATTGAGCAGCAGCTTGGAGTTTCGCCCCACCGAGCTGAAGTAGAGTTGCTCGAGATTCTCCGCCGAGCGCACGCGCGCATCCTCGGCGGGATGGTAGAACCAACCGGGCCGGATGGAGACGTCGGTCTCGCCGGGCCGCCACACCGTGCCGTCGCGGTCGCCCTGCTGCAACGAGCGCATCACCTCGTCGCCGCTCAGGCCGGGCACGGGCACGATCTCGGGACGCACGGTCGACCAATTGGTCTCGCCGGCGACGCCGATCTCGTTGCCGATCCAGCGCACGTCGGGCCCGGCGTCGGAGAAGATCACCGCCTCGGGCTGCAAGCGCTTCACCAGCGCCCACACGCGCTGCCAATCGTACTCCTGCCTCTTTCCGTTGGGGCCTTCGCCGTTGGCGCCGTCGTGCCAGACCTCGTGGATCGGCCCGTACTGCGTCAGCAGCTCCGTGAGCTGCGCGGCATAGACGTCGTTGTACGCGGGCGAGTCGCCATAGGTCGGATGATTGCGGTCCCAGGGCGAGAGGTAGACGCCGGCGCGCAGGCCTTCGGCGGCGCAGGCGTCGACGAACTCGCGCACGACGTCGCCGCGGCCGTCGCGGAAAGGACTCGCCGCCACGCTGTGCCGCGTCGTCGCCGTCGGCCAGAGGCAGAAGCCATCGTGATGCTTCGCCGTGAGGATCATCGCCTTGAAGCCGGCGGCGCGCGCCGTGCGCGCCCACTGCCGCGCATCCAGGGCCGAGGGATCGAAGATCTGCGGCGACTCGGTGCCGTCGCCCCACTCGCGATCGGTGAAGGTGTTCACGCCGAAGTGCAGGAACAGCGCGAGCTCGTCACGCTGCCAGAGCAGCTGGCTCGCGCTGGGGCGCGGGCGGGCGCTCGGTTGGCCGCCTGGCACGGAGCGCGCCCCGGCGACGCGCGACGATGCCAGCAGCTCGCTGGCGCCTGGTGACGCCGCGGCCACGATGCCGGCGCCAGCGGCGCCCAGTGACGCCACGAAGCCCCGCCGAGAGACCGTCACGGCAGCACGATCTCCTCGCGCAGCCGGATGTCCCGGCTCGACGCCCCGACCATCACGCGGAATGTCCCCGGCTCGACGCCCCATTGCATCTCCTCGTTGAGCATTCGCAGGTGCTCGCGCGTGAGCGTGAGCCGCAACTCGCGCGACTCGCCGGGCTGGAGATCCACCCGGGCGAATCCCTTCAGCGCGATCAACGGCTGTGCGACGTTGGTCAGCACGTCGCGAAGGTACACCTGCGCGACCTCGTGCGCACGGCGCGTGCCGGTGTTCGTGACGCGGAACCGGACTTCGATGCCAGGGCCATCGGCCAAGTCCAGCGCGCGCAGCGAGAGGCTGTCGTAGCGGAACGTCGTGTACGAGAGTCCGTGTCCGAACGGGAACAGCGGATGGCCCGTGAGGTCCAGGTAGTCGTCGCCGCGGCCCGTCGGCTTGTGGTCGTACGTCAGCGGCAGCTGGCCTTCCTCGACCGGGAACGTGATCGGCAGGCGTCCCGACGGCGACACGTCGCCAAAGAGCAGGTCGGCCACGGCGTTGCCGCCTTCCTCGCCGGGATACCACGCGAAGAGCACCGCGCCCACGTCGTCGAGCCAGCGCGACATCGTGACCGCGGAACCGCCGACGATCACGACGGTCGTCGGCGTCCCGGTCGCGGCGACGGCCTTGATGAGCGCCTCTTGGTCACCGGGCAGCGAGAGCCGCGCGCGGTCGCGGAACTCGCCTTCCTCGATGCCCACGACGACGACCGCCGCCTCGCTCGCCCGCGCCACGCGCACGGCCTCGGCGATGCGCGCTGCGCTGTCGTCCGCGAGCCCGTGATCCCAGACGAGCTTGAGCCGTGCGTTGCCGCGGCTCTCGTAGTACTCGAGCGAGATCTCATACTCGCCTTCGGCCAGGTTCAGCTCCTGGAGTTCCACGCCGAATCCACGCTTGTACCAGCGCTCGGCAACCACCTGCCCGTTGATGCGCAGGCGATAGCCATCGTTTCCCTCGACGCCGATGCGTCGCACGCCGCCGGCGGGCACGCGCAGGCGCCCGGTCCAGCGGCCGGAGTACCAGTCGTAGGGGATGCCTGGCGCGGGGGAGCTCAACGTCCAGCCGAAGTCCACGCGCGCGTCCACGCGTTCGACGCGCGGCGCGCCGCTAAAGCTGTTGTTTGCCCAGAGTCTCGCGCGCAGCCCCGGGCGACGCGTGCCCGATGAGTCGTGCGAGAACGCCGTCTCGGGAATCACGACGTGCTGGCGACGCAGGCGCGGCACGCCCCGCGCGTACTCGATGCGCACATCGCGGCCCGCACGGGCCCGGATGCCGTCGAGCATCGTCACCGGGGCGATGCCCGTTCCGGAGTAGCCACCGAAGCGCACCGTGTCGGCCTCCGCGCCGATGACGGCGAGGCGTCGCAACGACGGCGCGAGCGGCAAGGTCCCCTCGCGATTCTCGAGCAACACCAGCGAGGCCTGGGCGGCTTCGCGCGCCAGCTGCCGATGCGACGGATGGTTCGCCCAGTGTGACGCGCTGTCTGGGTCGATGCTCGCGTCGTCGAACAGCCCCAGCGCGAACTTCACGCGCAGCACGCGGGCCAACGCCGAGTCGATCGTCGCGTCGGGCAACCAGTGGGTGAAGCTCGTGCCCAACACGCGGGCACGGCGCCGTCGAGGAAGGCGCGCAGGTACGGGCGATGCTCCGGCCAAGACGATTGGAAGACGACGTCGAGTCCAGAGGCGAAGGCGTGCGCGGTTGCGGTGCGCGTGGAGGCTTCGGTGCGATGCAGGACCGTCGCGCCGCCGGTGGCCGCGGCGTCGGAGATCACGAAGCCGGCGAAGCGCCAGTCGCGCTTGAGCGTCTCGTTGAGCAGGAAGCGGCTCTGCGTGGCGGGAGAGCCGTCGACGGAGTTGTACGCCGTCATCACGGAGCGCGCGCCGGCCTGCTCGATCAGCGAGCGGAAGGGTGGGAAATGCCGCTCCTCGAGGGCGCGCCGCGAGATGTCGATCGGATACGAGTCGCGTCCGCCCTCGCCGACGTTGGCCACGAAGTGCTTGGGCGTGGTCACGATGCCCAGCGCCTCGAAGGCGCGCACGTGGGCGCGGCCCATCACGCCGCTCAGGAACACGTCCTCGCCGAAGGTCTCCTCGACGCGGCCCCAGCGTACGTCGGTCGCGATGTTGACGACGGGCGAGAGCACCATCCGGATGCCGCGGCTTCGCGTCTCGCGTGCGGCGGCGGCGTGCACTCGGCCCACCAACGCCGAGTCGAAGGCCGCGGCGAGCGCGATGGCCTGCGGGTACACCACGGCCCCTTCGCGCATCAGGCCGTGCAAGGCCTCGTCGAAGGGGATGATCGGGATCCGGTGCCGCGACTGCGTGCGGAACCAGCGCTGGATCGAGTCCACGCGCGCGGCGTGCGCGCGGGCCGCGTCGCGCGCCGGGACGCCGGGGCGCGCGCCGATCTGCAGGCCGAAGATGCCCGCGCGGTAATCGTGCGCCGGCGTGTCGAGGTCGCCGGGGATCATAAACAGTTGCCAGAACTTGTCCGCGCGGTCCATCCTCGCGATCAGGTCCTGTACGCGCGCCTCGACGGGCGCGCTGGCATCGAGGTAGCGCGGCGCCTGGGCGCGCGCGCCCATCGCCGTGAGAGCGAGCAGCAGCGCCGCACGCGCGAGTCGCGTCATCCCTTCCACTCCATCACCGAGAGGTACGCCCGCCACGGCCCGACGTCATCGCGACAGCGCTTCATCTCATCCGCGCCCGAGATTGTGGTCGCGCGTCTTGAGGATCTCCGCAACCGTCGCCGCGCGCCTCGCGAAGCCCATCCGCTCCTTGTTCTCCTCGCTGTGACCCACCAGCGCCCAGGGCGCACGCGCCGCCAGGAGCGAGAGCGCCTGCATCAACTCCGCCTGCGACTCCATCCCGGCCTTCGCCGCCGTGTCGTCTGCCGTTTCGATGCAGATCTTGCCCTTGTCGAAGCGGCCGTGCTTCTCCGTGACTTCACCGTAGATCCACACGACATCGTCGTATCGCAGCACTTCGGGAGTCGCGTCGTACAGCACGACGTAGTTCGAGAGCAGGGCGATGTGCTTGAACGCGTTCCGGCCCTCCGCCAGCTCGCGTTCGATCTCCGCCTCCACGGCCGCGGCATCGCCGTAGCGGGCGAGCTTGGCGAAGATCGGATGCCGCCGGTGATTCATCTTCTGCCCGATGGCGCGGAGCACGAGCCAGGCGCCCGCAAGTACCGTGGCGAGCGCGACGAAGAATCTCCACGGCAGCGGAAACGTGGCCCGCGACAGCGTCAGGGAGTACGGCAGCAGGGCGCCGCGCAGCGCGGCGTCGTCGCGGGTCAGCGGATCGAGCAGCACGCGGCGCTGCTCGGCGCTGACGCGAAAGACCACGGCGTGGATCGTGGTGTCCGCCGGGAGCTGTCGCCGCGCGGACATCAACAGCGACTTGCGGTCGCCGATGTCCACGAGGAAGAAGCCGGCGTCCGTCCTCGTCACCCGGCCTTCGTCGTTCTCGCGCACGAGCCGGCCGACGTCCTGGGGCGAGCGGATCTCGACGACGATCAGCTTGCGGACCATCGTGTCGGGGTCGGCATTCGCCAGCGCATCGGGTGTGACGGCGGTCGGCGTGGCGCGCCACAGGGCGACATCGATCGATTGCCGCTCGGCACAGCGACCACCGATCAGCAGCAGGGCAACGCCGACCACGATCATACCGACGTGGCCGCTACGTACGACGTCCTTCAGGCTCCGGACAGGCACGGGGGGGACTCGCGCTGGAGGAGAATGGCAAAGCCCGGAGCGCCGCACGGCACTCCGGGCCGACGAACGTCGCAACTTGCCGCCGGCGACGTCCGCTCGCTACCCCTGCAGGATACTTCGGTGCCACCCCGCGCGATGCCCTCGCGTGGGGCGGCAAAGCCTCAGCGCATCCCCGCCGTGCGCGGTACGTTCGGCGTGATCCGCAGCGCGTTCGCGAAGTACACCTTCCGCAGCACCTCGTCCGGCAGGTCGATGCCGTAGAGCTTCCAGAACGCGTGGTAGTCGCGGTAGTAGTCGAAGTAATCGTCCCGCGTCTCGAACACGCGCCAGTAGTACGGATACTCGCCCGGCTGGTACGAGTCCTTGCCGAAGAGGATGCGGTCCTGGTACTTCACGAAGAAGTCGCGCATCGCCCGCGGCTGGCGTCCGATGTCGTAGAGCACCGCGCCCACTTCCACGAGCATGTTCGGCATGTCGTCCATCATCCGCGAGAGCCGTGGCAGGTCGTTCGCGTACCAGGCCATGTGCGCGACCACGAACGTCGTGTTCGGGTTGCGCTTGATCATCCGGTCGCGCTCCTGCGCCAACTGCTCGAAGCTCGGGAACTCGTCGCCGTAGCGGCGGTTGGGGAACAGCGCGAGCTCCAGCCACCGCTCGTTGCGGTAGTCGATCGGATGCCAGAACTCGGCGGGGTCCGCCGTGTGGATGAACACCGGGATCTTGAGCCGTGCGGCCGCCTGCCAGATCGGATCCAGCGCGGGATCGTCGATCGCGAGCCGCGTGCCGTCGGCCTTGCGCGTCGAAAGGCCGAGCCCCTTGCCGATCTCGCCGATGCCCACGGCGCCCGCGGCCACGTCGGCCTCGAGCTGCGCCACCGCGCGCTCAGCCCAGCCCGGCCCCACGTTGCTGAAGCTCACGCCCGTGAGGAATCGGATGCGGTCACGCATGCCGGGGTGCGCCTGCACCACGGCGACCTGCTCCCGCAGCGCATCGCCCGTGACGTTGTTGGCCGCGAGCATGACGCCGAGCCCCATCGCGTCGAACTCGCGCTGCAGCGCGTCGAGCTGCGCCGCCGAGGTGATGCGCGCCGGATGGCCGTGGAAGTCCACGGCGGGGAACTTCGCGCGCGGCACGGGTTGGTCGGCGCTGACCACGGTGTTGCGGGGCCGGTAGTCGAGGATGCTCGGCGCGGGCATCGTCGGGGCGCGGCAGTTGCCGGGCCGGATCTCGGTCATCCCCGGCGGGCACTCCTCGCCGGGTTGGATGGTCACGCCGCCCTGTTGGCCGCCCGGCTGGGCGCTGAGGAGGGCGGGGATGAGCAGGAGCAGGATGGAGAGTCGCATCCTGAACAATAGCCACCTAGGGGATGGTTGGTTCCAGCCCTGGCCGCCGCGGGCCGCTTAGAGCTTGCGCGCCTGCAGCGCACCCGACGGACATTTCGCCACCTGCGCGACGATCGCGTCGGCATCGGCTTGGCTCACGTCCACCCAGCGCTTGCGCTTGACGTCGAACACGCCCGGGAGGCCGCGCACGCAGATGCCCGAGTGAATGCAGATGTTCGGGTCGAAGGTCACTTCGACGCCGTTGCCTTCGTAGGTCTGGAGTCGCTTGGTCACGGTTGCTGGCCCCGGCGCAGCGGCAGCAGCCTTGCGTCGCGCTGGAGCGCATCGCCGTCACGCAACTGCAGGGTGATGAACGATGCCTCGTGATCACGAATGGCGAGGATGAGCGTAGCCTCACCCGCGGGCAGGCCTTCGAGGCGATAACGGCCGTCGCTGTCCGATGCCCCGGCGGCAATCTGTACCATCCGACCGTCAATGCGACGCATCACCTGCACGCGCGCATCCGCACGGGGCGCGCCGGTCGAGTCGCGCACGATGCCCGAGATGACCGCCGTGCCCCGCGGAATCACCGGCGGCCGCGACCAGACACCCGTGGAATCGCTGATCGCGATCCGCACCTCGGCTGGTCCGCGCGAGCGGAAGTCGCCGATGATGCGCTCGGGAATCGTCGCGATGAACCGTCCCGTGCCGACCCGGTTGCCGCGCACCGCGCCCGTCGAGTCGATGTACAGCCCATCGCGCAGCGCGAATCCGTAGTTGCGGACTTCGCCGAGGACCACGCCGGCTTCATCAACGGCGAGGACTCTCAGGAGCTGCGACAGCGGCAACGCACCGGTGGCATCGAGCGTCAGGGCCTCCGGCTCGGCGCGCAGTGCCGCGATGCGCGGCGCCAGCGCGACGAGCTGCGAATCCGTGAGCTGCCCCTCGCGTTGCGGCACGCCCCATCGGACGCTCACGGGGCCGCCAGTGCGCACGGCCACGAACGGCACGCGCGTCACCTCGGGCGTCGGGTTGGGCGCCGGCCCCTGGCTGCGGCAGCCGATCGCCAGCGCAGCTGCCAGTACAAGTATCCGTCCACGCATTGCGGTCACCTCAGGACTGGTCGCCCCCAAGATGCACCCTCCGCTACATTCCATCCAGAGGCGCCGTAGCGCCGATCTGACCCGTTCGGCCGCCCTAGGCCGTGGAGACCCAATGAGCAGCAACGCGACCCAGACCCCGCACGATCCCTACGCCGAGCGCCTGTTCAAGGCGCGCGTGATAATCATCAGCGGCGGCATCGACCAGGAACTCGCCGAGCGCGTCACGGCGCAGCTGCTGGCGATGAGCGCGGAGTCGAAGGACCCGATCACGGTCTATCTCAACTCGCAGGGCGGCCACGTCGAGGCCGGCGACACCATCCACGATATGATCAAGTACGTGGACGCGCCGGTGCGCATCGTCGGGACGGGCTGGGTGGCCAGCGCGGGCGCGCTCATCTACGTGTCGGTGCCGCGCGAGCGGCGCTTCTGCCTGCCCAACACGCGCTTCCTGCTGCACCAGCCGGCGGGCGGCACGGGTGGCACCGCCGCCGACATCGCGATCGAGGCCCGCGAAATCCTCAAGATGCGCGAACGCCTCAACAAGATCTTCGCCGCCGCCACGGGTCAGCCCCTCGAGCGCATCGAGGACGACACGAACCGCAACTTCTGGCTCGACGCCGCGACGGCCATCGAGTACGGGATCGCCGGCAAGATCATCAGCTCGGTCAGCGAGCTGAAGTAGCGTCTGTGCGGCGGCGCTCGGCGTCAGCCGAGTGCCGCCGCGATCGCCGCGGCAATACGCGCCGCCGCCTCGGGCTTCGCGCGCAGCCACAGCTCGGGCTCGATCAACTCCAGCTCCATCAGCTGCAGCGCACCGTCATTGCCGCGCACGATGTCCACGCGCCCGTACTGCGGGCGCGGGTCCACGGCGGCCACCGCCCGCTGCGCGAACGCGACTTCCTCCGCGGTCGGCACGTACGGCGACCAACTGCCGCCGTGATCGTCCTGCACGCGGAAATCGCCGGCCTTCGGCACCTTCTGCACCGCGTGCGTCGCTACGCCGCCGAACACCATCAGCGAGCGCTCGCCGCCGACCTGGATGTCGCGCACGAAGGGCTGGAAGAGAAACGCCTCCTGCGCAAGCACCGGCGCGAGCCGCTCCTGCAACGCGCCCGCGTTGCCCGCGTCCATCCGGTACGTGTGCCGCGCCGCGCCGCTCACGCAGGGCTTGAGCACGCCCTCCGTCCAGCCGCTGCGCGCGAGCAGCGCCGGCAGCGTCTCCGCGCTGCCCGCCTCGTGGAAGAGCGACGGCACGATCGGCACCCCGCGGCGCTCGAGATCCCCGAGATAGTGCTTGTCGAGGTTCCACCACACCGTGTCGGCCGCGTTGATGAAGCGCACCGCACGCTCGGCGCGCCGCAGCCAGGCCGTGAACTCCGCGAAGCGGTCGAAGTAGTCCCAGGTCGTGCGGAATACGGCGAGACGGTACGAGGACCAGTCCACCGCGGCGTCCGACCAATCCACGCGCTCGGCGCTCAGCCCGTGCGCGGCCAGCGCCTCCGCGAGCAGGCGATCGTCGTGCAGGATGTTTCGCAGGTACCAGTCGTCCGCCGCGGGTTCGCGGCCGACGAAGCGGCGCTCGGAGACCAGTGCGATGTCAGTCATCGGAACAGCGCGTGCTCGCCACGGTCGTCGGCCAACTCGCCGCGCAGCAGGCGCGCATAGTGCTCGCGCAGCGTGTCCCGGCCGTAACGCGGCGTCGCGTCCGCATCGTAACGCCCGCGCGCCTCATCCCACACCAGCATACTCTCGGTGGCATAGTAGTACCCGATCCGCGCGAACTCGGCTTTGTCGAGCAGCGGCGGGATAAGCGCGCCGAGTGCATCGAGCACGGTCGCCGCGGCCAGCAGTAGCTTCGGGGACACGGAGCGGAAGCGCGCCGGCTGGCCGGTGAGTTCGAACAGCATCGCAGCCTGCTCGCGCGGCGTCAGCGCCGGGCCCGGCCCGCCGACGGGCAGGATCCGGTTCCACCGCGATTCGTCGGCGATGCACTCCACGAGAAAGCCTGCGACATCTGCATCGCTGATCGGCGCGCAGGACGTGCGCCTGCCGTCACCGAAGACCAGGAAGGGCTTGCCGCGCTTCACGCGCTCCACCTGGCCGGAGAGCGACTTGAAGAACGCCGTCGGCCGCACGATCGAGTAGCGGATGCCGCTCTCGATGAGCGTTTCCTCGAAGGCAAGCTTGGCGTGCTGGAAGGCCAGCTGCGGCTTCTGCACGCAGATGGCCGAGAGGAGCACGAAGTGCCGCGCGCCGCAGCGCTGCGCTTCGTCGAGGACCAGGCGGTTCGCCTTGTCGTCGATCGCCCACGCGTCCTTCGGCGCGCCGCTGCGTGATGCGAGGCAGGAAATCACCGCATCGAAGCGCTCGCCACAAAAGGCGTCTCCGGCGAGCGAGGCCGCATCGTTCACGTCCGCCTGCCGGACTTCCACGGCCTCGGGCAGCTGGATCTCACGGCTCGGCCGCACGATCGCCACGGTCGAGTACCCGGCCGCGGTCAGCGCCTCCGCCGTGGCGCGGCCGATGCTGCCGCTCGCGCCGACGAGGAGTACGCGACCGCGCGGGGTGGTCACCGAACCTGCACCACCTCGATGCGCATCAGCTGCCGCACCCAGCGCGCACCGCGGCTGTCGCCGACGATGACGATGCGCCACGGCCCGTGCTCGGCGCTCAGCGGCGCGCCGTTCTCGCGGTCCACTGCATAGACGCGCGTCGCGCCGAGTCCGGTGTCGAGTTCGGGCAGGGCGATCAGCCCCGTGTACCCGTCGCGGCCCACGAAGACGAGCGCGCGCCGCAGCGCCGCGCCGCGGAGCGAGTCGACCGGCCCAGCCTCGGCGGCACGCAGCAGCGCCGCGACCTCGACGCCTTCGAAGCGCTTGGTCGTGCCGTGGTCGGCGGCCTCGAAGCTCACCCGCGGCAGCGTGGCGATGCGGGCGGCGTCGAGCGTGACGTCCGCACCGTCGGCGCGGCGCACGACGAGGGACTGCGCGCCCAACGGGAGGGCGAGGAGGAGCAGTGCGAGCAGCTGCAGCGATGTGCGGATCATTCGGTGTCCCTTGTGGTGATGGTGCAGGCGATCAGGCGACGCGATTTTGCGTCGAGTTCAGCTTCCAACGCGATGGCGCCGAGGGTGAAGCCGAGCACCCGGCGGTCATCGAAGCGATCGGTATAGTCCGCGGCGCCAAGCGCCGCCGTCAACTGCGACTCGGTGGTATTGGCGTCGAAGCGCGCGGCGCGGCGCCCGCCGCGCTGGAGCTCCAACACGCCCGGCGCGAACTCGTGCGCCACGCCGAACGGATGCCGCGATGGATCGACGAGCACCTCGATCGTCCCCACGCGGTCCTCGGCGAGTTGGAGCATCGTGCCGAGCGCGTAGTAGTAGAGTCGTTTGAAGCTGGCCGGCCCGCTGTGCCAATCCGCGGGCCCGAGCGTCTCCAGCGCCCGCAGTGGCATCTCCGGATGCAGGCTGCCTGCGGCCGCGGCGTCCACGCTCACGATCGCGTGCGTCGTGCGCGCGGCGGGGAAGTCGCGCGTGGGATTCGTACGCCGCGTCCACGCGCGCATCAACGGGAGGATCAGCCACGCCGCCGGATTGAACCGCTGCGCCAAGGTGAGCTTCACCGCCGCTCGCTTGCGGCGCCGCTGCTGCGGATCCGCGTCCACATCGTCGCGAAGAAGGTCAGGATGCCGAGCAGCTGCAGCACGCCGGCGCCGACGAGCGAGGCGCGCCAGGGCGCCGCAGGCATCGGCGGCAGCCCGATCTCGAGGGCCACGCGCAGCAGCGTCCCCCCGGCGATGCCCCACCACGCCAACTCGGCCAGCAGCGGCTTGAACACCGCGTCGTCCGGCCGCGGGCGCGGGAACATCCACAGCGCGACGCCGGTGATCATCAGCATCACGAACCCCACGAGCAACGCGTGCGTGTGCGCGCTGCGCAGGCGCATCGGCTGCCAGGCGCCGAACTCCCGTGCGTACAGCATCCACACGCCCAGCAGCAAGCCGAGCGCGAGAAACAGGATGGCGGTCTTGAGGTAGCGGCGGACGAGCGGGTTCACGCCTCTATACTAATCGCCCCAGTGGCGGACGTCGCTACCGCCGAGCATACTAGCGGGGTCCCGTGCGCCCCCTCCTCCCCGGATTCCGGACGATGAACGCCACAGCGAACCCTGCCCGCCGCGGTTGGTTGTACCGCGCCCTCGACGCCGTCGAGCGCGCGGGCAACAAGCTGCCCGACCCCGCGATGCTCTTTCTCGTCGCGATGGTCCTCACCTGGCTCGCGTCCTGGGCGCTTTCCGGCGTCAGCTTCGCCGACATCGATCCGCGCAGCGGCGATCCGATCCGCGTGCGCAATATGCTCGCCGGCGACTCCCTCACGGCCTTCATGGCCGAGATGGTGCGCACCTTCGTCACCTTCCCGCCGCTGGGCGTCGTGCTGGTCGCGATGCTGGGCCTCGGCGTCGCCGAGCACACCGGCTTCATCAAGGCCGCGCTGCGCGCCGTGCTCGCCATCACGCCGCGGGTGTTGCTCACGCCGTCCGTCATCGCGGTCGGTGTGCTCAGCCACATCGCCGTCGATGCCGGCTATGTCCTCGTCATCCCGCTCGGCGGCATCATCTTCTACGCCGCGGGCCGGCATCCCCTCGCCGGCATCGCCGCGGCCTTCGCCGGCGTCTCCGGTGGCTTCTCGGCCACGTTCTTCGTCCCGTCGAGCCTCGATCCGCTGCTCGCCGGCCTCACGCAGACCGCCGCGCAACTGCGCGATCCGGCCGTCGTGATCAACCCACTCAACAACTTCTACTTCACGACGGCGTCAACCTTCCTGATCGTGATCGTCGGCTGGTTGCTCACCGACCTGTTCATCGAACCGCGCCTGAGGAGCACTGCCGTCGACGGCGATCCCGCCGAGCTGCCGGTGATCGAGAAGCTCGAGCCCGCCGAGGTACGCGGCCTCTGGCTCGCCGCCGCGTCGATGTTCGTCACCGCCGGGCTGTTCGCGCTGAGCCTGATGCCCGAGTCCTCGCCGTGGCGCTTCGCGGAGACCGGCGAGCTCACGCACGCGCGCGCGCCGCTGATGCAGAGCATCGTCGGGCTCATCTTCGTCTTCTTCCTCATCCCTGGCGTCGTGTACGGCGCGGCCTCGGGCAGCGTGAAGACGCACCGCGACGTGATCGCCGCGATGGCCAAGGCGATGTCCGGAATGGGCTACTACGTCGTGATGGCCTTCTTCTGCGCGCAGTTCATCTACGCCTTCGGCCAGAGCAACATTGGCGCGTTGCTGGCCGTCAAGGGCGCCCAAGCGCTGCGCGACCTCGGGATGCCGATGGCCATCACGCTCATCGGCATCGTGTTCCTCTCCGGTGGTGTGAACCTGCTCATCGGCTCGGCGTCGGCCAAGTGGGCGCTGATCGGGGCCATCATGGTGCCGATGCTGATGGAACTCGGCGTTTCGCCCGACCTCACGCAGGCCGCGTATCGCGTCGGCGATTCGTCCACCAACATCATCACGCCGCTGCTGCCGTACTTCCCGCTCATCGTCGTGTTCTGCAAGCGCTACGTGACCAACAGCGGCATCGGCACCTTGGTCGCGCTGATGCTGCCGTACTCGGCGACGCTGCTGGTCGTGTGGACGGCGTTCCTGATTGGCTTCTGGCTGCTCGGCTTGCCGCTGGGGCTGGGGGCGAGCTACACGTATCCCTGACGGGCGCGCAGCCTAGCAGCCCCGCGCCTCGAGGACGAAGCGACGCACCATCGGCTGCGCGGTCGTGGCGAGCGAGTCGACTTCGTGCGTGAACACGAACAGCGTGTCGCCCACGAGCGTCACCCAGGGCTGCGGGTCGCGCGTCACGGGAACGCGTAGCTCGCCGCAGAAGCGACGGCGATCGCGGTTGAGCACGGCGAGGTTGAGGTCGCCGGCCATCCGGTCGCCGAGGAAGTCCTGGTCGATCGTCACGATGGCCAGCTGCGCGCGGTCGACGAGTGGCTGCACGAGGTACGGCCACGAGGCCTTGTACGCCGCGCGCATTCCCGACTCGGGGTCATCGTCGCGCACGGCGTCGAGTACCTCGCGCATCGCACCGCGCCGCGTCACCACCGGCAGCGGCATGCTGTCGTATGGCCCCGCGAAGGGACCCACGAAGAGATGGTCGTTGCCCTGCGCCATCACCGCGAGCGAGTCGCCGGGAAGCTGTGCCGCCGAGACCCATACGAGCATGAAGTCCACCATCTGGCTGCGGCCCAGCGGTGCGGGGAATGGGCCGCCGTACTCGAGAGAGTCCGCTGCGCCGCGCCAGCGCGCGATCGTCGAGCGTCGGTCGCGGTTGGTGGCCTTCGCGAGCACGGCGCCGCGGTGCGCGGCGAAGGCCGGCGACATCGCCGATTGCCGGCGTGACCACAGCGGCTCGGCGTTCGGCAGCCGCAGCGCCTTCAGTAGCTCCCCGTCGCTCACGAGTGTGGTCGTGTCGTCGTAGTGGAAGATGCCGAAGGGACCCCAGCCCCACTCGCCAGGTCCCTCGCCGCGCCGGCCGATCTCACGCAAGCGCGCGCCGCTGCGCGCGAAATGCACCAGCGTACCGCGCTGGCGGTCAGAAACGAGAAACTCCCCGTCGTGCGTGACGCCGAATCCGCCGACGAGCCCCAGGGCCGTGCGACCGCTGTCTTCCAGGGCGATGGCGTCGAGTGCGCGAAGCGCGAGCGTCTCCGCGGGCTCGTCAGCTGAAGCGCATGCCATCACGAAGCCAAGGAGGAACGGATGCAGCCACTGCCGCGCGAGGCGCTGAGCCATCAATACTCCATCGCAGGGTTCAAGACGTCACGACAAATTGGCGTCTCCTGCCGTTCCGGCGCAAGTGCGTCAGGCCACGTCGGATTGACTTCCCCGCAGAAGGGTCTAGCTTCCATCACATGCTGCTGATCGCCGCCCCCCTGACGTACAAGACCCGAGTGTCTGACTTGCGCACGACTGCGCGGTCTCGCTCGGGTTGGGGGTGCACGTCCATCACGCCGCACGGCGGATAGACCGCGACACCTGACAGCCCACCCGGTGACGTAGCCGTCACCGCGAGACCGCCCCGCCTGCCCACTGTGCACGCGGGGCGGTTGTCCTTTCACATCACTGGAGTGTTCCAATGCCTGCTCTCCTGCGCCTTGAGCGCCGGCCCGAGGCGGGCTGGATCCTCGCCGAGGGCCCCACGGTCGTCGGCGAGATCCTGCCCGACCGCATGACGTTCACCGGATTCCGCGACGCCAGCTCCGCCAGCGTCGCCGCGAGCATCGCGGCGCGCGTGCTGCGGCAGTGGCAGGCGTCGCGCCAGACGGCGATCGGCGACGAACTCGTCGTGTCGCTCACCGACGATGGCGTCGGTTTCACGTTCCCGCTGCCGGGGTCGCTGTGGCACGCCGTGCTCATCGAACTCGCGCAGCGCGTCCACGGGGCGACGCAGTCGCTCCGTCACCATCAGCCGGAGGGTGCCGCGTGACCACCAAGGACCTTGCCGCCCTCGCGCTCGAGCTGCGGCGTGAGCTCGCGCGCGTCGAGCGTACGCTCGGCGCCGACGCCTCGTCCGACGAGCGCGACGACCTGCTGCATGCGCTGCAGCGCATCGACGACGGCAGCTACGGCATCTGCACGAGCTGCGCGCGTCGCATTCCCGTCGAACGGCTCGAGGTGATGCCGGCGACGCGCTTCTGCGTGGACTGCGCGCGCGTGGCGCTGAGCCGCGCCTAGAGCGTATCGATCAGGTGGAGCAGGCCGCCGACGACGGCACCGAGCAGGAGCGCGGTGCCGGCGCGGCGCAGCGTCGGCGCCTGCTCCACGCCGGGATACGCCGGCCGGAAGAACTCGTTTGCCGCGAAGAACACGCCCATCAGCACGCCGATCGGGCGCGGCTGGCCGGTGAACTTGAGTCCCAACGTGATCGTCGCGAAGACTGCGAACACGATGGCGGTGCTGCGGATGTACGCCGCGCGATACTCGCGGTCGCGTTCTGGAGTGTTCGTCACGAGATCATTGGGCCGAGGGCGATGCCGAGGAGCGCGAAGAGCAGCGTGACGAAGGCGGAGAGTCCGAGTGCGGCGGATGCATAGCGGGCGATCCTCCAGCGCAGCGTGGCGACTGCGTCCGGCGTCGCCTGCGCGTGCCGCTCGGTGAAGGCCCAGCAGCCGTAGCCGACGAAGCAGAGCGCGGCGGCGAGCAGCGGGACCCAGGCCGTCGGTCGCGCCCAGACTGCGGCCGCGCCGATGAGTACGCCGCCCGCGACGTCGAGCACGAGGCGGTCGAGCGGTGTGCGGCGCGCCCTGGCGCCGAGGACGTCGGCGAGGGTTTCGTCGCGGGCGATCGAAGCGTCCATTCCCTCTCTCCCTGCGAAGGCGGCGAGGACTGCGCGGTCGCCACTAACGTGCGTCCGCTAGGGCAGGGCTGGCAAGGGTGCTGCGCGCAGTGCAGCCGGGCTGGGCACGAGCCGCGCCGTCAGCGTGACGGTTTGTACGTGGCATTCATCGCGCACGACCACGACGTTGGGCCGGACCCATACCTCATAGCCGGCGCGGCGCACGGTGACGTGGTAGCGGCCGGGCCGCTCGTACGTCTGCTCCGTTGTCACCGGATACGGATCCCGCGTGGGATCTGCCGCGGGGACGGTGGTGGAGTCCACGAACGCGCCGTCGGTCAGGATGAGCGTGGTGCCCGACGCGATGAGCTGATCGGAGACCGAATCCCGAACGAACACGCTGATGGATGGCCTCGCCTCCAAAGTGCAGACGATGGGCTCCGTGCGCAGAGGGCAGCCGAGGAGGACGCCCAGTGTCGAAGCTGGCAGCAGCAGCGCGATGCGTCGGTGCATTGATGATGGCAGCAGGATCGTGCGCGACCGCAGTCGCGGTCGCTATTACGACGTACCTTGCGGGCGCTGCCGCCGTCACGTCTGGGGAGGATCGGCGGTCCTCGCGGGTCGGTAGCGGGCCGTCCGCCCGCTACCGCAGCCGTCGGCTGTGGTAGCGGCTCGGCTTCAGAATCCCGGAGGAGGTCTATGCCGCGTGGTGCTCAGTGTTGCACTTCACGGTTGACTCTACACCGCTGCGTATCGGGCGCGCAGATACGCCGAGTAGCCAGGAATCGGATCCGAACCAGCGGGCAGCGCCGCGAACAGCTCTTGATACGTAAGGTGCGAGAACTCGATCTCATCGCCAACAGCATCGGCAAACTGGGCCAACTCGCCACGGTGCGTCTGCGCTTCGTCGCAGCCAGAATCAAACCACAGGCACAGCAAACGAGGGCGCTCGCGGGTGGTGTGTGCCAAGCCAAGAATGTGCTTGAGCAGTTGCCCAACCCCCAAGCGAGAGAAGACGACACTTCTGCCGGTGGCAGCCGCCAGACGCTGGCAGCGGGGCAGGCCGCGCTCGCTCCATCGCTCCCGAGCGCCAGGAAAGTACTTGTCGTCTAGAGGAGGGTCCGGCTTCTTGTTTCCGTACGGCTCAGTGAACTTCGATTCGATTGCGAACGGTCGTGACTGCTCACCATCCAGGACAACGTCGAGATTCGGGGGCACGCTGCTCAGGCCGTGTGGAAACTTCCTTTCGAACTCAACGGAGTGATCGCGGAGCTGCGTCCGCAGCGCACGTGCCAGCGCGCCGATATCTCGGCCCTGCCACGGCGCGAAAACGTTGAACGCCAGCGCGGATGAAGACCGGAGCGACTGCATCTTTCCGGGTTTACCGTCGCGCCCCAGCTCTCCACCGCTTCCGCCCCCGAATTGCGAGGCGAACTCGGCCGACATCTGCGTAATGAGATTTGAAGCGAGAGTCGGAGCCCTGCTCGCCGAGTGGCCGGGCCACTGAGTGCGCGCCCAACGCTGCTGCTGCGCGATGATGTCTGCTAATGGCATTCGTGCGCGAGAGTCGGCGTAACGTTTGCTTCTGCTGCGAGCGCTCCCATAAGATGCGGTTGTGGGGCCTCGGCGAACCTTTCAACAAGATGGAGCCGAGGCCCCACAACCGCCACACTCGCTGCGCTCGTCGGCAGCAAGCGTCGTTATCCGGCTCTAGGGTACAAACCGGGGACATAGGTAACACCCGAAACCGGGGACATAGGTAACACTGCTAACGTGGCACGTAACCGGGGAGGTTGCGATGCCGTGGCGGGAGACGAGACCTATGGACCAGCGGAAGGAGTTCGTGCGGGAGTACCGGCGCGGGCTGTACACGATGACCGAGATGGCCGAGCGCTACGAGATCAGCCGGAAGACCGGCTACGCCCTGGTGCGGCGCGTCGACGAGCTCGGGATGGCGGGGCTGCAGCCGCAGAGCCGGCGGCCGCACACGAGCCCGAACCGGACGCCGGACCACATCGCGGCGTTGCTCATCGACGCGAAGCGGAAGCATCCGCACTGGGGCCCGGCGATGCTGCTCGACTGGCTGGAGCCGCGGCACCCGGAGATCCGTGACTGGCCGGCCGTGAGCACTGCGGGCGCGATCCTGAAGCGCGAGGGCTTGGTGCAGCCGCGCCGCAAGCGATCCCCGCGCACGCATCCCGGCGTGGTCGATCCGGTCACGGACGTGCCGAATGACCTCTGGACCGCCGACTTCAAGGGGCAGTTCCGCACGCAGGACCACGTGTACTGCTATCCGCTCACGATCGCCGACCAGCACACGCGCTTCCTGCTGACGTGCCATGGCCTCAAGTCCGTGAAGGGGAAGGACGCCCGGCCGATCTTCGAGCGCACGTTCCGGGAGTACGGGCTGCCGCGCGCCATCCGCACCGACAACGGGGCGCCCTTCGTGACGCGCTCGATCTGTGGGCTCTCGCACCTGAACGTGTGGTGGATGCGGCTCGGCATTCAGCACCAGCGCATCCGGCCCGCGTCGCCGCAGGAGAACGGGGCGCACGAGCGCATGCATCGCACGCTCAAACGCGAAGCGATCCGGCCGCCGCGCGCGACGATGCGGTCCCAGCAGCGCGCCTTCGACGCCTTCCGCGCGGAGTACAATGACGAGCGCCCGCATACGCATCACGGCGGGAAGCCGCCAGGCTCGCAGTACGACGCCTCGCCACGTGAGTATCCGTCACGCCTGCCGGCGCTCGAGTACCCCGGGCACTACATCGTAAAGCGCGTGACGACGGTGGGGACCTTCCGCTTCAACACGAAGGTCATCTTCATCGCGAACGCGCTCCGCGGCTATCATCTCGGCTTCCTCGAGGAAGCCGATGGCATCTGGTCGATCTACTTCGGCGAGATCCTGCTGGCGAAGATGGACGAACGGAACTACATCATCCGGGAATGACCGGGCACCTTCACCAAGTGTTACCCATGTCCCCGGTTTGAAGTGTTACCTATCTCCCCGGCTGTTCACCCTTCGGTGACATCGCGAGCACGAGGGCAGCCCACGCGAGGCAACCTCCGGCAGCGGCAAGCAACTGCAAGACGTCTACGCGCTCGGGACGGATGCTGACGAGACGGTGATAGAAGGCGTTGTCGAGGACGACGAACGCTAGGGCAACGCCGGGAACGGCCGCGAGCACGTACCGCGCGGAGGCGGGATCAAGGAGTCCGGTGAGCACGCCGAGGTCGCTCAGGACGAAGCCTGCGATCGTGCCCGCGAACGCGAGCCGCAAGCTCTGAAGTGCGTACGTTCTCGCCCAGAGTCTGGTGCGATACAGTACCGACCCGATGACGGCGCCAGCGGTTCCCGCACCCGCCAGCGTGAGGAGCCCTAGATCGGCGAGGCCCGGCTTCATGAGCGCGAGCACGCCGAAGAAGAGGCCACCGCCGAAGCCTGACCAAACGTAGGAACGATGTGACCAGGATGATGCGGGCTCTATGTCACTCATCGTGCGCGCGTGTCGGCATAACGTGGGCTTCTGCTGCAAACGCTCCCATAAAATGCGGTTGTGGGGCCGCCGCAGTCCTTCCATAAAGTGAAGCGGTGGCCCCACAACCGCTACCGCACCCGCGTTTGTCGGCAGCAAGCGTCGTTATGGCGCTTCGCGACGAATCTACGAGCGACTACACGGAGCCCAGGAAGTCCCAGACGACCGAGGAGGATTCCGCGCTCGTTCGTGCGCGTGTCTTGTCAAAGAGCGAACGGCGGTGAGCGGAGCCAACAAGCAATACGCCGAGGGTCTTCGTGGACGTGCGGCAGAACTCTTCGATGTTCGCAATCATCGCAACGTCACGGTCGTCGATCTTGCGCGTGAACGCGTCGTAGTGTGCTGACAAGCGCTCGTCGCCCAAGGCCGCCAGTGCCTCGACCGTAGCAACGTGCAGATCGGCCGTGAGCTTGGAGTTGTGCTCGCTGTTCAGGTAGTTGAAGCCGTACTGAGACACGTACTGCTCTTCGTAGCTCTTGAACCGACAGTAATCGACGCTCTTGCTTCTGACCTCGCGCCTGACGTCGTCCCAGCCTGAGAAGAACTCGGGCTCCGGGGTCGGCAGGTCGACGGCGACCAGTTCGATATCACGCTCCGCGCGATACTTCCGAACCGCATCTGCCTCCAAGTTGGTCCGAGAGCCGCCCATGTACTCGTTGAATGCACCAGGAGGCATCTCGAGGAAGACTACCTCCGGCTGCAACTGCCGGAGGATCGCGAGCAACGCGTCGGCAGTCGCGGGGCCGACTGGTTCGTGAATTGTTCCGACTACGGTGACTCGCATTGAAGCGGGGGTGAACTGTCCCTATCGCGACGCCAGCGTGGTCGCCATAACGTGTGCTTCTGCTGCGGACACTCCAATAGAATGCGCGGGCGCAGCCCGCGCTACCATAGCGTGGCCGGCGGCAGCAAGCGGCGTTATGGCGCCGGCGCCAAGAGCGAGAACAGGACGGTCTGCACGCAATGTTCGGCCGCCGCGCTGAGGGCACTGCACCGACCGACAAGCACGGACTCGTAAACGCGGCCGCTGCTCCACGTGACGCGGTAGCGATAGAGCCGACCAGGCTCGAGATAGGCCGCGACTGGGACGCGCATCGTCCCCGGGTCCGACCGGAATATTCGGAGGTCACCGATCGAGACGGACGCGACGGAGTCCCACAGCGTTGGTCCGAAGTAGACGGCGCCCGGAAACGGCTTGCGCTCGAGCCGCGTGCCGAGGGGGACGGCGCGACGTGCGATCTCCCGCTCCTCGAGGGGCGGTGCACGCCAGTTCGGTGCACCCAAGGTGTCGAGGAGGGCGTTGCCCCGCATCTCCCCGACACGCAGGGCCTCGTCGCAGTCCCCGGTACGTAGTCGTCCGGCCTGCACCGAGTCGGGTGCGGCGGCGACGACGTATCGGAGTCCAGCCGTGAAGTACGCGCAGGGCGCGTCCGCCACGAGCAGCGAGACCGTGTCGGGCATCGCGCCGCGCCACGAGCGTTCTGTGATGAAGCGGACGATGTGGCTCTGTCCCCGAGCAGGCGGAGGCTCCACGTCGATGACGCTGCCAACAAACACGACAGGCCGCCGCGCGAGAGATAGCCGCGGCGGGGGTGGCTGGTCCGGGCTGAAGGCCCTCCCGCAGTGACAAGCGAATGCCGTCGCGGGTAGCGCCGCCAGAGCGATACTAGCCAGCGTAATCTCTATGAGGCGCTTATGCATGCTTGTCGCCATAACGTGTGCTTCTGCTGCAGCCGCTTCCATAGAAAGCAGTTGTGGGGCGGCCGCAGGACGTCCCATAGAATAACGCGGGCGCCCCACAACTGCATCCTTACCCGCGGCTGTCAGTCAGCAAGCGTCGTTATGCTGACGCGCGGCGATTCCCATCAATGGGATTCCATATACGAAGTTGCGGGCCGCCAACGACGCTCGCCACGAAGGAAGCAGGGGAGCTCGGCGATGCTTCCACCTTGCGAGAGAGCTTTGCGGATTCCTTGTCGCAGACACGCATCCATGCGCTAAGGAGAGTGCCGCTCGCATCGGCTGACGCGTAGACAAGTTCGAAACCGTCAGGCAGCATATAAGTCGCCCAAAGTGGCTTGGTGCGAGCGTTGATGGAAGCGAGGTCACCGAGGTGAGCGTCAACGACGATGCAAACGCGTTTGAGTCCTTTCTCTCGCACCGAAATGCGCAGGCGTTCGATCAGCTCGGACCAAGCAAATGCTTCGGGACGGTCGATGCGACCACGAAACTCGAATCCGATGTGGCGCTGCCAGCCGAAGAAGACTTGATCACCTCGCTTCTCAACGGGTTGAGCTATGAGCACCGCCGAAGTGTGCAGACGGTCGTCGCCGACGTCGCGACTGCTAGTGTCAATCACGAAGACGCGGTCTGCAGTCTCAATCGCATTGTCGGGATGTAGCGGCGGAGTGCCGGGTCCTGACTCGGTGCGCGCGACAATCTTCGGTCCCTTCGCGCGGTCATATGAGAGTTCAGTCGTCGATGCGACTGGCTCAATCGGGCCGTCTTCGCTCATCAGCGTGAGTCGGCCGGAAGTGTCAACGCGAATTGCGGTCAGGCGCTGATCAACGCCGAGGTCGAACGTGACCGTTCGTAAGCGAGGCTTCGTGTGCTTTGCGCGCTTCTTCTTCGATCCCATTGTTCACGCGGGTGTCTGCTGGTTCAGATGAATTCAAGCAATCAATGCAACAGCTTCGTCGAACACCTCCGCGGGCGTGCG
>DAOMNV010000028.1:0-14495 GCA_035444005.1 Gemmatimonadaceae bacterium
CGTTCGAGCGCGCCGCGCGCCGCGCTCAGCGACAGCCCGCTGGCCACGGCGATCAGGCCGCCCAGCGCCAGCGCACAGAGCGCCTCGGCCAACGTGTGCCCGCGTCTCACACGCACGGGCGGCTCGTCAGGATGTGCGTCCGCGGGGCACGGCGGCCCGGCGCGCGGGCACCCTCCAGCGTGAGCACGCGGGTCACGCCGACCGCCTGCACGCGCCAGCGCGCCTCCGGTCCGTCGGCGAGACGTGTCACGCCGCTGGTGTCGCCGCCGGCGCAGGCCGCGGCCTCGAACCACGCCAGGCGATCGAGCATCAGGGCGACCATCGCCTCACGGCGGTCGGCGTCGAGCCGCAGCCGCGCGCTGGTGAGCAACGCCTGCATCGTGCCGCCGATGCCGATGGCGAGCAGTACCGAAGCGACGAGGACTTCAACGAGGGAGACGCCGGGACGCGTGCGCATAGCGACAGTCTTGGAGGAGAGCGTCGCTGACGTGGTATCGGCGTGTCCCCGACGGTGTCCTGGTCTCGCGCGACTGCGCCTCAGCTCGGAGCCTTCCAGGGCCGCAGCCGTGGCGCGGCGCGATAGCTTTCGCTGCGCACCCTTCGGAGCCCTCGCGTGGACAGCCAGGAATACGACAACCTCGAGCGGGTCGAAGCCACGCATTGGTACTACGCGGCCAAGCGTGCCTTCGTGCGCGACTGGATCCTGCGCACACAGCCGCCCGCCGCCGACGACGAGCTGCTCGACTGCGGGGCCGGCACCGGACGCTTCGCGCTCGAGATGCAGGCGTACTGCCGCACGCGCGTGCTCGACGATCACGAGGAATCGCTCTCGCGCCTGCGCCTGCGATTCCCCGCGGATCGCGTGCACGCACTCGAGGGCGGTCGCATCCCGCTCGTGGACGGAGCGGTCCGTTACCTCACGGCACTGGACGTCCTCGAGCACATCGCCGACGATGCCTCGGCGGTCGCCGAGTTTGCACGCGTGCTCGCTCCCGGTGGGCTCTGCGTGGCGACGGTGCCCGCCGATCCGGCACTGTGGAGCGACTGGGACGTACACCTGCATCACCATCGCCGGTATCGACGGCCACAACTGCGTCAGCTCTTCAGCGGCCCCGCGTGGGAGATCCTGCACGTCAACTACACCAACGTGCTCGCGTACCCCGCGGTGCGGGCGGTGCGGGCCTGGCGCCGTCGGTTTCCCGCGGCCGCAGGCGCCGCGCGCGCGGAGGATCGCATTCCATCCGCACCGGTCAACGCGCTGCTGCGCGAGTCTTTCCGCGCGCTCGCGATGTCGCGCCTGCCGTTTCCCTTCGGCGTGAGCCTGTTGCTGGTGGCGCGCCGAACCGCAGCCCCGGCCTGACGCGGCCCGCCGGCGGCCGCTACCGCAGCGCTACCGCGCCGAGTCGAGCAGCGCGACGTAGGCCGGTGTATCACCCTCGCGGATCGTGCGCGCCTCGGCGTCCGTCAGGCGGTGTACGAAGATCGTGTGTTCCAGCACCGCGTCGGGCCTGCGCAGCCGCAGATAGTTGACCAAGCGCGCGAAATTGAGGCGCTCGAACGTCCAGTAGTTGTTGCCCACCACCGGCTCCGTGCCGATGATCGCGTTGTCCGGCGCGACCGCAGCGTCCCGGCGTGCGTTGCGCGCCAACACCTGGAAGTTCGATTCGTTCTGCCCCGTCCACGGCCCCGCGAAGGGCGAGTATACGTCCTGCAGCATCGTTGCGCTCACGGCGTAGATGCCAGGGCCCCAGGGCACCGAACGTCGTGGCACATCGGTGTAAACCGGCGCGATCTCCGTGCCGTAGACGCCATACGCCGCCATACGCCGCTGCCCGAACACGCTGTGGTAGACCGCCTCGCCCGGACGGCGCTCCCGCGCGAGCCACGCGCCGAGCGCCGGAGCATCCTGGCCCCAATCGAGCGACGAATCCACCAGGTGACGCCAGCCCTGCGACGGCCCGCCGACGAGGCCGTTGAAGTACGCCAGGTGATGCGGATGGATCCGCGCTAGCTCAAGCGCAGAGAGCGCCAGCGCGGCCACCGCGATGCCACGACGCCAGGTTGCCGCACCCGACGCGACAAGCCCGCCGGCGAGGATGAACAGGACCGGATACACCGGCAGCAAGTGGCGATGGCCGATATTGAGGTTGCTCGTCACCGAGAAGCCCGCATAGACCAGCAGGAACGCGAGCAGCGGCACGACGCCCGCCGGCAGCGATGCGATGCGCGCAGTGAACGATCCGCCGGCGCGACGCCAGGCAGTTACGCCGGCCACGGAAACGCCCAGCGTCGCCAGCAGTTCCGCCAGGCTGCTCTTCACGAGGAAGGCATACGGGAAGTACCACCACCATCCGCTGATGCCGTGCTCACCGTTGAGGAACGCTGCCCGCGCTTCGGCGAAGCGCAGCACGAAGCCGAATCCGTAGAGGTAGGGCTCGGGCAGCAGCTGTGCGCCGCGCATCGCCTCGAGCACGCGGCCGATCGTGCCCTCCGGCATCGCGTGCGACCACAGCCGGTAGTACTGCGCCATCGCCGGCATCTCCGGCGACGCGGCCGCGAAGCGGAAATCGAACGCCGCCCAGATTACCGCGAACGCCACCACGGTGTGGACAACGATCGCGACGGCAATCCACGCGAGCCGCGGCAGCGTGCCCGAGAGCGCGCGTTCGCCAAAGGCCCGCAGGCGCCACACCGGACGCTGCCAGAGCATCCAGGCGCCGAGGATGAGGAACAGCGGCGGCAGCAGTGCCGCCGAGAACTTCGCGATCGCGGCCAGCGCCGCGATGCCAGCGCTGAGCAACAGGTTCCCCAGCGACGGTGACTGCAGGTGGCGCCACCACGCCCAGCACGCAAGCGTGAGCATCAGGGCCGCGCTCATATCCGACGTCACGAGCGGTCCGTGCGCCAGCGTCGTGGGCGACAGCGCGAACAACCCCACCGACAGCGCCGCGCCGCCGGCACCCCACAGCGACCACGCCCAGCCGAAGACCAGCACGCCGAGCGCAAGGCTCCACCAGACGGCTTGGCGCCGTGCCGCCGCGACGATCTCCGCGGAATCGTTGCCGACGTCGTACAGGAAGGCCGTGCTCAAAGCCGCGATGTCGGAGCTCCGCCAGGCCGCGTCGTAGCCGACCATCGGCAGCTTCAAGTCCATCTGCGTGAGCGGCCACGCCGCCCATCGCTGCGGCAGCACGCCGTTCTCCGGATGCAGGCGGAAGTCGCTCCTTGCATCGTAGAGATAGCCGCCGACGATGTGCAGCGGTTCGTCGAAGGTCGGCGCCATCCGATCGGCGGCGCGCAACGCGAGCCAGGCGTGCAGCCCGAGCATCACGACCGCCCACGCGAGGAGGAGCCCTCGCCGACCGCCCGCGCCCAGGCTCATCCGCGCCCGACGACTCGCCGCACGATGTACGACGGTCGCCGCTTCACCTCGTCGTACACGCGCCCGAGATACTCGCCGATCACGCCGATGCCGATGAGCTGGATGCCACCGAGGAAGAGCACCAGCGTCACCAGCGTCGTGAAGCCGGTGGGCGCGATCTCCACGCCGATGATGCGGCGGATCGCGAAGAACAGCCCGATGCCGAATCCCACCACGGCGATGATCAGCCCGGTGTAGGTGAGCAGGCGCAGTGGCAGACGCGAGAAGCTGAAGATGCCGTCGAGCGCATAGCGCACGAGGCGGCGAAAGGTCTGCGCCGGCGTGCCGGCTGCCCGCTCTTGGCGGTCGTACTCGACGCGGCCGCGCGTGAAGCCCACCCAGGCGCGCAGGCCGGGGAAGAAACGATGCTGCTCCGGCAACTGCACGAAGGCCTCGACCGCCGGCTTCGCCAGGAGGCCGAACGTGCCCGTGTTGGCCTCCACGGGATGGTCCGTCAGCCGCTGGAACATTCGATGGAAGAGATCGAAGCCGAGGCGCCGGAGCCCGCGCTCCTGCCGCGAACGTCGTACGGCGAGCACGATCTCCGCGCCGCGCCCCCATTCGTCCACCAGCGACGGAATCAGCTCCGGTGGATCCTGCAGGTCCGCATCCATCGTGATGACGGCGTCGGCGTCGGCGACCTGGGCGATGCCTGCAGTCAGCGCCGCCTGGTGGCCGAAGTTGCGCGACAGCAACACCAGGGTGAATCGGGCATCGTCACGGCAGGCCGCCTCAAGGAGCGCCGCCGAGTCATCGCGGCTTCCGTCGTCCACGAAGCAGGCGCGCCACGCGTGCGTCGGCGTGGCATCGAACACCGCCCGCAAGCGCCCGAGCAGCGCGGGCAGCACCGCCTGCTCGTTGAAGACCGGAATGACGACGGCTATGCGAGGCATTGCATCAAGCTACGCATCCGCGGTGGCGTGGCACATCCCCGGCACAACGAGAAGCGGGCCGGGGCATCGCGCCCCGGCCCGCCTCACACTGCCAGCGACCAAGAATCAGGTGCAGATCGGCTCGCCGTCGTTCGCGCCCGTGCCGACCGTGATGGTGCAGGTACGGGTCGTGCCGCCAGAGTAGCTGGCGTCGGCCGAGAACGTGCCCGCGCCGAACTGGATGTTGCCGACGGCCACGCCAGACGACGGCTGGTACTGCGTCGTGGCCAGCGAGCTCGTGTACATCGAGTGGTCGGCGAAGTACGCCTCCTGCGCCGTCACGAGGTTGCGGAGGTCCGCCTTCATCGTGGCGATGTAAGCCTTCTCCTTCGTGTTGGCGAACTTCGGGATCGCGATCGCGGCGAGAATGCCGATGATCACGACGACGATCAGCAGTTCGATCAGGGTGAAGCCCTTCTTGTTGTTCAGCATTCGATATGCTCCGGCGAGGGTGGGCACTGCTGGTACAAAGTGACTGCGACCAATGATGAAGCAAGAACCAGGCCACGACAACGACACGCTCTAACTACATACGCAACAACAGCTTACAAGCTGCCATCCGGCGACGTGGCACCCGAAGGCATTGCAGAACGCGAGTCCGGTTGCAGGGCATCCAGCCGGCGCCGCAACTCCGGCGTCACGTGCACGGCGAGCGGAACGCTCCAGGCGGCTGCGCTACGGCCCTCGCGGACGAACCGATTGCGGCTATCCACAGAGTCCGTCACCGCGAGCATAGAGTCCGTGACGCCCCGCAGCAATGAAATCACCGGCGATGAGGCGCCGAACCCTGCCGCGGCCAACAACCGTGAACGCGCGTCGGAGAATCTTTGGAAATGCAGAAGGGAGAGCGCCTCCGAGACAAGCGCCGACGGATTGTCCGGTTCGACTTCGAGCGCCCGCCTGGCTTGCTCCAGCGCCGCTCCGAACTCGCCGTGCACCTGCAGATCCTTCACGTACGCGAGCCGCGCCATCGCGTGCTCGGGGTAGAGTCCGACCGCGACCTGATACAGCGAATCCGCCGTCCGCCAGCGTCCACCGCGCGAGTTGTACTCGGCCAGGGCCATCTGTCCGCGAAAGTTGGTGGGCGCCTCGACCGCCAAGGTGCTGAACAACGTCGGGTTGTCCTTCCACACCCGCGTCCGGATGGCGCTGTGCACGCTGCCGAAGAGCACCGCGGCGCTCAACAACGACGTCGCGAGCGCCCGGGTCCCCGTCTGCCAAGTCGCCGCGCGACCGGCGCCCCACGCCAAGAGCATCGCCACCGCGACGCTTGGCAGGAAGAGCGTGCGTTCGGCGAGGATCACGCCGATTGGGAACGGGATGTTGCTGGTTGGCGCGTAGGTCACCGCGAACCACGCCGCGGCGAGCAGCGGCAGCGCCCAGCCCCGTCGCCAGGCGAGCAGCAGCCCCGTCACGATCATTGCGAGCAAGGCCAGCCCCGGAAGGTGACCCGGCGCGGGCGACGGGAGCACGGCGACGTGCGCCGGTGCGTAGTCCGCATAGAGCTGCGCTGGGAAGAGCAGCAGCCGCACGATGTGCGGAAGCACGCCGAGCATTATCAGCGCGCGCTCCCCGAGGCTTCGATCGCGCATCGACCAATGCGGCAGGTCCCCGGTGACGGCACCGAGCACCTGCGCACGCCACGCGAGATAGATGGCGGCGATGAGTCCAAGTCCGAGCACGAGTCGACGCGTGGTCTGCCACGCATCGCCCGCGACCGCGAATCCGCTGCGCCGGCCGGCCCACTCGACGCAGACGAGCAGGGCGGGGAGTACGATGGCGTGTTCCTTGGTGAAGAGGCCGAGCACGAACCCTGCGACGATCCAGCCGATGGTCTGCAGCCGCAGCGCGCCGACGCGGCGATCCCTGGCGTACAAGGCGACGCCCGACAGCAGCAGCGACGCGACGATGAGTTCCGATTGCCCGACGACGTTTGCCACGGCCTCGACGTGCAGCGGGTGCGCCGCGAACGCCAGCGCCCCGACAGCGGCCGCACCGTGTCCCACTACCTGGCGCAGGAAGAACAGCAGGCTGACCGCCACCGCCGCGTACAACACCACGTTCACGGCGTGGAAGACCCACGGGGCACCGCCGCCAATCGCCCACTGCAATGCCCAGCCCAGCACCGCGACCGGCCGATACAGCGACGCGCTGCCTGCCACCGGCCCCCAATAGGACTCGCGGAAGTACGCGAGCGGCGCCTGCAACGTGCGGACCCGTGGGTTCTCGAGGATCAGCAGGTTGTCGTCGTAGGCGAAGCCGTTCCAGAGCCCGGTGACGGACGACGCGACCGCCACCAGCGCAACCAGCGCCGCGGCCAGCCACATTGAGTGCTGCTCCCACCACGCGGGCGTGTGCGCAGGCGTCGGTGCCGCGTCGTCCGAATGCGCCGCTGGGACCTGGGTCACAGCAGGTTGTACCGGATGATGTGCCAGATCGCCGCCACGCCATCCTTCCAGCCGATCTTCTTGCCCTCGGCGTACGTCCGGCCCGAGTACGAGATCGGCACCTCATAGATGCGCACGTCCTTCCGCTGCGCCAACCGAGCCGTCACCTCCGGCTCGAAACCGAAGCGGTTCGACGTCAGGTGCAGCGAGCGCGCCAGATCCCCGCGGATCGCCTTGTAGCAGGTCTCCATATCCGTGAGGTTGAGGTTCGTCAGCATATTGCTGAACGTCGTCAGCGCGAAATTGCCCACCGAGTGCCAGAAGTACAGCACGCGGTGCGGACCGCCGAGGAAGCGAGAGCCGAACACGGCGTCGGCGCGCCCGTCGATGATCGGGTCGAGCATCGCCGTCCAGTCGGCCGGATCGTACTCGAGGTCGGCGTCCTGCACGATCACCACGTTGCCCGTGCTCGCGCCCAGGGCCGTGCGGATCGCCGCGCCCTTGCCGCGATTCACCTCGTGCAGCTTGAGCACGTCGATCCGGCCAGCGTCGTGCAGGCGCTGCAACTCTTCGCGCGTGCCGTCGGTGGAGCAGTCGTCCACGCAGATCACCTGCTTGCGCACCGGCACCGCGTGCACGGCGTCGAGGATGGTGTGGATCGTGTTGCGTTCGTTGTACACCGGAATGAGCACCGACAGGACGAGGTCCTGGGCCGGCAGCGGCGTGCGCCCGCGGATGCGGGTCGTGGGCAGGGGCGTCAGGGGAGTCATTGACTGGTGTGGAGGAAGATCCGGGCGTCCGGGTCACCCGTCGGGATCTCGACGAAGCGCCGAGAAGAATCGAGCCGCGCGCGCGTCAGCGCGTAGAGATAGGGCCCGGAGGGCTTCAGGAGGTAGGCGTCAGGGCGGAAGCGTGCATCGATCGCCTCAAGGATCGCGCTGCGTTGCTGCGTCGTCTTCTGCCGGAGGTGGTCTTCCACCAGCAGCATCTCGACGGGCACGACCTTCAGCCCCGTGTAGAGTGCAACCATCGGCGCGGCCTCGGCTGCGATGGTGAGGCCACGAAGGCGACTCTCGCGGTTCGCGGCGCGCACCGCGGGAGCCTCGCGCTCCGACATCCCCCGCGACGCACTGCTGGCCCATCCGCGGGAGAAACCGCGAATGTTGTACACCGTGTGGCCGAACGCCAGCGCCGCAGCGATGGCGAGCGTCGCGCCCGCCAGTTGTTGGCGCCCTGAAGCACGCATCACCCGCACGGCCGTGCGCACCCCATCCAGGGCCAGCACGAGCAGCAGCGGCCAGATGGCCCAGAGGAATCGGTCGACCTGGAATGGCCACACGACGACGATCGCCGCATAGCCGAGCGTGCCCAGCGCGAGGATCCGCGTGGACGGCCGCCATAGCGAGACGCCGAGACCGCTGAGTGAGGCGATCATCGCCAGGGTGGCTGCCAAGGGGCGGAGCGCACCGTCCGGTAGCCGCGGCGTCAACACCGCGCCCGTGAAACGCCAGGCATCGGCGACGTTCTTCGCGACGACCTCGCGGAGAAATGGCAGCCCGCCGCCACGATACCCGTTGGCCACCCATTCGAGGTATGGTCCGTACGAGCCGCGCAGCTCATCGGGGAAGCCCGGTGAATGCTTCCACACGAAGTACTGCCACGGCGCGATCAGGAGGAGCACGACGGCCGAGTAGACGGCCGTCTCGCGCCAGCGGCGCTCCCAAAGCAACGCCAAACCGGTCGCCACGACATACGCCCCGGCGATGGTCCGCGTGAGCACCAGTGTCCCCGCGAACGCTCCCGCGATGGCGGCCAGCCGCCACCCGCCCTCTGCGCGCGAGCGCTCCGCCCACCAGAGCGACGGAAACAGCAACGCGATGAACAACGGCTCGGATAGCAGCACGTTCGTCAAGACCTGCACCGGAATGCTTGCCGTCGCCGCGACCACCGCGAACATCGCAAGAGCTGGCGAGAAACCGAACATCCGGCGCAGCACGACGGTACCTCCCGTTGCACCAATCGCCAGGATGAACGGGTTCAGCGCCTTGAGCAGCCCGATGTTATCGGGGAACGCCGGCCCGAGTTTCCACACCAGCGCGATGATCGCCGGCCACACCGGTGGGTAGTGGATCGCCGGCGGCGTCCCCGGGAGCTGCGGGTACACGTAGCCCTGTCCCTCCGCGATCGCCTTGCCGACCAGCACATAGATCGCATCGTCGAAGAACACGCCGATCAGATCAGGCGTCATCGTCGCGAGCCCCACGCTCAGCGTGACGAGGAACGCGATGAGCGCCGCCCGCCGCTCATCCAGCGCCCGCCACGCCGCCGCGACACCCTGCATCCACGAAGCTGCGCTCACGCCTCCACCCCATACCGCGCCAGCTTGCGATGCAACGTCGACGGATCGATCCCCAGCACCTCCGCCGCCCGCGTCTTGTTCCCACCCTCGCTCTGCAGCACCCAATGGATGTACGCGCGCTCGATCAGCTCCAGCGTCGGATTCGCCGCCACGCGCTCCGTCACCAGCGGGTCGCTGCGCCGCTCCGTGATGCGCTCGGGCAGCGCGCTCAGCTGGATCGTCGCGCCCGGCGTGAGGATCATCGCACGCTCCAACGCGTTCTCCAGCTCGCGCACGTTGCCGGGCCAGTTGTACTCGAGCAGCGCCGCGCTGGCCTCGGCGCTCAGCGCCTTCGCCGCGTCGCCCTTCTGGGAGGCCCCGCGCTGCAGGAAGGCCTCGGCCAGCAACGGGATGTCCTCGCGGCGCTCGCGCAGCGGCGGGAGGTGGATGGCGATCACGTTGAGGCGGTAGAACAGGTCGCGACGGAACGACCCGCGCTTGATCTCCTCCTCCAGGTCGCGGTTCGTCGCCGCGATGATGCGCGTGTCGATCGGCACGGGATCCGTCGCGCCCACCGGGATCACCTCACGATGCTGCAGCACGCGCAGCAGCTTCACCTGCGTCGCCGGCGTCGTCTCGCCGATCTCGTCGAGGAAGAACGTGCCGCCGGCCGCCGCCGTGAACAGGCCTTCCTTGTCCTTCACCGCACCGGTGAACGCGCCCTTCACGTGGCCGAAGAGTTCGCTCTCCAAGAGGCCTTCGGGCAGGGCGCCGCAGTTGATCGACGCGAACGTCGAGTCGGCGCGCATCGAAAGCTCGTGGATGTAGCGCGCGACGACTTCCTTGCCCGTGCCGGACTCGCCGGTGATCAGCACCGTCGACTCCGTGTGCGCGACCGCCTCGGCCAGCGACAGCGCGTCGATCCACGCCGGATGCGCACCCACGGGCGCCGATGCGCCGCGACGCTCACGCCGCTTGATCTCGCGCTTCAGCGACTTGTTCTCCAGCCGCAGCGCACGATGCTCGGCGGCGCGCTTGAGGATCGCCAGCAGCTCGTCGTTGCGGAACGGCTTCTGGATGTAATAGAAGGCGCCGGCGTTCACCGCCTGCATCGCCGTCTGCAACGTCGCCTGCGCCGTCATCAGGATCACCGGCACCTCGGCGTCGTGCTCGCGCGCCGCGGCGAGCACTTCCACGCCGCCCACGCCGGGCATCCGCACGTCGGAGATGATGATGTCCGGCGTCAGCTGCGGGATCCGCTCCAGCGCGGCCTTGCCGCCGTGCGCCGTGTGCACGTCGAATCCCTCGGCGCGCAGCAGGATCTCGAGCGTCTGCAGGATGCCCGATTCGTCGTCGACGACGAGGACGCTCGGGCGGCGGGTGGAGTCGGTCATTGGGTCGCTCCCGAGGCCTCGGCCTCGGTGGGGAGATAGACGGTGAAGCGGGTGCCGTGCGCGTCGCTGTCGACGAGGATCACGCCGCGATGCGCCTCGATGGCGCGGTGCACGACGGCGAGCCCCAATCCGCTGCCACCGGGCTTCGTCGTCGCGAAGGGTTCGAAGAGGCGGTCCTGGATGTCCGCCGGGATGCCCGGGCCGTCGTCGCGCACCTCGATGGCGTACGACGCCGAGCGGATCGGCAGCCCCGTCGGCCGCTCCTCGGCGCTGTGCTGCCGCAAGGTCACGACGACGCTGCCGCGCTCGCCCACCGCTTGGCAGGCGTTGAGCACGAGGTTGAACACGGCGCGGTGCAGCAAGTCCTCGTCGCCGTCGAGCGGCACGGCGTGGTCCGGAAACTCCGTGACCAACGCGACCTCGGCCCCGCGGTCGGGATGCGTGCCGGCCAAGGCCACCGCCGCGCGTACGAGTTCGCGGAGGTCCAAGCGGTCGCGACGCGCCGACTGCACGCGCGCGAAGTCGAGGAACTCCGACAGCAGGCGCGAGAGCCGATCCGACTCGCGCGTGATGAGCTCGCCCAAGGTCCGCTCGTCGTCCGTCGCCGCGGCGCGGCGCGAGAGCTGCTCCACCGACGAGCGGATGCTCGCCAGCGGGTTCTTGATCTCGTGGGCCAGCGAGGCGCTCAACTCGGCAACCGCCTCGAGCCGCTGCGCGCGCAACCGCAGGCTCTCGAGGCGCTTCTCGTCGGAGATGTCCTGAACGATCACGGTCGTCGCACCGCCAACCGGCCGCAGGTCGCCGCCGACCGCCGTGGTGGTGATGCCCAGCGGGATGCTGCGGCCATCACGGCGCATCGTGCCTTCGGTGCGCACGCTGCCCTGCCCGCCCGCAATCGTCGACTCGGTGGCGTCGACCACCGTCGGGGCCACCGCGCGCAGCGCCGCGAGCACGGGCGCGCCGGCGAGGGTCTCGAAGGGCACGCCGAGGAGCCGCGTGGCCGCGGGATTCGCGTAGAGCAGGCGGCCGAGGTCGTCGACCGTGATGATCGCCGAACGGATGTTCGCGAGGATGTCCGCCGCGCGAACCTGCGCGCTGGCCAGCTCAGCCTCGAGCTGCACGCGTCCCTGCCCCGCCTCCTGCAAGCGGCCGGCGATGTAGCTCGTGCCCACCACGACGAGCACGAACACCACCAGCTGCAGCAACAGCGGGATCGTGATGTCGCCGCCGCTGACGAGAAAGGCGTCGCCGACGTACAGCACGCTGCCCAGCAAGGCCAGCAGCAGCGAGGAGCCGATCGGCAGCAGCAGCGCCGCCGTCGCGTTGACGAGGATGTAGAGCGCGGCGAACTGCGAATCACCGCCGCCCGTGAGGTGCACGACGAGCGTGATCAGCAACAGGTCGTGCACGAACTGCGCATACAGGAAGCCCGGCCCAGCGTGCCGCCGGTTGACCTCGGTATGGATGTAGGAGACCGCCGTCAGCGCCATCGCGGCCACGAACGCCGTCGCCGCGATCACCGTATTCAACGGGTTCGCGAACAGCGCGAACAACACGGCCCAGGCGAAGTTGGCACTCGCCACGAGCAGTCGCCCGACATATATCCCATTGAGCAGGCGCCGCGGGTCCAGCACCGCCAGCATCCGCTCCGTGGTCCGCACGCGTTCGACGTTCAGGGCTCTCTCCCGGTATTGCATTTCTCCAGAGTCATAAGGTGACGATTAGTCTCGCATTCTGCAACGCCGAGGGCCGAGATGGCCTCACCTGAGCTTTGGGACGAGGAGGGTCGCCTCGTCGTCAACGGACGGCTCCGAATCCCCGCGAGCGAGCTCACCGTGCGCGCGACCAAGGCCGGCGGACCCGGCGGCCAGCACGTCAACACCAGTTCCACGCGCATCGAAGTCGTGTGGAACCTGCGTCGCTCCTCGGCCGTCACCGATACGCAGCGCGCGCAACTCGAGACGCGGCTCGCGACCAAGCTCGATGCCAGCGGTGGCATCCGCGTGGTCGCGGCGGACACCCGCAGCCAAGCGCAGAACCGTGCGCTCGCGCTCGGCCGGCTCGCGGCGATGCTGCGCGACGCCTTGGTGGTGCCGAAGGTCCGTCGCGCCACGAAGCCGAGCCGCGGGCAGCGCGAGCAGCGCCTCGAGGAAAAGAAGCGGCGGTCGCACGTGAAGCGCGACCGCCGCTGGAAGACCGACGACTGAATCGACGAGCGGCCGCGGCCAAGCGACCGCGACCGTCCGCCGCCGTACCGCTCAACGCGCCTGCCCACCCCCGAAACGGATCGTCACGCCCAGCGTGATAGTCAGCAGGTCCGCCCGCGTTTCCCGCGGCGTGATCACCACGTTGTTGTCGTTGTCTTCCGTGATGTCTCCGGGCGTGAGATAGCGCACCGACTCGCCGTTCCAGGTATACCGCGCGCCGAGGTCCACGAGCACCTTGCCGTTGCTCATCGGGAAATACATCCCGACCAGCGCGTGCTTGGAGAAGGCGTTATCCGACGAATTCGTGCTCGAGGCGAACGGTTGGTCCTGGGAGTTCTCGCCGGCCACCCGCGACTGCGTGTTGAAGTTGGAGAAACCGATCATCCCGCCCACGTAGGGCTTCACGCGATCGCTCGGCAGGCCGACCTGTGCGCCGATGCTGCCGCCGACGATGGCGTTGGTGGTCGTCACGTCCACGTTGATCAGGCCCAGCGCGCCGCCGCCCAGCGGCACGCGACGCGTCTCGTTGCCGTAGATCTGCACGTCGAGGCCGGCGCGGATGCCGAACTCCGTGGCGATCGGGAAGATGCCGGCGAAGCCGAAGCCGCCGGCGACGCTCACGTTCTCCTTGAACTCGCCCTGCGGCAGGCCGATCTGGAGATTGATGGGAAGCCCGCCCTGCGCAGCGGCGCGGGTGGAAGACACGGCGACGAGTGCGGCGACGAGGGCCGCGAAGCGAATGGTGCGCATATCCGGTGAATGAGGGAGGTCGAAGCCTCCTTACCGGACGCCTCGATGCGGTGTTTCACCCACGGAAAGTTGCGGTGTTCCCGTCGCCACCGCGAGCGTGCCCAGGACCCGCGAGCGCCGCGCCACCAACGACGCCAGCTTGAGCCGCTCGTCCAGCAGCCCACGCTCGCGCAGGTTCACCACCAGCAGCGTGCTCTCGCCCGCCGCGAAGCGCTGCTGCTCGGCGGCGAGCAGCCGCTCCTGCAGCGCCACCAGCGTCTCCTGCCGCGAGAGCTGCGCGTCCACGGCCTGCAACTCGAGCAGCGCCCGCTGCGCGTCGATCTCGACCTCGCGGCGCACGCGCTCGCGCTCGGCCTGCAACGCCCTCGTGCGCGACTCCGCCGCGCGCAGGCGCCCGACCTCACGGCGCGGGAACAGCGGCAGCCGGACGTTGCCGCTGAACTTGCTCTCCTCTCCCGTCAGCGATGGCGGATTGACGTCGCCCAAGCTGCCGCCGGCGGCGAGGCCGCTGAGATCGATGCTCGCGCTGGGCAGGATGTTCACCGCAGCGAGCCGACGCGCGGCCTCGGCTTGGCGCCAGCGCGCGGTGGCCTGCTGTACGAAGGGATGCCGCGCCACGAGATAGCGCAGCGCGTCGCCGCCGAGTCGCTCCTGCAGCATCGCCTCTTGGCTGAGCGTGGCGCGCGCGGCGGCCACGGCCGCCGCGGGAAAACGATCGGGCGTCCCGTCGGCGCGCCAGAGCCAACCTTCGGCGACGAGCCGCGCCGCGTCCGCGGCGGCCCGCGCATCGAGCTGCAGCACCTCGCGCGCGCGCAGCTCGGCCAAGGCCTCGATCGTATCGATCGGCGCCGCGTCACCCGTCTCCACGCGGCGGCGCAGGGCGTCGAGCCGGAACTGCGCGAGCGTCACGCCCTCCGCGGTGATCTGCGCCCGACGCGCCATCTCCGCCCACAGGCCCCAATCCCGCGCCGCGGACTGCAGCACACGGGCCACCGCCGCGTCGCGGTCGGCATCGGGCAGCGGCTCCGGCAACACGGCGCCGATCATCGGGGATGCGGTGACCGGG
>DAOMNV010000028.1:14505-31804 GCA_035444005.1 Gemmatimonadaceae bacterium
CCGCCTGCCGCAACGCCGTGCGTCGCTCGTCGGTGAGCAGCCGCGGACCGATCGGCATCGTGATGCCGAACGAGAGCAGGCCCTCGCCGGGCGTCGCGCGCTCGGGATTGATAATCTGCCCCGCCGCCCGCTCCCAACCCAGCTTGAAATCCACGCCCCAGGGGGTCGGCAGCACCAGCCGCGCGTCGAGTTCGTCGTAGTAGCCGATGCCCTTGAAGCGCTTCGTATCCCACATCGCGCTGAGGTAGGGATCGAAGCCTCCGCGCGCCGTGAGCAGCTCGGCGTCGGCCTGGCGGCGCGCCTCCTCGGCCTGCCGCACCTGCGGATGCGTCGCGATCACGCGCGCGAGGAAGTCCTCGAGCGCGATCTCCTGCGCCGCGCTGCCGGCTCGAGACGACGGCTCTTGCGCCGCGAGCGTCGCCGGCGCGACGAGGCCCGCGAGCAACGCGCCCTGCACGGCGCCCCGCAATGCGCCCCGCACGGCGCCCCGCACGGCGAGCCGCCGCAGGTCGATGGCGCTCACGGCGCGGCTTTCGTCGCGGCCGGGCTCGCCGCGTTGCGCGTGCCTGAGTATCCGCTCCCGCCGCTCGTCGGCGTGAGCCCGCTCTGCGGCAACGCCGGCGGAAATCCGTTGACGGTGCGCCACACCTCGAACCAGACGCGCACCTCGCGGAGCATCGCCCAGCCGCGCGCACCGGAGCCCATCAACAGTTCCTGCGGCCAGGCCGGTTGCGACGGATCGGGCGCGACCAGCACGCGGTAGAAGCCGTTGGGCAAGGCCACCTGATCGACCACGGCGACGCGGCCGCCGAAGGTACCCAGCGAGGCGTTGGGCCAGCCGCTGAACTGCAGCGCCGGCCAGCCAGCGAACTCGAGCCGCACTTCGTCGCCGACGCGGATCAGCGGCACGTCGCGCGCGTTCACCTGCATCGCCACCGCGAGTTCCGGCGCGGCGGCCTGCACCGTCGCCACGGGCTCGCCGTCGCGCACGATCTCGCCGATGCCCGCGCGCAGCGCCCGCACGACGATGCCGTCGCGCGGTGCGCGGACCATCAGCAGATCCTGTCGCTCGGCGATGTTCGCTTCGCCGCTCGAGAGCTTCGCGATCTCGGCGATGCCGTCGGCCACCTCGGCCAAGGTCGCGCGGCGATCGCTCTCCACCTTGGCGATCTTCTCGGCATAATCGGCGTCCACCGCCGCACGCTCGGCGCGCGCCGTGAGCAACGCGGCCCGCTGCTCGACGGCCAATGCCGACGCGCGCTGCTGCCGCTGGCGCGCCGTTTCCAACTCGGCGCGCGAGCGCAGGCCGTCGGCGAAGAGCTGCTGCACGCGCTCGGCCTGCACCGTGGCGATCGAATCCTCGAGCTGCGCCGCGGTCAGCGATGCGGCGATCTGCTGGATGCGGTTCTCGGCCCGGATGCGCGCGATCGTGCGCAGGGAGTCCAGCGCGATCGCCTGGTCGGCGAGCGCGGCCGCCTTCTGCCGCTTCTCCTCGACCGAGCGGCGCTTGGCCTGCACCTGCTCGCCGAGGCGGTCGAGCGTAAGCGGATCGAGATACTCCTGCCGCACCTCGGCGAGCGCGACGATCGGATCGCCGACGCGCACCGAGTCGCCTTCCTGCACGTACCACTCGCTAATGCGCCCGCCGATGGCCGCGACCGCCTCCTGCGGCCGGTCCTCCGGCTTGAGCGCGGTGACCTCGCCCGCCCCGGCGACGTTCTGCTGCCAGGGCAGGAAGGCCACGACGAGCATCACCGCGACGACGCCGCCAATCCACATCAGCAGGGTCCGCAGCGAGGGCTGCCGCGCCAGCAGCCGCACGCTCTCGAGCGACTTGTCGCGGCGGTCGAGGAGATCGGTCGTCGTGGCCATCAGGCGACGCTCCGGTTGCTCGGCACGAGCTCGCGCACGAAGATGTCGTTGGCCAGGTCCTTCCACGGCGCCACCGCGTGCGGCACGCCGTCGCGCAGCACCAGCACGCTGTCCATCGCCGCGAAGACCTCGGGATCGTGCGAGACGATGAACAACGTCCACGGCGCTTGCGGACCGGTGAGCACCTGGATGAGATCGTGCCGCGCGGCGGGCTCCACGGTGGCCAGCACCTCGTCGAGCACGATCAGCCGCGGCCGCGCGACGATTGCCCGCGCGATCAGCAAGCGGATGCGCAGCGTGGACGGCAGGCCGCGGCCTCCGCTGGCCAGCGGCGTGCGCATCCCCAGCGCCAAGGCCTGCACGTCGTCGGCCGCGCCGACAGCGTCCAGCGCGCGCATCACGTCCGCCGTGCCGATGCCGGGCCGGCCGAGCGAGACGTTCTCCTCGACGGAGCCCTCGAAGATCTCGTTCGCCCCCATCACGAGGCCGATGCGGTCGCGCAGCGTGGTCGGGTCCACGTCGCGGAGCGTGATGCCCGCCACCTGCACCGTGCCGCCGTAGTGCGGCAGCAAGCCGGCGACGATGCCCAGCAGCGTCGACGTGCCTGAGCCGTCGGAGCCGGTGATCGCGACCTTGCCGCCCGGCCGGACGGCGAGCGTGATGCCGCTCAACGCCGGGCGGCTGGCCGCGGGATAGCTGTACGACACGTCCTGCAGCTTCACGGCGATGCCCGTGCCCTCGTCGGGCAGCGTCAGCCCGCCCACCGACTCCAGCGGCAGGTCCGTCACGCCGCCGAGCTTGTAGACGGCCGTGAGCAGGTCGTACAGCTCGTCGAGCGAGTCGACGAGCTTCTCCACGCCGGCAAGCACCGTGACGACGACGAGCTCCGCGGCGACGAACTGCCCCAGCGTGATCTGCCCCTGGATCACCAGCAGGCTGCCGATGATGAGCAGCGAGCCCGTGATCAGCGCCTTCATCCCCACGGCCGAGAGCGCCTGCCACACGAGAACGCGGAAGTGCTTCTGCCGGTACTTCAGGTAGCCGCTCACGTGCTCGTCCATCCGCTGCAGCGCCGGCGTGGCGCGTCCGGCCGCCTTGAACGACGCCACGGTGCGCGCCAGCTCCTCGAGCCAGTGCACCGCGCGGTACTTGAACTTGCTCTCCATCAGGCTCGTCTCGAGCCCCTTCGGATACGTCAGCCGGAGCACGCCCCACATCAGCAGCGCCATCCCGACCCAGAAGAACGTGAAGTAGTAGTGGTAGAACGTCAGCAGCAGCAGGCCGAAGAGCACCTGCAGCAGCGCCGTCGTCGCGCCGGTGAGCAGCTTGCCCAGCGACTTCTGGATCGTGACCACCTCGAAGAAGCGGTTCATCCGCTCCGGGAGGTCGTCCTTGAGCCACTGCTCCACGCTCACGCGCGGCACGCGCAGCGAGAACTCCAGCGCGATGCGCGCGAAGATGCGCTGCTGGATGCGCTCCACCGCCGCGAGCTGCAGCACCTGCAGCACGCCCGTCGCCGCGGTGCCGAGGATCACGAACGCGATGAGGATGACGATTGGCTGCAGGAACAAGCCGCCCGAGACCAAGCCGATGATCGCCTGCACGCCGAGCGGCAGCGTCAGCGAGAACAGGCCCACCAGGGTGGCGTAGGCATACACGAGGCCGATGTTGCCCTTCTCCAGCACCAGCAGCTCCCACAGGCGGTCCATCGGCGAGCGGTCGGCGGCGTCGGCGTTGGGGCCGAGCACGGCCTCCGGCAGCACCTTCGCCGGGAACAGCACGCCGATTACGCCGCTCTCGCCCGCGAGCTCGGCGAAGATCGCCTCCCAATCGCTGCGCGTGGGCGACTCCATCCCCTCGGCCCCGAGCCGTCGCAGGGTGACCACGTCGCCGTCGACGGCATCGACGACCGCGCCCGTCACACCGCCCGTCGGATGCTGCGCCACGAGGACCAGCGGCGCCGTGGCATCGTGCAGCGCCGCGCGGAACTCCCCGCGCGCATACGACTGCCGCAGGAACGCAACGCCGCACCGACGCCCGCACTCGACGATGCTCTCGGCGAGGTCGGCCGCGCTGGCTTCCGGCAGTTGGAGCCGACGCAGGTCTTCGCGCCACGCCGCCCCCGGATCGTCGAGTCCGAGGCGTTGGGCAACGTGCTGCGTGAGACGGACGGCGCGTGGGGTTGATTGCATCAGCGGGTCGGCATTTAGGGACTAAAAATGTCGGCCTTAAAAATTGTTCCCGGACGCTCCGCGGCTGAGGGCAGGGCGTGTCCGTTACAGAAATTTTGCAAACGGACGCGGTCCGAACCAGTGCCCGCGGCTACGGGTGGACCGGCAACCCCGCCTCGATCGCCAGCGCGATGCGCTCGTGGTTGGTGAGGCGGCCGCCGGTGACCACCACGATGATGTTGTTGTTGGTCACCATCAGCATCGGCGGGGGGAACGGCGTCACCTGGCCGGGCGGGGCGGCCGTCTGCGCGTCCAGGGCGTCCGAGACGATGCGGCGCTGCACGCTGTCGGCGTAGATCCAGGCGTAGAGCGTCCCGCCACCGGCAAGGAGCCTGTGCGGCTCGCCGCGCATCCACGGCGCCTCCGGCGCGGGCTCGGGGTTCGCCCGTGGGGCCACGCCGGCGCGCAGCAGGCGATCCATCAGGTGCGCCTCGGTCCAGAGCCCGTCACTGGGCAGCGCGGCGGCCTGCCGCGCCGTCGTTTCGGCGACCGCCATCTCTTGGCGCACCGCCTGCTGCTCGGCCGCGCGCTTCGCCTCCGGATCGCCGCAGGCGGCAAGCGCGAGCAGTCCCGCGACCGCGGCCGCGCGGCGTCGATGAATGAACCGCTGCGTTAGCTTGGTGGGATGCACGACGATCACGCTCCGCTGCGGACCGAACCCGTCCGCCTGGACAAATGGTTGTGGGCAGGGCGCTTCTACAAGACGCGGTCGCTGGCCGCCGACGCGGTGGATGGAGGCAAGGTGTACGTGAACGGCGACCGTGCCAAGCCCGCCAAGTCCGTGAAGCCCGGCGACGAGCTGCGCCTGCGGATGGGTCCCTACGAGCACGTCGTCATCGTTCGGGGCACGTCCGAGCGCCGCGGCCCGGCGCCCGAGGCGCAGCGGCTCTACGAGGAGACGGCCGCTTCGCGCGAGGCCCGCGAGAAGCTCCACTGGCAACTCACCAAGGCCGCGCCGGCGATGGAGCCCGCACCCGGGCGCCCGACCAAGCAGGATCGGCGCGCCCTCGAGCGATTCCGGCGTCGCTGACCGCCGCCGATTGCGCGAGACCAGTGGCGGGAACCCCCTCCGAGTCGTTAGCATTCGCCACCTGAACCTCCTCACGTGGAGCCGAGTATGTCGAACAGCGGGACCGCGTACGATCCGAACAAGCTGGGCTGGGGCTTCGCCGCCGCCATCATCGTGCTCGCGATCGTCGCCAACGTGGCTGCGTTCTCCATCCACAAGGCCACCTACCAGAAGCCCGACAAGCCGAAGGCCGAAGCCGCGGCGCACTGAGCCGCGGGCATCGCCGTCGGTCGCGATAGCCGGTAACGACGAGGGGCGCGCATCCAGCCGGATGCGCGCCCCTCTCGTGTTTCCCCGCGTGCTCCGCTCAGTTCTTGTGACGGAACGTGATGCGGCCGCGGCTCAGGTCGTATGGCGAGACTTCCACCGTCACGCGATCGCCCTGGAGGACCCGGATGCGGAAACGGCGCATCTTGCCGGCCATCGTCGCGAGCACGTCGTGCCCGTTCGACAGCAGAACACGGAAGGTCGCGCTCGGCAACACTTCGCTCACGGTCCCTTCGAGTTCGATCGCTTCTTCTTTCGCCATAGTGTCCGGTTGGAGTGGGAACCCTGCAATCTAGCCCCGGAAGGGTGCCGGATTCAACGCCCCCGTGCCTTGTATCCACCCCCCCGGCCAGTGTAGGCTCCGCCAATGGACCCCTTGGAGTGGATTGCCGCCGGATTCGGCGTGGTCAGCGTCTGGCTCAGCACGCGGGAGCACATCGCCAGCTGGCCCACGGCGCTGATCAACACGGCGCTGTATTTCGTGGTGCTCGGACGCGCCCAACTCTACGCCAATGCGGGGCTCCAGCTCTTCTATTTCGCGCTGTCGATCTACGGCTGGTACCAGTGGAAGTACGGCGGCGCTTCACACACCGGCGTGCAGGTGAGCCGGACACCGCCGGGGCTACGCCTAGTCCTCGCGGGCATCGCCACCGCGGCCACGCTGCTGCTCGGGCTCGGCCTCTCGCGGTATACCGACGCCGCGTCGCCCTGGCTCGACGCCGGCACCACCGCCGTGAGCCTGGTCGCCCAGTGGATGCTCACGCGCAAGCTGCGCGAGAACTGGGCCGCGTGGATGGCGGTGAACGTCGTCTACGTGGGCCTGTATGTGTCGCAGGGCCTGTGGCCGACGGCGCTGCTCTACGTGGCCTTCTTCGGTCTCGCAATCCAAGGCTGGCGCTCGTGGGGGCGGACGCTTGCCGCACGCGATTCGCGCGAGGCGCACGCCGACGCCGCGGCGGGAGCGACGGCCTGATGCGCCGCGACGCCACACGCGACGTGGTGCTGATCGGGCCCGAGGCCAGCGGCAAGACGACGCTGGCGGCGGCGTTGGCCGCAGGACTCGACGCGCCGTGGGTGCCCGAGGCCGCCCGACGATTCGTCGAGACGGATCCGCGGCCGCTCTCCGCCGCGACCGTGGAGCCGATCGCCCGCCTGGCGATGGCCCTCGACGACGCTGCGCGCGCCGCGCAGCCTGCCCTGCTGATCCACGACACCGACTTGGTGAGCACGGTGGTCTATGCGCGGCACTATTACGGCGACTGCCCGCTCTGGATCGAGGAGGAAGCGCGCGTGCGTCGCGCGGAGTTCTATCTGCTCTGCCTCCCCGACCTCGCGTGGGAGGCCGACGGCGTACGCGACCGGCCCACGGCGCGCCACGAGCTGTTCGCCGCCTTCCGCGCGGAGCTCGAGGTCCTCGGCGCCGCCTATACGGTGGTCGGCGGCGTCGGTGCTGCGCGCGAGGCGGCGGCGCTCACTGCCGTGCGCCGCCGCCTCGCCGTCCCCGTCTAGCGCTCGGCGCTCAGCGCGGCGGCCAGCCGGCCACCGCGGCATCGAGCCGCGTCACGAACGCCGCGATCGTCCGCGCGGCGCTGTAATACCAGCCCGCGTTCACCTTCTCAGGATCGTCCGTGGGCTCGTGGTAGTCCGGATGGTCCTCGACGCCGAAGTACACGAAGGGGATGCCCTGCGCGTGGAAGGCGCCTTGATCGGAGAGCGAGGTCCAGTTGTCGCGGCCGGTGCCGGTGTCGTAGCCCATCTTGATGGTCACGCCCGGCGCGGGGACCAGCGCCTCGACGACGGGCTTCATCACCGGATGCGGCGTGGTGCCAACGGCCCACAGGGTGCCGTTATCGCCGCGGGCGACCATATCCATATTGACGTTCGCGGCGATCTGCGCCAGCGGCACGGGCGGGTTGGCCACGAAGGCGCGGGCCCCGAGCAGGCCCATCTCCTCGGCGTCGAAGAAGGCGAAGATCAACGTGTGCTCCGGCCTGTGCCGCTGGAAGTGCGCGGCCATCTGCAGCAGCGCGGCCGTGCCGGAGGCGTTGTCATCCGCGCCGTTGTAGATGTTGCCATTGCGCGGCGCGACGTGGTCGAAGTGCGCGCTGACGACGATCACGCGATCGGGGAAGCGCGAGCCGCGCACCTGCGCGACGACGTTCACGCCCTTCACCGAGTCCGGCCGGTTGCGCCGCGGCATCGCGAAGGGCTGCTCGAACGATGCGCCCACCGGCGCGAGCCCCAAGCGCCGCATCTCGCCGACGAGGTAGGCGCGCGCCTTGGCGTTCTCCGGCGTCATCGCCGCACGACCGGCCATCGAGTCGTGCGAGAGTCGGAACAGGTCGCCGAGGAGCTTGGCGGAGTCGAGCGCGGGAATCGCGTCGCGTGCGGCTGGCGACGTGGAGGAAGCCTGGGCGCCAGCGCAGCCGGCGACGATGAGGGCGAGGAGAACGGAGGGGAGGCGCATTCTGGGAAGCTACTGGACGGAAGACGGGAGACGGAAGGTGGATGAGTAATGACGGATGATGGATGACGGATGATGAACGGACAATCGGAAGGCGGGGAGGAGCCTTGCTCCCCCCCGCCTTCCGTCTTGCGTCTTCCGTCTCAGCTCAGAACGCGAGGACTGCCTCGATCATAAAGCCCTTGAACTTGCCGCCGTTGCGGGTGTCCGCGGCGCCGACGAAGCCCTTGTACTCCTGGTTGACCCACTCGGCCTTCATCAGGAGGCTCGGGGTGACGTACCAGCCACCGCCGAAGTTGATGCGGGTGACATCAGCGTCCGGCGCAGCGGCGCCGAGGTCGCCCGTGACGTTGTTCCAGCGCGCGGCGAGGTAGGTGCTCTCGGTGCGGCCGAAGCGGTACACGCCTTCCGCCATCAGCTGCGTCACTTCGCGCTCGCTGGTCTCCGCCGCCGCACGGCCCTGCGCCACTTCGTACATCCCGAAGAACTCGGCGCCGCGGAACTTCACGAACGGGTTGATCATATAGCCGCTCTGCTTGTCCGTGAACCCCGGGTTGACGCGCCCCGACGTGAACTGGGCCGATTCGGTCGCCGCGGTGTTCTCGAGCACGAAGTAGTAGCGCGATCCGGCACGGTCACCCGAGTAGATCGAGTTGCTGATCGACGAGGCCGTGGTGCGGTACGAACCGCTGAGGCGCACGCGCAGGTCGTCGTTGAGCTGGCGGTCGAAGCCACCCTTCACCATATAGGCCGGGGCGCGGTCGTCCGGCAGGTCCACGCGGCCCTTGATCTCGCCGCCCGTCGCGGCGACGACGCCGAAGAGGCCGTTGCGCTGCACGATCGCCTCGACACCGACTTCCGTCGTGAAGGCATCCATCAACGCGTTGCCGACCAGCGGGTTGTACATCGCGTTGCCGTTGTCCGTGCGGCGGAACTGGAAGTCACCGTAGTTCACCTGGAAGTGGCCGATCTTGAGCGTGGTGAACTTCATAATCTCGTGGAACAGCGGCACGTCGAGGGGCGAGGCGTCCACCTGCAGGAAGCCGTCCTTGACGTAGGTCTCCGGGTGGTGGCGCGACGAGAGGTAGGTCGTCAGCTGCACGCGGATGCCGGGGGCCACCTGGGCGTTCATATACAGGTTGGCGGCGGCGTTGTTGAAGCCGTTGCCGATGTCCTTGAGCGCCGTCGAGCTGGCCGTCTCGTGGCTGAGGCCCTGGAACTGCTGCGTGAAGGCCGCGCCCCACTGCAGCGCAAAGCCCGTGTACGGCACGTTCTCGACCTTCGGGGTCTCGAACACGTTGATGCCACGCTTGTCGTACGGACGCAGGTACTGGACTACGGTGGGCGGCTGGAACCGCGCCTCTTCGGACGCCGGGGCCTGCTGCGCGGCGAGCGGCGCGGCAAACGCGAGGGCGGCAAGGGCGGGGAGGATGTTGCGACGCGAGAGCATTGTGAGATTCCTCACTGGGGATGTGGATCGACAGACCGCCGATCAGGGTTGGAGCAAGAGGTCGAAGTTCACGGTGACGGTGTCACCGACTTTCAGCGTTCCCATCATCAGGCGCGGCGGCTGCACACCCCACTGCGTCATCGGCAGCGGGTAGCGGCCCGTCACGCGCAGCGCACCGGCGGCGTTCGCGAACTGCACCGGCACCGTGATCGCCCGCGTCTGCCCGTTGATCGTCAACTGGCCCTGCAGGCTTCCGGTGGTGGTGCTGCCCTTGGCCAGCGTGTACTCGCCGAGCGTGAAGCGGATCGCCTGATGCCGCTCGGCGTTCAGCGCCGTGCGCATATGGTTGTTCATCGTGCGGTTGTCGCAATCGAGCGTCGCGACCGGGAAGACCAGGTCCACGGTCTTCACCGCCTTGCGGCCGTCGAGCACCGCGGCCGGCGCGGCCGCCTCGGCGTCGATCGTCGCGTCGATCTGCGGTGCCTTGCAGCTCCAGTCGCGCACCGTCGACGTGCCCTCGAACCACAGCCGGCTCTCCGGCTTCAGGCGCAGCGCATCGACGATCGGCGAAGCCGCCGCCACGAGGGCGAGGGCAGCGAGGGCAAGGGTCCAGCGGGGCATCGGGGCACGCATCGGATTCACTCCAAGCGGGGGACTACGCAGCGAATCGCACACGGTGCGCGATTCGTGGATGGAGTATCCGCTTTGGGCGGACAGGTATCAGTAAGGCAGTGCCGGAACCTTGGTGAGGTAGGAGATTGCCTTACAGTAGGGCTTTTCCCTACGCACCACAGGGCATCGCGCCCGGGTACCGCGGCGGACTCGCCCAGCCGGTCAGCAGCAGCGTGGTGGTACCCAGCACGGGCATCCGGCTCACGATGCGCACCGGCACACGGCAGTCGGCCGTGTCGATGTTCAGCCGGACCGTCCCCGCCCCGCGGTAGCGCTTGGGGTCCCGCACGTCCATTTCCACGATGCGCGTGCGAAAGATTCCGACGGGCGTCTCGACCAGCTCCTCACCGAGGACGCGGATGACCGTGGGATTGCGCGCCGGGTCGAAGTGCCGCGAGACCTCGAAGGTCGTATCGCGGTCGAGGGGCAGCGTGCGCAGGAAGTAGATGAACGAGAGCTCGTCCAGCGGCGCCGGCGACCCCAGCGGCTGCGAGCGCTCGGTCACTTCGTCGCGCCAGGTGCCGGCGACCTGGTCGATCGCGACCTTCTCCTCGCTGCGACTCAGCGGATGCCGCTCGGTCTTCTCGAAGCGCGTGATGCGGAAGCGTCGCGGGTCCAGCCACGAGACCGTGCGGTCGACGGCGCGGATCGGGCCGCGGGCCGCGCGCATATCGAAGACCAGCCGCCAGGTCGACACGTCGCGCTCGACGACCGGCCCCTCGACGCGCATCTGCCCCGCCCCGACCGTGCCGCCGACCGTCACGTGCACGCTATACTCCAGCGCCTCGCCGACGGCGAAGGGCAGGCGCTCCGGCGGCGGCGGGCCCTGCAACGCCGCGGCGGCGCGCGCCGAGAAGATCGACGCGGCGAGGACGAGGCCACAGTGGACGGAACGGACGATGCGGCGGTTCACGCGGGAAGGTTGCATCGGTGCACGCGACGTCGCCAGCGGGGGAAGCCGCCGCAGGAGGTCAGGCACGCCCTCACACCCGCAGCGGACGAAAACGCGGGGGGCAGCCAGCCTGGCTACCCCCCGCGTTCTCTTCTTCCGTCATCCGTCTTCCGTCCTTACTGCACCGCGTTGATCATATCGAAGATCGGCAGGTACATCGCCACCACCATACCGCCGACGACGACGCCGAGGAACACGATCATCATCGGCTCCATCAGGGCGAGCAGGCCGCCGACGGCGGCATCCACTTCCTCGTCATAGAAGTCGGCGATCTTACTGAGCATCTCGTCGAGGCCGCCGGTCTGCTCACCGACGGCGATCATCGAGATCACCATCGGCGGGAACACGCCGGACTTGGCGAGCGGCGCGGAGATGGTATCACCGCCGGCGATCGAGGCGCGCGAGGCCATAATGGCGTCGGAGATGACGCGGTTGCCGGCGGTCTTGGCCGTGATCTCGAGGCCGTCGAGGATGCTCACGCCGGAGCTGATCAGCGTGCCGAGCGTGCGCGTGAAGCGCGACACGGCCGACTTGCGCAGCACGTCGCCGAGCACGGGAGCCTTGAGCAGCAATCGGTCAATCACCAATTGGCCGTTGCTCGTGGCGTAGTAGCTCTTGAAGGAGCGAAACGCGACGACGCCGCCGATGATGAGCGCCCACCAGTAGGCCTGCAGGAACTCCGACAGCCCGATGACGATGCGCGTCGGCAGCGGCAGCGGGAGGCCCACCGACGCGAACATCCGTTGGAAGGTCGGGATCACGAAGAGCAGCAGCACGGTGATGGCCGAACCGGCCACGCCCATAATCACGCCGGGGTAGATCATCGCGCCCTTCACCTTGCGGACGAGGGCGTCGTTCTTCTCCATAAACGTCGCGAGGCGCAGCAGGATGGTATCGAGGATACCACCGGCCTCGCCGGCCGCGACCATATTGACGTAGAGCTCGGTGAAGGCGTTCGGGTGCTTGGACAGCGCGTCGGCCACCGTGTGGCCCGACTCGACGTCGAACACCACCTGGCGCGTCACCGCCTGCAGGACGGGATTCTCCGACTGCTTCGACAGGATGTCGAGCGCCTGCACGAGGGGCAGGCCGGAGTTGATCATCGTCGAGAACTGGCGGGTGAAGATCACGATGTCGCGCATCGCGATCGACCCCTTGGTCTTCGGTGCGGTCTTGGACTGCTCCTCGACCTTCACGACGTTCATCCGCATCCGCTTCAGCTGATTGACGACGTCCTCCTTGTTCGCGGCCTCGATGGTCGCGGACTTGAGTTCGCCGGTGGCGGTGCGGGCGGTATAGACGAATGCTGGCATTGGGTATCCTCCTCAGTCCCTGACGATCATCGCCGGGCTCCCGCCACGGACCCGCCCTTCGACGGCCCGCCGGTGGGACCTTCGTCGACGACGGACTTGCCGATCATCCGCAGGAACTCGTTGGGGTCGCCCGAGACGCGGAGGCATTCCTCCTCGCTGACCTCGCGGGCGGTGTAGAGGGCGTAGAGGGCGTCGTTGAGCGTCTGCATCCCGTGCTTCTTGCCGGACTGCATCATCGAGTAGACCTGGTGGATCTTGTCGTCGCGGATGAGCGCGCGGATGGCTGGCGTCACTACCAGGATCTCCGCGGCCATCACGCGGCCCTTGCCCGTGCGCTTGGGCAGCAGCGTCTGCGTGATGATGCCCTCGAGCACGAAGGCCAACTGCGCGCGCACCTGCGCCTGCTGGTGGCTCGGGAAGACGTCGATGATGCGGTTGATGGCCTCGGCCGCCGAGTTGGTGTGCAGCGTCGCGAATGCCAAGTGGCCCGTCTCGGCGATCGTCAGGCCCGCGTGGATCGTCTCGTGGTCGCGCATTTCGCCGACGAGCACGACGTCGGGGTCTTCACGCAGCGCGTACTTGAGCGCCGAACCGAAGCTCTTGGTATCGGCGCCGACCTCGCGCTGGTTGACGATGCAACCCTGGTGCTTGTGGATGAACTCGATCGGGTCTTCGACCGTGAGGATGTGGCCACGGCGCTCGCGGTTGATCTTGTCGATCATCGCGGCCAGCGTCGTGGACTTACCCGAGCCCGTCGGGCCGGTGACGAGCACCAGGCCGCGCGGCTTCTCGGCCAGCTTGGCGATCACCGGCGGCAGGTTGAGGTCGGCGAAGGTCTTGATCGAGAACGGGATCTGCCGGAGCACGATCGACACGCAGCCGCGCTGCTTGAAGCAGTTGCCGCGGAAGCGCGCGAGGTTCTGGATGCCGAACGAGAAGTCGAGCTCGTCCTCCATCTCGAAGCGCTTCTTCTGGTTCTCGGTGAGCACCGAGTAGGCCAGCTGCAGCGTGTCCTTGGGCTGGAGGACGACGTCCTGCTTGGAGGGCACGATGTCGCCGTCGACGCGCATCATCGGCCGGGCGCCGGCGGTGATGTGCAGGTCGGACGCGCCGCGCTCGATCATCTCCTCGAGGAGGGTGCGGAGGTTGACTTGTTGGGCGGGGGAAGCGGGGGTGGGCGCGGTCATTTATTCCGAAGACTTGAGACGTGGGACGTGAGACGTGAGCCTGGCGAAGGAAACGACGTGCTGGCGGAGCCGCGCGGCGCGAGATCGGGTGTGAGGGTTCCAACGCTCACGTCGCAAGTCCCACGTCTCCCGTCCACTACGCGCTTGTTTCCGTAATCACCTGCTCCAACGACGTAATGCCCTTCCACACCTTGACCAGGCCGTCCATCCGGAGCGTGAGCATCCCCTCCTCGATGGCGAAGTCCTTGATCTCGGCGGCGCCGACGTTGCTGAGGATGAGGCGACGGAGGCCGGGCGACATATTCATCACCTCGTAGGCGCCCTGGCGGCCGCGCGAGCCGGAGCCCTTGCAGGCATCGCAGCCCTTGCCGCGGAAGAAGGGCATATCGATGGCCCGCGTGTCGAGCGTGACGTTCGCCAGCAGCGGCTTCACGTCATCGGGCGCGCGGGCCTTGAGGCCGTCGATGGCGTCCTGCTTGAAGCGCAACTCGCTGAGCGTCGTCGTCTCGGTCCACTTCGCGCCGGCGATCTCGTCGGGCGAGAGCCGGTACTGCTCCTTGCAGTTCGAGCACACGCGCCGCAGCAGGCGCTGGGCGAGCACGAGGTTGAGCGCGGAGCTGACGTTGAACGGCTCGAGACCCATATCGAGCAGTCGCGTCACCGTCTCGGCGGTCGAGTTGGTGTGCAGCGTCGAGAGCACGAGGTGGCCCGTGAGCGCGGCCTTGATGGCGATGCCGCCCGTCTCGAGGTCGCGGATCTCGCCCACCATAATGATGTTCGGGTCCTGCCGCAGGAACGCCTTCAGCGCCGCGGCGAAGGTCATCCCGATCTCGTTGCGCACGAGCACCTGATTGACGCCGAAGAGGTTGTACTCGACGGGGTCCTCGGCGGTCATAATGTTCGTCTCGACCTTGTTGATGAGCTTGAGGCTCGAATACAACGTGGTCGTCTTGCCCGAGCCGGTGGGGCCCGTCACGAGCACCATCCCGTAGGGGCTGCGCACCGCGGCCATCAGGTCGCGCTCGGCGGCCGGCTCGATGCCGAGCTTGTCGAGGTCCATCAGGTTCGACTGGCTCAGGATGCGGAGCACCACCTTCTCGCCGAACAGCGTGGGCAACGTCGAGACGCGGAAGTCCACGACCTTGCTCGCGCTGAGCTTGAGCTTGATGCGCCCGTCCTGCGGCACGCGGCGCTCGGCGATGTTCAGCGACGACATAATCTTGAAGCGCGAGATCAGCGCCGGCTGCATCTTCTTGGGCGGCTTCATCACCTCTTCGAGGTGGCCGTCGATGCGGTAGCGCACCCGCAGTTCCTTCTCGAAGCACTCGAAGTGGATGTCCGAGGCGCCCATCTTCACGGCGTTCGTGAGGATCGCGTTGATCAGCTTCACGACCGGCGCGTCGTCCACGGCGGCGGCCAGCGCCGTCGCCGACATCTCCTCTTCCTTGTCCTCGACGACCTCGACCTCGCTGTCCTCGAGACCTTCTATCTCGCTGAGCAGCGCCGACATCTGCTGCTCGTTCGACTCGTAGTGCTTCTCGATGACGTTGCGCAGCGTGAACTCGCCGGCGATCACCGGGAAGATGTCGTAGCGCGTGATGAACTTGAGGTCCTCGATGACGCCGAGGTTGGTCGGGTCGGCCATCGCGACGGTGAGCGTACGGCCGTCGCGCTTGAGCGGGAGGACGAGGTTCTTCGTCGCGAGGTCCGTCGGCACCAGCTTGATGATCTTGGTGTCGACCTCGAACTTCGAGAGGTCCACGGCCGGCATCTTGAACTGCCGCGCCAGCGTGCGGGTGAGCTCGTTCTCCTGGATGAAGCCAAGCTTCACGAGGTTGTAGCCCACGCGCGTGCCGTTCTGGCGTTGTTCGGCCAGGGCCTGCTGCAGTTGCTCCCGCGAGATCAGGCCCTCCTTCACGAGGAGGTCGCCGATCCGTTCACTACCAGGGTTGGCCGCTGCGGTCATTCGTCGGGCACGGGGACAAGGCGCGGTCCGGAACCTCCGGGGCGCTCCCGGGGCGGTCCAGACGGCGCGTGACTGGGTGAAGGTGGACGGGGGGACGTACAAGTGTCAAGGATGTAAACTGCTCCCCGACACACTCACGGTGCCCTCGGCGGACGAGGCAGTCCGGAGAAGGTCACGAGCGGGGCCAATCGTGCGGCCAGGGCCGGGCCGATGCCGCGGACGCGCTGCAGGGCCTCCACGGAGCCGAAGGGCCCGTTGGCCTCTCGGTCGTCGATGATGCGCTGGGCCAGCGCGGGGCCGATGCCCGGCAGCCGGTCCAACTCGGCGACGCTGGCGCGGTCGACGTCGATCGGGCCGGGCGGCGGCGCGTTGGCCGGCAACCCGGCGCTCGGCGAGGAGGCGGCTCGGCCGGCCTGGGCCGCTGGGCCGGACCCCGTCGACGCACGCGGGCGTCGCGGCCGCCCGCCGCTGGTCAGCGCGGAGTCGACGGCGGCAATCTGTGCCGCGAGGGCGGCACGCTCATCGGGGCTCCCCGGGCCTCCGCCCAGCACCCGCAGGCCGCGGACGCCAAGCCCGAGGGCGGCGACCGCCGCGACGAACAGCAGCGCGCGACGCTCGGAGGGGGTGGCCACGCAAAGACTCTCGCGCCGCGCCCATCGCGGGGGCGCATCCGGGCATCGCCGGTGCCAGCATCTTCGCGCCGACCCGCCGAACGACGTTCAACGCAGAGGCGCAGAGCGCGCAGAGGACTGCGACAGCGTATTGCCTGGGGGTCCGCACCGAATCATCGGCGTGGACCCCTAAGCTCTTGCAGTGGTCGTTCTCTGCGTCCTCTGCGCCTCTGCGTTGAACGCGGTTCCAGACCTTGGCGATCAGAGCCCGCGCAGCACCGCCACCGCGACGTCGCCGACGACCTGCAGGGTCTGCACGGAGACCTTGTCCTCGGTGTCCTCGGGCGTGTGGTGATAGGCGTAGTCGAGGTCGATCACGTCGATCACCTTGAAGCCCTTCTCGATGAATGGCACGTGGTCGTCGGTGATGGGCTGGTACTCACGGGTCGGGAAGTACTCCCCGTAACCCAGTCGCTGCGCGGTGCTCCACACGCGCTGGATGACGTCCGGCGCGGCGCGCATCGAGTAGGTCTCGTAGAGGAAGCGCGCATCCGCCTTGCCGACCATATCGAACAGCACGCCGAACTCCATCGCAAAGCCGGCAGGCAGGTTCTCCACGAAATGGCGCGAGCCGATCAGTACATCCGTCAGGGTATCGAAGTCGCCCCAGTCCTCGCCGTCGACGAAGAGCAGGTCCACGCCGACGTCGGCGGGCCGGCGCTGGAGCGCATCGGCGACGCCGAGGAGGATGGCGACGCCCGAGGCTCCGTCGTTGGCGCCCGGCGTGGGCTGGCTGCGGGCGGCGGCATCGATGGCCTTTTCGGCGATCGGCCGCGAGTCCCAGTGCGCGAGGTAGAGCACGCGCCGCGTGGCCGCGGGATTGAACCGCGCGAGGATGTTGCGCATCGGCAGGCGCTTGCCGTCGGCCGCGGTGTGCGTCCAGGACTGGACGATGACCGTGTCGGCTCGCTGGCGCAGCTCGGCCACCAGCCACTCGGCCATCGCCGCGTGGGCCGCCGTCCCGGGCACGCGCGGCCCGAAGGCCATCTGGCGGCTCACGTAGCCCATCGCCGCGGCCCCGTCGAATTCACGGGCCGAGAGCGGCAGCGGCGCGGCGGATTTCGGCGGGCGCACCCCTTGCGCCGGATTGGCCTGCAGGCCGCGCTCACGGATCAGCCAGCGATACAGGCTGCGCCAGGCCGACAGGCGGCGCGCGATCGAGCGCGGCGACAGGCCGCGGCGCGA
>DAOMNV010000029.1:0-20805 GCA_035444005.1 Gemmatimonadaceae bacterium
GCACGCCCGCGGAGGTGTTCGACGAAGCTGTTGCATTGATTGCTTGAATTCATCGCATCCGGGACGGTCGCGCGTGTGCTTGCGGTTTGTATATGTTCGGCATATACTTAGACTATGCTGGACCTCGCCGCGCTCCTCGCCAACGTCGAAGGCTTCGAGTGGGACGCCGGGAACACCGAGAAGAACGTCCTCGGGCACGGCGTCTCCCAGGGCGAGGCCGAGGAGATGTTCTTCGTTGCCCCGCTGGTCCTCCTCGAGGATGCGAAACATTCCGCCAGTGAGCGGCGCTTCCTCATCTTTGGCCCCACCGGATCGGGTCGGCTTCTCACCGCGGCCTTCACCGTCCGCCGCAAGCTCATCCGCATCATCTCCGTCCGCGACATGAGTCGCCTGGAGCGTCGCCGCTATGTCGAAGCCCGCTAAGAAGCTCAAGGCCGTCCCCAAGTTCCGTTCCGACGAGGAAGCGGGCGCGTTCTGGATGTCCCACGATGCGGCCGAGTACCTCGACCTGAGCAAGGCGCAGCCGGTACGCTTTGCCAAGCTGCGGCCGTCGACGGCGACGATCTCGCTCCGGCTCCCGCAGGCGATGCTCGAGGAACTCCGCGTGCTCGCGAACGAGCGGGACGTGCCGTATCAGAGCCTCCTCAAGGTCTATCTCGCCGAGCGCATCGCGCAGGAGCGGAAGCCGGCTCGTCAACGTCGGCGCGCGAGCGTATAACGCAGCTTGCTGCCGACGAGCGCAGGTGCGGTAGCGGTTGGGGAGCCACGGCTTCACTATATCTGAAGGACTGCCGCGGCTCCCCAACCGCTTCTTTTTGGAGCGCTCGCAGCAGAAGCACACGTTATACGGACCCGCGCAGTCGGACAGGATCACGCTCCCGCTATGTCGCACGCCTTCAGCGCGAACGTCTTCACCCTCTGCGCCGGCGCGGCGACGCTCTTCCAGCTCGCGCTCGTCGCCGGCGCGCCGTGGGGACAGCTCACGCAGGGTGGACGCGTCAGTGGTGTCTTGCCGCTCGCCGGACGTCTCATCGCCCTGGTATCCGCCATCCTGCTGGTCGCGTTCATCGTCGCCATTCGCGCGCGCGCCCGCACCGATCGCTTCCGCCGCGTGGCCTGGGCCGTCGTGGCCTACTGCGCACTCGGCATCGTCGCCAACGCCGCCACCCCGAGCGCCGCCGAGCGCGCCCTCTGGCTCCCGATCGTCACGCTGATGTTCGGCGCGAGTCTCCACGTCGCACGACGGCGCGCGCCGACGGGGGCCGTATAACGCCGCTTGCTGCCGACGGCCACGCTATGGTAGCGCGGGCTGCGCCCGCGCATTCTATTGAAATGGCCGCAGCAGAAGCTCACGTTATAGCGACCCCTCGTTCGAGAAGAGGACTCCATGGTTTCGCGATTCGCCGTACGCACGGCCCTGATCATGTGGATTCTCACCGTCGCACTCGTGCTCGCCGCCATCGGCAACGTGGCGCTCGAGCCCACACCCGGAGCGTGGCGTGGCGTCGGGGGGGCGCTAATCCCAATGGGCATCTGGTTCAGTATCTGGCGCCAGCGGCGGCAGACGCTCGACGGAACGCTCGACCAGCGGTCCTCGTGACGACCGCTGGCGGCGCGCTCAGACCGACAGCGCGTCGCCGACGCCTTGCGCTATAACGACGCTTGCTGCCGCCAGCTGCGGCGAAGGAGGCGGTTGTGGGGCGGCCGCCCTGTCGGGCATGGGACGGCCTAGCGGCCGCCCCACAACCGCGTCTTATTGAAGCAGCTGCAGCAGAAGCTCACGTTATGCGAACCAAGAGGCTCCGCTCATCTCGACGTTTCACATTATCGGTATTGACGCAGCAGTTGACGCTGGGGCGACGGGTCTAGCGAGCGCTACTCTCTCCGCTGGCACTCTGACCGTCGAACGCGCGCAGACCGCCTCCAAGCATGAGTCGGCGGCATCGATTGTTGCGAGCTGGCTCTCTATCTCGCGCGGCCCGGTGCTTCTTGCCATTGACGCGCCCCTCGGCTGGCCCATTCCGCTCCGGTCAATAGCGCAGCACGAGGCCGGACGAGCGATTGCAGCTGAAGCGAACGCGATGTTCCGGCGAGGTACCGACAGGCGAATCGCCGAACGCCTTGGCAAGCAGTCGCTCGATGTAGGTGCTGACCGCATCGCAAGAACGGCGCACGCGAGTCTCCGTCTGCTGGAGGAGCTCCGCGAGCGCACTGGCAATCAGATTCCGCTAGCCTGGTCTCCTTCAAGTCTTTCCGGAGTCTCAGCTATCGAGGTGTACCCGGCCGCGTCACTCCGTGCATGGGGCGTGCCGAGTCGCCCGTACAAGAAGCCAGTGCAGCGCTCTGCAAGGGAGGAGATTCTGGGCGCGCTTCCGCTCGTACTTGGCGCGGATGCGCTGAGTGAGCCGGTTCTCGGAGATGCAGACGTGCTCGATGCAGTTATTTGTACATTGTGCGCTGCCGACTTTATTGCGGGTCGTTGTGAGCCTCCACTGGATGATCACGAGGCGCGCGTTGAGGGCTGGATCTGGGTCGCAGTCGCATAACGACGCTTGCTGCTGATGAACGCGGGTGCGGATGCAGTTGTGGGGCGGCCGCCTTATGAAGCATGGGACGGCCTAGCGGCCGCCCCACAACTGCGTCTTGTTGGAGCGTTCACAGCAGAAGCTGACGTTATGCGGACTGGGCTGACTTCGAGGTGATGCATGACTAGCCGGGCAGTTCCGATGATCCACGTCCCTGACGTCGCCGCCACCGCGCGCTGGTACGAAACCATCGGCTTCTCGCTTGCGGGCACCCACGTGGATTGCGGCGAGGTGCTCTGGGCGCACCTCACGCTGGGCACCAGCGCGCTGATGCTGAACGCCGGCGGCGCGACGAGCAATGCACCGCGTCGCGAAGTCGATCTCTACGTGTACGTCGAGGATATCGATGCCACGTATGCCCGGGTTGCACCGGTCGCAGAGCTCGTCGAGCCCGTGCACGACACCGAGTACGGTATGCGCGAGTTCATCGTCCGCGACCCCAACCGGTTCTGGTTAACGTTCGGGCAGCCGCTCACCGGTCGCGACGCGGCCGCATAACCACGCTTGAGCCGCTCCAACTTCGGTAGACAGTGAGCTACGCGACTGCCACTGCACCCCCACGTGCCATTCTGCGATTGCCACTAGATGGAGCAACCGATGAGCATTCCTAACACCAAGCCACTTGAGCGGCGCCCCATCCACCCGGGCGAGATCCTGCGCGAGGATTTCCTCCCGGAGTACGAGCTCTCTGTCACGGCGCTCGCCGAGGCCTTGGGCGTCTCGCGGCAGTCGGTCAACGAGCTGCTGCGCGAGCGGCGCGCGGTCAGCCCCGAGATCGCGCACATTCATCCCCTGCAAGTCGCGTAACGCAGCTTGCCGACGACGAGCGCAGCCAGGGCTGGCAACGCCGCCCGTGAGAACGCAACTTCCCGTTTCCGCCCCGCGCCGCCCCCGCCCCACCGTTACCCGCCGTGACTCGACGCCTTTTCGCCGCGCTGCTTTCCGCCGCCGCACTCGCGCCGTCCGCCGCCGCACAGACCATCACCGTCGGCGCGCCGATCACATCCTCCTTCGACACCAACGATCCGCGACGCAGCGACGGTTCCCCGTACCGCATCTACTGGTTCACCGCCCAAGGAGGCGAGCGGCTGGTCGTGCGGATGACGGCAGCCTTGCTGGACAGCTACCTGATGGTAGGCCGTCGTCCATCGGACGCCGCTACCACGCCGAACGAGCTCGTGGAGCTGGCTGAGGACGACGACGGCGGCGAGGGGCTGAACGCGGAGCTCGTGTATAGCTTCCGCAGCCCGGGAACCTACGGCATCGTTGCGACAGCGTACGGACGCGATGCGTCCGGATCGTTCGAGTTGACCCTGCGTCCGCTCGAGGGTGCCTCCGCGACCGCAGACGCCAGCGGCGCCACCTTCGTCACGCTCGGCGAGACGTACCAAGGGCGCCTCGACGGCACGAGCCCGCAATCGGACGGGCGGCGCTACGAGACCTTCTGGTACCGCGGCACTCGCGGCGAGCGCCTCGTCGCGACGATGACCTCGAGCAGTTTCGATACCTACGTTGCCGTCAACGGCCCGAGTCCATTCACCGGCACGCTGAGCCGCAACTCGCAGTACAACGAGTGGGTCGGTGACGACGACGGCGGCGGCGGGAGCAACTCGCGCCTGGTCTTCGTCCTTCCCTCGGATGGTGTGTGGGCGTTCCGCGCGCGCTCGTATGGGCGCGGGGCGCACGGTGCCTTCACGTTCCGAATGGAGCGGACCTCCGCGCCGGAGCCCGACCGCACCGAAGCGCGGCGCGCCACTCGGCCAGGGGAAAGCCCAGCGCCGTCATCGCCCCCGGCCCGACCAGCCCCGGCGCGCCGCCTCTCGCTCGATGAGGCCGTGGCGTCGGTCATCAGCAGCAGCCGAGCCCAGGGATACTCGCTGGGCCTGAACGAGCGACAGCTCTTCAACAGCCGCGCCTCGCGCAACTTCCAGCTGAGTGACGTCAAGGCCGGCGAGGAGGTGATGGTCGTCCTGCTCGAGGAGAACGGAGAGTTGGGTGGGTGGGTCCGGGTGGCCACGCAGGCCCCCGGCCGAGAGCCGCGACAGATGGAAAGTCCGACCGTAATCCAGAGCCGAGAACTGCCGGGCATCCTGATGAGCGGCGCCCAAGTACGAATCCCCTCGGGGCTAGCGCCAGGGACGGTCGTCGGCTTCGAGATTCGGGCCCGGTGGCACACGACCATCGCGGCACCGGTGCACATCCTCGTCTTCGTGCGCTAGCGTCGGCTCCGCTGCGTGGCGAGCTTCACCGCCTCATACGCGTTGACGATGCCGCCCGTCACCGAGAGGTCGCCGAAGCGCACGCTGCCGCCTGCTTCACCGGGCCGAGCGACGGGCTGGTCCGGGAGGCGTGTCGCGGACTCGAGGATGATCTGCTTGACCTCCGTCGCCGAGAGGTCCGGGAAGTAGCTCATCAGCAGCGCGGCGAGCCCGGACACCACGGGCGCCGCCATACTCGTGCCGTCCTGCGCCTCGAAGCCGCCGCCGGGCACGGCGGACCAGATGTCCACGCCCGGTGCGAACACGTCCACCTGGGCGCGTCCATAGTTGGAGAACGGTGCGGCGAGGCTATCGCGTCCCTTCCACGACGACGCGCCGACCTCGATCCAGTTGGTCGGCCGCCCGCCATCGAGGTACGCCGGTGTCGGGAAGCTCGGCGTCACGGCGAGGTCCGCGCCGTCGTTGCCGGCGGCGTGCACGAGCAGCACGCCCGCGGAGTCGGCGTATCGCACCGCCTCGTCTACCGCCGCCTTCTCGGGAGAGAATGACTTGCCGAAGCTCATATTGATGATGTGCGCGCCGTTGTCCACCGCGTAGCGGATCGCATTCGCGACGTCCTTGTCGCGCTCGTCGCCGTCGGGAACCGTGCGGATCGACATCAGCCGCACGTTCCGCGCGATGCCATCCACGCCATTCGGCGTCCCGCGCACGCCACCGATGATGCCGGCCACGTGACTGCCGTGCTTCGCATCCGGTCCCGTCACGTCGGCGTTGCCGTATCCGCGCTCGTTCACGTTGGCGTAGTCGTCGCCCACGATGGAGCGTGGGTCGAAGGACGGGTTGAGCCCATAGTTGATGCGGCTCTCGAGCGCCTGCTTGGCCTCGGCCAGCACCGCGGGCGTGATGCCCGCGTCATCGAGCCGCAGCCAAAGCGTTCTCATCTGTCGGACGTCTTCGTCGGTGGGCTCGTAAGCTTCGACCTTCGTCCTGGTGAGGGAGTCCGTGTTCATCGCGCGACGCAGCGTCGCGTTCACGCGGTTGGAGACCGTCTCGATCTGTTGGATCTGCGCCAACTGCTGTCGCGACTCCGTGCTCACCTGCTCATACTCCGCACGCACCCGAGCGCAGGTGACGGAGTCGGGAGCCGCTGCGCCGTTGCTGGACGCCGTGCATCGCCCGTAGAGTCGCGTCACCTCGAGCCCGTCTTCCTTCACGGACCGTCCATCGCGGCCACCGATGAAGTTCCAGCCGAAGCGATCGTCCACGTAGCCGTTCGCATCGTCGTCGCGGCCGTTGGCGGTCTCTCGGGGGTTGGTCCACAGGTTGGCCTTGAGGCCGACGTGCGCGGTGTCCACCCCGCCGTCAATCACGGCCACGACCACCGTGCGCTGCGGCCGCATACGTGCCAGCAGTTCGCGTTCTGCGCGGCGCAGCGAGATGCCGGGCACGCGGTCGGCGTCGTAGTCGAGGAGCTGCCAGTTGCGCGGCGCCTCGGTGAGGGCGGGCGCGGTGGCAGCCGATTCAGCGGGCGCCGGGCTCGGCGTCGGCGCGGGCGTCGACCGCGCCGGAACGCAGGCGGCCAGCAGGAGAAGCCAAGACAGGCGGAACGAGGACATCACCATCCCCCGACAGAAGAGTTCAGTGTTTCGGTCGGTGGAGTATACGTTGCGCGCGGCGCCCGGTCGAGCGCTGGGGCTCCGGGCTGATGACCTTGTGAGGACACGACGCAGCGGCTCACGCGCGCTGCGCAAATCGTGCAGATTTGAGAATGCTCCGACTCGTCGCCATCACCACATTCGCCGCACTCGGCGCGCACACCCTCGGCGCCGCTGCCGCAGATGCGCAAGACGCCCCGCGCCGCCCGCGTCCCGAGGACACCGAGGTCTGGCAGCCGGTCCCGCCCGTCGTGCGCGTCGCCGCGACTCCGGCGCCGACGCCCCCGCCCTCCGACGCCATCATCCTGTTCGACGGCACGTCGCTGGACGCGTGGGTCAACGCGCGTGACGGCCAGAGCGCCGGCTGGACCGTCGCCGACGGCGTGCTGACCGTGCACAAGCCCGCGGGCGACATCCGCACGAAGCAGGCCTTCCGCGACTTTCAGTTCCACATCGAGTGGTGCGTGCCGGTGCACATCACCGGCGAGGGCCAGGGGCGCGGCAACAGCGGCCTCTTCCTCGCGACGGCAGGGAGCGGATACGAGTTGCAGATCCTCGACTCCTACCAGAACGAGACCTACGTCAACGGGATGGCCGGCAGCCTGTACAAGCAGGCCGTGCCGCTGGCGAACCCCACGCGGCCGCCGGGCGAATGGCAGGTCTACGACGTGCTGTGGCGCGCGCCGCGCTTCGACGCCGCGGGCAGGCTCGTCGACTCGGCGCGCGTGACGGTGTTCTTCAACGGCGTGCTCGTGCAGGACGACTTCGCGATGCGTGGCGAGACGCGCTTCATCGGCGCGCCGACATCGCAGCCCTACGAGCGCTCGCCGATCCAGCTCCAGGCGCACGGCGATCCCAGCCCGCCCATCAGCTTCCGCAACATCTGGCTGCGGGAATTGCCGCCGCGTGCATCGTCGACGCCGCCGACCGAGTGAAAGGTTGCAACCCCCGTCTCGCTGCCATCCGGATTCCGACCTGTGAATACCTGTCGCTGCACCCAGACACACGAGCGCCGGCGCGTCGTGCTCACCGGCGGACCGGCCGCCGGCAAGTCGGCGGTACTGGAGTTGGCGCGGCTGTTCTTCTGCCGCCACCTGCTCACGTTGCCCGAGGCCGCCGGCATCGTGTTCGGCGGTCGGTTTCCGCGGAACCACCGCGAGGACATCCGCCGCGCGGCACAGCGTGCCATCTATCACGTCCAGCGTGAGCTCGAATCGACGGCCGAGGTGGAGAACGCCGCCGTCGTGCTCTGCGACCGCGGCACGCCGGATGGCTCCGCGTACTGGGCGGGCGATGGCGACCTCTGGTCGGCAGTCGGAACGAGCAGGGAAGCCGAGTTGCAGCGCTACTACGGCGTCATCCTCCTGCGGACGCCGTCGGCTCCGGACGCCTACGACCAGCGCAACCCGCTGCGGATCGAGACGCAGGACGAAGCCCGGGCCATCGACACGAAGATCGCCGACGCGTGGGCCGGCCATCCGCGGCTGTACGAGATCCCGGCGACCGAGGATTTCCTCACCAAGGCGGCCCACGCACTGTTGCACCTGCGGGAACTGATGCCGGAGTGCTGCCGAAACGAAGTGCCGCCGTTTCGCTGGCCTGGGTAACGGCGCGGACGACCCAGCACGCGACGGCTTGCGTTCGTCTCCGCCACTGCGCTACGATGCGACGACTGAGCACTCCGCTTCCCTCCCCCAGCGATGATCTCCTACGCGACGTACAAGCTCGTCCACATCCTCGGCATCGCCCTCGCGCTCGTGGCCCTCGGCGGAATGGCCGTGCACGCGCTCAATGGTGGCCTCAAGATGGAGAACGCCGCGCGCAAGCTGCTCATCGCGATGCACGGCGTCGGCGTCTTCTGCATCCTGCTCGGCGGCTTCGGCCTGCTCGCGCGCATCGGCTTCGCGCACGGCAGCGGATTTCCGCTCTGGCTCTGGGTGAAGCTCGGGCTCTGGACGGCGTTCGCCGTGATCGCCGCGCTGCCGTATCGCCGGCCGCAGAGCGGCCGAGCCTTGCTCGTCGCGATGCCGCTGCTGGCGATGGCCGCCGCCGCGATGGCGCTGTACAAGCCGAGCTGAGCGGCGCCGCAGCGGCACGGGTGAATCGCGCGGCACGGGTGCCGTTAACCCCAATGCGGGGTTATCTTTAGACATTGGCCGTGCATCGCGCGGCCCCCGTGCTGGATTCCCAGCCTGCGCCCATCGCGGCGCCCCTGCTCCGCCTGCCACACCGGAGAGCGAATGCCCCTGCGCAACCAGGTGCAGCTCATCACGTATCCCCATCGCCTGGGCGGCAATCTCGCCGCGCTCGGCGACATCCTCGACGCGCACCTCGAGAAGGCCGTCGGCGGCGTGCACATCCTGCCGCTGTATCCCTCCAACGCCGACGGCGGCTTCTCGCCGCTCACGCACAAGGAAGTGGATCCAGCCTACGGCACCTGGGCGGACGTGGAGCGCATCTCGGGCAAGTACGACCTCTGCCTCGACCTCACGCTCAACCACATCTCCGACGAGTCGGCGGAGTTCCAGGACTTCCTGCAGAAGGGATTCAAGTCGGAGTACGCGGACCTCTTCGTGCACGTGGACCAACTCGGCGAGATCACGCCCGACGACCTCGCGAAGATCCACATCCGCAAGGAGAAGGAGCCGTTCCGCGAGGTGCGGCTGCCGGATGGTTCGACGGACCGCGTGTGGACGACGTTCACCGAGAAGCAGATTGACCTGAACTACAATTCTCCGCGCACCTACGCGCTGATGGAAGAGTACGTGAAGTTCCTCACGGCGCGCGGCGTCAAGCTGTTCCGGCTCGATGCCTTCGGGTACACGACGAAGCGGCTGGGCACGAGCTGCTTCTTGGTGGAGCCGGACGTGTACGAGATCTGCCACTGGGTGCAGAAGCTGGCGCTGGAGCACGGCGCCGAGACGCTGCCCGAGGTGCACGACCATCCGAGCTTCCAGTACGCGATCGCGTTGCACGGGATGCGGCCGTATGGCTTCGCCCTGCCGCCGCTGGTGCTGCACGCGCTGCTCGACGCCGACGCACGATACCTCAAGCACTACCTGCGGATGTGCCCGCGCAACCAGATCAGCGTGCTCGACACGCACGACGGCATCTGCATCCCCGACGTCGAGGGCTTCCTGCCGCAGCAGAAGATCCAGGACCTCATCGACAACGTCTCCACGCGATCGGCCGATCCGATCCTGCGCCGGTCGGCGGCCAATGTGCACAGCGTGGGCGCCATCTACCAACTGACCTGCACGTTCTTCGACGCGCTCAAGCAGAACGAGGACGCGAACGTAGCGGCGCGGGCCATCCAGTTCTTCGCGCCGGGCATCCCGCAGATCTACTACGTGGGCTGGCTGGGCGGCACCAACGAGGTGGAGCGCGCCGAGGAGACCGGCGACCCTCGGGAGATCAACCGGCACTACTACACGCGCGAGCAGGTGGACGCGGCGGTGAAGGAGCCGATGGTGCGGCGCCTCACGCGGCTGATGGAGTTCCGCTCCACGTATCCGGCCTTCCAGGGCACCTTCCACCTGCAGTACAGCAACGACAAGTCGCTGTCGCTGGCCTGGCGCAAGGACGAGTACCGCTGCGAGCTCTTCGTGGACCTGATCTTCAAGAAGGCCACGATCACGTACAACGACCCGCGCTCCGGCCGGGCCCTGACGATCAAGTGCTGATGCGCGTACTCGCGACGGATCTCGACGGCACCTTCCTCGGCGGATCGCCGGAATCGCGCGCGCGGCTCACCGGGTTCTTCCGCGACCATCCGGAGCGCACGCTGCTCTACGTGACAGGACGCTCGGCCCGCAGCGTCACGCAACTCGTCACCGACGGCGTGCTGCCCCGCCCCGACGCGATGATCTGCGACGTGGGCTCCTACGTGGCGCACGCGGACGGATCGCCCTACGAGGGGCCGTTGCTCGCTGACATCCGCGCGCGATGGGGCGAGCGCAGCGAAGCCGTGAAGGCCGCCTTCGCGACCATCGACGGGCTGCGGCTGCAGGATGCGTTCGGGCCCTACCGGGTCTCCTACTACTTCGACGCGCCGGAGATGCTCCCGCTGGCGCTGGAGATCGCCGATGCCCTGGGCTGCGACGGCCTGGTGAGCGACAACAAGTACTTCGACGTGCTGCCGAAGGGCGTGAACAAGGGCTCGACGCTGTCGCGGTTGCTCACGGAATGGGGCGTGCGGCAGGACGAGGTACTCGTCGCCGGCGACACGCTCAACGACCTGGCGATGCTGGCCTCGGGCCTGCCTGCGGTGGTCGTCGGCAACGCCGAGCCGGCGCTGCTCGCCCAGCTGCCGCCGAGCGACCGCATCGTCCGCGCGTCGCAGCACGGCACGGACGGCATCGTCGAAGCCCTGCACTTCCATAAGGTGGATCTCAATGTCTGAACTCGTCGTCGTCTATCATCGCCAGCCCTTCGAGCGCGCCATCGTCGATGGCAAGGAAGTGCTGCGCTCGCACCGCAGCCCAAACGGCATCGTGCCGACGCTGCGCGGCTTCTTCAAGTACTTCGACGCCGGCACCTGGGTGGCGTGGACGGAGGTCGAGGAGGCGCGTGCGGGCGACGTGATCGCCAACGACCCCGTGGAGTTCGCGGGCGAACGATACAACGTCGCGCAGCTCGGGCTCACCAAGGAGCAGGTCACGTCGTTCTACAAGGTGACGTCCAAGGCCGCGCTCTGGCCCATCCTGCACAGCTTCGTGGACAAGTTCGACTACGACGCCGCCGACTGGACGACCTTCCGCGAGGTGAACCAACTCTTCGCCGACGCCACCTGTAAGGTGGCCAGCAAAGGCGCGGTGGTCTGGGTGCACGACTACAACCTCTGGCTGGTGCCCAAGCTCATCCGCGAGCAGCGGCCGGACCTGACGATCGCGTTCTTCCACCACACACCCTTCCCCAGCTCGGACGTGTTCGGCGTGCTGCCCTGGCGCACGGAGATCACTGAGAGCCTCCTCTGCTGCGACCGCGTCGGCTTCCACATCCCGCGCTACGCCGAGAACTTCGCGGCTGTCGCGCGTGCCTTTGGCGGCGCGCAGACGGCCGGGCGTCAGCCGGTGCACGAGCGCCTGCGGCCCGAGGGCTGGGCCCTGCAGGAGAGCACGGTCGTCGGCGAACTGCTCTGGAACGACCGCCGCATCAAGGTGGACGTCGTCCCGCTCGGCGTGGACGTGCCGAAGATCGTCGAGACTGTCCAGTCGCGCGAGTCGCAGCAGCGCACGGCGGAGATCCGCGCCTCGGCGGGCGCCGAGACGATCCTCTTCGCGGTGAGCCGCGTGGACTACACGAAGGGCACCGTGGAGCTCATCGATGCCTACGGGCGTCTGCTCGATCGACGTCCGGAGCTGATCGGGAAGGTCAAGCTGTTCCTCGTCTGCGTGCCGCCGGCGCCGGGGATGAAGGTCTACGACGACATCCAGGCGGCGATCGAGCAGCGCGTCGGCGCGCTGAACGGCAAGTTCTCCACGCTTGACTACGTGCCGCTCGTGCTCTTCGCGCAGCCGCTGGGCTTCGACGAGCTGATGGCCTGGTACCGCGCAGCCGACGTGTGCTGGATCACGCCGCTGCGCGACGGTCTCAACCTCGTCGCCAAGGAGTTCATCGCCGCCAAGGAAGGCAACGACGGCAAGCTGGTGCTTTCGGAGTTCACCGGTGCGGCCGTGGAGCTCGAACAGGCGATCCTGATGCATCCGTACTCGGCGCGCTCGATGGACCGGGCGATCGACGAGGCGCTGGATATGCCGCACGACGAGGAATACGAACGGATGCAGCGCCTGTACGCCGCCACGCGCAAGCACGACCTCGCGTGGTGGATCGACGAGATGCTCAAGCGCTTCGGCGTGGAGCCCGTCGCCAGGTCCGGCGCCGCCTGACGGGCGCGACGCGCGTCAGGCGAACATCCACACGCTCGCCAGCACGCCCGCCGCCACCAGCGCCGCCCAGAGTCGATAGTCCTTGAGGAGCCCGGTCCCTGCGTCGACGCGCGAGAGGGCCGGGCTCCACATCGTCTCGGCATCCGGTTCCGTGTGCGGCTGCACTCGCGAGGCGAGCACAAGCAGCAGACCGCTCACCACGAAGAGGACGAATGCGTTCACGGTGAAGTGCAACGGCCACCACCCCTGCTTGCTGCCGATGAACAGCGCGAGCCCCGCGAGATGCCCACCGGCCAGCGCGACGAAGGCCGAGCCCCGCGTGGCGCCGCGCCAGAACACGCCGCCGAGGTAGGCCGCGGCCACCGGCGGCACCGCGTAGGAGAAGACCTCCTGCAGGTAGGCGAAGATGCCGGGGAATCGCTGGATGAGCGGCGCCCAGGCGATGGCGATTACCATAAAGGCGAGCGTGGTGCCGCGGGCGATGGCCAGCAGGCGCGATGGCGCGATCTGCTTGCGGTCGAGGCCGCCGAGGTCGTACACGGCGATGGCCGATGCCGCGTTGAGCGTCGAGTCGATGGTGCTCATTATCGCCGCCATCACCGCCGCGATGACCAAACCACGCAGGCCGACGGGCAGCAGGTCGCGCACCAGCGTCGGGAACACTTCATCGGGGCGCGCGAGGTCTGGCAGCAGTCCGATCGCCATCGCACCGGGCAGCACCATAATGAACAACGGCAGCAGCTTGAGCGCCGCCGCGAACACGGCGCCCCAGCGCGCGTGGTCCACGTTGCGCGCGGCGAGGAACCGCTGGGAGATGTACTGGTTGGTGGTCCAGTAGTAGAGGCCGAGGATGGGCAGGCCGAGCAGCAATCCGGGCCACGGCAGGTCGGGATCGTCGGCCGGACGGATCATATGCAGGTGATCGTCCGGCACGGCGGCCTTCACCGCCATCCAGCTGAAATCGAACTCGGCGAAGGTCAGCGTCGTGAGCGTGATGGAGCCCGCGATGAGGATCACGGCCTGCACCGCATCGGTGAGCATCACGGCCTTGAGGCCGCCGGCCGCCGTGTAGAGACCGGCGAAGAGCCCGAGCCCGATCAGCGTGGGCCACAGCGGGAGATCGGGGATGAACACCGTGAGCACCAGCGCGCCGGCGTAGAGGCTCCCGGCGGTGTCGACGACGAGCGAGAGGAAGATCATCAGCGCGGCGACGTATACGCGCGCACGGCGGTCGAAGCGCCGCTCGATGTAGTCGGGGATGGTGAGGATCCGCGACTTGAGGTAGATCGGCACGAGGAACACGGCCGCGAAGAGCAGCGCCAGCGCCGCCATCCATTCGTAGCTCGCGACGGCGATGCCGCTCGCGTAGGCCGCACCGGCGAGGCCGATGAGCGTGGTGCTGGAGACGTTCGACGCGAAGAGCGACGTCCCGACGACGCCGAATCCCAGTCCGCGTCCGGCGAGAAAGAGCGATTCTGCATCCTGCGTGCCGCGGCCGACCCGAAGGCCGATCCAAGCGACCACCGCGAGATACAGGATCGGTATGACCAGATCCCAGTTCACGAGGCTGTCCTTGATCGGGGTTTTCGCAACGTAACCCCGAATCGCCGCGAGGGAACCTCTACGGTCGCTCGGCGGGCGGCTCGTCGGACGCGGAGGGCGGCGCATCCGCGTCGGGCGACGACGTCGGCGCCGACTCGTGCGGCGCCACGCGCGGCGTGCTGAGCGGCGTCTGGCGCCCCGAGACGCGCGGCGTACCCCGCGGTGTCGGACGCGCGGGGGGCTGGGGCGATGCCTGCTGCCCGTCCAACGCGCCGCGCGGCGGCAGGAAGAAGTCGCGCGGCGAGGCACGGAAGCGCTCGACGACACGCCGCGTGAGGCCGTCGGTGCCCTCGGGTTCGATCCCGCGCGACTTGAGCGCCACGCGCAGCGCGAGCGTGAAACTCACGAAGAGATTGACGAGCGCGATCGCGAGCACGCCGAGGGCGCTGATGAGCACGACCTTCCAGCCGACCTGGAAGTCCGCCGCCTGCAGCGCGTACGCGAGGTTCGCCGAGGAGAACGACACGTGGCGGATGTCCACCGGCAAGCCGAAGAACGCGCCGACGGTGCCGGTGGCGCCGAGCATCACGCCGAAGAGGAAGTTGCCGGCGAGCGCGCCGAGGTTGTACTCGACGTACCGCGCGATCTTGTCGACCCGCTTCTGCCCGAGGAACCGGCGCATCCACTTCACGCGACGGATGCGGTCGGGCACGCGGAAGAACAGCGACTGGTTGTCGTAGTAGCCGCTGATGAGCCCGCTCAGGAACAGGTACACGCCGGCGATGCCCGCGTGGAACAGCGCGAGACTCTTCCACGGATGCAGTTCGTGCAGCAGTACCTCGGCCTTGTCGGCGCCGACGGGATTCCAGTCGAGGAACTCCGCGCCGACCATCGCGATGGCCAGCGAGGTGAGGAAGCCGATGGCGACGTTGCCGGCGATGCTGACCCACTGCGTGCGGCTCACCTGGGCGGCAAGGCCGGCGATGCGGTCGAGCCGCGCGTCCTTGTCGCTGCTGCCGTCGAGCGCCGCTGCGATGGTCGCCGCGGTCATCGCCGGCTGCTTGGTGGCGATCGTGAGATGCAGGATGTGCACGATCACGAAGCCGAGGCCGTAGATGAGCGAGAAGGCCACCGCCTGCCAGAATCCCGGGAGGCCGAGCTTGGCGGTGAGGATCTTGGTCAGCGCCATCACGGCGACGATGAGGCCCGCGCCGGCGGCGGCGCGGAACATCTCGCGGTACTCCTCGCGCGTCTCCGTGACGTAGTGCTCGCCGGACTTGCTGGCGTGCTCGGTCACGCGGCGGGCGAGCAACTGCGTGGTGCCGTCGAAGATCTCGCCGAAGCGGTTGCGGCGGTTCTCGGCGCGGATGAGCGTGGCCGTGAAGCGCAGCGCGCGCGTGCGCGTGGCCTCGACCGCGTCATTGGCATCGGGTACGGCGAGCTGCCGCAGCAGCTTCATCCGCGCGACAAGCTGTTCGATGCGCGCGAGCACGAACACGAGGTTCACGCCGACGCCGGTCTCGTGCGACTTGCGGCGGATCTGCGCGACGAAGTCCGTGCAGTGGCCGAGCAGCACCTCGAGGTGCCCGTCGTGCGCCACGGGCGCGGCCGGATCGCCGTGCCGCGTGATGAAGTCCTTGACCTCGTCGCTCTGCGCGAGGAAGGGCGACTCGTAACGCGCCAGCGCCGGTGAGTAGCGCACCAGCGCAGGGTCCATTCCCAGCGCGGCCAGCCGATGGCCCACCAGCCGCATCGCCTCCAGCAGCTCCTGCCGGATGTGGCGGCGCACCGGAGCGAAGGACTCGTCGTAGCAGCCGAGCCGTCGGAGGAGGGCGTCCCAGGCCGCATCGGGCACCTGCGCGATCCACTCGCCGTCGCCGGGATCGTCGAAGACCTCGGCGACAAGGTCGCGCAGGAAGTCCGGGTCGACGGCCGGCGGCAGCAGGCGGGCCAGCAGCCGCTGCCAGAAACCGGTGAAGAAGCCGGTGCTCGTGAGGATGCCGGACTCCGCGAACAGCGTGCGGTGCATCCGCGAGAGCAGGACGGCGCGCAGGTGTTCGGCCAGCGATTCCGTGAGGGCCGGGCGCTCGTCGAGCAACGCGACGAAGGCCTCGAACGGCGCGGCCGCCTGCTCCGCTCCCTGCACGCGCCCCGGCCGCAGCAGCGCGACCAGCCGCCCGAGGAAGTCACCCGAGATCTCCGAGGGTGACGCGGCGATCTCTCCCAGCAGGGACTCGATCTCCGGCATATTCGCGGGGGGCGTGCGCAGGCTCATCCCCGAAATCTGCCAGCCGGTACCGCCCTGCGGGAGTCGGATTGCACATCTCGCGACGCGGTGGCGGCGCCGAGCCGCTAGCTTTCTCCCTCTATGCGCATCGTCGGCGGCAAGTTCGCGAATCGCGACCTCACTTCTCCAGCGGATTTCCGCGTGCGGCCCACGGCCGAGCACGTGCGCGCGGGCGTGATGGAGCATCTCGCCAAGGAACTCGAGGGGACCTCCTGCCTCGACCTCTTCGCCGGCACCGGCGCGCTGGGCCTCGAGGCGATCTCGCGTGGCGCGCGCCGCTGCGACTTCGTCGAGACGCGCCCGACCTCGCTGACGGCGCTCAAGTCGAACATCATCAAGCTCAAGCTCCGCGAGCGCACGCGCGTCTTCAAGAAGGATGCCCTGCCCTTCGCGGCGATGCTCGACGAAGGGGCCTACGACCTCGTGTTCGTCGACCCGCCCTACGGCTCGCGGATGCTGGACCGCGTGATCGAGTCGTGGCAGACGAAGCGCTTCGCGCCGGTGCTCGTGTGCGAGCACGAACGCGCGCACTCACTGCCACCGGGCGCGAAGCGCCTCGACTTCGGTGACACGGTCGTGTCGGTGTACCGGCTCCGGGGCCTCAAGGGACGTCCATCGTCCGCAGCCGCCGCAGCGTCAGCCAGCTGAAACCGGCGACGATCAGGCCGACGAGCGTCAACGTGATCCACAGGCTCGGCAGCTCGCTTGCCGGAAATCGCCGCGGGTCGATCCCGTGCACGACCGCCAGCGCGGTGTAGCGCAGGCTGAGCAGGCGCACGCCGGAGACGAAGCCGGCGAAGAGTCCTTCCCAGACGAGGATGTAGAGCAGGCCGATGCCGATGGCCTGCGTGGTGACGAGCCCCATCCAGGTGAAGACGCTGGCGTAGAGCACGAGGCAAGTCACCAGCCCCGCCGTGAGCGCCAGCGTGGAGCGCAGGTCACCGACGTAGGCGATGTAGCCCGTGAGCAGGCCGCTGGCGAGCACGAAGGGCCCGGCCACGCTGAGCGTCGCGAGCAACTTGGGCAGCGCGATCTTCCATCGCGGCAGCGGCGTGAGCACGAGGTTGGCCAGCGTGCGGTCTTCCACCTCGTTGGCGAAGGCGACGGCGGCGAGCGCGAGGACCACCAACGGCACGATCGCGCCGGCGAACATCCCGCTCAGCACACCCTCCTCGAACTCCACGACGGACGGCGCGCGGTCGAAGCTCAGGACCATCGCCGTGATGAGCACGGGCAGCGCGGAAAGCACCGCGAGGATGCCGAGGCGCCAGCGTCCGGACAGCTGGCGCAGGGTGAGTCGGTATATCGCAGACATCGGTCAGCCCTCCACCAGGTAGCCGAACACGCTTTCGAGCGAATCGTCGAGCGGCTCGACGCGGCGCAGCCGGATGTCGGCGGCCTTGGCGAGGCGCGGCAGTTCTTCCTGCAGCACACGCACGGTCCGGCTCAGCACCACCAGCGCGCCATCGGGATCCACGTGCACGGCGTCCACCGAGGGCAGCCCGACGACCGCCGCCGCGAGGCGCCGCGGATCGGAGCTGACGACGCGGACGTGGTACGGGCGCTTGTCGAGCGCGGCACGGATGGCGCGGAAGCTGCCCGACGCCGCCAACTTGCCGTTGACCACCAACAGCACGGTGTCCGCCAGCTCCTCGACTTCCTCGAGGATGTGCGAGCTGAGGACGATCGTGCACCCCTCCGCCGCCAGTTGCTGCAGCAGGCGCTTGAAGTGCACGCGCTGGCGCGGGTCGGCGCCGTTGAGCGGCTCGTCGAGCACCAGCACCTCGGGGTTGTGCACGATGGTCGCCGCGAGACGCATCCGCTGGCGCATCCCGCGCGAGTAGGTGTCCATCCGGCGGTGCTGCGCGTCGGCGAGGTCGACCATCGCGATCGCACGGTTCACCGCGGACTCGCGGTCGCGCACCTCGCGCAGCTCGGCCATCATCGTGACGAACTGCCGACCGGTCATCACGCCGTAGACCGTCTCGTGCTCGGACATCACGCCGATGCGGCGGTACAGCGGCGGGTTGTCGCGCACCGCCTCACCGAACATCGTCACGCGGCCGGTGCTGGTGGCGGCAAGACCCGTCATCATCCGGAGCAGCGTGGTCTTGCCCGCCCCGTTGGGGCCCAGCAAGCCGGTGATGCCCGGGCGGATCTCGAAGCTCACGTCGCTCACGGCAACGACATCGCCGTACCACCGCGAGACGTTGTCGACGCGGATCACGGGTTCGTGGCGATCGCTCACGGCGCGACCCTCCGATAGCGGGCGTAGAGCGCCGCCGCCGCGCCGCCCGTCCACAGCGCCCACCAGGCGACGTGCAGCAGCGTCGGCAGCGTGCGTGCCGGCGAGTCCTCGGTGAGTTCGGTGAACCCGCCGAACATCGCGTCGTTCACGTGCAAGGGGATGTTGGTGAGGTTGAACATCGCGATCCACTGCCCGACCTCGCCGCCGATCTCCTGCGAGACGCCGGCGGTGAACGGCGTCGTGATGGCGAAGAGGCCGACGAGGAAGACCGAGGCATACGCGCGGCGCGACGTGAACGAGGCGACGAGCAGGGCGAATGACGTGAAGTACGACGCCATCACGACCGCGCTGGCGACCGTGCGCGGCAGGTCGAGCCAGTGCTCGCGCAGGTACGCGAGCGGCGTCGGGTGGCCGAGCGACAGCCCGCCGAAGAGCACCAGCTGCGGCCCGAGCACGGCGAGCATCATCACCGCGAAGAACGCCAGCCAGCGCGCGACGATGTAGTCGCCGCCGGTCAGTGGCCGCACCAGGTACAGGCTCAGCGTGCCGTCCCGGCGATCGCGGCAGAGCAGCTCCGGCGCGACCAGCGCGGCGAAGGCATAGAGGATCACCGAGGCGAAGGAGAAGAGATCGCCGTGCGACGGAAGGTTCAGCTCGGCCCCGGGGCCGGCCAGGCGCGCGGCGGCACCGGCGACGAGGGCCATAATGAGCGCGATCAGCGACATCAGCGCGAGGAAGGCCCAGGGCAGGATCTTGGCGCGGCCGCCGCGGCCGAAGCCGAGCGCGGCGCGTACGCCATCGATGAACACGGCGCGGCGCGCGGCGGCACGGCCCTCGCGCGGCCCATCATAGCCGCGATAGCCGATGTCGAAGACCGTGCCGCCGGCGACGGCGTTCTCAGCTGCAGTCATCGCGTCCCCCGCTCGAACAGTTCCGTGAGCGCGCGGCGACGCGGCGCCAGCCGTCGCAACGCCGCTCCCGATTCCACTACCGCATCGCGCACGTGGTCGTAGACCGACTCATCGCTGCCGGCGAGCAGCAGGCCGCCACCTTCCTCGTTCACGGCGAGCCCGCGACGCCGCAGCGCCGACGCCAGTTCGTCACGCGCGCTGTCGACCTCGACGAACACGGTCTGCATCTCCGCCGTGAAGTCGCCGACCTCGCCCTCGTGCATCACGTGGCCGCCCTGCATCACGAGGATGCGGTCGCAGCTGCGCTCGACGTCGCTCATCAGGTGCGAGGAGAAGAGGATGCTGATCCCGAACTCCCGATGCGTGCGCCGGATCAGCGCCAGCATCTCCTCGCGGCCGGCGGGGTCGAGCCCCGCGGTCGGTTCGTCGAGGAACACGAAGGCCGGATCGTGCACCAGGGCCTGCGCGAGCTTCACGCGCTGCTTCATTCCTGTCGAGTAGCCGCCGATCGCGCGGTAGCGCTCCTCGAACAGCCCCGTGTGCCGCAACGTGTCCGCCGCGCGGGTGCGGGCGGCGTCGCGCGGCAGGCCGCTCACGCGCGCCATATGCGTGAGGAACTCGGCCGCGCTCACCTGCGTCGGCAGGCAGTCGTGCTCGGGCATATAGCCGATGCGGGCCCGCGCCATCACGTCGCGGCTGGCGTCGTGGCCGAGGACGGTCGCACGGCCCGATGTCGGAGGCACGAGGCCCAGGAAGATCTTGATCGCCGTGCTCTTGCCGGCGCCGTTCTCGCCGAGGATGCCCGTGATCCCGTCGCTGATGCTGAAGCTGACGTCGTCGAGTGCGCGTACGCCGGCGCCGTACTCCTTCGTCAGGTGCTCGGCGCTGAGGAGGATGCGGGATCCCGTCACGGCGTGCCCTCCTGCACCGGGCAGGCCGGCGCGTGGCCGAGGTCGCAGGCCTGCGTGCGCAAGTCGGCGGCGCGCTCCGGCGATCGATAGGTGCCCTGCCCCGTGCGGTGCATCTCCGAGAGCCGCAGGCAGGACTCGCCGTCGCGGCGATCGCAGGCCGCGCGGTAGTTGTTGGCAGCGCGTTGGAAGTCCTGCGGCCGTCCGCGGCCGGTTTCGTAGAGCCGCGCGATCTCGCGGCAGCCCTCGGCTTCGTCGCTGCGGCAGGCGCGCGCGAAGAGGTCGCCGGCCACGGAGTCGCTGGCCGCGGCGAGCGCGCCCGCGAGGTGCAGGCGTCCGAGCCCGACGCAACCGACGACGGCGTCCTCCGTGCAGCCGCGCGCGAACAGCTCTGCCGCGCGGGCGGGATCCTGTGCCACGCCGTCGCCGTTCACGTGCAGGGCACCGAGCTCGGCGCAGCCGATGACATCATCGCCCTCGCAGGCCCGCGCGAAGAGCCGCGCCGCCATCGCGACATCGCGCTGGGGTTCCGGCGCATCATTATAGAGGATGCCCAGCTGGG
>DAOMNV010000029.1:20828-24512 GCA_035444005.1 Gemmatimonadaceae bacterium
CTCGAACAGCGCGCGGGCCTGCGCCGAGTCGCGACGCGCACCGAGGCCGCGCAGTTCCATCGTGCCGAGCGAGGCGCAGGCTTCGCCGACGCGGCCGTCGCAGGCGCTGGTGAAGAGCCGGCGCGCTTCGGAATAGTCGCGGAGGATGTGATCGCCCGTGCGAAAGCGATCGCCGAGCCGGAAGCAGGCGGCGACGTCGCCGTCGCCGCAGGACGTGCGGAGCTGGACGATCTCGGCGTGGTCTTCGCCGCAGGCAGCGAGCGCCAGCGCCGCGAAGGCAAGGAGGGAACGAAAGCGCATCGATGGCCGGATGGAGGAGGGATGCGGCGGACTCGTGGGAGGTACGGTGGCGCTGGGGCGAGGGTTTCGCCGCGTGGTACGACTTGACAGGCCGCGCGGCGCCTTTCACTTTGTACTGCAAAGTGCTTGACCGTCACCCCGGCCCTCGCCTATGCCTGACCTCCAACTCCGCCGCCGACTCCGCGCCGCCGCCCAGAACGCCGTCCTCTGGGGCGCCGGGTTCTTCGTCGCCTCCGTTGCCCTGATGACCGCGCGCCTGCTCCTCGGACTCGCGCCCGCGGGCATCGGCGTCCTCGACGGCATCGGGATGGGAATCCGCGTCGCCTTCTGGGGCGGCGTCTGCGGCCTCGCCTTCTCCGCCGCCGTCGGCCTGAGATTCACCGGGCGGCGGCTCGCCGACATCCGATTGTGGCCGTTTGCCCTCGGCTCGGCACTCGGCATCGCTGTCTTCGTGCCGCTCGCGCTGCAGGCGATGAACATCCTCGGCGGCGAGGGGCCGATTGCCTGGCGGCACGTAACCGACGACGCGCTCTGGACCGGCATCCTCGGCGGCGTCGCGGGCGGCACGCTCAAGCTCGCCCAGCTGGCGGATCGCGTGCTGCCGCCCGGCGTGCGCAGCGAGGAAGAACTGCTGCTGCGCAACGCCGACGCCGCCATCGCGGCCGCCGAGCTCGAGCGGGCGCGCGTCGGCAGCGATCCGCGACTCCCGGCGCGGGAGCTGGCCCGATGAGCCAACCTCCCGCCCTGCACGACAAGGCCCTGCAGGACCTCTCGTTCATCCGGCGCACGATGGAAGGCGCCGCGTCGTTCACCGATGTGCCCGGCTGGGGCCTCGTCGGCGCGGGGACGATCGCGCTCGTGACGGCGTTCCTCGCCGACCGCCAACCGACACCCGAACGCTGGCTCGCGATGTGGCTGGCCGCGGCGGCGATCGCGGCCGCACTCGGCGGTGTGACGATGTGGCGTAAGATGCGCCGTCGCGTCGCCGCGAGCGCTGAGGCCCCGCGCGCACTGCTCAACGTGCCCGCCCGGAAGTTCCTGCTCAACCTGCTGCCGGCGTTGCTCGCCGGCGCCTTGCTCACCTTCGCACTCATCGACTTCACGACGCCCGGCGTCGACGCGCACCTCGCCGACCGCGTGCTGCCGGGAATGTGGCTGCTGCTGTACGGTCTCGGCATCACGACTGCCGGGGCCTTCTCGATCCGCGCCGTCCCCCTGATGGGGATCGGCTTCATCATCCTCGGCGCCGCCGCGCTCTTCATCCCCGCCCTCGACGGCGACCTGATGATGGCGCTCGGCTTCGGAGGGCTGCAGGTCGGCTTCGGCCTGCTCATCGCACGGAGGCACGGTGGCTAAGCGTGATGGTTCCGCTGCACGGGCGCGGGCCAAGGCCCCGCGCGAGGAGGGTACGACGTTGACGGCCGTTGATGGAGATTCCTCGATCCCGATCGCGCTCGACAAAGTCATCCACGAACGCCTGCGCCTCGCGATCGTGAGTGCGTTGGCCGTGCACGACACGCTGACCTTCAACGACCTCAAGGCGATGCTCGAGGCCTCGGACGGCAACGTCTCGGTGCACGCGCGCAAACTGGAGGACGCCGGCTACATCGCCTGCAAGAAGGGCTTCGACGGCCGCATCCCGCGCACCGAGTACCGGCTCACCGCCGCCGGCCGCAAGGCGCTGGAGCGCTACCTCTCGCATATGGAAGCGCTGATCAAGCGCGTGGGGGGCGCGTGACCGCCGCCGCCGGGATTCCGCAGCACCTCGCGATCATTATGGACGGCAACGGCCGCTGGGCGTCCCGGCTCGGCCGGCCGCGGTGGATGGGCCACGTGCGCGGCGCGCACACGGTGAAGGAAGTCGTCGCGCACTGCGCCCGCGCCGGCGTGCGGCATCTGTCGCTCTACGCCTTCTCCAGCGACAACTGGAAGCGCCCGCGCGAGGAGGTCGGTTTCCTCTTCGATCTCTTCGCCTCGCACCTGGACCGCCAGGTCGAGGCCCTCGTGCGCAACGGCATCCGGCTCACGATCTTCGGCCGCCGCGACCGGCTGCCGGCCGAGCTCGTCGCCGCGTTCGCGATGGCCGAGGCGCGTACGGCCGCTGGCACGCGAATGCACCTGCGCGTCGCCGTGGATTACTCCAGCCGCGCCGCGCTCGAACGCGGCGATGCCCCGCTACCCGACGTCGACCTGCTGCTGCGCACCGGCGGCGAGCGGCGACTCAGCGACTTCCTGCTCTGGGAAAGCGCGTACGCCGAACTCGCATTCCTCGACGTGAACTTCCCCGACCTCACCAGCGAGCACCTCGATGCGGTGTTCGCCGACTTCGCCTCGCGCGACCGCCGCTTTGGCGGCATCAAGGAGACCCAGCCCCGATGAACGCCGCCACTGCCCGTGTCATCCTGCCGACCGCCCTCGCGCTCGGACTGCTGGCCGACTGGCTCTTCCGCGCGCACCAGCCGCGCGCCGGCTTCGCGCTCTGGTGCCTCGCCGCGCTCGGCGCCGCGACGCTCATCGGCCGCAGCCTGCGGCATAGCGCGTCCGCAGCGACCGGTGCCGATGCGCCCGCGGGCGTGGCCCGCGAGCGTCAAGTGCTGATCGCGGCCGCTGCCGCGCTCGTCCTGCTGCTGGTGCTGCGCGAAGCACCGCTGCTCTATGCGCTGAACGGCTTCGCGCTGTTCGTCACCTTGCTCCTCGTGGCCTGGCGCGCGCTCGGCCGCCCGCTGGCCCAGCTCGAGCCGCGCGATGCGCTGATTGGCGGACTCGCCGCCGTCGCCAGCGTCGCGGGCGGCACGCCGACGCTCGTGCTGCGCGACGCCACCGCCGACGGCGTCGACGAACGCCTGCGACGCAACTACAAAGCCTTCGGCATCGGTGCCGTCGTCGCGTTGCCGGTGCTGTTGATGGTCACCGGTCTGCTGGCCTCGGCCGATCCGCTGTTCGCCGGCTTCCTCGACGAAGCCGGGGCGCTGCTCGACACGACCACCGCCGAGCACATCGGCGTGACGCTCGCGACGGCGTGGATCGCGGCGGGCGCGCTGCGCGGCTCGCTCGTGCCGCTCGCCGTGGACGGCACGCGCTTCCGGCGCGAGTGGAACCTCCCGCTCTCGACCTTCCTGCCCGCGCTCGGCGGACTCACGCTGCTGCTCAGCGCGTGGATCGGCCTGCAGGTGCGCGCGATGTTCGGCGGCGCCGAGTACGTCGCGACGACGGCGGGCATCACGGTCGCCGAGTATGCGCGCAACGGCTTCTTCGAGCTGATCGTGATCGCCGGCATCGTGCTCGCGGTGCTCCTGGCCACCGACGACCTGCTGGTGCGCGGCGCCGAGCCGGCGCGCCGGACGTTCCGCACGCTCGGCGGCCTGCTCATCGGCCTCGTCGGGG
>DAOMNV010000029.1:24522-29528 GCA_035444005.1 Gemmatimonadaceae bacterium
CTGTGCTCCGCGCTGCTCCGCCTCGCGCTCTACCTGCGCTTCTTCGGGCTCACGGAAGACCGCGTGCTCGCGCTGGCCGTGCTCTGGTGGGTGGCGATGGTACTGGGCTGGTTTGCCCTCACCGTGCTGCGCGGCGAGCGTCTGCGCTTCGCCCGCGGCGTGCTGATGCTCTCGGCGGTGTGGCTGGGGCTGCTCAACGCCCTGAACCCGGAGCGCTGGATCGTCGAGACCAACCTGCGGCGCGCCGAGCGTGGGTTGGAGTTCGATGTCGCGTATCACGCGAAGCTGTCGGCCGATGCCCTGCCGGCGCTTTCGCGGGCCGCCGAGCGCCTCGGCGAGCCGCGGGCCACCGAACTGCGCGCAGCCATCGACGCGCATTGGGCCGAGCAGAACGCCCGTCGCGCCGGCGACTGGCGCGAGTGGACCCTTCCCTACCTGCGCCACGGACGTACACAATAGGGGATGCGCACGCATCTCTCATTGGCCATCCTCATCGGGCTCGGACTCGCCGAGCTCGCCGGCGCGCAGGTGAATGCGCCGCAGCCCCACACGTCCCTGCCGGGCGGCGCGTTCAGTTCGATCGCGCCGCCCGCGCGTTTCGCGGACCCCGCACGCCGCGAGAAGTTGCGCACGGCGATTCCGCGCATCGACTCGCTGGTGCGAAGCTTTGCCGCGCAGCGTCGGGTGCCGGGCTGGGCGTATGGCATCGTGATCGACGGTCGCCTCGAACACGTCGTCGCTGGCGGACTGCGCAACGTCGAGCGCAACGCCGCCACCGACACCGCGACCGTGTTCCGCATCGCGTCGATGAGCAAGAGTTTCGCGGCGCTGGCCGTGCTCCAGCTGCGCGACGAGGGCAAGCTCGCGCTCGATGACCCAGCGGAGCGCTACGTGCCCGAACTCCGCGGCCTGCGCTACGCCACCAGCGACGCGCCGCGCATCACCATCCGCCACCTGCTCACGCACTCGGCGGGCTTCCCCGAAGACAACCCCTGGGGCGACCAGCAGCTCGATGCCAGCGAGGAGGCGTTCAGCGCGATGCTGCGCGGTGGCATTCCCTTCTCGAATGCGCCGGGCACGGCCTACGAGTATTCAAATTACGGCTTCGCGATTCTCGGCCGTGTGATCCGCAATGTCTCCGGCCAGCCGTATGCGCAGTACCTGCGCGAGCGCATCCTGCTGCCGCTGGGGATGCGGCATACGTATCTCGAGTACGGCGACGTGCCGGCCGAGCGTCTCGCGTATGGCTACCGGCTGCAGGATGGCCGCTGGCTGCTCGAGCCACCGCTGCCCGACGGCGCGTTCGGCGTGATGGGCGGGATGCTCACCACGCCCGCCGACCTCTCGCGCTGGGTGGCGTTTATGCTCGACGCGTGGCCGGCCCGCGATGACGCAGAGACCGGACCCGTCAAGCGCAGCTCGGTGCGCGAGATGCAGCAGATCCAGCGCTTCTCCGGCGCGAGCGCCGTGGCGCAGGATGGCGGGCTGTCGCTGAATGCCGGCGGCTACGGCTACGGCCTGCGCATCCAGCAGGACTGCGACTACGCGGCCCTGGTCTCGCACACGGGTGGGCTGCCGGGCTACGGCTCCATAATGAAGTGGCTGCCCGAGCAGGGCGTCGGCATCATCGCATTGGGCAGCCTGACGTACACGCCGTGGACGCCGATCGTCGATCGCGCCATCGCGATGCTTGGCGAAACAGGCGGGCTCTCCCGTCGCGAGCCGCAGCCCGCCCCAGTGCTCCTCACGCGCCGGGATCAGGTCACGCGCCTGGTGCAACGCTGGTCGGCGCCGCTGGCCGATTCACTCGCCGCGATGAATCTCTTCCGCGATGTGCCCGCCGACCGCCGTCGGACGCAGATCGCGCGGGTCGTAGACGACGCGGGCGGTGAGTGCCGCAACGAAGGACCGTTCGTGGCCGAGAACGCCCTGCGCGGTGCCTGGCGGATGCGCTGTGCGCGCGGCGACATCGTGTTGCGCATCACATTGGCCCCAACCGAGCCCGCGGCTGTACAGTTTCTGAACGTTTCAAGGGCTGGACCGGAGGCGCTTCGGGCCGTGCCGCAAGCGTGTCGACGCTAGCGGCCCAGGCCGTGTCGATCGGACCGCGTTCATCACGCGTGCCGCCGTGAACGTTTTTCTGTCACCGCGCGTCTAAGGGAGCACTCCAGCCCCCTTCCGTGCACCCGCGACGTTCGAGACCCGCCGACGCAGCTGCGTCCGACACAGCCGCTGCCCACCCGGCAACCAGCACCGACGAAATGGCGTTGCCACGTCGCCTCGCCCACACGATGTCGAACGCCCAGCGCGGTGCGGCGCTCGCGGTAATCGCCACGGCACTCACGCTGGTGACGGTCGCCTGCCTCAAGGTGCGACTCGGCTTCGGCGTCGTCGGCGATGTGTTGATCGGCTGGACCGCGTTCGCCGTGCTGACCGTCGCCTACGGCAGCCTGATCTCGCTCGTGTCGCATCTCGTGCGTCGCTTTCTCACGGTGGAGCGCGCGTACATCTTCGGCGGCTTGTTCGCCGGCGCGGCGCTGCTCGGCGTCTTGGCGGGATTCGGCGTGGCGCGGCTGCTTGCCGGCGCGATTCTCTACACGGCAGCCTGGTGGGGCGCGACGATCGCCGCGCTGCTCGCGCGCGACAGCCACGGCCCCGGCCGACGGCCGTACGTGCTGCTGACGATCTCCTTCGTCCTCACGCTCGGCGTCGTGAACGTCGCCGTGGCACCGCTGCAAGCCGAAGCTGGCGATGCGTCCGATCGCCCGGTGCTCAGGTTCCTCCCGCCGGCGCGCACCGAAGTGACGCAGTTCCGGTACGGGAGTGGCGACGACGCGCGACGTGACGGGCGCTACGGCAGCGAGGCCGCCGTGCGGACCGCACCAGTGGACCTCGCGTCGCTGCTGCCGAACCAGCGCGGCATCCGCAAGTACGTGCACGCGCGCTACTGGGGCATCGACCTCGCCGCCGCCCCCGTGAACGCCCGTGTGTGGCTGCCGCAGGGGACGGAGCGAGTCCCCCTCGCCCTGATGCTGCACGGCGCCGGCGTCGACGAGTCGTCGGAAGATGGTCTCGCCTACCTCGGCGAGCAGTTGGCGAGCCACGGCATCCTCGCCGTGAGCATCGACGCCAACTACCTGAGCGGCCCGTGGATTCGCGAAGTCGATGGAGCCGTCGCCGCGCGAGAGCGCTTGGCAATCGCGCATCTCGATGCGCTCGACGCCCTCGACCGCGACCCGCGCTCACCGTTGGCCGGTCGCATCGACCGCAGCAACGTCGTCCTCATCGGGCACTCGCGCGGTGCCGAAGCACTCACCGCGCTGGCAATGAACCGTGGGCTGATCCTCGCGACGCCCGTGCCGACGCTCGGCGTCGACTCCACGCTCCGCGTCCGCGCCGTCGTCGCGCTCTCCCCATCCGAAGGCCTGCTGCTTCCCAACGGCCGCGACCTCGCGCTCGAGGACCTGAGCTACCTGCTCATCCGCGGCTCGCAGGACGCCGACGTACCGCCGGAAGCCGGCTCGGGCCAGTACACCCGCGTCACCTGGGCGCGGCCCTCGGAAGATTTCAAGTCGGCGGTGGTGCTGGAGGGCGCGAATCACACGCAGTTCAATTCGCGCTGGGGCCGACGCGACATCCCGCCCCCGCTCGGCTGGCTCCTGCGAGACGATCCCGTGCTCGACGGACGTCTCCAGCGCGAGCTCACGCTCGCGACGACGCTCTCCTTCCTCGAGGACGTGCTCGCCGGCGGGCCGGGGAGTTTCCGGCATTTCGAGGAACAGGTCGACACGCTGGCTGCGCTGAGCGGCGTCCCCATCCGTCGGCGCATCCAGTCCGCGCGCAGCACGATGCTCGCGTCGTTCGAGCGCGATGCCGATCCGTACCACGGCGACTTCCCGGGCGTGCGGATCTCGGCGACGGGCGTCTCGTCCTGGCGAGAATGGCGCCGGCGGCGCACGGGCAACTCGATGGTCCAGCTCGTCTGGCCCGCACAGTCGGATTCGGCGCGGTTCACGCTGGAGATCACCGATGGACGCCGCGCGCCGACGCTGGGCCCGGGCATCCAGCTGGCGTTCTCGGCCGTCGGTCCGTCAGGACCGCAGGAGCTCCGCGTCGTCGTGGAGACGATGGACGGTCGCCGCGTCGACGAGACGCTGCGCGTCGAGGCGGACCCCGAGTTCTCGCCACGCGCGCAGCGCTACCGCTCGCGCATCCTCGAGGGCCAGCTCGTCCTCGGCACCTTCCCGTCGCTGCACACCTACCTCGTGCCACTGGATGGGCTCGGCGGGATCGGCAGCTTGCGGCGTATCCAGTTCGTCCTGCCCGCGGGCCGGAGCGGCGCCCTCGTGCTCGACGACATCGGCCTGCGACCGCCGCGCGACGACCACGACGTGAGCCGCTGAGCCCCTGACGCATCGAGGGCCGTCCCCGCCACGCGGAGACGGCCCTCGGCACGATCGCTCGCGCCTACTTCGCGAGCTCGAAGCGATCCGCGTCCATCACCTTCGTCCAGGCCTGCACGAAGGTCTTGGCGAAGCGCTCCTGCGCGTCGGCTTCGGCGAAGGCCTCGGCCAGCGCCCGCAGCTGCGAGTGCGAGCCGAAGACGAGGTCGGCGCGCGTGCCGGTCCACTGCACCTTGCCGGTCTTGCGATCGCGGGCTTCGAACAGCTCCTGCGCCTCGGACACCGACTTCCACTCCACGCCCATATCGAGGAGGTTCACGAAGAAATCGTTCGTGAGCGTCTCCGGACGCGTCGTGAGCACGCCGTGCTTGCTGCCGCCGTGCGTGGCCCCGAGCACACGCAGGCCACCGACCAACGCCGTCATCTCGGGCGCGGTGAGCTGGAGCAGCTGCGCCTTGTCGAGCAGCAGTTCCTCGGCCGTCACGCTGAAGCGCGTCTTCTGCCAGTTGCGGAAGCCATCGGCCTGCGGCTCCAGCCAGGCGAAGCTCTCCGCATCGGTCTGCTCCTGCGTCGCATCCGTGCGGCCCGGCGTGAACGGCACGC
>DAOMNV010000030.1:0-14502 GCA_035444005.1 Gemmatimonadaceae bacterium
GGGATCTCTGGTGAGGGGTGTCGGGGCGCTGTGCGCGCGCGCGGGTGCATTGGTGCGCTCGACCGCCGCGTGCGTCGCGGCGCTGTCGCTCGCCGCCGCACCGCTCGGCGCGCAGCACCTGCTCGTCCCGATGGATGACGCGCAGGCGAATCATCTGAAAGCGTACGGCCTCACCTTCGGCGCGCTGACCGACGGCGTGCGCAGCGAGTGGTTGCTCAACTTCCGCGGCGGGAGCTTCCTGCTGCCCGACCTGCCGGGGCTGCGGCGCGCGGCGCTGCTCGCCGGCGTGACGGTCGAGGCGATCGATGACGCGCGGGTCACCGACATCCGGCGGCAGATCGCCGACGGCAATATGGACGCCGTGCCGCTCGACAAGGCGCCGCGCATCGCCGTCTACTCGCCGCCGCAGGCGATGCCCTGGGACGACGCCGTCACGCTGGCGCTGACCTACGCGGGGATCCCGTACACGAACATCTTCGACGACGAGGTGCTGAGCACCGACCTCTCGCAGTTCGACTGGATCCACCTGCACCACGAGGACTTCACCGGGCAGCAGCACAAGCTGTACCTCGGCTTCCGCGACGCGCCGTGGTTCCAGCAGGCGAGGGAGCGCGACCTGCAGTTGGCGCGCAAGCACAACCTGCCCGACGTGCCGGCGCTCAAGAAGACCGTCGCCGACCGCCTGCGCGGCTTCGTGGAGCGCGGCGGATTCCTCTTCGCGATGTGCGGCGCCACCGAGACGCTGGAACTGGCGATCGCCGCGTTCAACGTCGACATCGCCGGCGGCAGCACGGACGGCACGCCGATGGACGCCGACGCCGACGCGAAGATGGCCTGGGACCGCACGTTCGCGACCGAGAACGCGCGGCTGGAGTTCGGCGCCGGCGTCAACGCGATGAGCGACATCGACGGCCACCAGGTGAACGTGCCCTCGCGCCGCCAGCAACTCGGTACCTTCACGCTGTTCGGCTTCTCGGCCAAGTTCGACCCCGTGGCGACGATGCTGGTGCAGAACCACCGCAACGTGCTGCGCGACTACTACGGCGTGACGACCTCGTTCACGCGTCGCGTGCTCAAGCCCAGCGTGACGGTGCTGGCGCACGAGGAGGGCGCGCCCTGGGTGAAGTACGTGCACGGCGGCTACGGCCGCGGGTCGTTCACCTACCTCGGCGGGCACGATCCCGAGGACCCGCAGCACGCGATCGGCGCGCCACCCACGGATCTCGCGCTGCATCCGAACTCGCCGGGCTACCGGCTGATCCTCAACAACGTGCTGTTCCCGGCGGCGCGGAAGCGGCCGCTCAAGACGTGAGCGGAGAGCCCGGGCGTCTCGCGCCCGGTGCGGCCGCGGCGATCCGTTCGGCCATCCGCCTCGCCGGCGGACGCGAGGTCTGCTTCGTCTGCACGGTGAACGACACGGGCGTGGTGCAGACGGCGCGCGTGGCGGCGCGCGGGGATGTCTCGAGCGTGCTCGCGCTGCCGGGCTTCGCCAATCGCGGCGAGCTGCTCGTGCACAACCATCCGAGCGGGCTGCTCGAGCCCAGCGACGCCGACCTCGCCATCGCGGCGAAGATGCACGACGACGGCATCGGCTTCGCGATCGTCGACAACGACGCGGCGCGGCTGTACGTGGTCGTCGAGGTGCCGCGCGCCGCGGAGCCGGCGCATCTGGAGCCCGGCGACGTCGCGGGCGCGCTGGGCCCGGATGGGCCGGTCGCCGCGAAGCTCGGCCGCTACGAGGACCGCCCGAGCCAACGCGAGATGGCGCGGCTCATCGCGCAACTGTTCCAGCGCGGCGGCGTAGGTTTGATCGAAGCGGGAACGGGCGTCGGCAAGTCGCTGGGCTACCTCGTACCGGCGCTGCGCTGGTCCGCGGCGAGCGGTGAGCGCACTGTGGTGAGCACCAACACGATCACGTTGCAGGAGCAGCTCTACGGCAAGGACCTGCCGTTCCTCAAGGGCGCGCTGAAGGATCAGAAGGTGCGCTTCGCGTTGCTCAAGGGGTGGAAGAACTATCTCTGCCTGCTGCGCCTGGAGCAGGCGCGCGGGCAGTCGCAGGTGCTGTTCGAGGACGACGCCTCGGCTGAGTTGGGGATGCTCGAGGACTGGGCGCAGAAGACGCAGGACGGCTCGCTGGCCGACCTGCCGGTGGAGCCACGGCACGAGGTCTGGGACGAAGTCGCCGCCGAGGGCGATCTCTGCACGCGGCTCAAGTGTCCGCACTTCGAGCAGTGCTTCGTGTTCAAGGCACGGCGTGCGGCCGCGCAGGCGGATGTCGTCGTCGTGAACCATCACCTGCTGATGGCCGACATCGCCGTGCGACGCGCGAGTGGGCGCTGGGACGAGTCCGCCGTACTGCCGGCGTACAAGCGCCTGGTGATCGACGAAGGCCATCATCTCGAGGATGCGGCGGCGGCGCACTTGGGGCAGCAGGTGTCGCGGCGCGGGCTCGAGCGCTTGTTCTCGCGCCTGGAGCGGCGCGGCAAAGGCCTGCTGCCCGCGCTCGAGCGCAAGCTCTCGTCGAGCAAGGATCTCTACTCGGTGGCGAGCCTCGACCTGCTGCGGGCGCGCCTCGTACCGTCGCTGGCCACGGCGCGCGAGAAGAGCGCGGCGCTCTGCGACCTGCTCACCGAGTGGATGAAGTCGCGCGGCGAGGCGATGGTGCGCCTCACCGATGCCTTCGAGGACGAATCGGTGTGGAAGGCGGGCCTTTCCGTCGCGCTCGACGACCTGCTGGCCGAGGTCGAGCTGCTCGGCGACGGCCTGCGGATGGTGCGCGAGCGTCTCGAGGCGGACGAGGCGAAGGCCGAGGAACTCGCGCCGCTGCTCAACGAGGTGCGCGGCGTCACGCGGCGGCTGCAGACCGCGGGCGACGCATTGCGCGCGGCGCTGCGGCCGGGCCGCGAAGGCCAGCCGCGCGTGCGCTGGCTCGAGCTGCGGGGCGGGGAACGCAACATCGGCGCGACGGCGGTGCCGCTGGACCTGGCGCCGATCCTTCGCGAGGACCTGTTCCGGCGCGTCGAGACGGCGGTGGTGACGAGCGCGACGCTCGCGGTGGGCGATGGCTTCGACTTCATCACGCGGCGCCTCGGGCTCGACGACGAGGAGCTCGAGCCGATCACGGCCTCGTTGGCGTCGCCGTTCGATTACCCGCGGCAGTCGATGCTGCTCATCCCCAGCGACTTCCCGCCGCCGAACACCGACGGCGCGAACCACTTCAAGCGCACGATGGCCGCCGCGCAGGATCTCATCACGGCGGCGAAGGGCGGCGTGTTCGTGCTGTTCACCAGCCACCGCGACGTGCGCGAGGCGGCAACCGTCTTGCGGGCGGCGGGTGTCGAAGGACGATACCCGCTGCTCGTGCACGGGGAGGCGCCGCGCGACGAGTTGCTGCGACGTTTCCGCGAGCACGGCGACGCGGTGTTGCTGGGCACGGCGAGTTTCTGGGAGGGCGTGGACGTGCCGGGGCGTGCGCTGCGCGGGATGATCATCGCGAAGATTCCGTTCCGCGTGCCGACCGAACCGATGACCGCCGCGCAGTGCGAGGCGATCGAGGCCAACGGCGGCGATGCCTTCGCCGAGTATATGATCCCGCACGCGGCACTGCGATTGAAGCAGGGCTTCGGACGGCTGATCCGGACGGCGTCCGATCGCGGCGCGGTGATCATCTGCGACCCGCGCGTAGTCACGAAGGGCTACGGCCGGCGTCTCACGGAGGGGCTTCCGCCGGCGACGCGCCTGCAGGGACCCTGGGCGATGCTGCGCGACGAACTCAAGGCGTTTTACGAGACTTCACCCGCGTGACGGGGTAAATTCCCAGGATGACCCGACCCAACAAGATCGTCTGTGCCGGCCGCAACTACCGCGAGCACGCCAAGGAACTCGGCAACGAGGTCCCGGCGGCGCCGTTGATCTTCCTCAAACCGGCGTCGAGCGTGATCGCCGACGGCGAGGCGATCGTGTTGCCCAAGGATGCCGGCCGCGTGGATTTCGAGGGCGAGATCGGCGTGGTGCTCGGCACGGGCCTCTCGCGCGCGACGCGCGAGCAGGCGGCGGCTGCGGTGCGCGGCGTCGTCGCGGTGAACGACGTGTCGGCGCGCGATTGGCAGAAGGCCGACGGCCAGTGGTGGCGGGCCAAGGGGTCGGACAGTTTCTGCCCGATCGGGCCGGAACGCGAGGGTGCGGTGGACCTCGGCGACCTCACCGTCGTCACGCGGGTGAATGGCGAGGAGTGCCAGCGCGGATCGTCCAGCGAGATGGTGTTCCCGATCGACGAACTGCTCAGCTACATCTCGCAGTGGATGACGCTCGAGCCCGGTGACGTGGTGCTGACCGGTACACCGGCCGGCGTGAAGGCGCTCAAGGCCGGCGACGTGGTGGAGGTCGAAGTCGTGGGCTGGAGCAAGGTCTCGAACCCGGTCGTGGACGAGACGTGACGCAGAAGCGCGGCATCCAGTTGCTGCCGAAGCGGCGCTCGGGCGATCCCCGGGTGTCACTGGCCGCGCTGGTGCTGCAGCTGTTGCTCATCGCGATCGTCGTGCCGACGTTCATCGTGCCGGTGGCCTACGATTGGCTGCGCGACGATTCCGGCCGCGCGATTATGCCGGAGGAGATTCGCTTCGAGGTCGTGCTGCCGACGGGTGGCGAGCCGAACCGCGAGGCGCCGCGCGACGGTGGCGACGGGCGCCCTGTGGACGAGACGCAGGCGGCCGAGCCGGAAGTCGTGCCGCCGCTTGTCGCGCCGGGTGCGGTGCCGACTGGCGTGCCGGCGGCACCGAGCGAAGCGCCGCCGCGCAGCGGTGGCGGCTACGGCGACATCATCGGTGACGGCGGCCCGATCCGCGGCCTGCGTCCGACGTTCACCGACCAGCGGCTGTGGGTGACGCCGGGCAGCGTGGTCGTCGCGCCGATCGTGCCGCTCAACCGCGCCGACACGCTGCGGTTGATGCTTGAGCGAAGCATCGAGGCCTACGTCGACGCGATGGGCGACGACAGCGGCCTGCGGCGTCCCGGCGACTGGACCTTCAACCTCGGCGGCAAGAAGTACGGCGTGGACCGGGGAATGATCCGCCTCGGCAATTTCTCGTTGCCGACGCCAGTGCTGGCGCTGCTGCCGCTGAACAACGTGCAGGCGAACCCGATCGCCGCCGAACGTGCGCGACGCCTGGATGCGATGCGCAGCGAGATCGTGCAGCAGGCCGCGCGGCAGATGCGCGACGACGAGTTCGACCGCGCGGTGAAGGCGCTGCGCGAGCGGCGTGAGAAGGAACGGGCGGCGACGCGGGCGGCGCAGGAAGCCTCGCGCACGCCGCCGCAGCCGGCGGATCCGCGGCCCTAGCGCCGCGACGGCCGATCGCTGCCGTCGCACATCGTCGACGTCGCGCTGTCAGTCGTCGTCGCTGTCGGGCGCGGTGCTGATGCGCAGCACGAGGCCCACGGGCCCCAGCACGCGGAAGTCGTCGCCGTCGCGCAACTCAAGATCTGGCACGCCAGGTGCCGGCGCGAGCAGGAGCAGCGTCGTGCCGCGACGCACCAGCAAGCGCACGAGGATGCGCGTGCCGTGCCGCACGACCACCGGCGTCTCGTCGCCGGCGCGGGCGGTGGGCACGACGAGCACGAGGTCGCCCTCGCGCGTGGCGTGCCGTGGCGCGTCCTCTGCGTTGGTGCGCACGAGAAAGGCATCGTCGCTGGCAAGGAGCTGGCGGTCGAGCGTGTAGTGCCGCTCGACGATCGGCTGACCGTCGCCACCATACTGCACGAGTGGCACCGGCTGCGTGCCCACGCCGCCCGTGAATCCCTCGAGCACGACGCCGCGCGAACGCCCGCTGACGCGACGCACGTAGCCTTTGGACGCGAGGGCCTCCAGCAACTGCGTCACCGTGCGCGTGGAGGGAATGCGGAAGTGCCGCGCGATCTCGCGCACGCTCGGCTGATACGTGTGCGTGGCGACGTGGTCGATCAGATAGTGCCAGACTTTCCGTTCGACCGGCGTGAGCGGGGCGCGCGGTAGGTCCCGTGAGAGTTCCTTCGGGGCGTCCGGACGCGTCGTCACGCTCAGGCGCCTGCGCCGCGCCCCTGCAGGTGCGCCACCGCGCGGGCGATGCGCGCCAGCGTGCGCTCGCGGCCGAGCAGGGCCATCACCTCGAAGATGCCGGGCGAGGCCGCCGAGCCCACGAGCGCGACGCGCAGCGGCTGCAGCAGCTTGCCTGCGCCGACGCCCTTCGACTCGGCCAACGCACGCATCGCCGGTTCCATCGTGGCTTCGTCCCAGGGCTCCAGTGCGCGCAGCGTCTCGCCGCAGGCCTCGAGCAGCGATTGCGCGAGTGCGGGATCCTTCCACTGCTTGGCGACGGCGTCTGCTTCGTAAGCGAAGTCGTCGGTGAAGTAGGGCGTGGACTGCGCGACAAGCTCGTCCGTGAGGCGCGCCCGCACGCGCAGCAGCTCGAGCAGCTTGTGGTACCAAGATTCGTTGGCATCGAGCCAAGCTTCGTTCGTGAGGCCTGCCGCGACCAGTGGACCGCGCAGCAGGGCCGCCGCGTCGGCGATCGGCATCCGCGCGAGGTGCTGGCCGTTCATCCACTCCAGCTTGGCGGGGTCGAACACCGCCGCCTTCTTGAGCAGGCCGTCGGCGCTGAACGCCTCGATAAGCTGCGGCAGCGTCATCACTTCGTCGAAGTCACCGCCCGGCGACCAGCCGAGCAGGGCGAGGAAGTTGACCATCGCCTGCGGCAGGATGCCCTTGTGCTGGTAGTCGCCGACGGCGGTGGCACCGTGGCGCTTGGAGAGCTTCTTGCCGTCGGTGCCGTGGATCATCGGCAGGTGCGCGAACTGCGGCAGCGCGGCGCCGAGGGCCTGGTAGAGGAGGATCTGCTTGGGCGTGTTCGAGATGTGGTCGTCGCCACGCATCACGATCGTGATGCGCATCGCGATGTCGTCCGAGACCACGGCGTGGTTGTAGATCGGCGTCGCGTCCGAGCGCAGGATGACGAAGTCGTCGATGTCCTTGTTCGGGAAGCTGATGCGGCCGTGGACGAGGTCCTCCCAGGCCGTCTCGCCGTCGGGCACGCGGAAGCGCAGCACGAAGGGCGTCCCCGCGGCGACGCGGCGGGCGATCTCGTCCTGCGGGAGCTTGTCGCAGCGGCGATCGTACGCAAAGGCACCACCCGCGGCCTCGGCGGCCGCGCGGCGCTCGGCGAGTTCTTCCGTGGTGCAGAAGCAGCGGTAGGCCTTGCCCGCGTCGAGCAGCGCCTGCGCATCGGCGCGGTGCCGCTCGAGGTTCGCGCCCTGGAAGACGACATCTTCGTCCCAGTCGAGGCCCAGCCACTGCATTCCCTCGAAGATCGCGCGTGTCGACTCGTCCGTGGAGCGCGCCTTGTCCGTGTCCTCGACGCGCAGCAGGAACTGGCCGCCGAGCTTGCGGGCGAGCAGCCAGTTGAAGAGCGCGGTGCGGGCGCCGCCGACGTGGAGGTAGCCGGTGGGGCTGGGGGCGAATCGGAGGCGGGTCATCGAGACGGGAGACTTGAGACGTGAGACGTGAGAGTTCGCCGAATGGACGGTCTGGGCTAGGTGATGTCGACGCGAGGGCGCTCAAAAAATCTCACGTCCCAAGTCTCACGTCTCAGTTCCAGCCGCTCAAAACGAAACCAGCCCGCCCGGACCAAGATCCGATGCGGGCCGATTTCCCACGGAGACGGAGGGATTCGAACCCTCGATACGGGTTTAACCCCGTATAACGGTTTAGCAAACCGCCGCCTTCAGCCTCTCGGCCACGTCTCCTCTCGGGTTGCCCCGAAGTCCTGTAATCTCGCCGCTCGGCGGGAGTGAATCAAGGCGAGGCGCGGCGGATGTTGCGCGCTAGGCGCGAAACGGAGGGTACAGGATTCGAACCTGTAAGTCCTTTCGGACGGCGGTTTTCAAGACCGCTGCAATAGCCATTCTGCCAACCCTCCCCAACCGCTTACTGCGGCGGCACCGGCTCGAGCGGGACCGCCGCCGGCGCATCGTTCCCCGGCACGGGGGCCGGGAGGCGACGCACCAGATCCTCGAAGCCCATCGCCACCGCGACCGCGCGCACCTGCTGGAACACGGAGTCGGCGGCGGCGCGGTTGCCCGTGCGCGCGAGCGCCTCGCCCGTGAGCACGCCGGTGTTCACGACGAGGCCCGGGATGCCGATCGACGGGATGTCGTGCCACTCACTGCGCCGCGCCAGCGAGGCCGGCGCCTTGAACTCGCGCCACAGCGACGCCGAGCGCACGACGTCGACGAAGCCCTCGCCGGGCACGCGGATCACGCCGTTGCCTTCCTGCACCCGCTGCGGCATCAGCTTGCGCGTGTGGCCCTGCATCTGGATGTAGTCCTGCAGGCCGAGGTCGTTCGGGAGACCGCCGGCGGTGCGGCTGAAGTGGATCGCGCGACGGTCGTTGTCGAGGATCAACCGCAGCACGAGGATATCGGCGCGCTGCAGGATCTGCGGTTGGATGGTCGCGACGATCTCGCCGGCCCGGAAAGTCTGTGGCGTGCTCACCGGCTGGTAGAGCGGCAGGCTGTCGGCCTCGTCGAGCGTCATCTTGAGCGCGGGGCCCTCGGGCTTGGGCCACTCGCGTCCGCGGAAGGCTTCGGGACCGTTCGCGGCGTCGTACTCGAAGACCTCGCGCCGGATCATCTGCCGCGTGTACCACTCCGTGTTGAGCAGCGAGGTGTTGGCGACGGTGACGTCCTTGCGGATGCCGAGCACTTCCTGCGCGTACCAGAGCGGGAAGGTGTCGTTGTCGCCGACGGTGATCAGGATGCCGTAGGGCTCCACCGAGTTGAGCATATCGATGGCGACGTCGGCGGTGTCCGTCTGGCCGGCGCGCGAGGCGCTGGTCCAGTTCGCGAACATCGGGATGAACGCGAGCACGAGCACCGGCGCGCCGAAGGCCCATCCCTTGTTCGTCGGCAGGTCGTAGCTCTCCTTGCCGACCGTCACGCGCTTGCGGCCGATGACGACGGCGATGCTCTCCCACACGTACACGAGCCCCAGCGCGGCCCACACGGACCAAGCCGAGAAGCTCCAGAGGTAGAAGTAGTCTCGGTCGCGCACTTCGCGCGCCACCGAATCGCCCAGCTCCGGCGCCTGCGAGGCGCCGTACTTGAAGTTCAGGTAGTAGATCAGGCCAAGCGTCAGCGTGAGCATCAGCGGCCCGAAGAACGCGAAGCTTCGGGGGTCGCGTCGGTAGTGCACCCAGCCGCCGAGGATGCCGAGCATCAGGAAGATCGCCGCGAGGCTGCCTTGCAGGCCCGGGCGCTCACCCGACGCGTCGCGGACCCACTGCCACTTGAAGTACAGCCACCACATCCCGACTTGCGCCGTGAACGGCGCCATCCGCTCCGAGACCGGGGGCTTGGCGTACTGCCCGCGGTTGAAGTTGTACATAAACGCGTCGTAGGTGCCCTTCGACAGCGTGCAGTCGAGGCGCAGACCCTCGCGGCAGGCCGTCGGCTCACCTTCGTTGATCGGCGGGTTGTGCGCGGCGCGGATGGGCTGCGTCGCGAACGGCGTCGCGCCGAGGATGCCGACGAGCACGCAGGCGACGAGCAGCTTCCAGTTCGCGATGATGCTCGGCTTGCGCAGCAGCACCGCGATGCCGGCGGCGGGCAGCACCAGCATCCCGGCCATATGGTTCGCGTAGCCAAGGCCGCAGAGGTACGCGACGAGGATGAGCAGCTTGTTCGCGCCGGGGGCGTCGGGCTCGTCGCACCAGCGCACGATCAGCCAGGCGCTGATGGCCATCCCGACCAGCGAGACCGTGTACACCTTCTCGTTGACGACCGAGTTGCTCCACACGGTGAACGCCGTGGCGCCGATCAGCACGGCCAGCGCGCCGCCGGCGATGCGCTGCCAGCGCTGCTCGAACCAGCCGACGAGCACGCGCTCGGTGATGAGGAACCACATCCCGGCCGAGACGGCCGAGGAGATCGCCGCCAGCAGGTTCACGCGCATCGCGACGTTCGGCGCGATGGGCAGGATGCTGAACACGCGCCCGATGAGCACGAAGAACGGGTTCCCCGGCGGATGCGGCAGGCCCAGGGTGTACGCCGCGGCGATGTACTCGCTCGTGTCCCACATCGCGGTCTCGGGCGAGAGCGTGATGAGGTACAGGAGGAAGGTCATTCCCGCCGCGATGGCGGCGGCGAAGTACGAGGGGCGGTAGTCGAGGGTGGAGCTCATATCGGCTGGCTTTGGGGAAGCTTCAAAGGTACGGTGGGGAGACGTGAGACGGGAGACGTGAGACGTGGGAGGCGCTCCCGTCTCCCGTCTCACGTCTCACGTCTTCTGTCACTAATGCCTGAACGTCCGTTGCCCCGTGAACACCATCGCAATCCCGTGTTCGTCCGCGGCGGCGATGACCTCATCATCACGCACCGAACCGCCGGGTTGCACGATGGCGCGTACCCCGGCCGCGGCGGCTTGGTCCACGCCGTCGCGGAACGGGAAGAATGCATCGCTGCCGAGGGCCGAGCCCTGCGGGTCGTGATTGGCGCCCTTGGCCTTGTGCACGGCCAGGAAGACGGCGTCGACGCGGCTCATCTGGCCCGCACCGATGCCGATCGTTGCGCCGTCGCGGGCGAGCACGATGGCGTTCGACTTCACGCTGGCCACCGCGCGCCAGGCGAAGAGCAGGTCCTTGAGCTCGGCGCCGGTCGGCTGCCGCTTGGTCACCACGCGCCAGTTGCGGTCGTCGAGCGTGGCCGACATCCGCTCCTGCACCAATATGCCGCCGCGCACGCCCTTCACGTCCAGCGCCGTGCCCGTCGCGCGGGCGGCGCCCTCGAGCACACGGAGGTTCTTCTTGGCGCCGAGGATCTGGAGGGCCTCGGCCGAATACGCGGGCGCGATCAGGCACTCCACGAACAACGACGACACCGCCTGCGCCGCCGCCTCATCCACCGGCACGCTGAAGGCGATCACGCTGCCGAACGCCGAGACGGGATCGCAGGCCAGCGCCTTCTGGTACGCCTCGAGCGCCGTCTTGCCGGTCGCGAGGCCGCAGGGCGTGGTGTGCTTGATGATCGCGCAGGCCACCTCCTCGCCGAAGGGGTCGATGGCGAGCATCGCGCCTTCGAGGTCGAGCAGGTTGTTGAAGCTGAGTTCCTTGCCGCCGTGCTGCGTGAGGGCGCCGAGGCCGGCGCCTTGGCGCTCGACATAGAACGCCGCGTCCTGCCCGGGATTCTCGCCGTAGCGCAGCGTCTGCACGCGCTCGAAGCCCATCGCCAGCCGCTCGGGGAAGCGCTCGCCGCGCTGCGCGGCGAACCAGCCGCTGATCGCCGCGTCGTAGCTCGCGGTGTGCGCGTACACCTTCTCGGCCAGGTCGCGACGCATCTCGAGGGCATCGCCGCCGTTGGCGATCGCCTCGAGCACGCGACCGTAGTCCGCGGGGTCCACCACCACGGTGACGCTGGCGAAGTTCTTGGCCGCCGAGCGCAGCATCGACGGACCGCCGATGTCGATCTGTTCGATCACCTCTTCCGGCGCGAGTCCCGGCTTGGCCGCCGTCTCGCGGAACGGATACAGGTTCACGCAGACGAGGTCGATCGTCGCGATGCCGTGCTCGGCGATCGCTGCCATATGCTCCGGCAGGTCGCGGCGCGCGAGCAGGCCACCGTGCACGACGGGGTGCAGCGTCTTCACGCGGCCGTCGAGCATCTCGGGAAAGTTCGTGATCTCGCTGATGTCGCGCACGGCGAGCTTCGCCGCGCGCAGGGCCTTCGCGGTACCGCCGGTGGAGACCAGCGCATAGCCGTTCTCGACGAGGCCGCGGGCGAAGTCCACGAGGCCGGACTTGTCGGAGACGGAAAGCAGGGCAACAGGCATCAGGGCAACTCGAGTTCGAAGTCGAAATCCGGGGCGCCCTGCACGCGGCCGTCGGGGCCGAGCGCGATGGCGCCGCTGGTCAGCAGGTGCACACACCAGGGAAAGAGCCGATGCTCGGCGGCGAGTACGCGCGCCGCGAGCGACTCCGGCGTGTCGTCGCCGCGTACCGGCACCGGCAACTGCGCGACGATGGCGCCTTCGTCGTAGCGCTCGCTCACGAAATGCACGGTGGGGCCGCTCACGCGCGCGCCGGCGGCGAGCACTGCGGCGTGCACGCGCGCGCCGTACATCCCCGGGCCACCGAAGGCCGGCAGCAGCGCGGGATGCACGTTGAGCATCCGACCGTGAAAGCGGCGCACGACGCTCAGCGGCACAAGCCGCAGGTAGCCGGCGAGCGCGATATGCGTCACACCGTGCGCCTCGAGCAACTCGGCGAGCGATTCGTTGCACGCGATGGGCAGGTGCTCCGCCGGCACGTTCCATCCGCGCGCGCGCTCGAGCGCGCCGGCGCCGCCGCGATCCGACACCACCAGCGCGAGCTCGGCGCTGGCGCCGGACCCACGGGCCACGAGGTCGTCGTGGATGGCCTGGAGATTGCTGCCGCTGCCAGAGGCGAGGACGGCGAGGCGGGAGCGGGGAGTCGTCACCGGAGGAACTTACCGCCTGCGCGGCAAAGCGAGGAACTGATCACGGCGCGTCGGGGCCGAGCACGAGCGTGACGGCATCGCGCAGGGTGGGCGCGAGTTCGGCCTCGCGCTCGGCGCGGGCGATGTCGTCGCTGGGCGTGTCGACGCTCGGCACGAGGATGCCGCGACCGCCCAGCGCCTGCGCCGGTGCGACGTCGCGGAAGCGGTCGCCGATGAAGACGGAGCCTGCGACGTCGAGGTCGAGATCGCGCGCCGCGTTGCGATGCAGCAGGGTGCCCGGCTTGCGGCACTCGCAGGGGCCGCTGCGCTCGGGCTCGTGCGGACAGTGGTAGCTGCCGTCGAGCGTGATGCCCTCGGCGGCGAGCAGCGCGTCGAGCTGCGCGCGCACGGCTTGGTAGTCCGTTTCGCTGAGCAGCCCGCGCGCGATGCCCGACTGGTTGGTGATCACGACCAACGCGAAACCGGCGTCGCGGAGGCGGCGCAGCGGGGCGATGACGTCGGGGAGCAGGCGTACCAGCGCGGGGTCGCGCAGGTAGTGTGCGTCGTGGATCAGCGTGCCGTCGCGATCGAGAAAGGCCGCGGGTCGCCGCGCGCTCACGGTCGGGCGGGGGCGGGCGCGGCGCTCGGCGGCCGGCGCGTCGAAGTGTCGGGCGCTGTCGCGGTATCGCGCGGCGCTGGGCGTGGCGGCGGCGCCGTCACGCGAATCTGTCGCTCAGCCTCGACGCTGCGTCCGTTGAGGCCGTTGCCACCACGGAGGCGGAACAGGTACTCACCCGGCGCGAGCGGCGTCGCGAGCGGCGCGGTCCATTGCAGCACCGGTACCGTCCGCCCGAAGACGGGGACGGGAATCGTGTCGGCCGCCGTGGTGTCGGCCGCTGCGGTATCGGCGGCTGCCGCGGCCGGCTCGCGCGGGGCAGGGCGCGTGTTCTCGACGCGCACGGTGTCTGGCGGCCGGGGCGCGGTGACCACGGCTTCGCTAGGTGCGGCGGACGTGTCGGCGTTGGCGGAATCGGCGGCGGCGCGCGCGGCGGAATCCGCGACGGCGGCGGCCGAGTCCCGTGCGGCCTGGGCACGCAGGCGGGCGAGCGAGTCGTAGGTCACGCTGGGGATGAACGGCCCACCGAGCGCGATCACCGTGGAATCCGCGCCGACCAACTCGGCGCCGCGTCCGTCCCACTCGGAGACGATGCCGCGGTCGAGGCGGATACGCAGGGCCGTGGAATCGACGAGCTCGACGATCTCGAGGCGCGGCGGCAGCGTGTCGCGCACGTAGGCGTAGAGCTCGAGCGATGCCGTATCGCGCAGCGTCACCTGCGCGGTGTCGGAGACTTCGCGGAACGAGATGCGGCGGTCGTTGTTGCCGTCGATCCACGCGCGCAGCTCGTAGCTCCCGTCGGTGAGCTCTGTGAGACGGAAGCGCCCCAGCGAGTCGGCGCGGGTGGACCAGCGGAAGGTCGTGTCCGGCGCGACGAAGACCTCGACGCGCGCGTGGGCGGCAGGCTTGCCGGTGGTCCAGTCGAACACGACGCCGGAGATCGCGCCGGCGGGGATCGCGCCGCCCGTCGAGAACACGTAGCTGAACGGCTCCGTGACGCGATTGCCGCGCAGGTCGGCGAGGCCGGGCATCAGCGTCACGCGATAGGCCGTGTTGGGCCGGAAGCCGCGGCGCGGGCGCAGTTCGAGTGCCTCGCGCCGCCAGATGACTTCGTCACGGCCGTCGCTGGGCGAGATCAGCAGCACGCCCGCGAGTCCGGCGCGCCGCCGCCGCCACGCGGCGGTGTCGCGGCGCTGCGCTCGTTGACGACTTCGTCGAAGCGCAGCACCACGGCGGGCACGCGCACGTTGACGGCGTTCGTGTCCGGCAGGAGCTGCACGATCTGCGGAATCTCCGCGTCGGGCGGACCGCCCGGCGGCATCCCCTGCGAGGCGCAGGCGGCGACGCCGACGGCGGCGTCGTCGCGTTCCAGTCGAGATAGACGGGGGCAAACATCGCACCGGCCT
>DAOMNV010000030.1:14512-15103 GCA_035444005.1 Gemmatimonadaceae bacterium
GATGCCGAGGGCGGCAGCGAGCGCGAACGCCCGACGCGGCATCAGTCGCCCAGCTCCGCGAGCTTCTGCGTCATCTGCGCGACGCGATCGGCCCACTCGCGTTCCTTCGCGCGCTCGGCCTCGACCACCGCTGCGGGGGCCTTGGCCGTGAACTTCTCGTTGGCGAGGCGGCCGCGCAGCGCAGCGAGCTGCTTGCCGAGGTTCTCGATCTCAGCGGTGAGTCGCGCACGCTCCTTCGCCATATCGACCATACCGGCGAGGGGCAGCGAAAGCTCGAGCTTGCTCTCGAGCACGGCGTGGGCCGCGGCGCCGCTGGGCGCGGCGTCGCTGGAGACCTCGCAGCGCCCGAGGCGCTGGAGCAGCACGGCGCTCGCGACGAGCGCGTCGAAGTCCTCGGCGCTGGCGCCGCCGCGGGCAACGAAGGCCTTGATCGGCGTGCCCGGCTGCACGCCGTACTCGCTGCGCAGGCCGCGGATGGCGTCGATCGCCTCACGCACCGCATCGAAGGCGACGCCGGCATCGCTGCCCGCGGCGCGCGCGCGCGGCCAGGGCGCAACGGCGAGGAACGCCCCCGGCGTGCGCGACGGCAGG
>DAOMNV010000030.1:15122-27748 GCA_035444005.1 Gemmatimonadaceae bacterium
TAATCGGGTGCAGCAGCCGCAGGCCGTGGTCGAACACGTGCACCAATACCCGCCGCGCCGTCTCGCGGTCCGCGCCCGGCTGCGCGAGCCGCGGCTTCACGGCTTCCACGTACCAGTCGGCCAACTCGTTCCACACGAAGCGACGCGCGGCCTCGGCGTAGGCGTCGAGACGCATTCCCTGCTGGCGCTGCTGCTCCGGCCACTGCGCCGCGGTCGGACGCGCGGGCCCGAGCGCGTCGTCGCACTCGGCGATTGCCGCATCGAGCCGGCCGAGAATCCAGCGATCCTCGAGGCGCAGCGCGCTCGCGTCGATATCCGCGAAGGCACCGATCGGCTCGTCGCCCACCTGCAGGAGCAGGAATCGGCCGATGTTCCAGAGCTTGGTCGCGAAGTTGCGGCCGGGCGCGAATGACTTGTCGAGGTCGTTGGGGTCGAGCATCACGTCGACGCCGAGTCCCATTCCCTGGATGAGCGTCCAGCGCAGTGCATCCGCGCCATAGCGGTCGACGACGTCGAGCGGATCGATGCCGTTGCCCAGCGACTTGCTCATCTTGCGGTGCTGCATATCGCGCACGGTGCCGTGCAGGTACACCGTGTGGAAGGGCGGCTTGCCGGCGAAGGCGTAGCCGCTCATCACCATCCGCGCGACCCAGAAGAACAGGATCTCCGGCGCCGTGACCAGCACGTCACTGGGGAAGAAGGCCTTCAGATCCTTCGCGTCTTCCTTGGGCCAGCCCATCGTGCTGAGGGGCCAGAGCCAGGATGAGAACCAGGTGTCGAAGACATCGGGATCCTGCTCGACGATGCGCGCGCCGCATTGGCGGCATTCGTCGGGATCCTCGCGGTAGGCGTCGGCGTGGCCGTTGGCGCAGGTGAACACCGGAACGCGGTGTCCCCACCAGAGCTGCCGCGAGATGTTCCAGTCGCGGATGCCCTCGAGCCAGTTGATGTAGACCTTCTCCCACTTCTCGGGGAGCAGTCGGATCGTGCCGTCCTTCACCGCCTCGAGCGCGGGCGCGGCGAGCGGCGCCATCTTCACGAACCACTGGTCGCTCAGGCGTGGCTCGACGACCGTGTCGCAGCGGTAGCAGCGGCGGATCGAGTTGGCGTGCTTCTCGACCTTCACGAGATGCCCCGAGGCTTCGAGGGCCTTCACGATCTTCTTGCGCGCCTCGAAGCGGTCGAGGCCCGCGTACTCCGCCGGCACGCGGCCCGTGGCATCGGCGACCTCGGCCATCTTGCCGTGCTGGTCGATCACCACCGGCTGGCCGAGGTTGTGGCGCTTGCCGACCTCGAAGTCGTTGGCGTCGTGCGCGGGCGTGATCTTGAGCGCGCCCGTGCCGAAGTCCTTCTCGACGTAGCTGTCGGCGATGACCGGCATCCGGATGCCGGTGAGCGGCAGCAGCACGTCCTTGCCGACGAACGCCGCATAGCGCTCGTCGTCGGGGTGCACGGCGATGGCCACGTCGGCGAGAATCGTCTCCGGGCGCGTGGTCGCGATCGTGATGCCGTTCGATGGATCGTCGGCGAAGGCGTAGCGCACGTGGTGCAGCGCGCCTTCGCTGTCGTGGAACTCGGCTTCTTCGTCGGAGAGCGAGGTGAGGCAGCGCGGGCACCAGTGGATCACGCGGTGGCCGCGGTACACGAGTCCCTGTTCGTACAGCCGCACGAAGGCTTCGCGCACGGCGCCCGAGAGTTCGGGGCTGAACGTGTAGGCCGTGCGCGTGAAGTCCGCCGAGGCGCCGATGTTGCGCAGCTGCTTGAGGATGATGCCGCCCGTCTCCTCGACGAACTGCTCGGTGCGCTTGACGAAGGCTTCGCGGCCCAGGTCGAAGCGCGTCTTGCCGTCCTTGGCGATGAGCTTCTCGACGACGTTCTGCGTGGCGATGCCGGCGTGGTCGGTGCCGGGCAGCCAGAGCGCCTCGTCGCCGGCCATCCGGCGCCAGCGGATGAGCACGTCCTGCACGGTGTTGTTGAGGCCGTGGCCCACGTGGAGCACCGCCGTCACGTTGGGCGGCGGGATCAACACGGTGAACGGGTCGCGGTCGCCGCCCAAGCGCGTGGTGCGGTCGGGGTCGGCGCGGAAAAGGCCGGCCTCGTCCCAGGCGCGGCTCAGCGCGGGTTCGGTGGCGGCGAAATCGAAGTGGGTCGGGAATTCAGCGGACTGGTCGGGCGTCTCGGGCATCTATGAAAGATAGCCCGAGGCCCAACGCCTCCGCAGTGCCGGGCGCGGGCCGACCGCGAGCCGGGTGGCTAGCGGCGCGGCCTAACGCTGAGCTGCTGCCGCACGCGGGTCACGCCGGGCACGCCCCGGGCCAACGTCACCGCGTGCGCGACCTCGCGGGCGCTGCGCACGCGGCCGTGGAGGATCACGTCGCCGTCGTCGTCGGCCTCGATCTCGATGGCGCGCTCGGCCAGGATCGGGTCGTGCGAGAAGGCCTCGACCACGCGCTCGCCGATCTGATCCTCGTCCTCGTCGTCGAGTTCGTCGTCCGCGAAGTCGTCGCCGAAGTCCTCGTCCAGCGGCGCCTCGGCGTCAGCGTACTCGTCGGCGTCTTCGAGTGCCTCATCGAGATCGTCGTCGAGCTCGTCGTCCTCGTGCGCGACATCGGCGGGGACGGGGCGGGCGGCGCGGCGCTCGTCCCACTGGTCCTTGAGTTCGAGGGCGAGGTCGACGAGCGGCCCCCACTGCTTGCCGGCGAGGCTGGCCAGTCCGCGCAGGCGGCCGCGCAGCGCCCGCATCGAGGGTTTGCGGCCGCTGTACTTCTCGGCGGCCAGCACGCCGGCCGTGACGCCGATCGCGGTGCCGGCGAGGAGCCAGAGCAACCAGCGGTCACCCTTCGATTCGGCTTCGACTTCGATGACGCGCATAGCGAAGACACGTGGAGGTGAGTGCGTGGCGACGTCCCAACGCCTCCACTAACTTGCACTTATGCATACCCCAACGTCCACTTCCGCCGTTGCGCAGCCGGTTGGGCTGTCCTGGCGCGCCGTACTGCTTTGGACCGGATTCGCCGCGACCCTGGTGATCGGCCTGCTGCTGGCGCTGCGCTTCGGCCACACGGTGCCCACGCTGGTGGAGGGCTTCCCGCGATGAGCGCCGTCGGCGAGATGCTCGTGCTCACGCTGCCGGACGGCAAGACGCGTGAGGTGGCTCCGGGAACGTTGGGGCGTGAGGTCGTGGCCAGCATCGGCCCCGGCCTGCTGAAGGCCGCCATCGCCATCGCCATCGACGGCGAGGTGCAGGACCTGATGACGCCGATCCGCCGTGGTGGTGCGTTCGTCGTGATCACGGAGAAGGATCCGCGCGCGCTGGCCGTGCTGCGCCACTCCGGCGCGCACATCCTCGCGACGGCGGTTCGCCGCCTGCGCCCGGAGGCGAAGATCGGCTTCGGGCCGGCCATCGACGATGGCTTCTATTACGACTTCGAGGTCAGCAAGCCCTTCACGCCCGAGGACCTCGCGGCCTTCGAAGCCGAGATGCACAAGGTCATCGCCGAGAAGTACGCCTTCGTGCGCGCGGAAGTCTCGCAGGAGGAGGCGCGGAAGGTCTTCGCCGACGATCCGCTCAAGCTCGAGCGCCTCGACGATTTCACCGATCCGTCGGAGATCATCTCGACGTACACGGACGGCCCGTTCACGGACCTCTGCCGCGGCCCGCACGTCCCGGACACCTCGTACCTCAAGCACTTCAAGCTGCTGAGCGCGGCCGGCGCCTATTGGCGCGGCGACGAGCGCCGGCAGATGCTGCAGCGCATCTACGCCACGGCATTCTTCAAGAAGGACGAGCTCGAGACGCACCTGCACAACCTGGAGGAGGCCAAGAAGCGCGACCACCGCGCGCTCGGCCGCCAGCTTGACCTCTTCCAGTTCTTCCCGCAGGCGCCGGGCGCGGCCTTCTGGACGCCGCGCGGCACGGCGGTGTGGAACGCGCTCGAGCAGTTCGTGCGCGAACGCCAGCGCGAGGACTTCCTCGAGATCAAGACGCCGCTGCTCTACACCAAGAAGCTGTGGGAGCAGTCGGGGCACTGGGGCAAGTACCGCGAGAATATGTTCCTCGTGCACGACAAGGAAGCCGCCGAGGCGGGCGCCAGCGCCGAGGATGCGCTGTCGATGTCGCTGAAGCCGATGAACTGCCCCTCGCACCACCTGTACTTCGCGGCCAGCAAGCACTCGTACCGCGACCTGCCGATGCGCTACGTCACCTTCGACGTGCTGCATCGCAACGAGCTCTCGGGGGCGCTCTCCGGCCTGACGCGCGTGCGGCAGTTCTCGCAGGACGACTGCCACGTGTACCTGCGCGAGGACCAGATCGCCAGCGAGGTGCAGTTCCTGCTCGACTTCATCCTCGGGCACTACGAGACCTTCGGGCTTACGGCCACGCTCAAGTTCGCGACGCGGCCGGAGCAGCGCATCGGCTCGGACGAGCTCTGGGACCGAGCGGAGTCGGCGCTGAAGGCCGCCCTCGAGGCCTCGGGGCGCCCGTATCAATTGAAGGAGGGCGACGGTGCCTTCTACGGGCCGAAGATCGACTTCGATGTCACGGACTCGATCGGCCGGGCCTGGCAGTTGGGCACCATCCAGTTGGACTACAACGCGCCCGAGCGCTTCGACCTCGCCTACACGGGCGAGGACAACGCCGCGCACCGGCCGGTGGTGATCCACCGCGCCGTCTGCGGCAGCTTCGAACGCTTCCTGGCCATCCTGATCGAGCATTTCGCCGGTGCCTTCCCGCTGTGGCTGGCGCCGGAGCAGGTCCGCGTGCTGCCGATCTCCGACGAGGTTGCGGGGTATGCCGAGGAGGTGACGGCGAAACTCAAGGCCGCCGGCATCCGTGCTGTCTGTGACACCCGCAGCGACACGCTCAACTATCGGATCCGGGACGGCGAGCTGATGAAGGTTCCGTATATGGCGGTGTGCGGCAAGCGCGAGGCGGAAGCCGGGCAGGTGGCCATCCGCGTGCGCGGTGCCGGCAAGAAGCAGGAGATCGTGAGCGTCGCCGATTTCGAGGCGCGGCTGCTCGACGAGATCCGTACGCGTGCGCTGACGCCGATCGGCGCGGGCGAGGCCTGATGCAGACCCTGTCTCGGGCTCCGTGGCGTCGTCTTGCGGCCTGCGCGCCGTGGGCGGCGGTGGGATTCGCGCTGGCGCTCTCGAGCGCGCCGTTGGAAGCGCAGCGGGCCCGACCGCCGCTCGGCGCCGGCCGTGTGGCCGGTGAGCTCGTGGCCGGCACCTACGTCGGCATCGGCGGCTTTCTCGCCGGCCGCTTCGTCGGCGAGCGGATGGCCGATCTGCTCGGCGCCGAGCGCGACGCGACGATCCGCACCGTGGGCCTCACCAGCGGCATCGCCGTGGCCGGCCTCGCCACCGCCGGCACCGTGTATGGCATCGGCAACATCGGCGACCAGACCGGCGAGTTCAGCGCGACCTACCTCGGCACCGGCGTCGGATTCGTCGCCGGCTGGGCACTCTCGCGCGCGATTCTCGGCCCGCAGGAGCGCCCAGGCGAAGGGATGAGCACCGCCGCCCGCTGGGCCGCGGCCAACGTGATTGCGCTGCTGCCGAGCATCGGCGCGACGGTGGGGTTCAATTCGTCGCGGCGGTTCAGGTAAGCGCGAGGGTGGCGACTTGTTAGTTTGAAAGGGGACGGATGACGGATGACGGATGCTTTGGCATTCGTGCCGTGACCGTCCCCCGTTGCTTTCCTAGCATCCGTCATCCGTCATCCGTCCCATTCAAGGCTATGTCGCTAGAAAACACGCCCGTCATCGTCAGCGCCGTGCGTACGCCCATCGGCCGCTTCCTCGGCGGCCTCTCGCCGCTGACCGCCCCTGAGCTCGGCGCCATCGCCATCCGCGAGGCCGTGAAGCGCGCCGGCATCGATGCCGCGCAGATCGGCGAAGTCATTATGGGCAACGTGCTGCAGGGCGGCGTGGGGCAGGCGCCCGCGCGCCAGGCGATGATCAAGGCGGGCATCCCGGGCACCGTGCCGGCGGTGACCATCAACAAGGTCTGCGGATCCGGCCTGCAGGCGGTGATGCAGGCGGCGCAGGCGATCCGCGCGGGCGACGAGCAGCTGTTGGTCGCCGGCGGGATGGAGTCGATGAGCAACGCGCCGCATCTCGTGCGCGGGATGCGCAACGGCGTGAAGTTCGGCGCGCAGACGATGCAGGACGAGCTGATCAACGATGGGCTGTGGTGCTCGTTCTACGACCGTCATATGGGTGGCCACGCCGAGTACACCGCGAAGAAGGCCGGCATCTCGCGCGCGCGGCAGGACCAGTTCGCGCTCGAGTCGCACCAGAAGGCCGTGGCCGCCATCGAGGCGGGCACGTTCAAGGCCGAGATCGTGCCCGTGGAGATCGCCGGCAAGAAGCCGGTGGTGATCGACACCGACGAATCGCCGCGCAAGGACACCTCGCTCGAGGCGTTGGCGAAGCTGCGGCCGGCGTTCCCCAAGGACGCGCCGAAGGATATGAAGCCCGAGGAGCTCAGCGTCACGGCGGGTAACGCGCCGGGACTCAACGACGGCGCCGCGGCGGTGGTCGTGGCGAGCGAGGCATACGCCAAGGCGCACGGCCTGCCGATCCTCGCCCGCATCACCGGCTACGCGTCGGGCGGCGGCGATCCGCAGGACCTGTTCTTCGCGCCGATTGTCGCGGTGAACAACCTGATGGCCAAGACCGGCGCGAAGATCGGCGACTACGACCTGATCGAGGCCAACGAAGCCTTTGCCTCGCAGTCGCTGGCCGACGGCGACGGGCTGGGCTGGGATTGGGCCCGCGTGAACGTGAACGGCGGCGCGATCGCGCTCGGCCACCCCATCGGCGCGAGCGGCACGCGCGTGCTGGTCACGCTGCTGCACGCGCTAACAGCCCACGGGAAGCGCACGGGCCTGGCGACGCTGTGTCTGGGCGGGGGGAATGCGGTGGCGCTGTCGGTGGAGCGCGTGTAGACGCTTGGACGGATGACGGATGACGGATGCGAACGGCGGGGGATTCCCTCGCCGTTTTGCGTTGTTGGACTCCTAGCGCGCGTTGTCCAAGCATCCGTCATCCGTCATCCGTCCCAAAGCCAAGCCAAACCCGCTATTTTTCCAGCATGGCTAAGACCTCCTCCGAAACCTTCGCCGTCATCGGCGCCGGCCAGATGGGCAACGGGATCGCCCACGTCTGCGCGACCAGCGGCTTTGCAGTGGTGTTGATCGACGTCTCCGCCGAGGCCCTCGCGAAGGGCAAGGCGACGATCGAGAAGAATCTCGACCGACAGGTGAAGAAGGGCGCGCTGGACGCCGAGGCCGCGAAGGCGGCGCTGGCGCGCATCCAGACGGCGACGTCGATGGATGCCGTGCAGGACGCGACCGTCTGCGTCGAGGCGGCGACGGAGCGAAAGGAGCTCAAGTTCCAGCTCTTCCGCGACCTCGACCGCCTGGCCCCGGCCGGCGCGATCCTCGCGACCAACACCAGCTCGATTTCCATCACCGAAATCGCCGCGGTCACCAAGCGACCCGAGCTGGTGATCGGGATGCACTTTATGAATCCCGTGCCGGTGATGCAGCTCGTGGAAGTGATCCGCGGGCTGGCCACCTCCGACGCCACGAACGCGAAGACGATCGAGCTCTCGAAGGCGCTGGGCAAGATCCCGGTCGAGGCCAACGACTTCCCGGGCTTCATCGCCAACCGCATCCTGATGCCGATGATCAACGAGGCGGCGTACGCGGTGATGGAAGGCGTCGGCACTCCCGAGGCGGTGGACCAGGTGATGAAGCTGGGGATGAACCATCCGATGGGTCCGCTGACGCTGGCCGACTTCATCGGGCTCGACACCTGCGTCGCCATCCTCGAGGTGCTGCACGAGGGACTCGGCGACCCGAAGTACCGGCCCTGCCCGCTGCTGAAGAAGTACGTCGCAGCCGGATGGTACGGGAAGAAGAGTGGCCGCGGATTCTACAGCTACGCGAGCTGAGCGATGGGCACGATGACTGCCGACGCGCTCTCCTTCCGCGGCATCACCGCGATGACCGAGGAGCAGCAGGCGATCGTCGAGACGGCGCGGGCCTTCGCCGACGAACACGTGCGGCCCTTCGCCGCGCAGTGGGACCGTGACTCGCACTTCGAGCCGTCCCTCGTGCCCAAGCTCGGCGAGCTCGGGTTCCTCGGGATGCTGCTGCCGGAGGAATTCGGTGGCCTCGGGCTCGACGCCAAGAGCTACCTGCTCGCGCTCGAGGAGATCGCGGCCGCCGATGCGTCCGTGGCCGTGATGATGTCGGTGCACAACTCGCTGCCGACGCAGATGCTCAACACGCACGGCACGGAGGCGCAGAAGCGGCGCTTCCTCGAGCCGCTGGCGAAGGGTGAGTTGCTCGGCGCCTTCGCGCTCTCCGAGGCCGACGCCGGTTCCGACGCCTCGGCGATCCGCTGCCAGGCCGTGCGCGACGGCGACGACTGGATCGTGAACGGCTCCAAGGCCTGGATCACCAGCGGGACGCACGCCGGCGTGATCATCGCGATGATCCGCACGGACACGCCCGGGGACCGGCGGAAGTCAAAGGGCATCTCGGCCTTCATCCTGACGCCGGACCTGCCGGGCTTCCACGTCGGCAAGAAGGAAGACAAGCTGGGGATGCGCGCCTCGCCGACGGTGACGCTGACCTTCGACAATATGCGCGTGCCCGGCGACCGGATGCTCGGCGCCGAGGGGATGGGATTCATCTACGCGATGCAGTCGCTGGTGCACGGGCGCCTGGGAATTGCGGCGCAGGCGATCGGCATCGCGCGGGCGGCCTTCGAGGCCGCGGCGGCATACGCCAACGAGCGCAAGCAGTTCGGCAAGCCGATCGCCGAGTTCCAGGGCGTGCAGTTCAAGCTGGCCGATATGGCCACGCGGATCACCGCCGCGCGGGCGCTGCTGCACGAGACCGCGTCGGCCAAGGCCGCCGGCGCCGACGTCGATGCGCAGGCCTCGATGTGCAAGCTGTTCGCTTCCGAGACCGCGATGTGGGTGACCACGCAGGCCATCCAGGTGTTCGGAGGCTATGGTTACGTGAAGGAGTATCCGGTGGAGAAGTACTTCCGTGACGCGAAGGTCACCGAGATCTATGAGGGGACGTCTGAGGTGCAGCGGATCGTGATCGGGCGTGCGGTGAGTTCGGCGGCAGGGACGTGAGACGTGAGACTTGGGACGTGAGCGCGTCCCTCCGTCTTCGTCTCACGTCGGTAGGTTCGCATTTTCGCAAGTCTCCCGTCTCAAGTCTCAAGTCAACATTCAAATGAAAATCTTCGATACGATCTCCAAGCTCGGCCACGAGCAGCTCGTCCTCTGCGCCGACGAGAGCGCCGGCTACCGCGGCATCATCGCCATCCACGACACGACCCTCGGGCCCGCGCTGGGCGGCACGCGCTTCTGGAACTACGCCTCCGACGAGGAGGCGATCGTCGACGCGCTGCGCCTCGCGCGCGGGATGACGTACAAGAACGCCGTCGCCGGCCTCAACCTCGGCGGCGGCAAGTCGGTGATCATCGGCGACAACCGCACGACGAACCGCGAGATGATCTTCCGCGCGCACGGGCGCTTCGTGGAGACGCTGGGCGGCCGCTACGTGACCGCCGAGGACGTGGGCACGAGCACCAGCGATATGGACTTCGTGAATATGGAGACCGACTACGTGGCCGGCCTGGCCAACAAGTCGGGCGATCCGTCGCCGGTGACGGCGCGCGGCGTGTTCCGCGCGATCGAGGCGTCGGCCAAGCAGCGCTGGGGCTCGTCGTCGCTCGAGGGCAAGACGGTGCTGGTGCAGGGCCTCGGCAACGTCGGTACGTACCTCTGCCGCGAGCTGCACGCGGTGGGCGCGAAGCTCATCGTGACGGACATCCGTCCGGAGCGCGTGAAGAAGATCGTCGAGGAGTTCGGCGCGCGCGCGGTCGAGGGCGATGCGATCTACTCGGAGAAGGCCGACATCTTCGCGCCCTGCGCGCTCGGCGCGATCCTCAACGACGACACGATCGCGAAGCTCAAGGTCGAGGTGGTCTGCGGCGGCGCCAACAACCAGCTGCTCGAGCCGGAGAAGCACGGCGAGGCGCTGGAGAAGCGCGGCATCTTCTACACGCCGGACTTCGTCGCCAACGCCGGCGGCGTGATCAACGTGTACGGCGAAGTCGCCGGCTGGTCGCGCGAGCGCGCGCTGCGCAAGGCCGACGAGATCTACGACACGGTGCTCGGCGTCTACAAGATCGCCAAGGACCACGGGATGCTCACCTACCTCGCGGCGGACAAGCTCGCCGAGCAGCGCATCGCCGCGGTGCACGGGATGATGCGCACCTGGCCGCAGTGGCCGCGGAAGAGCTGAGATGGCCGAGCGCATCCCGATCGCCTCGGACCACGCGGGCTACGAGCTCAAGCAGCACCTGAGCCGCGCCCTGCGTGAGCTCGGCTACGACGTCGAGGATCTCGGCACGGACTCGCCGAGCTCGACGGACTATCCGGACTACGCGCATCCGCTCGCCGAGAAGGTGGAGACGGGTGAGGTCAAGCGCGGCGTGCTGCTCTGCGGCACGGGGCTCGGGATGAGCTACGCGGCGAACCGCCACCACGGCGTGCGCGCCGCGGTGGCGTGGTCGCCGGAGATCGCCGCGCTCGCGCGGCAGCACAACGATGCGAACGTCCTCGTCCTGCCCGCGCGCTTCGTGAGCGAGGAAGACGGGGTGAGGATCCTGAAGACCTGGCTGGAGACGCCGTTCGAGGGCGGTCGCCACCAGAAGCGCGTGGACAAGATCGAGGCCACGGGCCACGATCCGAAGCACCGTGAACACTCGGGGGACAAGTGAAGCCGGGCTGGAACACCTGGGACCGTCGCCTGCCGGGGCAGCAGCTGCTCGGCACCGATCCGGAGATCGCCGCGCTCATCGCCGAGGAGACCAAGCGGCAGAGCGACCACCTCGAACTGATCGCCAGCGAGAACTTCGTGTCGCCGGCGGTGCTCGAGGCGATGGGCTCCTCGCTGACGAACAAGTACGCCGAGGGCTTGCCGGGCAAGCGCTACTACGGCGGCTGCGAGGTGGTCGACAAGGTCGAGCAGCTGGCGATCGACCGCGCCAAGCAGCTCTTCGGCGCGGACCACGCCAACGTGCAGCCGCACTCCGGCGCGACGGCGAACGCGGCGGTGTACCTCGCGTTCCTCAAGCCGGGCGACACGGTGATGGGGCTCGACCTCTCGCAGGGCGGGCACCTCACGCACGGCTCGCCGGTGAACTTCTCCGGGCTCAACTACCGCGCCGTGCACTACGGCGTGGACGACAACGGGCTCATCGACTACGCGCGGATGCGCGAGATCGCGCGCAAGGAGAAGCCGAAGCTCATCATCGCCGGCTACTCGGCGTACTCGCGCGTGCTCGACTACCAGCAGTTCGCCGATGCCGCCAAGGAAGTGGGCGCGATCTTTATGGTGGATATGGCGCACTTCGCCGGCCTCGCGGCGGCGGGTGTGTATCCCAACCCCGTGCCCTTCGCCGATGTCGTCACGACGACGACGCACAAGACGCTGCGCGGGCCGCGCGGCGGCCTGATCCTCTGCAAGGCCGAGCACGCGAAGACGATCGACAAGGCGATGTTCCCCGGCACGCAGGGCGGGCCGCTGGAGCACGTGATCGCCGCGAAGGCCGTGGCCTTCCACGAGGCGCTGCGCCCGCAGTTCAAGGACTACTGCGTGCAGGTGGTGAAGAACGCGCAGGCGCTGGCCGCGCAACTGGTGCTGCACGGCGTGCACGTCGTCTCCGGCGGCACGGACAACCACCTGATGCTCTGCGACCTGCGCAGCAAGGGCGCGACGCTCACCGGCAAGCTGGCCGAGAACGCGCTCGACAAGGCGGGCATCACGGTGAACAAGAACACGGTGCCGAAGGAGACGCAGTCGCCGTTCGTGACCAGCGGCATCCGCATCGGCACGCCGGCCGTGACCACGCGCGGGATGCGTGAAGCGGAGATGGTGCGCATCCCCGGGCTGATCGACCGCGTGCTCGCTGCGCCGGACGACGATACCGTGCTCGCCGCGGTGAAGCGCGAGGTGCACGCGATGACGGCCGAGTTCCCGCTCTATCTCTAGCGTGCCGATGCCCGAACTCGCGTTCCGTGACGGGGTCTTCGACCGGATTCGCCTGCGCGAGTCGCGGTACGACGAACGCGCGTACCTGTTCGTGCTCGCCGCGCTGGAACTGGTGCAGCAGCAGCTGCCCGAGCGCCGCCACCTGAGCGGGCGCGAGCTCGCCCACGGCTGCCGCACGTTGGCGATCCAGCGCTATGGCGTCTTGGCGCGCACGGTGCTCGAGCACTGGGGCATCCGCAGCAGCGCCGATTTCGGCGAGGTGGTCTTCGCCCTCGTCGACACGGGCCTGCTGATGAGCCAGCCGCAGGACACGAAGGAGGATTTCCTCGACGTGTTCGACTTCCACGAGGCGTTCGATCACGCCTATCCGTGGACGACCCCAGCTGACGCCTGAGGCGTCGGGCCACGCGATGACCGTGCGCGTGACGACCGCGGCGCAGGCTGCCGCGCGGGATGCCGCCGCGATCGCTGCGGGCACGGAGAGCTTCGCGCTGATGCAGCGCGCGGGACTGACGGCGGCGCAGGCGAT
>DAOMNV010000031.1:0-26669 GCA_035444005.1 Gemmatimonadaceae bacterium
CCCCCTCCCCCTCCCTCCTCGCTCCTCGTCTTCCTCATTCCTCGCTGAGGATGGAACCCGTAGCCGCCAGCCAGGATAAATGCGATGTTCCTATGATGACCGAGGAGCTCGCCCCCCCGACCGACGAACACGCCGAGTTCAGCGCCCTGACGCTGACGGCGCTGGACGACGTGTACCGCTTCGCCCGCTCGCTCACGCGCGACGAGGCCGATGCCGAGGATGTCGTGCAGGAGGCGTATCTGCGCGCATTCCGGAGCTGGAAGACTTTCCAGCCGGGAACCGACGTGCGGCGCTGGCTCTTCACGATCGCGCGGAACGTGTTCCTGCGTTCACGCGAGCGCGGGCAGCGCGAGGTGACGCTGGACGACGATGGCGCCGAGGCCGTGGACGCGGCGCAGGCGAAGGAAGGCTGGGTGCGCCGCGGCTTGGATCCGCTGCTCGCCCGGGCCGACCTGGCGCCGGCCATCCAGGAGGCGCTGGATGCGATCCCCGACACCTTCCGCTCCGCGGTGGTGCTCGTCGATCTCGAGGACCAGTCGTACGAAGACGCGGCCCAGGTGCTCGAGATTCCCGTCGGTACGGTGCGCTCGCGGTTGTTCCGCGGCCGCAAGCTCCTGCAGGAACAGCTGGCCCTGCACGCGCAGGACCTCGGTCTCATCCCCACCCCCGGCCCCGACCGGAGCGACGTATGACGCAGCAGACGCACGATGATGGAACGCCGATACGGGATTGCCGCGGCGCGATGAACAAGCTCTTCGACCTGTTGGACGGCGAGCTCACGCCGGAGCGCGAGAAGGAAGTGCGGTCGCACATCACCTCCTGCCCGGACTGCTTCACCCAGCACGACTTCGAAGAGCGGTTCCTGAAGGCGCTCCAAGCGGCAAAGACCTCGGTCTGCGCCTCGGAGCGGATGCGCGAGCGGCTGATGAGCGCGCTGCGCGCCGAAGGCCTCACGCGCTGAGCCTGCGTCGTGACTGACGGATCCCGCGGCGCCGAAGGCCAGACGCCGGAAGGCACCGCCACGCACCGCCGCGAGGCGCAGGCACTGGGCGCGCTACGCGTCGCCGTGCTCACCGTGAGCGATTCGCGCACGGAGGCCACCGACGAGTCGGGGCCGCTGGCGCGCCGGCTCCTGCGGGAGGCCGGCCACGAAATCGCCCGCCACGCGCTGCTCCCCAACGACGAACCCCGCGTCCGCGCGCTCGTGCAGGAGTGGCTCGCCGCGGGCGATCTCCACGCCATCGTCATCACGGGCGGCACCGGACTCGGCAGCAAGGACCGCAGCATCGAGGCCGTGACGCCGCTGTTCGAGAAGGAGATCCCGGGTTTCGGCGAGTTGTTCCGCCTGCTGAGCTACCAAGAGCAGATCGGCACCACGGCGATCCTCAGCCGCGCCGCGGCCGGGGCCGCGCAGGGTGCCGTCATCGTCTCGTTGCCGGGATCGAGCAAGGCCGTCGAGCTCGGGCTGAGCCGCGTGCTGATTCCCGAGTTGCGACACCTGCTGCGCGAGATCCGGAAGTAAGTTTCCCCGGATGAAGATCTACTCCTGGAACGTGAACGGCCTGCGCGCCGTGATCCGCAAAGGCGACTTCCAGAAGTTCCTCGCCAAGCACAAGCCCGACATCCTCTGCCTGCAGGAGACAAAGGCCGAGCGCGAGCAGGTGGAGGTGGACCTGCCGGAGTACGAGGAGTACTGGAACTCGGCGTCCACCAAGGGCTATTCCGGCACGGCGATCTTCTCGCGCGTGCGGCCGATCAAGGTGACGACCGGTTTCCCAGCAGCGATCAAGAAGAAGTACGCACTCGTCGACAGCGAGGGCCGCGACAGCGACGACGAAGGCCGCGTCATCACGGCGGAGTTCGCCAAGTTCTACGTGGTGAGCGTGTACACGCCGAACGCCAAGGACGACCTGAGTCGCCTGCCGCTGCGCGAGAAGGCCTGGGACCCGGCGTTCCTCGCGCACTGCAAGGCACTGCAGAAGAAGAAACCGGTGATCTTCTGCGGCGACCTCAACGTCGCGCACACCGAGCTCGACCTCGCGAACCCGTGGCCCAACGTCGGCAACAAGGGATTCACCGACGAGGAGCGTGCGGGCTTCCAGGCCTTCGTCGATGCCGGTTTCGTCGACACCTTCCGGCTCTTCACGCAGGGCAACGGCCACTACTCGTGGTGGAGCCAGCGGGCCAACTGCCGCGCGCGGAACATCGGTTGGCGCATCGACTACGTGCTCGTCTCCAAGGCCTTGGCGAAGCAGGTGAAGGCCGCACAGATCCACACGGACGTGATGGGCAGCGATCACTGCCCGGTGAGCATCACGCTGAAGTGACGACGGGGGCCGCGCGGCTGCGCGGCCCCCGTCGTGTGCGTGGCGAAGCGCCTAGCTCTCGAGCTGCAACGTCCAGCGGATCGGCGTTGCCGGATCGATCGAGCTGCCGACCGAGCAGTACTTGGTGACGGCGAGTTCGATCGCGCGCTCGGCGTGCACCCGTTCGATGCCCGCGCCCTTGAGGTGATACGTGATGTCCACCGCGACGATGCGCGCCGGCACGGCGTTGGCGCGCTCGGCGTTCACTTCCATCCGCAGCGATTCCACCGGCGTGCGACGCTTCGCGAGGATGTCCACGATGTCGACGCCCGTGCAGCCGGCGATGGCGATCGCCAGCGCGTCGACGGGGCTCGGGCCGGTTGCACCGCGGCCGTCGAGATGGATGGTCGGGCCGCCGGACTGGCGCCCGCCGTCGAACTGCTGGTCACCGGCCCAGGTGACGACCGTCTTGGAGGGCGGCTTGCCCTGCGTGCCTTCGGCCACGGTTCGGCTCCGATTCAGTTGCCCAGCCCCATCCGGAGCCGGTCGAGCGCCACGCGCCCGTTGGTGATGACAAGGAGGGGATCGCGCAGCGTCCCCGGAGTGGCGAGCGGATCGTGCTCGAGCACGATCAAGTCCGCCTCGTAACCAACCCGCAGCTGCCCCGTCGCATTCCCGACGCCGAGCAGCTCGGCGGCCCCGCTGGTCGCGGTGGCCAGCGCCTGCACCGGCGTCATCCCGAGCGCGGCGAAGCGCATCACCTCGTGGCTGATGCGGGTCGTGCTCTCGCGGGCGTAGTCGGTGTCGGCGCCGGCGGCGATGCGCACACCCATCGCGTGGGCGCGGCGGATGACGTCTTCGATCCGGGGCTGCATATGCTGGCCGCGCAGCTCGAGCACGGGGTCGGAGTAGTCGCCGCCGGGCGTCGTGAGATCCACGATCGTCGAGAGCGTCGGGACCAGCCAGACGTTCCGCTCACGCATCAGGCGCAGCGTGCTGTCACTGAGGTAGGTGCCGTGCTCGATGCTCTTCACGCCGGCGCGCACCGCCGCGTAGGCCCCTTCGTCGCCGTGCGCGTGCGCCATCACCGGGATCCCGGCCTTGGCCGCTTCCTCGACGACGACGCGCAATTGCGCCTCGGTGTACGTCTGCTGGCGCGGATCGGTGTCGGGCAGGCCGGCGCGCTCGGTGCCGCGGGTCTTGATCCAGTTCACGCCGCGCGCGGCGTTCACCTGTACGAGGAGGCGAAGCTGCTCCGGCGTGCGCACGCCACCGGCCAGCGGTGCGAGTCGCGCGTCGGCGGTGATCGTCTCGCCGAGCTCCGGCGTGACGAAGACGCCGGTGGCGACCATATCCGGCAGCACCATCCAGCCGGACTTCGCGAGATCGCGCAGCACGACGTCTTGGTAGTGCGGGACGGACGCCGAGCGCACGGTCGTCACGCCGCTCTGGAGCGCCCGGCGCGCGTCGGCAACGGTGCGGATGTGCGTATGCGCGTCGATCAACCCGGGGGCTACCCAACGGCCGGCGGCGTCGAGCACGCGCGCGCCTTGCGGCACGGCGCCGTCCGCGCGGATGCTCTCGATCTTGCCCGCGCGGATCACGATCGTCGCGTTGCGGATCCGCGTATCGCTGACGCCGTCCACGACGTTGGCGCGCGTGATGGCGAGCAGCTCCTGCGCCTGCTGGGCCCCGAGGGCGGCGAGCGGTGCAAGCGTGCAGGCGAGCGTGACGACGGCGACTCTGAACATAGGCCTCATCCGATGCGGGTTCCGTTCTCTACGGGAACATCCACCTGCAGCAACACGACGTCGGTCTCGTCGGGCATCGCGCCGAGCACGAGCACCTCGCTCTTGAAGCCGGCGATGCGCCGTTCGCCAAGGTTCACGGCGGCCACGACTTGCCGGCCGAGCAGCGAATCGGGCGTGTAACGCTTGGTCAGTTGCGCCGACGACCGGCGAATCCCCAGTGCCGGTCCGAAGTCGATCTCGAGCTTGATGGACGGCTTCCGGGCCTCCGGAAACGGCTCGGCGCGCAGCACCGTCCCGACGCGCATCTCGATGGCGAAGAACTCTTCGGGGGTGGCCATCGTTAAGCTTAAGCGGAATATGACGGATGATGGAAGACTGATGAGGGAAGCAGAAGCGCATCCGTCTCACATCTCACGTCTCACGTCTCAAGTCTCAAGTCCCGCGTCTCCCCTCCAGAATGTCCCAGTACGAAAAGCACGTCTTCGTCTGCACCTCCGGCAAGACCTGCAAGTCCGCCGATTCGCAGCTCACCTTCGAGGCGCTCAAGCACGCCTGCCGCGATGCGGGTATCGCCCAGCAGGTGCGCGTGAACCACGCGGGCTGCTTCGGGCAGTGCGGGCACGGACCGATGGTGGCCGTGTATCCCGAGAATACCTGGTACCACGCGGTGTCCGTGGAGAAGGCGCGCCGGATCTTCGACGAGCATCTCGTCGGCGGCCGGGTCGTGGAGGAATTCCGCTACGTGGCACCGCCGGGCGACAACAAGCTGCCGGACACCTGATGAGCGAGCGGCACCCGATGCAGGGATTGATGGAGCCGTACACGCGGCACGTGCTGGTCTGCGTGGGTGGCTACTGCTCCAGCGACCGCGGGGGCCGGGCGATCTACGCGCAGTTGGCGCGCCTGCTCGAGCGCGAGGGCCTGCTCTTCGGCCCGACGCGCGTGAAGCGCAGCGAGGCACCCTGCCTCGGTGTCTGCACCGGCGGGCCGGTGGTGGTCGTCTATCCCGAAGGCACCTGGTACGCGGGCGTGACGCCGGAATTGCTCGAGCGCATCGTCGTCGAGCATCTCAAGGGCGGGCGGGAAGTGACCGAGGCCGTGTTCCACCGGCTTGCCTGATCGAACTCGGCGGCGGCCAGGAGGTGACGTCGATGCACCGTCCGCGGTCGTCGCGCCGTCTGGTGGACGGACCGCCCGTTCGGCGCCAGATTCAGGGACGATGAGCCCAGACCTCACCAGCGTCCTGTACGAGCGTCGAATGCCCCACGGGATGGTGCGCATTCGCCGCGTGCCGGCGGCGACGCCGGGGGCGGTGGCCGCGGTGATCGAGGTGGACCGTCGCGCCGGGACACCGCGCGAGGCCGAGGGCGGCATCCCGCCGGCCCTGATGGCGGTCGAAGGGGAGAGCGAGGACGCGGTGGTCTCGTCGCTGCTCCCCTTCGCCGATGATGACGCCGCCGTCGCGCGGCTGCTCGCCGCGCGCGGCATCAGGTAAGGCTCAGGCCGCGATCGCCTGCAGGCGGCGCACCCGCTCTTCGGTGCTCGGGTGCGTCGAGAACAGCGAGCTCATCCCGCCGCGCAGGCCGGCCAGCGGATTCACCATCGCCAGCGGCGCTGCCGCCGGCGCAATGTCCATCGGGATGCGCTTGGCGTAGGCCTCGAGCTTCTGCAACGAGCTGGCCAGGGCCATCGGCTTGCCGCAGATCTCGGCGCCCACGGCATCGGCCTTGTACTCGCGCTGGCGCGAGATGGCCATCTGGATGACCGCCGCCACGAGCGGCGCGACGAAGAACATCACGATCGCGGCGACCGGGTTGGAATTGCCCTCCTCGTCGCGGCCGCCGAAGAACAGCGCCATCTGGCCGAGCATCGAGATCGCGCCGGCCATCGTGGCCGTCACGGTCTGCAGCAGCATATCGCGGTTCTTGATGTGCGCGAGTTCGTGCGCGATCACGCCCTCGAGCTCGTCGCGGTTGACGAGATTGAGCAAGCCGGACGTCACGCAGACGACGGCGTTGTTGTAATCGCGGCCCGTGGCGAAGGCGTTCGGTTGGTCGTGCGGCGCGATCGCCAGCGTCGGCATCGGCAGGCCTGCGCGCTGCCGGAGGCGATCCGTCATCTCGTACAGCTCCGGCGCCTGCGCACGGTCCACGACCTGCGCCTTGTACATCTTCAGCACCATCTTGGAGCTGTTCCAGTACATAAACACGTTCATCAGGCCAGCGAAGAGCAGGGCCATAATGAGTCCGCTCTGGCCGCCAACGGCTCCACCGACCGCGCCGAGCACGGCCGTCATCGCGGCCATCAAGGCGAAGACCTTCACGTTGTTCATCCAAATCTCCTACCGAGGATTACAGGCATCCTGCCACGGTGGCAGGCATCCCGAGATACACGGAAACTAATCACGCAACCGCCGTGCCAGTTCGCGCGCACGGCGCGGCGGCGGGGGCTGTTTGCCCCGGCTGGCGGCGGGAACTACGTTGCGAGTCCGATGGCCAACGACCCCAACGCGCGGCGGAAGTTCCTCGACGCCGCATCCAAGTACCTGCTCGAGGCCCCCGCGAAGGCCGCGCCGGAACCGGCGCCCTTCGTCCCGCCCCGACTCACGTTCAGCGCCCTGAAGGAGATCTCGATGTCCCGCTCCCGCGACCGCATCCTCGCCAACCTCGAGGAGATGTACACCGAAGCCTTCCGCCGCGCGAAGGAATCCGGCGACGAGGCGCAGATGGCGTCGCTGGACTTCGCGTATCGGCGGGAGCAGCTGTACTTCGAGATCCTGCTCGACGTCAGGGATGCGGTGGAACGGCAGACTTGAGACGTGAGACTTGAGACGTGAGACGGCGAATCTCACGTCTCAAGTCTCACGTCTCAAGTCTTCGGCTCAAACCTCGCCTGAAAGAACCGCAGGTACTTCGGCTCATACACCATCGTGAGCCCGCGCACCGTCTCGCGCGCGTCGAACACGGCCTTCACGCTCTCGGCCACCACATCCATATGCGCCTGCGTGTAGACGCGGCGCGGGATCGTCAGCCGCGTGAGCTCGAGCTTCGGCCGGTGATGGTCGCCGGTCTTGGCGTCGCGGCCGGCGCTCACGATGCCGCGCTCCATCGCGCGGATGCCTGAGTCCAGGTAGAGCTCCGCCGCCAGAGTCTGCGCGGGGAATTCGTCCTGCGCGAGTTGCGGATAGAAGCGCCGCGCGTCGAGGAAGATCGCGTGGCCGCCCACCGGCTCCATCATCGGGATGCCCCACTCCTCGAGCAGCATCCCGAGGTAACGCACCTGGCCGATGCGGGCGCGGATGTAGTCGTCCTGCACCGACTCCGCGATGCCGATGGCCATCGCTTCCATATCGCGTCCGGCGAGGCCACCGTAGGTGTGCAGGCCTTCGAATACGACGACGAGGTTGCGCATCTCCTCGAACAGTTCCCACTCGTTGACGGCGACCCAGCCGCCGATGTTCACGAGCGAATCCTTCTTGGCGCTCATCCACGCGCCGTCGGTGTAGTCGCAGAACTCGCGCAGGATCTGGGCCACCGTCTTCTGCGCGTATCCTGCCTCGCGCTCCTGGATGAAGTAGGCGTTCTCCACCGCGCGCGTCGCGTCGAGATAGAGCTTCACGCCGTGCGCGTCGCACCAGGCGCGCAGCGCCTTCACGTTGGCCATCGACACGGGCTGCCCGCCGGCCATATTCACCGTCGCGGCGAGCGAGATGTAGGCGATCTGCTTCGCGCCGTGCTGCGCGACCAGCGCGTCGAGCTTGGCGATGTCGATGTCGCCCTTGAACGGCGAGCGGTCCTGCGGATCGTGCGCGACATCGCCGATCACGTCGACGAAGATGCCGCCGGCCATCTCCTGATGCAGTCGCGTCGTGGTGAAGTACATATTGCCCGGCACGAACTGGCCCGGCACGATCGCGCTGCGCGAGATCAGGTGTTCGGCGCCGCGACCTTGGTGCGTCGGCACCAGGTACTTGTAGCCGTAGTGCCGCTGGACGGCGTCCTCGAGATGGTAGTAGTTCTCGGAACCGGCGTAGGCTTCGTCGCCGACCATCATCCCCGCCCACTGGCGGTCGCTCATCGCGCCCGTGCCGGAGTCGGTGAGCAGGTCGATGTAGACGTCGCGCGAGCGCAGCAGGAAGGTGTTGAAGCCGGCTTCGGTGAGTGCGGCCTCGCGCTGCGGTCGATCCGTCATCGTGAGCGGCTCGACCATCTTGATCTTCCAGGGCTCGGCCCAGGAGCGGCGACCGAGCTGCTGGCCGAAGGTCTGCGGAAGGGACATTCGCTTCTCTGAAGGGGGGATGAAGCCGTGCCCGCGACCGGAAAGCGGCGCGGGGCGATGTCTGCGGTAATCTGTGACGCGAACGCGTCGGACTCTGGCGGACGAAACCCGACATTGGCGCGGGGAAACTCCGGACTGGGCCTAGGGACGGCCCCGACTATCTTTAACGGTGATGCGTCGTGTCATTGCACTCCTGCAGGCTGTCTGGCTCGCGTTGTTGATCGCGGAGCCGGCGGCTTTGCACGCCTGCGAGATGCACGCGTCGGGGCATTCGACGCACGACGCTCCCGTCGTGGCCGGCGCCTCCGTGCATCATTCGGGCCACGAGCACGCGATTCACGATGACGCTTCGGCGGTCCCTGAGGACGCCGGAGCCGCCGTGTGCCAATGCCTCGGAAGCTGCTGTGCCGCCGCGACCGCCGCGCTGGTCCCGACCCCCGAGGTTCCGGCCGTCGCGCGCATTGCCGCGACCGCCGTGTCCGTGCCCGTCAGGGCTGGCGTTGCGGCGCGCGCCACCGACCTCCGGCTGCCCTTTGCCAACGGACCTCCGGAAACGTTGACGACCTGAGTTCCACGCCCGCGGCACGGTGCCGTGCGGCGCGTCGTCACGCATTCCCCCCGAGGTTTCCCCGTGCAGTCCCTGTCCCGCGTCGCCCGGCGTCTCGCCGTGGGCGCGCTTGCCGTCCTATCCGTGCCTGTCGCGTTGAGCGCGCAGGGCACGGGTATCGTCGAAGGTCGCGTCATCGCGGCCGGTGCCAATCGTCCGCTCGCGGACGCCATCGTCCGTCTCGAGTCCACGCCGCGAGCGTCGGCCACCGGTGCCGACGGGCGATATCGAATCGCTGCCGTGCCACCGGGTGACTACACCATAGTTGCGCGCCTCCTTGGCTATGACGAGGTGCGACGTTCGGTGCGCGTCACGTCTGACGCCGTGGTCACCTTGGACCTGACCTTGACTCGGAGTGCGGCGATCGTCGCACCGGTGGTCGTGTCCACCACGCGCGAGCTCACGCGTGCGCAGAACAGCACCGTGACCGTCGATGTGCTCGACGGACTCGAGGTGCGCCGGACCCGCGCCGCGCATCCGTCCGGCCTCCTCAACCGCGTGCCGGGTGTCCACGTCAGCGAGCTCTCGGGCGAGGGGCATTCGCTCGCGATGCGCTCGCCCATCAGCACCAAGCCGCTGTTCCTGTACCTCGAGGATGGCATCCCGACGCGCCCGACCGGCTTCTTCAACCACAACGCCTTGTACGAGGTGAACATCCCGCAGTCCGGCGGCGTCGAGATCCTCAAGGGTCCGGCGACGGCGCTGTACGGGTCCGATGCGATCGGCGGCGTGGTGAACGTACTGACTCGTCCGGCGCCGGCCACGCCAGAGGCGGAGCTCGCCTTCGAGGGCGGTGGCTTCGGATACTCGCGCGCCCTCGGCTCCGCCGGTTGGTCGCGCGGCACGCAGGGCCTCCGGCTCGACCTCAACCTCACGCGCAGCGACAACTGGAAGGACCTCGCGCCATTCGACCGCAGCAGCGCGACGCTGCGACACGACATCGCGACGGGCGGGGGCTGGACGATCCGCTCCGTTGTCGCATACACGAAGGTCACCCAGCAAGACGTGCCGGCCATCAACCTCACGCAGTTCGAGGCCAACCGCACGCTGAATCGCGCCCCGATCGCCTTCCGCTCCGCCGAGGCACTGCGCGCGTCGGTGGCGATGGAGAAGGAAGTCGGTTCGACGCTCTGGTCGGTGACGCCGTTCGTGCGCAACAACGTGATGGGTCTGCTGCCGAGCTGGCAGCTCACCTTCTCGCCCCAGATCTGGGACACGCGCAATCGCTCGGCAGGCCTGTTGGCGAAGGTGCGTCGTGACTTCGCGCCCTGGCAGACGCGCGTGGTCGGCGGCGTGGACGTGGACTACTCGCCCGGCTCGTTCTCGGCCCAGCGCATCAGCGTCAGCCCGACGGGTCCGAACGCCGTGTACGAGACGTACACGCTGGCCGAGATGCAGTACGACTACGACGTGACCTTCCTGCAGGCATCGCCGTACCTGCACCTGGAATCGTCGCCGCTGCCCAAGTTGCGCGTCGATCTCGGGCTCCGCGGCGACTTGAGCGGCTATGACTACACGACCAACCTGGCGCCGCTCGCCACCGGACAGTTCCGTCGGCCGGCCGACACTGAGGTGCGCTACGCCCGCGTGAGTCCGAAGCTCGGCGCCGTCTACGAGTTCACGCCGCGCTTCGCGTGGTACGGATCGTACCGCCAGGGCTTCCGTGCGCCGTCGCAGGGCCAGCTCTTCCAGCAGAACTCCGCGGCCAACACGGTGGACCTCAAACCCGTGACCGTAGCGAGCCTCGAGACGGGACTTCGCGGACAGCTGGGCGCGCGATTCGCGTACCAGGCCAGCGTGTACGATATGACCATCAGCAACGACATCCTCACCTTCGTCACCGAGAGCAACACGCGCGAAGCGACGAACGCGGGCAAGACGCGGGCAAAGGGCGTCGAGGTCGGCATCACGGCGATGCTGACATCGCGACTTCGGCTCGATGCGAGCTATAGCAATGCGTCGCAGCGCTACGTACGCTGGATTCCGCAGGCGGCGCGACCGGCCAGCGGCCCGAATCCGGCCGTGCCGGAAGTGAACTACTCCGGCAACCGAATGGAGCAGGCACCGGTGGATCTCGGGAACGTGCTGCTCACGTGGACGCCGAGCCTGCTGAAGGGTGGGCGCCTTGCCGCCGAATGGTCGCACACCGGACGCTACGCGATGGACCCGGCGAACCTGCGGAGCTACGGCGGCCATCAGGTCGTACACCTGCACGCCAATGCCTTCGTGATGCCGCAGGTCGAAGTCTTCGCGCGCGTGACGAACCTGACCGACCGCGCATACGCCGAGCTCGCCAGCTTCGACCAGTTCCAGGGGGTGTTGTACACGCCGGGCGCGCCGCAGACGGTGTTCGTCGGTATGCGCTACGGCTGGAGCGCGGGGGGTGCGAAGTGAAGATGCGACGAGTGGGGTCGAGCGCGCCGCAGCTGCGGCGCGCCGGCCTCGCCGTGCTCGCGGTGGCAGGCCTCGTTGCCTGTTCGGCGCCGCTGCCGGAGTTCGACGCGGCCGAGACGGTCAGCGCCGCGACCGGCGTCGGCGCGGCGCCGATGTTCGCCGTGGCCGAGGACGGGCGCGAGGCGATCGCGTGGGTGAGTGCCGCGGACGGCGGCAGCGATGGCGTGCTGCACGTGCGCGTCGGCAGCACCGTGCGGGACCTGCGCGATCCCCTGGGCCCGATCGAACCGCACGGCGAGGCGCCTCCGAAGCTGGCGTGGGCGGTGGACGGTTCGCTGCACGCGCTCTGGGTCGTCGGCAAGGAGGTGCCCGGCCGCCGCTTTCCGGTGAGTGCGCTCCGACACGCGCGATCCGATGACGGCGGGGCCACGTGGAGTGCGCCCGTGACCGTGACGGACGACACGTTGGTCTTCGGTTCCCACAACTTCCACGCGTTGCACACGGCGGCAGATGGCGGCGTGATCGCCGCGTGGTTGGATGGTCGCGAGGGACAGTCGGCCGCGTTCCTCGCGCGCAGCGACGATGGCGGCGCGACCTGGGGCAGGAACATCCGCATCTCGATGGGTGAGGCCTGTCCCTGCTGCCGCACGGCGATCGCGTCTGCGCCTGATGGGTCGGTGTGGGTCGCCTGGCGCGCCGTGCTCGAGGGCAACGTGCGCGACATCGTCGTCGCACGGTCACGCGACGGCGGCCGCACGTTCGGTGAGGGCAGGCGTGTGCACGCGGACGACTGGGTGTTCCCTGGCTGCCCGCACGCCGGTCCGTCGCTCATCGCCGATGCGCGCGGACGCCTGCACATCGCGTGGTGGACGGGCAAGGAAGGACGCGCTGCCGCGTGGTATGCGCGTGCGGATGATGGCGAGACCTTCGGTGCACCGCAGGCGTTGAGTGCGCTCGACACGCCGCGGCCGGTGCACGTACAGCTTGCCGTGCGCGGTGATACGGTGCTCGCCGCCTGGGATGACGACCTCGGCGCCGGCATCCGTGTGTTCTCGCGCTTCTCGTTCGACGGCGGCACGAGATTCCATCCGGCGCAGGTGCTCAGCGATTCCGCGCAGGCGTCGAGTTTCCCCGTCGTGGGACTCTCGCCCGGCCGGGCCACCGTCGCGTGGACGCAGAAGGCGGCGGAGCACCACGCGCACGAGGAGGCCTCACGGCCCGATATGCGCGATCCGGCGGCCGTGATGGGCCTGCCGGCGGTCGGGCAGGCGGCGGTGATCGTGCGTCACGCGCGCATCGGCGCGATGCGTGAGTGATGTGCGCGTGAGACGCGGGTCACCCTCAGCGGACGGCGTAGAGCGTGCCGTCCGCTGAGCCCACGTAGAGCACGCCGTCCACCACCACCGGCGACGACAGCACCGAGCCGACGGTGAACATCGTGCGCATCCCGATCATCATTCCGTCGAGCGTGAGGTCGGGGTACATCCCCGCGGTCTGGAACACGCCGGCGGAATCGAGCCAGCGCGCGAGGTTGGCCCTCGAGCCGTCCGTCTGGAATCCCCCGGCCGATTGCCCGCTGCGCACGTTCACCGCACGCACCCAGCCGTCGGACGTGCCGTAGAAGGCGATGTCGCCGGTGAGCGTCGGTGAGGAGAACGAGATGGCGGGGTTCGCGAGTTCGAAGCGCAGGGCACCGGTCGAGGCGTCCACCGCCTTGAATCGCCGCCCGTCGGAGGTCGCGAAGTACACGATGCCGTCGCGCACGGCGGGCGAACCGATGGTCCAGCCGCCGTTGTTGTTGACCTTCCATCGGAAGGCGCCGGTGGCCGCGTCCACTGCGTGGAAATGCCCGTCGCGGCCGCCGACGAACACCATCCCGCCGCTCACGGCCGCCGAGCTGGCGATGCCGACCTGGTTGTAGATGACCGTGTCCGCGCCGGTGGTGTAGCGCCAGCGTTCGCGTCCGGTTGCCGCATCGAGCGCGTAGAGGTTGCGGTCCCAGCTGCCGATGTACACGACGCCGTCCGCCACCGCCGGCGACGCGTGGACCACGTCGCCTGTCGCGAACTCCCAACGCTTCTCGCCGCTGCGCGCGTCGAGCGCGTACACGTGCTGGTCGCCGGAGCCGATATACAGCACCTCGCCCACGACCGTCGGGGACGAGAGGAAGACGTCGAAGGGATCGGGCATCCGCTCCGTGCGCGGGATGGCGCCGTGGATTCCGGGTGCCGTGAACCGCCGTTCACCGCGCGTCGCAAAGCGCCAGCGGCGCTGGCCGGTCGCGGCGTCCACCGCGTGGACGAAGCCGTCGACGCTGCTCACGAACACCATTCCGAGCGCGACGGCGGGCGAGGAACTCACCGGGCCCTGCGTCGCGTAGCTCCAGCGTTCGCGACCGGTCGTGCGGTCTACGGCGTAGAGGCGGCCGTTGGTGCTGGCGATGTAGATCGCGTCGCCGTCCACGGCCGGCGACGCGATGATGCGTCCGCCCGCTTCGAAGCGCCAGACGACCTCACGCAACGTGGGGGCCGGACCGGCCGCGACCCCTTCGTGCGCGGGGGAGCCGCGGAACATCGGGGACTGCGCGGCGAGAGCGGCGGGAAGAGCCAGTACGGCGATGAGCACGCGATGCATCGGAGTCCTCGGTCAGGGCGTCCCTGATTGGACAGGTCGCGGGCGCGAAAGGATTCCTTTTGCGTGTGCCCGGCTGTGCGCATCGAGTGCGGCGCGGGCCCAGCGCTGGAGGTCGTGCGCGTAGGAGGCCGCGTCGAAGTCGCCGAGGTCGGCGATGGTGACCGCGAACGTGCGCGGCGAGGCGTCGATGGGTGCGGGGACCTCAGTGTCGGTGCGCGCGCGAAAGTCCGCGACGACGGATGCCAGCGGCTCGCCGTCGCGGACCACGCGCTGAATCAGTTCGAGCGAGCGCGCGACCGAGCCGGCGCCATAGCGGCGCGGATGCTGGAGCGCGAAGACCGCGAACGCCAGCCCGTGGCGACTTCCCCACGGCTCCTGCCGCGAATGATCGAGGGCGAGCAGTTGGTCGAAGCGCGCCTGACACGAGTCATCGCGCTCCGTATAACTCGCCCCGCATTCGTCGCAGCGCGTCGGGGTCATCGGAAGCTCCATGGAAAGGCGCGCGTCGGTATAACGTGTGCTTCTGCTGCAGCTGCTCCAATAAGATGCAGTTGTGGGGCGGCCGCTAGGCCGTCCCATGCCCGACAGGGCGGCCGCCCCACAACTGCCTCCTTAGCCGCAGCTGTCGGCAGCAAGCGGCGTTATAGCGCAAGCGTGGAAGACGCGCGCTGTCGTTCACTTGCGCTTGATTGCGAATCCTCGGAGTTCAATGCCGTAGAACGTGAGCTCGGGATGAACCTGTGGAATCGCCTGAAGGGACAGGTTCATGATGGCATCGGCTCCCATCGCAACCGCTCGACTGTGAGCCTCGTCCAGTACGTCCTTCGCTTCCACCGGACTGACAGTCCAGTCAACGGTACGCTCGGTTGCGCCGCTGCGAGCCTGAATACGTAGCGATCCCGTAGCTGTCGGAATAATGGTCACGGTGATGAGACCGATGGACTCGTAGTCTCCGGCGTACCGTTCGGGAGTGAACATGAAGCCGAGTGTCGTGTACTTCGTGAAGTCGATACCCGTGACGGAAACGCTTCCTGGAATGTGCAGCCGCGGCATTATGGGCTGAACACAGCCAAGCGCTGTAACGAGGGGGAGTGCGAGAAGGGGAAGAACTTTCCTCAAGTGAACTCCGTCGGTGCGGGCTGTCGCTATAACGTGTGCTTCTGCTGCGGACACTCCAATAGAATGCGCGGGCGCAGCCCGCGCTACCATACCGTGGCCGTCGGCAGCAAGCGGCGTTATACCGGCCCCGTCCTAGCGTTGCGACCGACGACGCCAGTAGCCGGGCCGCTGCCGGAAGTGCGCAACCGCCAACACAACGATGCGCGACTCTTCGACCGCGTAAAGCACGAAGTACGGGAAGCGCTTCACGAAGACGCGACGGAGGCTACCGAGCGGCGCGCCGGTCATCGGGGAATGGACCGCACGCGTCGTGGCGGCTTCGACCCGATCGATGAACGCCTCGCCGAGCGCGGGGCGGATGGCGGCGTATCGCAGTGCGGCGGCTTCGAACTCTTCCAGCGCCTCGGGATGAAACGCGAGGGCCCGCGCCACTACTTGGCGAGCTTGGCGCGGAGGGAGCTGAAGACCTGTTCAGCCGGGACGCCGGCGACGGTGCCATTCCGGAGCTCCGCGAGGCGACGCTCGGCCTCGGCGGCCCAGGCCGCTTCGATCTCGGCCACGGGGCCGCTTTCGACTTCCTGATCAAGGCTCGCCAGGAGAACCTCGACCAACCGTGCGCGATCCGCCGGCGGGAGGGTCAGGAGCTGGGATTCAAGAGAATCAGTCGAGCGCACCATGGCAGTCGTCCGGTGTGGAGGCCTGAAATCAAGATAGCCCAAGAGCCGTCCGGCCGCACGGCTCGGTATAACGCGGATTAGCTCAGAATTTCGCACCTCATCCCAAGCAGTATTCCCAACGCTGCACCCAGCCCCCCAACTCCCGCAACCCCCCGAGTCACCCTCAGTTAGCCCGGCCTTGGCCGTCGCGTGCCGCCCGGGGATCCTTGCGAGAACAACGCAGTAGCGAGGAGCCTCCGCGGCGCCCGTTCACGTGCCGAAACCAGTTGTCGTGGGTACGCGGGTCCGGTGGAGTGCAGCGTCAGCGTTCCAGCACGAGCCCGACCTGCACCGAACGTCCGTCACTCGGCCAGACGCCCGGCCCTGGATAGAACGCGGGCCGCTTGGTGAAATACCTGGCGTCGAAGAGGTTCGACACCGCCAGACGCACACGCAGGCGCGCCGTTAGCGCGCGCGAGGCGGTCAGGTCCCAGACCGTGTACGCAGGCACGAGCCCGCGCGCGCCGGTCGGTGGCGGTGTGCGCTCGTTGAGCGCATCGGCGAACGTCTCGGTGGTGTAGCTCGCCATCAACGACAGCGATCCCGGCGCGCCATCGGCGCTCAGGCCGGCACGGATGATGGCTACCGGTACACCTTCCACGCGGTTGCCGTCCAGCGAAACGTTGCTGCCCGACTGGACGGCCGTGCCGCGCACGTAGCGTGCGTCGAACAGCGCCAGGGAACTGAACCCGCGGAGCAGGCCACGCGCGCCGCCGGCCAACACTGCATCCACCGCCGCCTCGAGCCCAAGCGTCCGCGACGTGCCGACGTTGGTCTTGAACAGGTACGGTCCGCCGCCGTCATCCCGGAGCACGCCGCCAAAGCGATTCGCGTACTCCATCACGAATGCACCCACGTCCCAGCTGAGGCGCGCTCGTCGACCGCGATGCCCGACCTCCGCGGTCCAGCCGCGCGCGTCCTCCATCGCCGGATCCGTGCGCTCGAGCGCGTTCTCGGGGAGCAAGTCCTTCAGCAACATCGGGCGGAAGGATTGGCTCCAGCCGCCGTAGAGCTCATCGCCGGCCTGAAGGGCGTAGGTGGAGCGCAGGCCGAAGAGCGGGAAGTCGTGCCGCACGCGCCGCGGCGTGTCCGCCGGATCGTAGTATGCCAGGCTGCCCGTCATCTTCGTCAGGCCGCGCTCGATGCGTACGCCGGGAATCACGCGCCACCGCGGCGTGACGGAGACCATCTCCTCGGCGAACCACGCGAAGCCCCGTGAGCGATAGTGCAGGTCGCGCCCGAACGCACCCGTGACGTTGAGGTCGTACCCGGTGCCGCGGCTGCCCGCACCTTGCTGCCGACGATGCAGGTGGTTCGCCGCAAGCGTCACGCCGGTCACGAGCGTGGCCGCTCGCCCGCCGATGCGATGCCGCCGCAGCAGGCGGAGCTCCGCGGTGCGGCTATCGAAATCGTCGATGTCCACCACGCGCGGTGCGTACTCGCCGCTGCTCACGGTGTCCGGAGAGGTGGCGAAGCCGACGAAGAGCGTGGAGCCACGACGCCCCGTCAGCGCCGAGACCTGCGCGCTCAGGCTCGTCTTCGCGCTCGGCTCCCACTCGAGGCGCAGCGCCGGCACGACGATCTCGGGGCTGAACCAGTTGCGCGTACGCGTCGCCTGCCGCGGATCGGACTCGAACATCGAGTCCGTCAACGGGCCAGGCACGCGATGCAGGTAATAAGACCGTCCCACCTGCGCGCGGATCCGAAGCGTCGCACTCGCGTGGTAGGTGAGCGCCGCGTACTGCGCGTCGTACTCCGACTCGGATGCGGTGCGATAACCGTCCGAGACTCGCTGCGCGCCATAGGCCTGGTACTCGATGCGCCCCACACGTCCGCCGACGCTGGCGAAGCCATTGCGCATCCCGAAGCTGCCGCCCGTCAGCGAGCCTTCGACGCCGAAGGCGCGCGTCGTGTCCGGTGCGCGCGTCCGGTAGTTCAGCAGGCCTCCGAACTGGGCGCCGTACTGCAGGGCAGCCGTGCCGCGGAGCAGCTCGACGCGTTCCATCGCCTCCATCGGTGGCGAGTAGTGGCTCGCCGGATAGCCATAGATATCGGAGTTCACGAGCACGCCGTCCTGACGCACGTTGAACTCCCAGGAGCGATGCGGATCGAGGCCACGCGTGGAGATGTTGGTCTGGTTGCCGGCGCCGTCCATATCGTAGACCAGCACGCCAGGCACGTGCGCGAAGACTTGGCGCGGCACCTTCTCGGCGAGGTTCACGTCGCTGCGGCGCAACGACACGACCTCGCTGCGCGCGCCCACCGTCAACACCACCCCCTGCAGGACGTCGGGGGCGGGCTGCCGGGCCTCGTGACTGGCCTCCGCCTCCACCACCCGCCGTTCGAGCTCACGCGCCGACTCGACGAGCACGATGCGCAGCTCCGTGGGCGCATCGGCCCGGATCGTCAGGCTGTCGCGCCACGTGTCGTAACCGATGCGCGCCGCCGTGACCAACACGCGTCCGGCCGGCAGTGCGCTGAGGACGAAGCGCCCCGACGAATCACTGACGGCGCCACGGCCCAGCGACGGGATCGCGACCTGCACGCCGAACACGGCGACGCCCCGTGTATCTCGGACGGTCCCCCGGAGCTCTGCCTGCGCCTCGAGCGGTGGCAGCCACGCCGCGCTGGCCATCGCCGCCGCGATCGTCACGATGCCGCGCATCAGCACGCCCCCGGCCGCGCAGCGCGTGCCATCACCCCAGCCGCAGCGAGAGCCGCAGCGTCCGCCCGGCCTGCGGCAGCCCGCACTTGTCGTAGATCGCGGCGTCAAAGACGTTCTCCACCTGTACCGCGGCGCTGAGGCGGCCGAAGACGCGCACGACGTTCGCCCAGCGCCGCTCGACACCGAGATCGACGGCCTGCGCACCGCGCTGCGTCTCGAGCGAGTTGCTGTCGGGATTGGTGCAGCGGGTGGGGCCGAGCGCGCGCACGCGAGCCTGCGCCTCGATGCCGCGCGCGAATGGGCGCACGGCCTGCAGCGACCCGAACACATCGGGCACGTCCTCCGGCCGACGCAGGGCGGGATCGAAAACGGTCGCGTCGGCGATGCGTGCACGCTGCAGCGTGAGGTCGGCGCGCAGCGCGGCACCGGCGAGCATCGTGCCGGCGGTGAGCTCGACGCCCGTGCTCGTGAAGCGGTCGCGGTTCACGCGCTGGAACCGGTTGCTCGGCAGCGTGATGCGCACGACCGCGTCGTCGATGCGCTGGTTGAACACGACCGCCTGGAGGTCGAAGCCGGCGCGGATCAAGCCCGCACCGATCTCGGCGCTGTGCGCCGTCTCCGGCCGCAGGTCGGGGTTGGGCTCGAAGCGGTTCAGCGCGCCGGAATACAGCTCACGCAGCGCGGGGAATCGCTGGCGTTGGCTGGCCGAGGCGTGCAACCGAAGGCCCTGTTCGGCGAGCACCCAGGTTGCGCCGCCGCGCCAGCCCACGCCGTCCTTGCGGCCAAGCGGCGGGCGGCCGCCAGCCTCGTCGGTGGTGGCGGCGTCGTGCGAGATGCCGGCACTGAATGTCAGCGCGGCCGTGGGGCGTACGTCGAGTTCCGTCGCCGCGCTGGAAAGGCGCTGCCGGTACTCGAGCGTCGGTGCGGCGTTGACGGTCTCGAGGTAGCGCACCCACGACTCGGTGAACGCGCCACGCAGCACGACGTGCTGGCCGAGCTGTTGGTCGAAGGTCGCGCGCAGGGTGGCTGTGCGATCGGCGCCGCGTTCGCGGCCATCGATGGTCGTATAGCTGCGGTCGGTGTAGCTCTCGATGCGCGTGAGGCCGTCATTGATGCCGAGCGAGAGCTCGACGTCGCCGATGCCGAAGCGGCTGCGCAGTGCGCCCGTGCCTGCGGAGACGCCGGCGATCGCCCGACGCACTTCGGGGTTTCGCCACAGCCGCGGGCCGTTGATGTGCAGTTCCGGCGCGACGCCGCGGGCGCCGTCGGTCATCGTCGCGAAGCCCGAGAGATAGCGCCCTTGCGCGTGCTCGTAGCGCAGGCCGGCGAAGGCGTCGACCGCGCGATTGTCGGTGTTGAGGCGCAGCGGGTCGTTGCCGCTGGGCTCGGAGACGCCGTGCGGCCGGGCGAGTCCCGGCAGGTCGCGGAATCCGGCGCCGACGCGGTACTGCAGAGAGCTCGTGGCGCTGTGCCGCAGCGCGCCGCCGAAGGTCGCGGCGGAGCGGGTACCGCCGAACTGGTCGCCCTGCAGCTCGATCCGTGCGAGGCGGTCCGGTGCGCGCGCCGGGTCGTGATCGCTCCAGAGCGTGGCCGAGACCACGCCGCCGATGGCGTTGGGTCCGGAGAGCAGGGACGAGAGCCCGCGCACGTAGTGCAGCTGCTGCACGCCGGCCAGCGGGATGGCCGAGACGTCGGCGCGGGCGTCCCAGGTGAGCGTGAGCGGCACGCCTTCGAAGAGCACGGCCGCCTGGCGCGACTCGGAGCCGCGGATGGAAAGTTCGTTCTCGCCGCGCGAGTTCTGGCGCACGTAGAGGAAGGGCAGGCGTCGCAACAGTTCGCCCATCGAGGGGGCGGCGCTGCCGAGGGGCAGCGAGTCGGGAAGGATCGTCGCCGAGGCGGCGCTACCCACCACGCGCGGCGTGTAGGCGGCGCGGACCTGCAGGGCCTCGAGGCGCGCGCTGGAATCGCGCTTCGCGGCGGAGTCCGGGGTTGCCTGGGCGCCGGCGGTACTGGCGAGGAAGGCAAGGGTGACGAAGAGGCGGCGCGGCAAGGAAACCTTGGGCAAGCGAGGAACGAGGGCTGAGGAGCGAGGAGCGAGGAGCGAGGAGCGAGGGGAAGGAGCGAGGACGGAGGGGGAGGAGCGAAGGTTGAGGAGCGAGGAGCACTCCGGAGCCACCTCCTCTCTACGGCGCGGTTTCCGGCTGCGTTGATGCCTTCGGTGGGGCAGGTGCACCGAACCCCCGCTCGGAATGTGAGAAGGGGCACACCAAGTCGCTCGGCGCGCCCCTTCCATCATCCGTCATCCGTCATCCGTCCAAACTCAGAACCCGACGATCTTTTCGTACGCCCGAGTGAAGTCCGCGATCTGCGGCAGGATCGCGTCCTCGAGCGAGGGCGCGTAGCCGACGAAGGTGTCCGTCGACGCGACGCGCTTGACGGGCGCATCGAGCCAGGCGAAGCAGTCGTCGGCGATGCGGGCGGCGATCTCGGCGCCCACGCCCCAGGAGATCGAATCCTCGTAGGCGACGATCACGCGCGAGGTCTTCTTCACCGACGCGTACACCGCCTCCTTGTCCCACGGCGACAGCGTGCGGAGGTCGATGACCTCGACGCTGATGCCCTTCTCCTCCTCGATCTGCTTGGCCGCCGCGAGCGCGCGCTGCACCGTCGCGCCGTAGGTCACGACCGTCACGTCCCTGCCTTCCTTCACGATCTTCGCCTTGCCGAAGGGGATCATAAAGTTCGGGCCCGGATACGCGGCCTTGTTGTACGTCTGGCGGTACAGGTGCTTGTGCTCGAGGAAGATCACCGGATCGTCCGAGCGGATCGCCGTGCGCAGCAGGCCGTTGGCGTCGAGCGCGTTGCTCGGGCAGACCACGCGCAGGCCCGGGCAGTGCGTGAACAGCGAGGCGCCCGTCTGCGAGTGGTAGATCGCGCCGCGGATGTAGCCGCCGTAGGTCGTGCGCACGACCATCGGGGCGCTGAACATATTGTTCGAGCGCCAGCGCATCGTCGCGAGCTCGTCGCGCAGCTGCATATAGGCGGTCCAGATGTAGTCGAAGAACTGGATCTCGACCACCGGCTTGAACCCGCGCACGGCCATCCCGATCGCGCGACCGATGATGTTGGCCTCGGCCAGCGGCGAGTTGAAGACGCGCGTCGAGCCGAACTCCTTCTGCAGGCCCCAAGTCACCTTGAAGACGCCGCCCTTGCCCTTGACCTTGCCGAGGTACTCCTCGCGCGAGACGTCGGCGACGTCCTCGCCGAACATCACGATCTTCGGGTCGCGCCGCATCTCGTCCTTCATCGCGGCGTTGAGCAGGTCCACCATCGTGGTCGGCTCGCCGGAGAACTGCGGGTCGTCCTCGGTGTCGAACTGCTCGCTGGTCGGGTCGACGTCCGGCGAGAACACGCCGAAGTGCACCGTGCTCGGGTCCGGCTGCGGCTGCGCGAGGGCGTCGTCCGTGGCGGCGAGGACCTCGGCGTCCACCGACTCCTGGATCGCCTTGATGTCGGCCTCGGTGCAGTAGCCTTCGTCGACGAGCCACTTCGGATAGTTGGTGATCGGGTCGCGCGCGGCATCGGCCTCGCGCTCGGCGTCGGGGCGGTACATCACCTCGTCGTCGGAGAGCGAGTGCGAATACGGGCGGATCACCTTGGCGTGCACGAGGGCCGGGCCCTTCCGCTTGCGCGCGTAGTCCACGGCCTTCTGCATCACCTCGTACGAAGCGAGCAGGTCGCAGCCGTCGACTTCCTGGATGTAGAGGTCGGGGAAGCTCGCGACCAGCTTGCTGATCGACCCGCCGGCGGTGTTGACCTCGACCGGCACGGAGATCGCGTAGCCGTTGTCCTCCACGAGGTAGACGACCGGCAGCTTCAGGTTGCAGGCCGTGTTCATCGACTCCCAGAACTCGCCCTGCGAGGTGGTGCCGTCACCGGTGGAGACGAAGACGACCTCGTCCTTCTCGAAGCCTTCGTCGATGCCCAGCGCCTTGGCGCGCACCACGGCCTCGGCCGAGCCCACGGCCTGCAGGAACTGCGTGCCGGTGGGGGACGAGGTGGAGACGATGTTGAGCTTCTTGTGTCCCCAGTGCGAGGGCATCTGGCGGCCGCCCGAGTTGGGGTCGACGGCGGCGCCGACGGCCGAGTAGAGCATCTCGGCGCCCGTCATCCCCAGTTGCAGGCAGAGGGCGCGGTCCCGGTAGTACATATAGAACCAGTCGTACCCGGGCTTGAAGACCAGGCCCGCGGCGGTGAGCACGGCCTCGTGGCCGGCGCCGGAGATCTGGAAGAAGATCTTGTTCTGCCGCTTGAGCTGGATCTCCTTGTCGTCGAGGCGACGCGACAGGAGCATCGTGCGGTAAGCGGCGAGCAGTTGGTCCTTCGTGAGGCCGTGCGTGGCGCGACGAGCCTTGGCGGAGGTGGCCATTATCGGGCGGGTTTAAGGGAAGCCGTTGGGACTCCGCAATTTACTATCTCGCGGCCGCTTTGGGACGGATGACGGAAGATGGAAGCTGGGCGCGGAGACTTGCGCTTTCCGAAACCTCGACCCTGAGGCGTGCAGGAGGGTAGTATTCGTGAGAACCCGAACACCGATGCGAATGATCAGAACCTCCGTCCTTCGACTGCCTACGCTTGGCCTCGTCCTCGCGGCCGGCGTGATGCTCCCGACGCTGGCGATGGCGCAGGATCCCGTACCGCCTGCGCCCGCGGCGGCGCCGCGCACGCCCGTGCGCGAGGTCGCCGTGCGCGACCGCGGTGGTCAGGCGATTCCCTATGCCGTCCTTACGGTCTCCTCGGGCGTGAATCGCGTCGCCAACGAGAACGGCATCGTCGAGCTGCCGACGGCCGTCGATGCGGACTCCGTCGAACTCGTGGTGCGCCGCATCGGCTACCGTCCGTTTGGCGAGTGGGTGAATGTCGTCGAGGACGGCCGGTTCATCGTCGAGATGGATCCGCTGCCGCGCGCGCTGCATCCGCGCACGATCACCGAGCGGCGCGACACGCCGCTGGCGCGGCGCGGCTTCTACGACCGGATGGAGCGGGTGCGCCGCGGGGCGACCGTCGCGCGCTTCATCACGCCCGAGGAACTCGACCAGCGGCAGGTGAACCAGATCTCGGCAGTGCTCGCCGGCGAGAGCTATGTGAAGATCGAACGCTTCAATTCGCGGGCGATCCTCACGGGCCGCTCGCCGGGCTGCGCGCTGGCCGTGCTCGTGGACGGGATGCGGATGAGCGGGATGGTCGAGGAGCTCTACACGCGCGAAGGCCAGGACGAGGTGCGCCGCTTGGGCGGTGGCCAGACCGGCACGTCGCGCTTCCTCGCGTCGCGGACGTCGGTGGACGAACTGATGTCGGTGTTCTCGGTGGCGGGGATGGAGCTGTACCCGACGGCAGCGGCCGCCCCGATCGAACTGCAGCGCGCGGCCGGCAACGGCTGGTGCGGCATCCTGGCGATCTGGAGCGGCGGGCGGCAGTAGGCGGCATCACAAAAGTGCGAGTTCGAGGATTTCCCTTGCGCGGAATCACGTGACGTCTGCATCATAGGCGCGTCGTACCAACACAGGGACGTGGCCCGGACACACGAGCTGCCACGTTCCGCGACGGGAGGCCTGTGACCGAAACGTTCGGACAGCCGTTCCAGCCGCAGTGGCCGCGATCGCTCACCGCGATCGTGAGCTGGAGCCTCCCCCACCCGACCGATGACACCCCGCACGGGCCTGCTGGCCTGCTGCGGGGTGTCGTCATTTCTGGCGAGGTTCGATGTCACATCGGGGCGTCCACCACATCGCTCTCGCCCGCGCCCCGCGCGGGCTTTCCCGCAACGCTCGCCGCGTGCTGCACCAGCAGCACAAGCGCCAGGTCAAGCGTGCGACCTTTCGGGATTGTGGACGTCGCTGTGTGTACTGCGGAACCGGCCTGGGACTGGAGAACGCCACGCTGGATCACGTGATCCCGCTCTCGCGCGGCGGCTCGCACCTCCCCGGCAACCTCGTCTCGGCCTGCCAGGCCTGCAACCAGCGCAAAGGCTCGATGCTACCCACAGAATTCTTCGCCCGGTATCCGGTGGCCGGGCAGAACTTTATGCGGTACGCTCGGGCCGTGCATCGGCAGCTGAAGCGCGGGGCGAGGCGCGCGGTGAGCCTGTACTATGCGCAGGCGGCGTGAGTTAATGACGGATGACGGATGACGGATGCTTGAATGGCGAGAGGAGATGGCTCCTCGCGCCGTTCTGGCATCCGTCATCCGTCATCAGTCATCTCTCCAGCCACCGCCGCCTCGCGCGCTAGCATCACCCGCTTGCGTTCGATCCCCCACGCATACCCGCCCAGCTCCCCGCTCGCGCGAATCACGCGATGGCAGGGAATCAGGTAGCTCACCGGATTCGCGCCGACCGCCGAGCCGACGGCGCGTGAGGCCTTGGGGTCGCCGAGCTTCGTGGCGATCGCGCCGTACGTCGTCACGTCGCCGACGGGGATCTCCAACAGCGCCTTCCACACCTTGAGCTGGAAGTTCGTCCCCTTCACGTGCAGTGCGAGCGAAGGCAGGGCGTTGCTGCCCGGCGGCGGGAAAGCCTTCGCCGCCGCGGTGCGCGTGGCGTCCTGGTCGGGGATCAACTGCGCCAGCGGCCAGTCGTGCTCGAGCCGTGCCAGCGCATCCTTGCGCGATACCGGCGCGACGAACGCCAAGTGGCAGACGCCGCGCGGCGTGACGGCAATCAGGCAATCGCCGAACGGCGTCGGATGAAACCCATAGCGCACGGTGACGCCGAGTCCGCCGCGCTGCAGCTCGCCCGGCGTCACGGCCTCGGCGTTCACGACGAGGTCGTGCAGGCGTCCCGGACCCGAGAGTCCGGCCTCGTAGGTCGTCTCGAGCACGGGCCGACGCTCGCGCAGCAGGCGCTTCACCACCTCTGCCGTGCGGTACTGCACGAAGCGCTTCGGGCTGATGCCCGCCCAGCGCGTGAACATCCGCTGGAAGTGCGACTCGCTCAGCCCCACGTGCGCCGCGACGTCGGCCAGCGACGGCGCCGAGGCGCGTTCACGGTCGAGATAGCGGATCGCGCGCTCGATGCGGGCGTAGTCGGTTGAAGCATCCATCAATGGCTCCGGTGCGGTTCGATGGATGATGGCGGGACTGGGGGCGGGTGGCGACCCGAAAGTTGCGATGGAGACTTGAGACGTGAGACTTGAGACGTGAGACTCGCGCACTCACGTCTCAAGTCTCACGTCTCAAGTCTAGTAATCCACCGGCCTCAAGTAACTCTCGCCAATCGCCGCTCCACTCACCATCGCGACCGTGGGCAGCTTGCGCTTCCAGTGCGTGGAGTCGAGCCGCTTCGTAACCAAGCGCAGCGCTTCGGCGTCGATGCCTTTCGCGAGAAGTTCCTCGCGGGTCCAGCCGTGGAGCAGCCAGTTCAGGATTTCGTCGGCCACGGCGTAGCTCACGCCGAAGTCGGCTTCGTCGGTCTGGCCGGCGATGAGATCCGCGCTGGCGGGTTTCTGCACGATCTCGGCGGGTACGCCGAGGTAGGCGGCGAGTTGCCAGACCTGCGTCTTGAAGAGGTCGCCGATGGGATTCACCGGCGGCGAATCGTCGGCGTGCCAGGTGAAGTAGCCGAGCAGGCGTTCGCTCTTGTTGCCGGTGCCCAGCGGCAGGGCGCGGTGCTTGGCGCTCAAGTCGAACAGCGAGATCATCCGCACGCGGGCCATCACGTTGCCGCGGCGCGCGGCGTCGGCGTCGGGCTCCTGCGCGAGATAGCCGTCGACGGCGGCGGAGATGTCGAGCGTGCGCTGCTGGATGCCGAGCTGGTCCATCAGGAGCTGGGCGTGCGCGAGCGAGTCGGCGCTGGAGCTCTTGTAGGGCAGCCGTACGCCGATGACGTTCTCCTTGCCGAGCGCGCGCGCGGCGAGCGCGGCGACGACGGCCGAGTCGACGCCGCCGGAGATGCCTATGACCGCCTTGGCGAAGCCGCGGCGCTGGAACTCGTCGCGCAGGAACGCGACGAGCCACTGTTCGACGAGGCGCGCGTCGATGTCGAGAGCGGGCGGCGCGTGGGCGTGGCCGGTGACGAGCGGCAGGTGATTGATCGCCGCGAGCGGGACGTCGCGCGGAGCTGTGGCTGCTGCCGCGGGACGGATGACGGATGACGGATGCGGCAGAGTTTGGCTTCCGTCATCCGTCTTCCCTCCGCGCCCC
>DAOMNV010000032.1:0-25920 GCA_035444005.1 Gemmatimonadaceae bacterium
GTGCTCTGGGTGGGCGGCGACGGCTCGGCGCGGGTCTATGAACCAATGGGCACGAGCGGCGCCCACACCGTCTACCTTGCCCCGCAGTTAACTGGTTCCGACACGTTGCTCAAGGTGAACGCCACCGGGGCGTTCATCCGTCGGCTGCGCGGCGGCGGGGCGGTCCACTTCGATGCGCAGTTGCGCCACAGCTCCACGGTCAACCGCCTGGGGCACACGACGACCTTCACCTACGACGGCGCGGGGCGGCTGTGGAAGCTCACGGTGCCGCCGAGCGCGGCCGCGATCGCGTATGAACTCGCGTATGCCGACACCGCTGCCGGTGCCCGGGTCGCGTCGATCAGCGTCGCGGACTCGGCCGTGGGGGTGCTTCGCATCACGACGCTGGGCACCGACGGAATGGGGCGCCTCACGGGCATCACTGACCCTGACAGCACCACCGTGAGCTTCGCGTACCTCGACTCGCTGCCGAGCTTCGTCAAGTCGCGCAGCGATCGACGAGGGTACGCGACAACCTTCGAGTATGATGCTGGCCGTCGAGTCTCGCGGGGGAGGTTGCCGTTCGGCGGCGATTCCACCTTCACTGCCATTTGCGCCGCAGAATCGCAAGGGATGACCGCCTGCGCACCCACTGCGCCCAACCCGGTCGACATCCGGACGGTCATCAACGGGTTGCGGACCGATGTCGCGGACACCGCCGCATTCTGGGTCGGGTCTTACGGCGTCTGGAGAGCCCGCAATGCACGCGGCACCACCACGCTCATCTCCCGTGAGGACGCGCGGTTTCCGGCGCTTGTCACGCGGCTCCGGGAGAACGACGGTCGCGTAGTTGCTGCCGAGTACAACTACAATGCCAACGTCATCGCCATCGTCGATTCATCGCATTTCGTTGTCGCGGACGGCAATACAACCTACGCGACGACACGCTACACCTGGCATCTCGGCCTCAATCTGCCGACCGGCATCTACTTGCCCGAAGGCTCGTACACCCAGATGGAGTACAACGCGAACGGCACCCTCCTGTGGCAGCAAGATGCCCGGGGTACCGCGAGCCGCACCAACTTTCGATACACATCCAGCGGACAGTTGCGCGCCATCGTTCATCCCGGTGGCGCCAAGGACTCCCTCGAGTTCGACGGCGCACGGGAGAACGTCTCGCGCACCATCAGCCCGCTCGGCCGCACGACCAGGTACGTGACGGATCGCGTTGGGCGCGTCACCGAACGCCACGTCCTCATCCACCTCGACAGTGCGCTGGAACAGAGTGACTACATCGCGTATGAACGCAACGGCCGCGTCGTGCGGCAGGTCGCGGACGGCCCAGCGCACAACGCGTCCGTCCGGCAGCGCGTCTTCGTATCGCACAGCTACGACGGCGAGGGGAACCTGCTGTCCACGAAGCGGTGGCAGTCGCCGTCGCCGACGGGCATCGATACCTTGGGGACGTCGTGGACCTACGACCCGGTGGGGCGCCTACTTGCAGAAGCCGCTCCGGACGGCTTCCGCGACAGCACCGTCTACAACGCGGCTGGCCTTCCAATCCGACACATCACGCGTCGTGGCGATACCGTTCGGACGACCTACGACGAGCTCGGCAACGTGGTGAAGCGGGTCGAACGAAGCAGGGTGGATACGGCATTCCGTCTCGGGGCGGCCCGCATCAATGACTCGCTTCCAGAGAACCCACCGTACGGCAACTACGCCATTCCATTGGACTCCGCACTATATACCTATGATGCCGAGGGGCGCCTGCTCACGGCGTCGAATCGCGATGCCGTGGTCAAGCGTAGCTACACCCCTCATGGCGCCATCGAGACCGACAGCCTGTTCATCGCGTACTGGGACTACAGCGCGACGCATGCCTATGGCTTGCAGTACCACTACGACCTCGACGGGCGGATGGTCCGGCTGGACTACCCATCCCAGCTCGTCCAGGGCACGTCAGGACGCGTCGCGTATGCCTACGACGACACCACGGGGCTCTTACGTAGCATCACCGGGCTTCAGGACGAGGTCTTCTACTACTCCTACAACGCCCGCAATGAACCGGTGCAGCTGAGCAAGCCCGGCGACATCGTCGAGCTCCACACGTTCGACGCGGACGGGTTCCTCACGCAGCGTCGCGTGCGCAACCTGACGGCTCCGAGCCTGCCGGACCGCTACCCGGCGGAGTGGATAGAGCACACGGATATGACGTACGATGCGCGGGGCAAGCTGCTCTCGGCGATGAATGCGTACGGCCTCGAGACCCAGCGGTTGTTCCTGTACACCGGTCTCGGGCATCTCGAGTCGCAGGAGGTCGCCGTCACGGGCGCCAACAGCGTCGGGAGCGCCGTCTGGCTGCTGGCGGGAGAGGAGTATCGATTGGATCCCATGGGGAACTTCGACACCGCGTACGAACTGCTGGATGCGGCCAGCCGCGCCGTCCAAGACCAGCGCCATCGGAGTTTCACGAAGCTGCGGTCGCCGGACTCGTTCTTCTACGAGGCAGGCACGGGTCGCTTGCATTGGATGGCATCAAATAGCGGGGAGAATCGCGTGACGCTGCAGGAACATCGGTACGACCGGGCCGGTAACCTGACATGGACCGGGGCGGACAACTTCCTCGCCGCGACGCTCCCGCAGGATTCGATGTTCCAGCCGCGCATTTGGGAGGATCGCGTGGCGTACTACGACGCGGCGGGCCGCGTTCGACACGCGGAGAAGCGTCGCTGGCATCGCGAGTACCCGTACAACCCCGACATCAACGCCACGCTCACGCGCCAGCGCGAAACCTATCGGTATGATGCCCTTGGGCGCCGCGTGCTGACGCGTTCTCACAACGATTGCCAGAACCTCAACGTGAGCGCCATGCCTCACTGCGACATCAGTTCCGTCGTCCGTACCGTGTGGGCCGGCGACCAGGAGCTCGTGGAGGTTGCGAGACCCGCCAGCGGCATGCCAATCGCCGCGCCCAATGACACCGCGACGGACGCGATGATGGAGAGCGATACGGACTCGCTCATGCTCGCCATGCGCCTCGACGGGCAGGGGTTCGGCGGCAAGACCTACATCGGCGACCTCGACCCCAACCGTCTCTTCGGGCGCGTCGCGTACGTGCACGGTCCGGGCATCGACCAGCCACTGAGCCTGACGCGCCTCGGCTATGAGGCGCGCGATCGCTCGGGCACGGGCATGCCGTGGAAGCGATGGGCACCATTCACCATCGTGCCGCTCTGGAGCCTGCGCGGCATCGCAGAGGGTGGCACCTTCCCCAACGGGGCAGTCCACCACCGGCTGGAGGTCCCGGAAGACGAGTACTCGGAGGAGATCTTCGTGGCCTGGAAGATCGATGGCCCCGCGCACGCCCAGCCCGTGTATGGGATCGTCGTGCCGTGGTTCGGCACGCTCATCACCAACAAGTACGACGGCGTGGGCACGATGTATCGGCGCAACCGGCACTATGACCCGACGACGGGGCGGTTCACGCAGCCGGACCCGATTGGGCTCGCCGGAGGCCTGAACCTGTACGGGTATGCGGGTGGCGATCCGATCAATTTTTCGGATCCGTTTGGGTTGTGCCCAAAGTCATCGGGTGGCGATGGGAAGACCGAGGAGATGTCTGACTGCCCGCGTGGCTCTTCCGGCTGGTGGGCGTGGCGCGATGCACAGGGCGAAGGATCCTCCTTCGTCAACAACGCGATGGGCCTGTGGGCGACGCTGAACAATGACGTGCGCGCCCAGCTCCCCGAGAATACTGCGATCGGCGAGTTCAACCTGCCGATTGGTCCTGGCGGTGCTTCAGGGCTCGCGAGGGGAATGAGAAGGGCGGTCGCGCGCGCGCAAGGCGCAGAGATCAATTGGAGTACGCTGGGTTCCTTCACTCGCGGAGTGTGGGAGGTCGCCGGCGACAAGGGCGCCGGCTTCGTCCGCTGGAATCGAGTGTTGAATGCGGAGGGAAGTACCGTTCGTCTCTTCAAGGACGTCTACGACCAGGCCGGCAGCTTTCTTCGTCGCGACTGGTACATCCGATGACTCTTCAACCGAGAACATCGTGACATCGGCCGAGCTATGCACTCGCTTGGGTGCGGCCCTTTCGGATTCGACTCCGGCAGCCTCGGTCAGACGACTGCTTCGCGAAGCGATCGTCGCCCGCGACATCGGCACCGTGCGGGAGCAAGCGCTCGATGGATCTTGGTGGCTCGTGGAGCGACTTGACGCAATCGGGGATTCTGATGAACGACTGCTCGAAGCTTCTCGAGCGGTCCATCGACTTCTCGACACTGCCTCGTCGGAGCGGTCGATATTGAGTCTGCGCGAGCTTGTAGTCGACGGGACTCGGCTGCATCAGGTGCTAACGAGGTACTTCGATGGTCGTGTCAGCCGCACGCAGCTCCTCTCGTTCATCGCAGAGCAGCATTGGGAGTCTGCCGTGAAAGACACCTTGTGTGAACTGTCGCAGCCGGAGCTAAGGGACTTGCTGGACGCAACCGGAAAAGTTGACATCGAACGACTCGAGCAGCTGCTGCAGATCTAGCTACATCGCGTTGTGCGCCTTGGGACAGAGACGCTGTTAGCCTAACCCAAGCGTTCTGCTGCAGCGGCGCAGCCGCTGTCAGCAGCAACTGGCGGTTAGGCTTCGAGGAGGTGGCCACGATGCAGACGCCGCCCGCCCCCTTCCGAGGGTCGGGCGGCGTCGTGTTTGCGCGCGCTCGTTGTCAGCACCACACGCCTAGGTCTCTCCTCGCCCACGGAACGCCGTATCTGCGCCTGCAGGGAACGGCGATTCCGCTGTCCGATCCGACGACCCCAGCGCTCCCCCCCGCCCGCGCGTAGTCTCTCCGTTGGCGTCTCCCCGGGGCGCAGTCGCGTCCCATCACCCGACCCCACGGCAATGTCGATTTCGTTCCCCGCCCTGCGTCGCGCGCTCGTCGCGGCCCTCGCGTTCCCCGTCCTCGCCGTCGCGCAGGACCGCGATCCCTGGACGATCCTCCGCGCCGAGACCTGGCAGCGGCCCGCCGAGCACATCGAGCGCATGGTGCTGACGCCGCGCACCGATATCAGCTTCGAGAACATCAGCCCCGACGGCCGCTACGCCGTGCGCTTCACCGGCCCCGGCCGCGGCGCAATCGCCCAGTACGGCGCGCCGCACCTCTGGCTCGGCGGCCTGCAGGTGGACCACCAGGCCAACCGCGCGCGGTCGCTGCAGACCGCCCAGCACACGGGCATCACGCTGGCCGACCCGCGCACGGGTGAGACGCGCGCGCTGCAGGTGCCGGCCGACGCCAAGGTCAGCGATGCCGTTTGGTCGCCTGACGGCAGCAAGTTGGCCTACCTCGCGCACTTCGCGACCGCGACGCACCTCTACGTGGCGGACGTGCGCACGGGTCGCTCCACGCGCCTCTCGCGCACGCCCCTGCTCGCCACGCTCGTGACCGCGCCCACCTGGACCGGCGACGGCCGTTCGCTGCTCGTCGTGATGCCGCCGGCCACTCGCGGCGCCGTGCCGGTGCGCGGCAACAACGGCGTCGCCGACGGCCCGCAGGTGCGCTTTACGGAGTCGGCCAAGAAGCCGCAGCGCGTGCACTTCTCGCTGCTCGAGGACGCGCACGACCAGGCGCTCTACAAGTACTACACGACGGGCCAGCTCGCCGTCGTGAACGCCGCCAACGGCAGCACGCGCCTCGTCGGCGCGGCCGGGATGATCCGCAACGTCGACGCCTCGCCGGACGGCCGCTACTTCCGCGTCACGCGCACGGTGGAGCCGTTCTCGTACATCGTGCCGCACAACTCGTTCGGCAACGTGACCGAGCTCTGGGACGCCAACGGCCGCGTGCTCGACACGCTGGCCTCGCAGCCGCTGCGCGAGGGTGAGGTGGCTGCGGGCCCCCGCGGCCCGCAGGCGCCGGACACCACGCGCCGCAACTTCGCCTGGCATCCGGATGGCGGCCTGACCTACTTCCGCACCACCGTCGCCGACAACCGCGCCAACGGCGTGCGCTGGATGCACTGGAAGGCGCCCTTCGGCGCCGCCGACACTGCGCTGATCTTCGCCGGCTCGGCCCGCTTCACCAGCGCGGCCTTCGGCGAGCAGCCGAGCACGATCTTCGTGAACGACAGCGCTGCGGTGGCGGCCGTGCGCCTCGCCGACATCACCAAGAAGTACCCGCTGGGCCGCGGCGTCTCGCTGCCGGGCGGCGGCTTCGGCGGATTCGGCGGCGGCTTCGGCGGCGCTGCGCAGTCGGATACCATCGGCACCGGCGGTGCACTCGAGATCGCGCGCACGGCCGACGGCGGCATCCGCGTGCAGATGAGCCGCGACGGCAACGCCGTGTTCGTGAGCGGCGTGCGGCGCTACGGCAACGACTGGCACACGCGCGCCCCGCGTCCGTGGCTCGACCGCATCGCGATTTCCGACGCCGCGCGCACGCGCGTGTTCGACTCCCCGGCGGATGTGTACGAGACCCTCGTCGCGGCGCTCGACGCCGACTACACGCAGCTCGTCACCACGCGGCAGACGCGCACGCAGATCGAGAACGCGTTCTACCGCGAAGGGGGCGCCGCTCCGCGGCAGCTCACGCGCGCCGTGGACGTCGGCCCCGAGGTCACCGGCGCCATCCGCAAGCGCGTGCAGGTCACGCGTCCGCGCGACGGCATCAAGATCTGGGTGGACGTCGTCCTCCCGCGCGACTGGCGCCCCGGCACGCAGCAGGCCGGCATCGTCTGGTTCTACCCGCGCGAGTACGCCACCGAGGAGGCCTACCAGCGCTCCAAGTGGAGCGTGAACATCAACCAGTTCCCCGCCGTGCCGCAGCTGCGCCCGGCGAGCTCGACGGAACTCTGGGTCGCCGCCGGCTACGCGCTCATCACGCCCGACATCCCGATCTTCGGCGACAGCGGCCGAATGAACGACAATTATGTGAGAGACCTCACCGAGGGCCTGCACGCCGTCGTCAACGCGATGGTGGACTCGGGCTTCGTCGCCCGCGACCTCGTAGGCATCGGCGGCCACAGCTACGGCGCGTTCAGCACCGTCAACGCGATGACGCGCATGGACATCTTCAAGGCCGGCATCGCCGGCGACGGGATGTACAACCGCACGCTCACGCCCTTCGGCTTCCAGAGCGAGCGCCGCAACTTCTGGGAAGCGCAGGAGATGTACCTCGACCTCTCCGCCCTGCTCCGCGCCGACCAGCTCTCGGGCGCGCTGCTGATGTACCACGCCACCGAGGACCAGAACGCCGGCACGCATCCGATGTCGTCCATCAAGATGCAGCAAGCCCTGCAGGGCCACGGCAAGACCTCGGCGCTCTATATGTATCCGTACGAGGACCACAGCGTCGCCACGTTCGAGAGCGATCTCGACATGTGGGCGCGGTGGACGGCGTGGTTCGACGTGTACGTGAAGGGGATGGGCGAGCGGCGCTAGGCGTCGCCCGTGCAGCACCGCGAGGGGCTGGCAGGAAGCGGACACGCTTCCCGCCAGCCCCTCGCGGCGTGAGATTGTACCCTCAATGCGCACTCCCCGCCTCCGCACCCGCCGTTTCGGCCTAGGCCTCCTCCTCGCCCTCGCCACCACCGTGGCCTGTGGCGCCGACGTCTCCAGCGCCGAGTTGCCCGGCGAACGCGTCCGCCGCCTCGAAGCCGGCGACTCGCTGCCGAGTCTCGCGCGCCCCGCGGGCTTCGCCGGCACCCTGCCCTGCGACGACTGCGCAGGCGTCGAGACCTGGTTGCTGCTGCATCCCGACGGCTCGTACCGCCTGCGCGAGCGCCCACTCGAGGGCAACGCCACGCCAAGCCTTCGCGTGGGCCGCTGGTCGCTCTCGCGAGATTCCATCCCGACGCTCACGCTGCACGGCCCAGACAGCCTGCCGCGCCGCTTCGCAATGACCGGAGCGCTCACGCTGCGTGCGCTGGTCGCCGACGCGCCTCGCGAGAACGCCGCGCCACCGGAGCTCGTGCGCGTCTCGATGCCCACCGACCTCAACGCGGCCGCGCGTATCCGCGGTGAGTTCCGCTACTACGCCGATGCCTCCACGCTGGTCTCCTGCGACGGCGGCATCCAGTTCCCCGTCACCGGTGACTCGGCGTTCATCCGCCTGCAGCGCACGTACGCCGAACAGCGGCTCGGCACCGCCGCGGCCATCCTCGTCGACGTCGTCGGCCGCCTCGAGCAGCGCGCCGGCGCCGAGGACGGCACGCAGGTCGAGTCCTTCGTCGTCGATTCGTTCACGGTCGTCAACCGCCGCGAGGCCTGCAACGCCACCACCGTCACCGCGTACATCGCGATCGGCGACTGGCAGCTCGGTGCGCTCGACGGCCTGCCGATCGGTGACCTCGCGCGCGACCTGCAGCCCACCCTGCGCTTCGTGCTCAGCGAGCCGACGATGTTCGGCCACGCGGGCTGCAACCGCTGGACCTCCCGTGCCGTGCTGCGCGGCAACACGCTGGTGCCGCAGCCGGTGGCGCTCACCAAGAAGTTCTGCGGCGATTCCACCGTGATGGCCCGCGAGGCGCGTTACGCCGAGGTGATGGGCGGCGGCGGCTGGTGGCGCCTCGACGGCAGCGAGCTCGTGCTCTCGCGCGGCGGGCTCGAGTCTGCGAGATTCTGGCGCAGGTAACCAAGGCAAGAGGCCTCGATGCAGAGCAAGGCGAAGACGGTTGCGCAGTATCTCAAGGAACTCCCCGCCGACCGTCGCGCGACGCTCGAGGCGGTCGCCAAGGTCGTGCGCGCCAATCTCGACCCGCGCCTCGAGGAGGGGATGGGCTACGGGATGATGGGCTGGTACGTGCCACACTCGGTCTTCCCGCTCGGCTACCACTGCGATCCCAAGCAGCCGCTGCCCTTCGCCGGCCTCGCCTCGCAGAAGCAGCACTGCTCGCTCTACCTGATGACCGCCTACGCCGAGGGCAGCAGCGGCGAAGCCTGGATCAAGAAAGCCTGGCCCAAGGGCAAGAAGCTCGATATGGGCAAGAGCTGCATCCGCTTCAAGACCGTCGACGACCTCGCGCTGGATGTGGTTGCCGAGGCGCTGCGGCGCGTGCCGCTGGACGCGCATCTCGCGTGGTACGCGACGATCGATCCGCGGCAGCGGGCGTCGGCTCCCCGCACGTCCGCGCGCGCCGTCAGACGATAGGATTCGCCCGCGGGATCTCGAACTTGAACAACTGCTCGGCGAGCTGCCGCACGGCGCGGTCGCCGACCATCGCGGGGCGGAACTTCATCCGCGGCAGCGCCTCGCGCACCGCGCGGTCGAAGGCGGCGTGCGTGGCTTCGACGGTGAGCAGCGTCGTGAGGTCCACCGAGCCCGTGGAGTCGACCACGAAGCGGATGATCACGTGGCCTTCGACGCCGCGCGTCTCGAGGTCCGGCGGGTAGACGGGGGCGGCGCTGCTGGGATCGCGCGTGGCGGCGGAGTCCACTTCGAGCACCTGGTACGAGGTCGCGAGCATCGCGTTCATCGCCGCGGCCTCGGCGGCGGCATCCAGCGTCGGGACGGGGCCGTCGATGCCCAGCGCCGCGGTCTGCGTGCGGGCACCGGCGCGGCGGGCACCATCGTCGCGCTCCACGGTGGCCGTGGACGTCCCGCCGTCCCCGGCACCGGGCGTGTAGGCGAGGGCCGGCTCGACCGTCGGCGGGGCCTTGGGCGGCGGCACGAGGAAGCGCAGGCCCTCGGGCAGCTCATCCCACGAGTCGTAGACCGCCTTGCCGGCGATCGGTCCGCCCACCAGCGCCACGCCCACGAGCACGTGCGTGAGCGCGCTGATCGCCGTACCGACAGGGCTGCCGGCCGCGGGCGCTTGCAGGGGGCGGATGATCGGGTGGCGCATTCTGGACTCTCCCTACGGACTATGCAGCCTCAGGTGTCGAATATCTACCCTTGAAGCGGCTTCCCGGCGCACCTGCCGGGTCTGCGGCCGTCCTCGTATTGTCTGACAGTGCGATCCCCCCTCTTCGTTTCCCTTGCGGCCCTGCTCGCGGCCGCGCTCCTCGTCTACCTCACGCTGGCGATCCGGCGCTGGTGGAAGGCCCGCGTCCTCGCGCGCCGGATGGGCCTCGCCGCCGACGGCGAGGCGCTGGCCGAGCGCTGGCTCGAGGCCCGGGGGCACCGCATCATCCAGCGGCAGGCCAGCCGCCGCTGCACGATGCACATCAACGGCCGCGTCGCCGAATTCGACGTGCGCGCCGACCTGATCGTCGACATCGAGGGCGAGGCAGCCCTCGTCGAGGTGAAAACCGGCGAGGCCGCCGACCCCCGCCTCCCCGCCACGCGTCGGCAACTGCGCGAATACTGCGCAGTCTTCGGTGTCGACCGCGTCTACGTCTTCGACGCCAGCGCTGAGCGCCTGCACGAGATCGAATTCCCCGATGGATGAATGCAGTTCTCACGTCTCACCTCTCACCTCTCAAGTCTATATTTCAAGGATGTCCTCCCGCCCCCCCATCTACCTCGACCACGCCGCCACGACCCCGGTCCGCCCGGAGGTCCTCGACGCGATGACGCCGTTCTACGGCCCCCGCTTCGGGAATCCCTCCTCCACGCACCGCTGGGGCCGCGAGGCCCGTGCCGCGCTGGACGAGGCCCGCGAGCGCGTGGCCCGCTGCCTCGGCGCCGCGCCCGACGAGATCTGCTTCACCTCCGGCGGCACCGAGGCCGACAACCTCGCCGTGCTCGGCGGCTGGCGCATCCTCAAGGCGCAGGGCAAGAAGGCCGTCATCACGAGCCCGATCGAGCACAAGGCCGTGTTGCAGGCCGTGCACCAGGCGGCCAAGGAAGGCGCCGAGGAGCGCTTGCTGCAGGTGCAGGCCGACGGTACGGTGGACCTCGCCGACGCCGCCGCCAAGATCGGCGCCGGCGACACCGCGCTGGTCTCGGTGATGTGGATCAACAACGAGACCGGCGTGATCCAGCCGATCGCCGAGCTGGCCCAGCAGACCAAGGCCGCGGGTGCCGTGTTCCACACGGATGCGGTGCAGGCCTTCGGCAAGGTGGTGGTGGACGCGAAGGCGATCCCCTTCGATTTTGTCAGCGTCAGCGGCCACAAGCTTGGTGCGCCCAAGGGCATCGGCGCCTTCTTCATCCGTCGCGGCACGCCGCTGGAGCCGCTGTTCTTCGGTGGCTCGCAGGATCGCGGCCGTCGCCCCGGCACGGAAAACGTCGCTGCCGCGGTGGGCCTCGCGCGGGCGATGGAGCTGGCCGTAGAGGAGCGCGAGGCGCACTGGTCCGAGTTGCAGGCGATGCGCGACCGTCTCGAAGCGAAGCTGCTGGAACGCATCCCCGACGCCGTCGTGCACGGCAAGGGCGCCAAGCGTGCACCGCACATCCTGAACGTCTCCGTGCCGGGCACCGACTCCGAGTCGCTGCTGATGGCCCTCGACCTGCAGGGCGTGGCCTGCTCCAGCGGCTCGGCCTGCCAGAGCGGGAGCGTCACGCCGTCGCACGTGCTCTCGGCGATGGGCGTGCGCACGGACATCGCCGCGGCGGCTATCCGGATGTCGCTCGGATCGCTCTCGACGCCCGCGGACGTGGACCGCGTGGCGGAGCTGTTCCCGGCGTTGATCGCGAAGGCGCGGGGGCTCAGCGGGGTCGCATAGACCGCCTCAAATAATTCGAGGCGGATTCCCGGAGGAAACCGTTCCCGGCCACGTTTTGTCTGATTGAGGTAGGGCCACGCCCACCCCAATCGGCACAACGATGTCCCGCTTCCGTACCGCGTTCCGCTCGCTGCGCGCCACGCCGCTCGTGACGACGGCGGCCCTGCTCTCGCTGGCGCTCGGCATCGGCGCCAACACCGCGATCTTCTCGATCGTCGACGCGCTGCTGCTCAAGCCGCTGCCTGTCGCACACGCGGACCGCATCACCGTGATGCGATCGGGGCTCGCGAACGGCAGCGTGCGCCGCAGCTTCACGAATCCCATCTGGGAAGCGATTCGCGCGCACGACGATCGTTGGGATGGCGCCTTCGCGGCTGGCAACAACCGGTTCAACGGCAACGCCGGCGGCGAGGTGGATCCGATCGACGGCGCCTTCGTCAGCGGCAGTTACTTCGACGTGCTCGGCGTGCAGCCGCGACTCGGTCGGGTATTCACCGTCGACGACGACCGCCGCGGCGGCGGCCTGCACGGTCCCGTCGTCGTGATCAGCCATCGCTTCTGGCAGCAGCGATACGCAGGCGCGACCGATGCAATCGGCCAGACGCTGCAGCTTTCCAACGTCGCTTACACCATCATCGGAGTCGCGCCGGCGGGGTTTCTCGGCCACAACGTCGGTCTCGGGATGGACGTGTGGGTGCCGCTGGGCACCGAGCCGCTGATTCGTGGCAGCGACAGTTGGCTGGACCGTCGCTCCACCTGGTGGCTGAACATCTTCGTGCGTCGCCGCGCGGACCAATCCGTGGACGCGGCGAGCGCAGCGTTGGAGCACGTCCGGCCGGAGGTACGCGCCGCCACGGAGCCGGAGAACTGGCGCCCCGCCGACCTCCCCAGCTATCTCGCGCAGCCGTTCGCGCTCGAGGGCGCGCCGGGTGGCGTCTCCACCCTGCGCACGCGCTACCAGCGGCCGCTGATCGCGCTCGCTGCCGTCGTCGGTCTCACGCTGCTGATCGCCTGCGGCAACATCGCGAACCTGATGCTGGCGCGCGCGTCGGCACGGCGGCACGAGTTCGCCGTGCGCTCCGCACTGGGCGCCTCGCGCTGGCGTGTGGCGCAGGACCTGCTCGCGGAGAACCTCCTGCTCTCCCTCGCGGGGGCGGCCCTCGGATTGCTCGTCGCGCTGTGGGCCAGCCAACTCATCGTGAGCCAGATCTCCACCAGCACGTTCCACGTCGCATTGGATCTCGGCCTCGATGCGCGAATGCTGCTGTTCACGTCAGTGGTGGCCGTAGGCACCACCCTGCTCTTCGGCGTCGGCCCTGCCTTGATGGCGGCATCGGCGGCGCCGATGGCGGCGCTGAAGGAGCAAGGGCGCGGCAGCGGCGGCGGACGGCACAATGCCTTTGCGAACTCCCTGGTCATCGCGCAGGTCTCGCTCTCGGTGATGCTCATCGTCGGCGCGGGCCTCTTCGTTCGCTCCTTCGTGGCGCTGGCCAAGGTCGATCTCGGGTTCGCGCCCGACCGCGCGTTGGTGATGACCATTGGTACGCAGCGCACCGGCATCCAGCCGACGCAGCGCGAGGCGCTCTTCGACGAGCTGCAGCGCCGTGTGCTCGACGTGCCAGGCGTCACGCACGCAGGGCTCTCGGTGCTGACTCCCGTGAGCGGAAACACCTGGAACGAGGGCTTTGAGTTCGCCCATCTCCCGAACCTGCCCGAGGGGGAGCGCATCGTCGACCTCAACTTCATCACGCCGGGATGGTTCGCGACCTATGGCTCGACTCTGCTGCGCGGGCGCGACATCGAGGATCGTGACCGCATCGGCACTCCGCGCGTCGGCGTGGTCAACGAGAGCTTCGTGCGGAAGTACTTCGGGGGGATGGATCCCATCGGCCAGACCGTGCGCACTTCGGAGTACCCCGGCCAGCCCTCGGAGACGATCGAGATTGTCGGCGTGGTGAAGGACGCCGTCTACCGCAGTCCGCGCGAGGACTTCGGGCCCGTGATGTACCAGGCGTACCGCCAGGCCGCGGCCGTCGGCAGCAGCAGCTTCCTCACCGTGCGGAGCTCGCGCGACGACGTGCTGGCGCTGCAGTCGCAGCTCACGGACGCGCTGCGCAGCGTGCACCCCGAGCTCACGGTGACGTACCGCCCCCTGGCCGACTACGTGCACGAGGCCCTCGCGCAGGAGCGCCTCGTGGCGATGCTCTCGGGCTTCTTCGGCGGCTTGGCGTTGCTGCTAGCCGCCATCGGTCTCTACGGCATCACGGCGCACACGGTGGTGCGCCGTCGCGGCGAGATCGGCATTCGACTGGCGCTCGGCGCGCCGCCGGCGCGCGTCGTACGTGAGATCCTCTCGCGCACCGGCCTGCTCGTGCTCAGTGGCATCGTCGCGGGCGGGCTGGCGAGTTGGTGGCTCGCGCGCTTCGTCGCGACGCTGCTCTTCGGCCTCGAGCCGAGCGATCCCGTCACCCTGGCCACGGCAATGTTGCTGCTCGCCGCCGTGAGCGCGGTCGCGGCCTGGATCCCCGCGCGGCGGGCCGCCTTGGTGAATCCCCTCGAAGCCCTGAACGACGGCTAGCCCGCCGGGGAGAGCCAGCGAGGCGCTGGGGATATATTCCCTACGTGCCCCTGTCGCCTGCTTCCCCGCCCTCGCGTACCCGCGTCCTCGCCGCAATGAGCGGCGGCGTCGATTCCTCCGTCGCCGCCGCGCTGCTCGTGCGCCAGGGCTACGACGTGGTCGGCGTCACGATGAAGCTGTTCAACGACGGCGGCGACCTGCCCGACCGGCCCTGCTGTTCGCTCGACTCCGTGAACGACGCGCGTCGCGTCTGCGAGTCGCTGGGCATCCCGCACTATGTGCTCAACCTGCAGGACGCCTTCGGCCGCGACGTGGTCAGCGACTTCGTGGCCGAGTACGCGGCCGGCCGCACGCCGATTCCCTGCGTGCGCTGCAACACGTTCACGAAGTTCCGCGACCTGCTCGCCAAGGCCGACGCCATCGAGGCGCCGTTCATCGCCACCGGCCACTACGCGCGCATCGTCGACGGCCGGTTGGCCCGCGGCGTCGATGACAACAAGGACCAGACGTATTTCCTCTGGGGCATCGAGCGCGAGGTGGTCGCGCGGATGCTGCTGCCGGTCGGCCACCTCACCAAGCCCGAGACGCGGGCCATCGCCCGCGAGCTGGGCCTGCTCACGGCCGAGAAGCCAGAGAGCCACGAGATCTGCTTCGTGCCCGACGGCGACTACGTGAAGGTGCTCGAGCGCGAGTTGCCGCCGGACGCGCCCGCGCTGCAGCCTGGTCCGATCGTCACGCTCGACGGCCGCGTCATCGGCGAGCACGAGGGATTCGCGCGCTACACCATCGGCCAGCGCCGCGGCCTGCCAGGCGGCTCCCGCGAACCGCTCTTCGTCGTCGCGCTGCGGCCCGAGGAACGCGCCGTCGTCATCGGCCCGCGTGAGGCACTGCTCGGCCGCAGCGTCCACGCCGGCGAGGTGAACTGGCTCGCGCCGGCGATCCCGGCCGAAGGCCGCGAGGTGCTCGTGCGCATCCGGCATCGCGCCACACCGATGCCGGGCACCGTGCTCCACGCTGACGCGACGGGATTCGCCGTCGCGTTGCACGAACCCGCCTATGCCATCTCGCCTGGCCAGAGCGTCGTGCTCTACGACGCCGACGGCCTCGTGCTCGGCGGTGGGATCATCGCGCCAAGCCGGCGCGTGTTGCCCATCCAGGCGGCTTAACTCCAAGGAGATCCAATGATCACGCGCAAGGCTCACGCCAAGTGGGAAGGCGAACTCAAGGTCGGCAGCGGTCACCTCCGCCTCGGCAGCGGCGCCTACGAGGGCAAGTACTCGTTCGGCACGCGCTTCGAGGGCGCGCCCGGCACGAATCCCGAGGAACTCCTCGGCGCGGCGCACGCCGGCTGCTTCTCGATGGCGCTCAACCTCGGCATCTCGCAGGCGGGTTTCGCCGCCGAGTACGTCGACAGCAGCGCCGAAGTGCAGATGGACAAGGTGGGCGGCGGAATGGCGATCGTGAACATCAAGCTGACGACCAAGGCCAAGGTGCCGGGCTTGAGCAAGGAGAAGTTCGCCGAACTCGCCGAGGCGACGAAGGTGAACTGCATCATCTCCAAGGCGCTCAGCGTACCGATGACGCTCGAGGCGACGCTGGAAGGCTGAGGAAGACCCTGACGCGGATTCCCCCACCGGAGTTGGGGGAAACCGCCGATGGTTCCGCGCGAGGCGCGCTCCAGATTGTGAGGTAGACCAATCACAGGAGCGCACGATGTCGGCTTGGCCTCGACTCTCGGAGTTCCTCTCGGCGCATCGGCACGCGCCCACGCTCAGCGTCTACCTCGAGGCGGCACCCGCGGATCCAGCGGAGAGCCGCGCGGTGGCGCTGCGGCTCCGCACCAACATCGAGCAGTTGCGTGACGCGGCCGCTTCGTGGCCCGAGGCCGAGCGCGAGCAGCTCGAGGCCTGCCTCGCGGAACTGATCGAGGCGATTCCGTCGGCGGAACACCGCTCGCGGCGTCAGGGATGGGCCTTCTTCCGCACGGCGGCGGGCGCGCAGCTGGTCATCGACGCGCCGGCGGGCGTCGAGACCTCGGCCGCCTGGGGCATCGGTCCGCGCGTGATTCCCTTCCTGCGCGCGGCGGAGCCGGAATCGGCGCTGCTCGTTCAGGTCGACCGCGAGCACGCGCGCATCGGCCTGCTGCACGACGGTGTCGTGGAGACGGCGCTCGAGATGCAGGCCGATCGCGTCGGGGAGGTGGGGCCGCATATGAGTTCGGGCCCGGCCCCGGGGTTCCACAGCGGCACGCGCGGACGCGCCGGCGCCGACGAGGCGCAGCGGCAGCGCAAGGAAGCCACCGAGCGGCTGCTTGCCACCGCGATGCGGCGCGTCGCGACGCTGGCCGAGGACAGCCTGCCGCTGGTCATCGGCGGCGCCACGGAGACGGTGAAGCACTTCGTCGTCGCGTTGCCACGCACGCTCGCCGAACGCACGGCCGTGGTGCCGACGCTGCGGATGGGGGCGCCGGATGCCGCGCTGCCAGAGATCCTCGCCGCGCTGCGCGAGATGCGCCAGCGCGAGCAGGCCGCGCACATCACTGCGCTGCGCGATGCCGCCGCGGCGCGCGGACGCGCGGCGCTGGGCTTCGAGGGCGCGCAGCGCGCCGCCGAGCAGGGTGCGATCGCCGAGCTGATCTTCAGCGACGTCGCGTGGCAGGCGCACCCCGAGGAAGTCGAGGCGTTGGTGCATCGGGCGCTCACCAGCGGCGCCTCAGTGGAATGGACCGCGCTGCAGCCGCAGCCCGAATCGCAGACGGATGGGATCGTCGCGGGCCTGCGCTTCACGCTGTAACCGTCACAGAGAGGCGGCGGGCCGCTCAGTACTCGAGGCCCGCCGCCTTCGCGAACTGTTCCATCAGCTTGCGCTGTTCCGCCGTGAGCGACTCCGGCACCGCGAGCTGGATTTCGACGAGTAGGTCGCCACGCTGGCCGTCCTTCTCGATGCCCTGCGCGCGCACGCGGAACCGCTTGCCGCTCGGCGTGCCCGCCGGCAGCGTGATCGTGATGGTCTTGTCGTCGAGCGTCTGCACGCTGACCTTCGAGCCCAGCGTGGCCTGCGCGAGGTTGATGCGCTGGCGCTGGATGACGTCGAGCCCATCGCGCTCGTAGTCGGGATCCGGCTTCACCTGGAAGGTGATGAGGATGTCGCCGTTGGGGCCACCGCGCACGCCGCGGCCGCCCTGCCCCTTGAGGCGGATCTTCGAACCGCTCTCCGTCCCGCCCGGCACGGTGATGAGCACCTTCTTGGTCGTGCGGTTGGCACCCGCGCCCTGGCAGGCGGGGCACTTCTCGCTGGGAATCCGGCCCTTGCCGAGGCAGGCCGGGCAGGGCCGGTTGACGGCGAACCCACCCTGCCCGAACGAGATCTGCCCGCGGCCGCCGCACTCGCTGCAGGTGGTCATCGATGCGCCCTTGGCCGCACCGCTGCCGCTGCAACTGCCGCATTCCTCGTTGAGGTCGAGCGTGATCGGCACCTTGCCGCCCAGCGCGGCGACTTTGAACGGCACCTCGAGCGTCGTCTCCACGCTCTGCCCCTGCTCCGGACCGCTGGGCCGCTGCTGGCGACCGCCGCCGAAGATCGACCCGAAGAGATCACCGAGTCCGCCGAGCCCACCGATGTCGAACTCTTCCATCCGTGGGCCGGCGCCGCCGGCACCAGGTCGCGCGCCACCCGGCCGCGGCCCGCGCGACGCGAAGGGATCGAACGCACCCAGCCGCCGCATCTCGTCGTACTGCTTCCGCTTCTCGGCGTCGCCCAGCACCGTATACGCCTCGGAGATCTCCTTGAAGCGCTCCGCCGCCTTGGCGTCACCCGTGTTGGTGTCCGGGTGATACTGCTTGGCCAGACGGCGATACTGCTTCTTGATCTCGTCGGCGGTCGCGCCGCTGGGCACGCCGAGGACTGCGTAGAAGTCCTTCTGCGCCATCACCCGTTCCACTGCTTCACGACGACGCGCGCCGGACGAAGCAGTGTGCCGTTGAGGACGTAGCCGATCTGGTACACGACGGCGACGAGGTTGTCCTCGTCGGCGTTCGCGGCGGGCGCCGTGGAGATCGCCTCGTGCAGGTTCGGGTCGAAGGGTGCATCCACCGGGTTCACGGCCTCGAGCCCGTGACCGGCCAGCGACTTGAGCAGCTTCTTCTCCACCATCGCGACGCCTTCGAGCACGCTCTTGGCGTCGGCACCCTCGGGCGTCATGTGCGACACGCGGCCGAGGTCGTCGAGCGTCTCGAGCAGGCCCTTCATCACCGCACCCATACCCATCTTCTCGGCTTCGAGGCGGTCGCGCACCGCGCGCTTGCGGAAGTTCTCGAACTCCGCGTAGAGGCGCAGGTACTTGTCCTTCTGCTCGGCGACCTCGCGCTGCGCCTCGGCGAGCGGATCCGCGGCCTCCGTCGCCGATGAATCGGCGGCATCCGGGGCACGGCCCTCCGCCCCGCGGTCAGCGGCGGCGTCGAGCGTGTCGGCGGAATTGGCGGCGGTCGGATCGACCGGCGTCTCGAGATCGGGCGTGCGATGGTCAGTCATAGCAGGGAAAGTTGGCCGTTTGCCCGAGAGAAGGGCAACAGCCGTGCCAGCAAACGCTTGCCGCATCGGCAGATACCGGCGGCTGTGGCTCTCCCTACGGCAGGCGGGGTCGGACGTTTCGGCGGTCGCTCGGGCTCGCGGGGCGCCCCCGCGGCCTTGGCGCGCGGCTCAGTCGACGAGGAGCGCGAAGTACCCCGCGACGTCGAGTTCCAGCGCCTCCGCGGCAGCGCCGGGCTGCCAACGCATCGTCTCGTGGGCGATCTCCGGCCGCTCATCCTGCGGCCGCCAGCGCTCGATGAGCCGCGCGTCGAGGTCCACGATCCAATACTCGCTCACACTGGCTCGCTGATAGAACTTCCGCTTCACCATCCGGTCGTAGCGCGCGGTAGACGGGGACAGCACTTCGATGGCCAACTCGAGGCCCACGATCTCCGTCCAGTCGCGGAACCGGCTGACGCCGGGCCGCAGGCGTGCCACGAACAGGTCCGGCTGGACGAGTGAATCCGGCGCGAGCTCGATGTCGGCGGGGGACCACAGCAACTCGCCGAGTCCCCGCGGCGTCACGTACGCGTCGAGTCGCCTGAAGAGCTCCGACAACGCGGCCTGGTGCCGTCCGCGAGGCGCCGGCGTCACCAGCAGTTCCCCGTCAATGCATTCGTAGCGATTGCCGTCGTCCGGTAGCTCGCGGACGTCAGCAGCCGTCCAATCCCGATGCTCGAGGGCAGGCATAGCCATAGGGTACGCTCGGCCGAGGGGAAAAGTAAATAGGGCACACTGCGAAGCTCGCGGCGCGCCCGGTAATACCTCGCATCTCGACGTTCCCAGTCATCTCATATCATCACGAAGCCGATCGCCGATCATCGCTCCAGCATACGCCTGACGAGATTCAGCGCCGCCTGCGTCGAGCGCTGCCGCACCTCGTGCCGGTCGCCGACCATCGTGGCACGCGCGGAGCGCAGCGTGCCGCCGAGATCCACGGCGATGCAGACGGTGCCCACCGGCTTCTCCGGCGTGCCGCCGCCGGGGCCGGCGACGCCCGTGATGCCGACGCCCACATCGACGCCGAATCGCCTGCGCACGCCGCTCGCCATCTCACGCGCCGTCTCCTCGCTCACCGCGCCGTGCGCGGCCAATGTCTCCTCGCGCACGTCGAGCTCGCGCTGCTTCACGTGATTCGCGTAGGCGATCGTTCCACCATCGACGACGTCGCTGCTCCCCGCAATCGCCGTGAGGCGCATCCCGAGCATCCCGCCGGTGCAGCTCTCGGCCACTGCGATCCGTAGCCGGCGCGTCCGCAGGTCCTGCAGCACCAGCGCCGCGAGATCGTCGTCGTCCGCTCCGTAGATCCACGCGCCGACCTTCGCGCGGACTGCGCGCTCGGCGTCCGCAAGCAACTCTGCGGCGCGATCGGCGGGCTCGTTCCACACGCTGAGGCGCAGGTCCACGCCCTCCCAGCCCGGGAGATACGCGAGCCGCGTCCCCCGCGGATCCTGCGCGAGCTCGCCCATCTCGTCGGCCAGCTTGCTCTCGGCGATGCCCGTGGTGCGCAGCGTGCGCGAGCGCACGACGAGGCCCAGGGCTTCGCCACGTCGCGCGACGAGACGCGGAATCAACTGCTCGCGGGCCATCCCGCGGAACTCGCGGGGCACGCCCGGTAGCATCGCGCACCAGCGGCCGGCGTCGTCCTCGAGCCAGATGCCGGGCGCCGAGCCGTGATCGTTGCGGATGATCTCCGCACCGGCGGGAATCAGCGCCTGGTTGCGATTGGCCGCCGGCAGCTCGCCGGGCCAGCCGCGCTTGGCCCAGCGTGCCTTGAGGTCGTCGAGAATGGATTCGTCGAGCGTCATCCCACGCCCGAAGAGCTCGGCGATGCTGGGCTTGGTGAGGTCGTCGGCGGTCGGGCCGAGCCCTCCGCTGGTGATCACCGCGCCGGTGCGCTCGAGTGCGCTGCGGACGGCGGCGGCGATCTCCTCGGGGCCGTCACCGACGGTCGCGCGGTGCACGACGCGAATGCCCTCGGCCGCGGCCTCGCGCGCGAAGTACGCGCTGTTGGTGTCGATGGTGTAGCCGAGCAGGAGCTCGGTGCCGATGCTGACGAGTTCGACGTCCATTGGAGTCCAACGCGCCGGCGCGGCGCGCGGTTCAGTGCGACTTCGCGGCGGTGAACACGCGGCGATGGCGCACGAGGTAGTCGGCGAGGGAGACCAGCGTGAGCAACAGCGCGACGAGCATCGTGACGGCGCCGATCGTTCCGAGCACGCGCGCGCCGATGTCGGCCGCGGGATGGCCCCACCAGTTGTTGCGCTCGATCATCAGGCGCACGGCGAACCAGGCGAAGGACGCGCCCATCCAGGTGTACTGGAAGCCGGCCTTCCACTTGCCGAGCTTCTGCGCGGCGATGACGACGCCGCGGGCCTGCGCGAAGCTGCGGAACCAGGTCATAAAGACCTCGCGGCCGACGATGGGCACGAGCACCCACCACGGGAAGTGCACGGGGCCGAGGCCGAAGCTGAGGAAGGCGTACGCCGCGCGGCCGTCCACGGCCGGCAACAGCGCCAGCAGCGGATCCGCGGGCGGCGCCTGCAGCAGGAACATCGGGACGAAGCACGCGACGAGCAGCAGCTTGTCGGCGAGCGGATCGAGCACCTTGCCGAGGTCCGTGATCAGCCCGCGGGCGCGGGCGATCTTGCCATCGATGTGGTCGCTGATCGCCGTGACGAGGTACAGCGCGAAGGCGAAGAAGCGTACGCCGACGGAATCGACGAAGGGCAGCGCCGCGATGAACGGCGCGGCGACGATGCGCCCCGCGGAGATGAGGTTCGGGAGGTTCACCGGAGCCTCGCTTACGCGAGCGTCTTCAGCACGAGCTTCGAGACCGCCTTGAGCGTGTCGAACACCCCATCGCCCGTGACGGCCACCGCCTCGAAGAAATGCGCGCGCTCCACCCAGATACCCTCGGCGTTCTGTTCGATGATGTTCTCACCGGGGCGGAACTGGTTGGGCGTGACCTTCTGGCGTTCCGGCTCCTGCACTTCCCAGCCCGGGTTCAGCGTGTTCTGCAGCTCGTCCAGCGGCGCGGCGTTCGGCAGGTCGCGCTTGTTGTACTGGATCACGAACGGCATCTTCGTGAGGTCGTAGCCGTACTCGGCCATATTGTCGTACAGGTTCTGCATCGCCTCGAGGTTCGCTTCCATCCGCTCGACCTGCGAGTCGGCGACGAACACGATGCCGTCGACGCCCTTGAGGATGAGCTTGCGCGAGGCGTTGTAGTAGACCTGGCCCGGCACCGTGTAGAGGTGGAAGCGGGTCTTGAAGCCGCGGATCGTGCCGAGGTCCACGGGCAGGAAGTCGAAGAACAGCGTACGCTCCGTCTCCGTGGCCAGCGAGATGAGCTTGCCGCGCGTGTCCGGCTTCACCTTGCCGTAGACGTGCTCGAGGTTCGTCGTCTTGCCGCCGAGTCCGGGACCGTAATACACGATCTTGCAGTTGATCTCGCGCGAGGCGTAGTTGATCATCGACATTGCCGTTCTCTCCCTTAGCCGAACAGCTGGTCGATTTCGTCGTCAGCGCCGGCGAGGAGCCCGGGCTGCTGCGCGGCACCCTTGCCGCGCTGGAAGACCTCGTGGAACAGCTTCGTCAGTTCGCTCACCGTGTCCTTGATCTTGAGGCGCACGAGGCCGAGCGTCGTGCGGTTGTCGAAGAGCGCCACGAGGATGACGCGGCGGGCCACGTCGGCGAGGTACATCGACTCCTTCTCGCCCTGGTGGAACAGCGAGTTGAAGTCCGTCTCGCCGATCAGCTGCGCGAGCTGGTCGTTGGCGGAGAAGTCGGCGGCCGTCAGCGTGGCGAAGGCCGTCGGGTCGAAGGTCGGCTGTTCGCCCACCGTCGCGACGAGCTGCCCCGAGCGGTCGACGAGCAGCGCGCAGCGGGCGTTGGTCTCGCCCAGGAACTTCTGCAACGCGCGCGTGATCGCGCCGAAGTCTTCTTCCGTGAAGGACCAGCTAGCGGAGCCTACGGCCATCGTCCCGTCCTATGCGAGGGCGTGTTCGAAGCGTGCGAGCAGGCGCCGGGCGCGACGCCGCAACACCGGATTCTGCTCCCAATCAAGGTACTCGCGCAACAGCAACACTGCATCTGGCGACCCCGGCTGGCCGCTGAGCCATCCCAGGGCGGCCAGGCGCCGCAACGGCCGGCGGGCGTACAGTGCCTGCCGGTGCCGGGCCTGCTCGCGCGTCCACCACGCGTAACCGCCGGCGACGCCAAGCAGCAGGCCGAGGGAGAACGCCGTGCGGGCCTTCACATCGCCCGCCGTGCAGACAGCGCCTGGATGATCGTCACGCCGTCGGCGTATTCGAGGTCGCCGCCCACCGGCAGGCCGCGCGCGAGGCGACTCACCGTCACGCCGGCCTCGCGCAGCTGCTCCTGCACGTACAGCGCCGTGGCCTCGCCCTCGAGCTTGGGGTTCGTCGCGATGATGACCTCCGTCACGCCACCCGCCGTCACGCGGCGCACCAACTGGGCCACGGCGAGGTCGTCCGGCCCCACGCCGTCGAGCGGCGCCAGGCGCCCACCCAGCACGTGGTACAGCCCGCGGTACTCGCCCGTCCGCTCGATCGCCGGGATGTCCGAGGCCTCCTCGACCACGCAGATCACCGAGCGATCGCGCCGCGCGTCGGCGCAGAGCGCACAGGGGCTGGCCTCGGTGAGGTTCCCGCACTCGCTGCAGGGCTTCACCTTCTCGACGATGGCGATCAACGCCGCGGCCAATCGCCGGCTCTGCTCAGCCGGTTGCCGCAGCAGATGATAGGTGAGCCGCAACGCCGACTTGCGCCCGATGGTCGGCAGGCGCGAGAGCTCCGAGACGAGGTCGTCGATCGCCGACACGCGTCGCTCAGAACGGCAGTTTGAACGGCAGCCCGCCGAGACCCAAGCCACCGGCCACGGCCTTCATCTCTTCCTCACCCAGCTCGCGCGCCTTGCGCTGCACTTCCTGCAGCGCGACGACGAGCAGGTCTTCGAGCATCTCGACGTCGGCGGGATTCACCACCGACGGATCGATCGACACGCGACGCACGGCGCCCTTGCCGTCGGCCTCGACGCTCACGAGGCCGCCGCCCGCCGCACCGGTGACGGTCGCCTTGGCCAGCTTGTCTTGCACTTCCTGCAGCTTGCCCGTCATCTGCTGGGCCTGCTGCAGCATCTTCAGGAAATCGGTCATCGGTCAGTCCATCAGTTCGAGATCGAGCGCCTCGACGGCGGCGTCGAGCAGCGGGCTCTGCTTGCGCAGCATCGCCATCCGGTCGGCCTTCACGGCCTGCTCGTTGAGTCGGCGCGGCGCGGCCTCGCCGGCGGCCGCCTGCACGTTGAGCCGCGTCACGGGATCGAAGCGCTTGCGCAGCGCGCCGAGGATCGCGAGCTCCTGCTGCACGATCAACTCCGCCTGCGCCTCGGCGTCCACGGTGAGCGTGACCACGCCGGCCGCGGTCACCGCGGTCGGCGTCGCGTGGCCGAGCGCCGCTCCGAGCAGCGCGCGTCCGTCGCGCACGATGCCGTCGACGACGGCTTCCCAATGCTCGACGAGGCGGTTGATCTCCAGCGGCTGCAGCTCACGCTTGGCGGGTGAGGCATCGGCCACCACCGGCTCCGCGGGCGCACTGCGCTCGCGGACGACCGCGGGCTTCGGCGGCGGGGCCACCGACGCGGAGGCCAGCGACGCAGCACTCGGTGCAGCACTCGCTGCGGCGCTCGGCGCCGAGAGGCGGGCCGACGCGGCCGGCGCGGATTCACTGCGCGCGGGTGCGGCGCTGTCGCGGGCGACCGGCGGCGCGGCGCGCATCGGCGCGCGCGGGCTGGCCTGTGCCCCGGCACCGGCACTGGCACCGCCGCCACCCGCTGCCCCGCCCCGCAGCAGGTCCTCGATCTGTACCGTGCGGTCGAGCAGCGCGCAGCGCACCAGCAGCGTCTCGAACAACAACTGCTGCTGGCCCGAACGCTTGAGCGCCGGCTCCGTCTCGACGATCAGCGAGAGCATCCGCAGCAGGTCGCCGGCGACGAAGTGCGACGCGCGCTTCGGCAGCTCCTCCGCCAGGCGATCCGACACCTCGGGCAACTGGCCGCCGAGCACGACGGCGAGCTGCGCGCGCAGCACCTCGGCGAACTCGCTGAGCAGCACCGTGAAGTCCACGCCGTGGTCGGCGAGGCGCTGCACCGCGCCGAACACGTCGCCGGCGCGGCGTTCGATGATGAGGTCGAGCAAGGCAAGATGCTCGTCCTCGGGCACGAGCCCGAGGGCGTCGCGCACGCGCTGGGCGCTGACGGCGCCCTCGCCGAGCGAGAGCACCTGGTCGGTGAGCGAGAGGGCGTCACGCATCGAGCCGTCGGCGGCGCGGGCGAGCATCCCCAGCGCGTCGCCCTCGGCGGCGATGCCCTCCTGCTCGAGCACGGCGGCGAGGCGGATCTTGACGTCGGCGGGGCCGATGCGCTTGAGGTCGAAGCGCTGCACGCGCGAGAGCACCGGCGCGGCGGCCTGCTGGATCTTCTGCGGCTCGGTGGTGGCGAACACGAAGACCACCCGCGGCGGCGGCTCCTCGAGGATCTTGAGGAGGGCGTTCCAGGCCTCGCGCGTGAGCATATGCGCCTCGTCGATGATGTAGACCTTGTAGCGGTCTTCACCCGAGGGGGCGTACATCGCGCGCTCGCGCAGGTCGCGGGCGTCATCGACACCGCGGTTGGAGGCCGCGTCGATCTCGACGACGTCGAGCGATGCCCCGCCGCCCCAGACGCGCTGGCAGGACGGACACTCGCCGCAGGGTTCGCGGTCCTCGCGACGGTTCTCGCAGTTGAGCGCCATCGCCAGCACGCGGGCGAGGGTCGTCTTGCCGGTGCCGCGCGGGCCGCAGAACAGGTAGGCGTGGGCGATGCGGTCGGTGAGGATCGCGTTGCGCAGCGTGTTCGCGACGTGCGACTGCACGGCCACGTCGGCGAACTTCCGGGGGCGATACTTCCGCGCGAGGGCGAGCGACATAGGTGGAGAATTTACCCCACGCGACGCGGTTCCGCAGGGTTCAATGCGAACTGCATTCACCACGGAGACACGGAGGATTGCGCAACGCGTCGAGACACCTCGTGCGAGCCCCCACGTTCAGGGACCCAGTACGAGACTCTTCGAGACGCCACGCAAGGCTCCGTGCCTTCTATGTCGATTCGACGGTATGTTCGTGGGACCAGGGTGCGGGGC
>DAOMNV010000033.1:0-21808 GCA_035444005.1 Gemmatimonadaceae bacterium
GCTCCTGCTGCTCGTGCGCATCGCGATGGTGCTCGCCATCGCGGCGGCGCTGGCGCGGCCGATCGGTCCGCTACCCGGCCTTGGCCATCCGCCGACGGCAGTGGCGATCGTGCTCGACAACTCGGCGTCCACCGTCGCCGTCGTCGGCGGCACGACGCTGCTCGAGCAGGAGAAGCGCGCCGCCCGCGCGCTGCTCGCCTCCGCCCGCGACGCAGATCGCATCACGCTGGTGACCTTCGATGGCGCGGTTCGCAGTGGATCGCGCGAAGCCCTGGAGGCGGCGCTGGATTCGCTGCGGCACTTCGACGGCACGGGCGATCCGGTCGCCGCGCTGCGCCGCGCCGAGGCGGCGGTGGCGGCGTCGCCATTGCCGGAGCGGCGCGTCGTCGTGCTCACCGACGCGCAGGCCAGCACCTGGGATGCCGTAGCGCCGCCGAGCGAGGCAGGTGTGCCGCGCACGCTGTGGGTGACGCCGTCGGAGCGCCCGTCGAACCGCGGCCTGCGCGAGTTGCGGCTCGAGCCGCCCTACTGGAACCCGCGCGGTGCCGTGCGCGCCACGCTTGTCGGCGACTCCGTGGCGTGGCGCGTCGCGATCGGCGAGCGCAGTGCGGCGCGTGGCCGCAGCAGCGATGGCAGCGTGATCGCGCGAGTGCAGGACCTGCCACGCGGCTGGCACGCGGGGCGCATCGAGCTCGATGCCGACGATTTCCGCGCCGATGATGTGCGGCACTTCGCCGTGCGCGTCGGCGATGCCCCGGCGCTCGCGGCCGACGCCGCGAATCCCTTCCTGCGGCAGGCCGTCGCGACGCTGGTCGCGTCGGGTCGCGCGCGCGCCGGCGCGCAGGTCTTCGTCGGCGCGGCGACGCGCGCGCGGCGGCCGGCCGTGTTGTTCGCGCCCAGCGATCCGCTCGAGGTCGCTGCCGCCAACCGCGCGCTCACGCAGGCCGGCATTCCGTGGCGATTCGGCGCACGTCGCGAAGGCCCCTCGCCGCTGCGCGGCGCCGCGGTCGACGGCGCGACGGCGCGGCGTTGGTTCGCGCTCGAAGCACTCGGCGACGCCAGCGCAGACACACTCGCGCGGGTCGGTGGCGAGGCCTGGGCCGTCGCCGGTGATGACTATGTGCTCGTCGCTTCTGCAGCGGACGACCAAGCCACGGATCTGACCCTGCGCGCCGCGTTCGTGCCCTGGCTGGATCTCCTCGTCAGCGAACGTCTCGCCGGCGGCGATGAGCGCGCACAGGACGTCGCGGCGACCTCGATGGTCAACGTCCCTGCGAGCGTGACGGCGCTCGAGCTGCCCACCGGTGAGACGCGCGCCGTCACCGCCGGCACGCGCATCAGCGCGCCGCGCGAAGCGGGCGTGTACTTCTGGCGCCGTGGCGATGCGCGCAGCGGCGCACGCGCCGGCGCGATCGTCGTGAATCCGTCGCCGCGCGAGTCCGAGCTCGCGCCGATGCCGGCCGACTCGCTCGCCACCCGACTCGGCGCCCCTCGCGCGGAATCGACCAACGAATCGCTCGCTCGCGCCGCCTTCGCCGCCGGCGGACGCCGCGCGCTCGATACGCCCTTGCTCCTCCTCGCGCTCGGCCTCTTGGTCGTCGAGTCCTGGCTCGCCCGCCGCGGCCGCAGCGCCCGCACCACCGACTGATGGCACTCCCGATCCTCATCGACCGCCTGCGCAAGTTGCCGGCGTTCACGCGCCTCGCCGCCTCGCTGCCGGCCAAGAACGGCCATCAAGCCGTCGGCGGTCTCGCCGGCTCCGCCGATGCGGTGCTCGTGGCCGCCCTCGCCGAGCGCGAGCCCAACCGCCTGTTCGTCGTCGTCGCCGACCAGTTGCCCGACGCCGAGCGTTGGCACGCCGACCTGCAGTCGGTGTTCGGCGCGGAGGGCGTCGCGCTCTACCCGCCGCGCGAAGGCTTCGGCGAGATCGAGCCACACGCCGAGATCGCCGGCGAACGCGTCGAGACGCTCGAGGCGCTGGCCAAGGGCAGCGTGCGCGCGCTGCTCACCACCGCGCACGCGCTGCAGGAGCGCACGCGCCTGCCGCGCGCGCTCGCCGACGCGCGGCTCGAGCTCAAGCGCGGCGACACCTGGCGGCTCGAGGAACTGATGTTCCACCTCGAGAGCGTGGGGTTCGAGCGCGTGCCGCTGGTCGAAGACGTCGCGCAGTACTCGGTACGTGGCGGCATCCTCGATGTGTACGGCTTCGGGATGCGCGAACCCGTGCGCCTCGAGTTCTGGGGCGACGATCTCGAGGAGCTGCGTGGCTTCGACATCGCGACGCAGCGTGCCACCGGCCCGGTGGAGCGCTGCGTCATCCTGCCGATCGACGTACGCGGCGACGCGGCCGAGGAGAAGTTCGATCGGGCCGCGCTGCCCGATCTGTTCCCGCCGGGCACGCTGCTCGTGCTGCCGCAGGGCGCCAAGCCGCACGAGGAGTTCGAGCGCAGTTGGCACGAGGCGCAGCATCATCTCGAGGTGGCGCGGCGTCGCGGCGAGGAACCTGCGCCGCGCGATGAGTTGTTCCAGTCACCGAGCGTGGCCGAGGGACTGCTGCGCGGATTCCCGCGGCTGGAGATCATCGCCGCGACCAACGAAGACGATCCGCGCGCGGTGGTCTTCCCGCTGCGCGCGCCCGAGCCGGTCGAGCGCGATATGGCCAAGCTCGGCGCGATGGTCCGCGACGGGACGCCGACGCTGATCCTGTGCGACAACAGCGGCCAGGCCGAGCGCCTGGAGGAGCTGCTCGAAGGCGCGCGCGGCGGTGGCGAGACCCGCGACCGCCTCACGCTCGCCAGCGGCGTGCTGGCCGGCGGCTTCATCCTGCCGCCGCGCGTCCCCGAAGGCCTGCGCGTGCTCACCGACCACGAGATCTTCCGACGCGAACGGCGCATTCGTAGGGCACGGCGGTATGTGTCGGGCGCAGCGCTCGAGCACGTCACGGCACTCAAGGCGGGGGATTTCGTCGTGCATCTCGAGCACGGCGTCGGCATCTACCGCGGGATGAACACGATCTTCCACGGCGAAGCCACGATGGAAGTCGCCGTCATCGAGTACGAGGGCGGCGACCGGCTCAACGTGCCGCTGTATCGGCTCGACCAAGTAGAGAAGTACCGCGCCGCCGGCGACGTGGACGACGATGCGCCGCCGCCCAAGCTGCACAAGCTCGGCGGCAAGAAGTGGGCGGCCCAGCGCGACCGCACGCGTTCGGCGCTGCGCGAGATGACGGCCGAACTGCTCGACCTCTATGCGCGCCGCCGCATCGCCGCGCGGCCGCCGCATCACCCCGACGGTGCCTGGCAGAAACAGCTCGAGAGTTCGTTCCTCTTCGAGGACACGCCGGATCAGCGCACCGCCACGGAGCAGGTGAAGCTGGATATGGAAGCGCCGCGGCCGATGGACCGCGTGCTCGTCGGCGACGTGGGCTACGGCAAGACCGAGATCGCCGTGCGCGCCGCGTTCAAGGCCGTGCAGAGCGGACGCCAGGTCGCCGTGCTCGTGCCGACGACGGTGCTCGCCGAGCAGCACGCGCGTACCTTCGGCGACCGTTTCGCGGATTTTCCCGTGCGCCTCGCCGTGATGAGCCGCTTCCAGACGCCCAAGCAGCAGGCGGCGGCGCTCAAGGAACTGGCCGAGGGCAAGGTCGATGTCGTCATCGGCACGCACCGCCTGCTCAGCACCGACGTCCAGTTCCAGTCGCTCGGCCTGATCGTCGTGGACGAGGAGCATCGCTTCGGCGTGAAGCACAAGGAGCGGCTCAAGCAGCTGCGCCTCGAGACGGACGTGCTGACGCTGACCGCCACGCCGATCCCGCGCACGCTGCACCAGTCGCTGGCCGGCCTGCGCGACCTCACGCTGATGCAGACGCCGCCGCGCGACCGCTCGCCCGTGCTCACCTTCCTCGAGCCCTGGGACGACGCGCTGATCGACGAAGGCATCAACCGCGAGCTCGACCGCGGCGGCCAGGTGTTCTTCGTGCACAACCGCATCGAGACGATCCTCGCGGTGGCCGACCACGTGCAGCGCATCGTGCCGCGGGCCCGCGTCGCCGTGGGCCACGGGCAGATGAAGGAGCGCGAGCTGGAAGACGTGATGCGCCGCTTCGTCGCCGGTGAGATCGACGTGCTCGTCTCGACGCTGATCGTCGAGAGCGGCATCGACGTGCCCAACGCCAACACGATGTTCGTCGACCGCGCCGACCGATTGGGCCTCGCGCAGCTCTACCAGCTGCGCGGCCGCGTCGGCCGCTCGCACCGCCGTGCCTACTGCTACCTGATGGTGCCCGACCGCATCGACGAGGACGCCGAGCGCCGCCTGCGCGTGCTCGAGCACCACACCGAGCTCGGTGCCGGCTACCGCGTGGCGCTCAAGGATATGGAGCTGCGCGGGGCGGGCAACCTGCTCGGCCCCGAGCAGTCGGGCTTCGTGCAGGCCGTGGGATTCGACCTGTACCTGCGGATGCTCGACGAGACGGTCGAGCGGATGAAGCGCGGCGATTCGGCGCCCCCGCCGCCCCCCGCCGACGTCACGCTGGACCAGCCGCACTACCTGCCGGACGACTTCATCGAGTCGGCGGCCGTGAAGCTCGATCTCTACCGCCGGATCGGGGCGGCGAAGGTCGCCGAGGACGTCGACGCGCTGCGGGCCGAGATCCGCGACCGCTTCGGCAAGCTGCCCCCCGAGGCCGAGGCCTACCTGATGGTGGCCAAGCTCCGGCTGGTCGGCGCGCCCCTGGGCGTCGAGGCGATGCTGGTGCGTGGGGACGAGGCCCGCATTAACTTCCGAGCCGACGCCGTCCCGCGTCTGAAGCCGCTCGCGGCCGCGTTCCGGGACGTGCAATTCCAAGTGGACGTGCGCCGGGTCCAACCGCTGTCGCTGAAGCTCACGCGACTGGGTGGGTCCGCCTTGCTGGACGGAATCGTCCGGGCGTTGCGGACCATCGAGCCCGATCCACGGTAGTACATCCTTATCCAATCCCCCTCTTCGCTCCAATGACCCGTCTTCGTCTCGCTCTCGTTGCCGTCATCCTCGTCGCCGCTACCGCCTGCGGCGCCCTCAAGGACGCGATGACCGCCCACGTGGATGTCGTCGCCCGCGCCGGCAGCCAGGAGCTCACGGTCTCCGAGCTCAGCTCGATGCTGGCCAACTCACAGGTCCCGCTCCGGGCCGACGTCGCGCGCAGTCTCGCGCAGCTCTGGGTCAACTACCAGCTGCTCGGCCAGGCCGCGGCGGCCAACGACACCCTTGGCACCGTCGAGCTGGCGGACCGCGGGATGTGGTCGGCGATCGACCAGATGCGCCTCAACGAGATGTACGAGGCCCACGCGGCCGCGGCCGGTGCGCTGGATTCCTCGCGCTTCCGCGCGGCCTACGAGGCCGGCGAGCTGCTCGGCGCCGCGCACATCCTGCTCACCAAGCAGCCTGAGGGGCTGGGCACCGCCGCAAACGATTCCATCAAGCGCGAGGCCGAGCAGATCGCCCGCACGGTGACCGCGGCGAGCTTCGCCCGCGTCGCCCGCGCCCGCTCGCAGGACCCGGGCTCCAAGGACCGCGGCGGCGACTACGGCGTGTTCCCGCCGGGGACGATGGTGCCGGAGTTCGAGGCCGGCATCCGCAGCGTGCCGCCGGGCGGCATCACCGGCGTCGTCGAGACGCAGTTCGGCTACCACATCATTCGCCGCTCCACCTGGGACGAGATCAAGGACCAGTTCGCCGAGCAGTACGGCCAGCTCGTGCAGCAGCAGGCGGAGAGCACGTTCTTCGCCGCCGCCGAGCAGGGCGCCAACATCCAGGTGAAGGGCAGCGCCGCGCGCATCGTGAAGGCGATCGCCGAGGACGTCGACGCCTACCGCGGCGACCGCAGCGTGATCGCGACCTCGCGCAGCGTCGACCTCACCGCCGGCCGGATGGCGATGTGGGTCGCGGCCTTCCCGGCCCAGTCGCAGATCCGTCCGCAGATCATCGAGGCCGCGGATTCGCTCATCCCGGCCTTCGTGATCAACATTATGCGCAACGAGCTGCTGCTTAAGCGCGCCGACTCGCTTGGCATCACCGCCGACACCGCGCGCGTGCGCGAGGCCCGCGAGGCCTTCTGGCAGGTGGTGACGAGCTCGATGACCTCGCTCGGCGTCGCCCCCGCGCAGCTCGCCGACACCACCGACGACCGCAAGGCGCGCGAGGCCTTCGCCGGCAACCGCGTCAACGCCTACGTGAACTCGCTGCTGCAGAACCGCGTGGAGTACGTCGACGTGCCGGAACAGGTCGTGCTCGTGCTGCGCGATCGCTATGAGGCGCGCATCGTTCCAGCCGGTCTCGACCGCGCGCTGGCCGAGGCGACGAAGCTGCGCACCGCGGCCGACTCGGCCGCCGCGGCGCAGCAGACCCCGAGCGCGGTGCCGATGCCGGCGCCGACGCCCACCCCGTAATCCCTGATGCTGATGCGCTTCCGCATTCTCGCCACCGCCGTCGCCCTGTCGCTCGCCGCCCCCGTGGCGGCGCAGCAGCTCCAGGACGGCGTGCGCATCTATCCCGTGGACCGCGTGGTGGCGATCGTCGCCAGCAAGCCGATCCTCTGGAGCGAAGTGCTGGAGCGCATCAGCCTCGCGCGGGCCCAGGGGCTGCAGGTCCCGCCCGACTCGGCCGGGCAGGCACGCATCGCGAAGGACATCCTCGAGCAGTTGGTCGACGAGGAGGTGCTGCTCGCCGTCGCCGACAACTACAAGCTCGAGGTGCCGGAAACGGAAGTCACGGCGCGCGTGGACCAGCAGATCGACCAGGTGCGCTCGCAGTTCCAGACGGAAGCCGAGTACCGCGAGGCACTGCGGCGCGAGGGCTTCGGTACGCCTGAGGAATACCGCAAGCGTACGGTGGAGCAGGCGCAGCGTGACGAGCGTCAGCGCAAGGCGATCGACACGCTCAAGGCGCTGGGGCGGATGGCGCCCGTGAACGTGACGGAGCGCGAGGTGGCCGAGGCCTTCGAGCGCTTCAAGTCGCGCCTCGGCCCGCGGCCGGCGATGGTCGCGTTCCGTCAGGTGGTGGTGCCGCCGCGCGCGCGGGCCGGCGCGCGGGAGCGTGCCAGGGCGCGCATCGACTCGCTGCGTGCGATGCTCGAGGCCGGGGCCGACTTCGACTCGCTGGCCCGCGCCACCTCGATGGACGAGGGCAGTGCCCAGCAGGGCGGTGACCTCGGCTGGAACCGGCGCGGCCGGATGGTGCAGGCCTTCGACAATATGATGTTCGCCCTGCCGCCGGGCCGCATCAGCCCCGTCGTCGAGACCGAATATGGCTTCCACGTGATGCGCGTCGACCGCGTCCGCGCCGGCGAGGTGCGGGCGCGGCATATCCTGATTATGCCCGACGTCGATTCGCTCGACGGGGCGGCGGCACGGGCCCGCGCGGACTCCGCGCGCACGCTGTGGCGCAACGGGATGCCCTTCGACACCGTGATCGCGCGCTTCCACGATCCGCAGGAGGAGCGCTCGATCCCCGAGGGCTATCCCGTCGACTCGCTGCCGCCGGAGTACCGCGTCGCCCTGCGCAACCTGCAGGAAGGCCAGCACTCCGAGGTGTTCGCGATGCCGATGCCCGGCTCGTCGCTGAGCAAGTACGTCGTCGCCTTCGTGACGATGGCCAAGCCCGCGGGCGAGTGGTCGCTGGCCGATTACCAGGAGCGCATCCGCCAGCAGCTGCAAGAGGAGCGCTCGATGCGCCGCACGCTGGATAACCTGCGACGCGAGTACTACGTCTCGGTCCGATTGTGACGCTGCCGACGCTCGCGGTCACGCTGGGCGACCCGCGGGGCATCGGGCCGGAGATCGTGCGCGCGGCGCTCGCGACCCCCGAGGTCGCCGGCGCCGCGCGCTGCATCGTGGTGGGGCCGACGGGCGCGGGCGTCGCCGTGGAGGAGTCGGTGGGTGCGTGGCACGGGCGCCCCGGGCCGTCGACGCCAGAGCTCGCGGCGACGGCCGGCAAGCTCGCCGCGCTGGCCATCGAGCGGGCCGTGGACCTCGTGCGCACGGGGGCCGTGCAGGGCATCGTGACCGCGCCGATCGACAAGTCCGCGCTCGCCGCCGCCGGCTATGCCGATCCGGGCCACACGGAGATGCTCGAGCGGCTCACCGGCCATCCGACCGCGATGATGCTCGCGTCCGATCGGCTGCGCGTCGTGCTGGCGACCACGCATATCGCGCTGCGGGACGTGCCGCAGGCCGTGACGCAGGCGGCGATCGTGCGCGCCGCCACCCTCACGCGCGAGGGCCTGCGCGACTGGTTCGGCATCCCGCATCCGCGGCTGGCACTCTGCGCGCTGAATCCCCACGGCGGAGACGGCGGCCGCTTCGGCGACGAGGACCAGCGCGTACTCGCGCCCGCCGCGCGTGAGGCGGGGCTGTCGGGCCCGCATCCGGCGGACACGGTGTTCGTGCGCGCGATGCGCGGCGAGTTCGATGCCGTCATCGCGCCGTATCACGACGTGGGGATGACCGCGATCAAGGTCGCCAGCTTCGGCAGCGGCGTGAACGTCACGCTGGGGCTGCCGTTCCCACGCACCTCGCCGGACCACGGGACGGCGCTCGACATCGCCGGCACCGGGCAGGCGGACGCGGCGGCGATGTGCCACGCGATTCGCGTCGCGGCGCAGATCGTGACACGCCTGGCCTAGCGCGACTGGCCCCCCGACGTTCCGCGGGAGAGATTACCGAGGAACGGATGACTTCGCCCCGCGACCTTCCCCAGCCGTCCTTCGACGACTGCCAGGCGCAGCGCCCCGCGGCGCTGCGGGCTGCGGCGCACGAGCATCACGGGCACGAGCACGGGCACCCGCACGGGCACCAGCACGGGCACGATCACGGGCACGGGCATTCCCACGCGCACGCGACCTCGACGCGACGGCTGGCCCTCGCGCTGCTGGTCACTGGATTGTTCCTCGTCGCCGAGTTGGTCGGCGGCATCCTGTCGAACTCCGTCGCGCTGATCGCCGACGCCGGCCATATGCTCACCGACGCCGGCGCGCTGGGCCTGTCGCTCTTCGTCGCCTGGTTCAGCCGCCGACCCGCGACGCCGCAGCGCACCTACGGGCACCTGCGCTGGGAGATCCTCGCGGCCTTCCTCAACGGCGCGACGCTGCTGCTGCTCTCGGCCTGGATCCTCGTCGAGTCCATCGGCCGCCTGCGTGCTCCGGAACCGGTTGGCGGGGCGCTGATGCTCGGCATCGCCATCGCGGGCTTGGCCGCCAACAGCCTCAGCGCCTGGCTGCTGCACGGCCACCAAGGCGACAGCCTGAACCTGCGCGGGGCCTACCTGCACGTGCTCTCCGACCTGCTGGGCAGCGTGGCGGTGATCCTCGCCGCGCTGGCGGTGCAGTGGTTCGGCTGGACGTTTGCCGACCCGATCGCGTCGATTGCCGTCACGTTGCTCATCATCCGCGGCGCCTGGCGCCTCGTGCGCGAGGCCGTCGAGGTGCTGCTCGAGCACGCGCCGGCGCATATCGACGCGGAGGCCCTGCGTCGCGCGATGCTTGAGGTGCGCGGCGTCGGCGCCGTGCACGACTTGCACGTCTGGACGCTCACGTCGGGGGTCGTGGCGATGAGCGCCCACGCCATCGCCCCGGCGGTGGCCGAGCACCCGCGGGTGCTGGCGGACCTCCACGAAGCCGCCGAACGCTTCGGCATCCGGCACACGACCATCCAGCTCGAGGGCGAACCCCTCGCCGCCTGCTGCGGCGACTTCGCCGACTCTCCCCTCACCCCAGCGACCCGCTGATGGCCCAACTCGACAAGCTGCTCTCCGTGATGATCTCCAACCGCGCCGATGAGTTGCTGCTCACGGAGGACGCGCCGGCTGCGCTGCTGAGCTCGGGGCAGGAGCGTCCCGTCACCAAGGCGCTGACGGCAGCGCAGATCGTCGGGCTGCTCAAGGAGATCGCGCCCGCGCCCGCCCACGCGGCGCTCGACGGCAAGCAGCCGACGAAGTTCCAGTATATGAGCGAGGACTCCGTCTTCGCCGTGCGCGCGATGGTGCAGGGCGACGGCAAGCTCTCGGTGCGCATCCAGGTGGACGCCGACGGCGAGTTCAAGCGCTCGACCGGGATGTACGCGCGCGTGGTGCTACCCGACGAGCCGGCACCGTCCGCGGCCGGCGTGCCGAACGTACGCGAGGCCGCCGGCGATCCGGCGCAGGCCAGGGAAGCGATGGAGAAGCTGCTGCGGATGCTCGTCGAGCAAGGCGGTTCCGACCTGCATATGCGCGTCGGTGAGCCGCCCATCCTCCGCAAGAGCGGCGAGATGCACCGCGTCGAGGGCCAGCCGAAGATCGACCCCTCGACGATGGAGGCGCTGCTGCTGGCGATTATGCCGGAGCGCAACCAAGCTGAGTTCTCGGAGACCAACGACACCGACTTCGCGTACGAGATCGCCGGACTGGCGCGCTTCCGCGCCAACGTGCTGCGCGACCGCAAGGGCGTGGCGGCGGTGTTCCGCGTCATCCCCAACACGATCATCACCGCCGACCAGCTCGGGATCTCGCAGGAGGTGCAGAACCTCTGCTACCTCACGAAGGGGCTGGTGCTGGTCACCGGCCCGACGGGCTCGGGCAAGTCGACGACGCTCTCGGGCCTGATCGACCTCGTGAACCGCTCGCGCAACGATCACGTGATCACGATCGAGGACCCGATCGAGTTCGTGCACGAGAACAAGAACTGCATTATGACGCAGCGGCAGGTGGGCGTGCACACGGGCTCGTTCAAGAGCGCCCTGCGCGCCGCGCTGCGCGAGGACCCCGACATCATCCTCGTCGGCGAGCTCCGCGACCTCGAGACGGTGGCGATCGCCATCGAGACGGCCGAGACGGGCCACTTGGTGTTCGGCACGCTGCATACGACGACGGCGGCGAGCACGATCGACCGCCTGATCGACCAATTCCCGGCGGACCGTCAGGAACAGGTGCGCACGATGCTCTCCGAATCGCTCAAGGGCGTGATCTCGCAGGTGCTCTGCAAGAAGATCGGAGGCGGCCGCGTGGCGGCGCGGGAGATCCTGCTGGTGACGCCGGCGATCTCCAACCTCATCCGCGAGGGGAAGACGTTCCAGATCCCGTCGATTATGCAGACCAGCAAGCGGCTGGGGATGATCACGATGAACGACACGCTGCTGGACCTTGTGGAGAAGAAGCTCGTGGAGCCCAAGGAGGCGTATATGAAGTCGGTCGACAAGACGAGCTTCGTGAACTCGCTGAAGGCCAAGGGGCACGATACGAGCTTCGTGGAGGGCGATGACGCCGGGGCGGCGAAGCCGCCGGCGAAGCCTGGCGTGCGGAAGTAGCGCCTCGTCATCGAGGAAGCAGAGGCGGAGGAGCGAGGAGCGAGGGAGCGGAGCGAGGCGGGAGGGTGAGGGGAAGGGTTGAGGGGGGCGAGGGAAGGGGGGGCTCCCCTTCAGGAGCTCCGGCCGCCCCCTCCCGTCTCGATGCTCCCACTTGCTCCTCGCTTCTCGCATCCTCCCTCCTGCTATATTTCAGGGCTATGCAAATCCGCAACATCGCCATCATCGCGCACGTGGACCACGGGAAGACGACCCTCGTGGACCAGATGCTCCGGCAAGCCGGAGCCTTTCGCGCCAACCAGGTCGTCGCCGAACGCGTGATGGATTCCAACCCGCTCGAGCGTGAGCGCGGCATCACCATCCTCGCGAAGAACACGTCGGTGCGTTGGCACGACGTCAAGATGAACATCGTGGACACGCCCGGGCACGCCGACTTCGGCGGCGAGGTCGAGCGCATCCTGCGGATGGTGGACGGCGTGCTGCTCGTCGTCGACGCCTTCGACGGCCCGATGCCGCAGACGCGCTTCGTGCTACGCAAGGCGCTGGCGCTGGGCCGCACGGTCATCATCTGCATCAACAAGATCGACCGCCCCGGCGCCGATCCGATGCGCGTGCACGAGGAAGTGCTCGACCTGCTGATCGAGCTCGAGGCCAACGAGACGCAGCTCGACGCGCCGGTGGTCTACGCCTCCGGCCGCGACGGCATCTCCACGATGGACCTCGACGTGCCGGCCGTGGACTTCACGCCGCTGTTCGAGACCATCGTCAAGCACGTGCCGCCGCCGCCCAGCGACTCGGCCGCGCCGTTCCAGATGCTCGTCTCGACCATCGACCACTCCAACTACCTCGGCCGCCTCGCCATCGGGCGCATCGACCGCGGCACCGTGAAGCTGGGCGACACCGTCGCGCTGCTGCCCGTGGACCACGCGGTCAAGGGCGCGCTGGGGCGCGTCACCAAGCTGTTCGGCTACGAGGGCCTCGAGCGCATCGAGATCGAATCCGCCTCGGCCGGTGAGATCGTCGCCCTGGCCGGGTTCGAGCACGTCGAGATCGGCCTGACGCTCACGGATCCCGAGCACCAGGAGCGCCTCGAGGGCATCGCCGTCGAGGAGCCGACCATCTCGGTGGACTTCCTCGTCAACAACTCGCCGTTCGCGGGCCAGGACGGCAAGTACGTGACCTCGCGGCAGATCAAGGATCGTCTCGAGAAGGAGCTCGAGCGCAACGTCGCCCTGCGCGTCGAGGAGACGGACTCGACAGACACCTGGACGGTGTCGGGCCGCGGCGAGCTGCATCTCTCGATCCTGATGGAGACGATGCGTCGCGAGGGCTACGAGTTCCAGGTCTCGCGGCCGCGCGTCATCACGCACCTCGGGGAGAATGGCGAGCGGCTGGAACCGTACGAGGAGCTGGCGATCGACGTGCCCGAGGAGTTTATGGGCACCGTCATCGAGAAGCTCGGGCCCCGCAAGGCCCAGATGATCGAGATGAAGAACCCGGGCCAGGGCCTCGTGCGCCTCGTGTACAAGATCCCGGCGCGCGGCCTGTTCGGTTACCGCTCCGAGTTCCTCACGGACACGCGCGGAACCGGCATCCTGCATCACCGCTTCCTGGAGTACGGTGCCTGGGCCGGCGGTCTGCAGGGGCGCCTGCGCGGCGTGCTGGTCTCGATGGAGCAGGGCACGATCATCGCCTTCGCGCTCGGGAACCTGCAGGAGCGCTCGACGTTGTTCGTGAAGCCCGGCGACGAGGTGTATGAAGGGATGATCGTGGGCGAGAACTCCCGGCCGGGCGATATGGACGTCAACCCGACGAAGGAGAAGAAGCTCACGAATATGCGGTCGAAGAGCGCGGATGACGCCATCCAGCTCGAACCGCCGAGGCTGTTGACGTTGGAAGGAGCGCTGGAGTATATCGAAGACGACGAGCTGATCGAGGTCACCCCGAACAACATCCGGCTGCGCAAGCGAATGCTGAAGGTCAGCGATCGCAAGCGCATCAATCGCGATGCCAAGCGGGAGCGAGATGCGAGCTGATGTCGTCTGACAGGACAACCAACTGGAGATCGAGGACGATGCGGGGCAGCGCGGAGGCGCCGTGGAAGCTGGCGGCGGCGGAAGATGAGGAGAACTACGAAGGCTTCGATCCGGACCTCGACGAAGACGACGAGTTCGATGACGAGGATGAGGATGAGGACGACCTCGATCTCGACGACGACGATCTCGAGGATGACGACGAGGACGACGATGTGGACGATGACCTCGACGACGACCTGATCGACCTCGACGACGAGTACGATGATGCCGACGAGGACGACAAGCCCCATCCTGGCCGGTTTGACGAGTGATTCGAACGGGGGGCGCCGAGCGGCGCCCCCCGTTGCGCGTCCGACCGTGCGGGCAAACGGTTGACTGACAGGGGTTTCCCCGCTTTATTTCAAGGCTCGCCGGGCCTGTAGCTCAGGTGGTTAGAGCGCACGCCTGATAAGCGTGAGGTCGGAGGTTCAACTCCTCCCAGGCCCACTCCGGCACACCGACGGCCCCGCAAGCACTTTGCTTGCGGGGCCGTCGTGCGTTGGGCTCGGTATTACCGCCCGAGGCGCAGTTTCAGCCACCCCCGGCAACGCGGCGATGACGCGGTCACGAGGTATTACTTGAGCTTGGCGAATGCACTATTGCACAAACCGCCGAGCCGAGCGTACCCTATGGCTATGCCGCTGCTACTCGATTCCGACTGGACCGCTGAGCGTTGGCGCGCGCTGCCCGAGGACGGCACACGCTCCGAAGTCCTCGACGGCGAGCTGTGGGTGACGCCGTCGCCGACGTCGCGCCACAACGCCGTGGCGGAGGAGCTTTACGACGCGCTGCGCCCGTGGGCACGCGACGCGCGCCTCGCGCGCGTGCGCTACGCGCCGGCGGACATCGAGTTCTCCCCGCGCACGGTCCTGCAGCCGGACCTGTACGCGATTCCGTGGCGCGACACGCCGCCGCGGGACTGGACGGAGAGCCGCGATCTCCTGCTCGCCGTCGAAGTGCTCTCACCGGGCACTGCGCGGGTGGATCGCCATACCAAGCGGCGCATCTATCAGCGGCAGGGCGTGCCGGAGTACTGGATCGTCGATCCCGATGCTCGTCGCGTCGAACGTTGGCGCCCGTGGGATGAGCGCCCGGAGTTCGTCTCCGGCACGCTCTTGTGGACCCCGGTCGTTGGCGGCCCCACCCTGCACATCGACCTGCCCGCCCTCTTCCGCGCGGCGCTCGGCGACGACTGATCGCCCCGAGCGCCGCACGGCGCTCCCTCACGGCTGATAGTACCGCGTGCGGTTGTACTCGTTGAAGCTCGTCACCTCGAGCAGCGACATCGGCTGCGGCTTCACCACGCGCATCATCGGCACGCGCTGGGTCTGCCGCATCATCGCCTCGGCGCGGCTGCGCACCTGCGCCCGCTGCTCCGGCGTCAGCGAGCTGAGGTCGGCGTCGCCGAGCATCGCCTGCATCGCTTCCTCCACGTTGGTCGGCGTCACGCGGAGCACGTTGTCGGTGTAGTTCCACGTGATGAGGTTGTCGTCGGTCTCGGGCTCGAGCAGGTAGCTGATGAGGTTGCCCTTCGACTGCGCGGTGCTGACGTAGTACCAGCCGGCCGGCACCTGGACGGTCTCGGTCTTCTTCTGGACGCCCGTGACGGCCTGCAGGTAGTGGCCCTGGAAGTACTCACGGCGCTCGACGCCGGTGGCGTCGTAGACCTCGAGCTCGAGCGAGGTCGGGGCGGTGAAGCGGTGCACCTGGATGCCGTGCTCCATCAGCAGCGGCACGACCTTGGCGATCGACGCAGGCAGCACGTAGCCTCGCGCGCGCGGCACGGTGCGCACGACGTCGTACTTGAGCCACACCGGGACGTTCTGGAGCGAGTAGGTCATCTCCGGGCGCGGTCCACCCTGTCCGCCACCCTGACCGCCGCCCTGCCCACCGGCCGGCGCGTTCGGCATCCACACGGGCTCGGTGCCGCGCGAGACGAGCTTGTACTCGACGACCACGCCGTCGTTGGCGGTGGGGTTTGCGCCGGCGCGGATGGCGCGCTGACGCGACGCGTTGGTGAGCGCGCGGACCTCGCCACGCTTGGCGTGCGCGTGCTGCAGTACGGTGCGGATGCCGATCACCTGGCCGCGCACCTGGTGGAAGTAGCGCTCGGCCTGCGGGATCGCCTCGACGCGGCCGTTGCGCACGCGGTGCGACGACGACGGCGTCTCGAAGAGCATCCCGATGGAGTTCACGAGGCCGGTGTACACGTGGTGCTTGCGTGCCTCGACGGAGGTCGAGCCCCAGCCGCGCGTACCATCACGGGTCTGCGGGCCGGAGTAGTCGAAGCCGTCGTAGCCCTCGGCCTGCAGCGCGCGGCGAATGGCCGGGAATACGGTGGCGTAGGGATACTCGCGTAGTGCGCGGTCGGCCGCGGGGTTGAGCGTGCCCTGCCAGGTCAACGTGTAGGGCGCCGAGCCGCCGTGGTGCGTGTCCACGTGGATGTCGGGCGTCCACTCGTTGAGGATCTGCGTGACGATGGCGTGGATTTCCTGCGACTCGAGCTTGAGCCAGTCGCGGTTCATATCGAAGCCTTCTTCGTTGGTGCGTCGCCGCACCTCGCCGCCGTCGGGATTGATGAGCGGCACGAAGAGCACGATGGCGCTGTCGAGCACGTGCTTGAGGTCGCCGAAGACGAGGTCGCGGGCGATGAGCTGGCTGGCTTCCTTGCCGGCGGGTTCGTTGCCGTGCACGGCATTGGCGATGAGCACGATCGTCTTGCCGGAGCGGATCGCGTCCTGCGCGTTGGAGATCGGCTCGCGCGAGATCGTCACGAGCGTGAACGGGCGGTCGAGCAGCGTGCGCGTGAGCGGCCGGATGCTGACTTCGTCGCTCATCCGGTCGAGGTCGTACCAGAACTTCATCAGCGGCTCGTAGGGCGTCGGGCCGGCCGTGAAGTCGTTCTCTTCCTGGAAGGTGCGCGGCAGGGCCTGCTGCGCGTCGAGGGCGGTCGTCGAGCCGCCGATCGCGGCAAGGGCGAGCGCCGCGGTGGCGCAGGAGCGCAGGAACGCTGAGGGCATCGTCAGGTGGGGCTGAAGGAAAGGCGCGATGGAGCCTGCTACCGAAGCTTACGCGCCGCGCGGCCGAGCCGTTGCCGCCGCCGCCCGGGCTGGGTACACTCCGCGCACGGAGCCCCAATGCAAATCGCCCAACCCTACCTGCTGTTCATCGGGGACGTCCCCGACGCGCTCGCCGCCAAGACGGCCCAAGGCATCGTCGATTGGCGTCCCGAGTGGTGCCTCGGCCAGTTGCGATATCCGGGCTGCAAGGCCGACCTCGGCATCAAGGACCTAGGCGTCGCCGACGCGCGCGCCGCCGGCGCACGCACGCTGATCGTGGGGGCGGCGAACGCCGGCGGGATCCTGCCCGAGCACTGGGTGGCGACGATCGTCGAAGCCCTGGATGCCGGGATGGACGTCGCGAGCGGGCTGCACGTTCGGCTCGGCTCGGTACCGGCGATCGCCGAGGCGGCTGAGCGCAACGGGCGGCAGCTCTTCGACGTGCGGCACTCCACGCAGCGCTTCGACACGGGGAAGGGCACGAAGCGCAGCGGGCTGCGCCTGCTTACCGTCGGCACGGATTGTTCCGTCGGCAAGAAGTACACGGCGCTGGCGCTCGAGAAGGCGATGCGCGCGCAGGGCTTCGATGCCGACTTCCGCGCCACGGGGCAGACTGGCGTCTTCATCTCCGGCCGAGGCGTGGCGATCGACGCCGTCGTCGCGGACTTCATCTCCGGCGCGGTGGAGTGGATCTCGCCCGACGCGGCGCCCGGGCATTGGGATCTCATCGAGGGGCAGGGCTCGATCTTCCATCCGTCGTTCGCCGGCGTGTCGCTGGGGCTCTTGCACGGGGCGCAGCCGGATGCCTTCGTCGTCTGCCACGAACCGACGCGCCAGACGATGCGTGGGGTGAAGCATCCGTTGCCGAGCATCCAGGACGTCATCGACCTCACGGTGCGCTGCGGTCAATTGACGAATCCGCTGATTCGCTGCGTCGGGATCGCCGTGAACACCGAGGCCCTCGGCGAATCGGAGGCGAGGGACTACCTCGCGCAGCTCGGCAACGCCCACGGCCTGCCGGCCTGCGATCCGGTGCGATTCGGCGTCGAGGGCATCGTCGCGCGGATCGCCGAGGAGTTCCCTCCAGCCGGCGCTGCCGACTCGCGGCGCGCGACAGGACGCTGAGCGTGCGGCTCGAGGTGAGCGTGGAGCGCTGGCCGATCGCCGGTCGGTTCACGATTGCGCGGGGCTCGCGGACCGAAGCCGTCGTCGTGGTAGCGACGATCCGTGCCGGCGAACACGTCGGCCGCGGCGAATGCGTGCCCTACGCGCGTTACGGTGAGACGGTGGAGGGTGTCGCTGCGGAGATCGAGACACAGTGGCAGTTGGTGGAGCACGGCCTCGACCGAGCGGCGCTGCAGGCGCAGGTGCCCGCCGGTGCGGCGCGCAACGCCCTCGACTGCGCGCTCTGGGACCTCGAGGCGAAGCGCAGCGGACGCCGCGCCTGGGAGGCTGCCGGTGTGCCGCAGCCGCGGCCGGTGACGACCGCCTACACGCTGAGCCTCGCCACGCCCGACGAGATGCGCGTGGCCGCCGAGGCGGCGAAGTCCCGGCCGCTGCTCAAGGTGAAGCTGGGCGGCGTCGGCGATGCGGCGCGCATCCGCGCCGTGCGCGCCGGCGCGCCCAGGTCGCGGCTGATCGTGGACGCGAATGAGTCCTGGCGACGCGAGACCATCGGCGAGAACCTCGCGGCCTGCGAGGAAGCCGGCGTCGTGTTGATCGAACAGCCGTTCCCCGCCGATGACGATGCCGCGCTGGACCACGTGCGCAGCAGCATTCCCATCTGCGCCGACGAAAGCTTCCACGACCGGCAGAGCTTCGATGCGATCGCCGAGCGGTATCAGGCCATCAACATCAAGCTCGACAAGACCGGCGGCCTCACCGAGGCGCTGCAGGTCGCGCGGATGGCGCGCGCCCGCGGCCTCCAGATGATGGTCGGCTGTATGCTCGGCACCTCGCTGGCGATGGCGCCGGCGATGATGCTGGCGGGCGAGGCCGACTTCGTGGATCTCGACGGTCCGCTGCTGCTGGCCACCGACCGCGAACCGGGGCTGCGCTTCGAGGGCAGCGTGGTGCATCCGCCGGAAGCGACGCTCTGGGGCTAGCGTGCGGCGCGCGCGGCGCCCTCAGCCCAGCGCGACGTCGAGCACCATCATCACGATGAAGCCGCCGATGAAGCCCAGCGTCGCGATGTCGGTGTTGGTCGACTGCTGTGTCTCGGGAATGACTTCCTCGACCACCACGTAGATCATCGCGCCGGCGGCGAAGGCGAGCGCGTAGGGCAGGATGGGCTGCATCCAGAGCACGGCGGCCGCACCGATTACGCCGGCGATCGGTTCGACCATCGCGCTGGCCTGCCCGAGGCCGAAGCTCTTCCACTTGCCGAGTCCGGCGCGGCGCAGCGGCATCGCGACGGCGATGCCCTCGGGGAAATTCTGCAGGCCGATGCCGATCGCCAGCGCGACCGCGCCGCCGATCGTCGCTTCGGGGATGCCGGCCGCCACGCCACCGAAAAGGACGCCGACGGCGAGGCCTTCGGGGATGTTGTGCAGCGTAATCGCCAGCACGAGCAGCGTGGTGCGGTGCCAGGGCGTCTTCACGCCCTCGGTCTTGGACACATCGAAGTTGATGTGCAGGTGCGGGAGGATCTTGTCGAGCGCGAAGATGAACAGCGCGCCGAGCGCGAAGCCGACCGCCGCCGGCAGCCAGCCTGGCACGCCCATCCGTTCTGCCATCTCGATGGCGGGGTTGAGCAGCGACCAGAAGCTCGCCGCGACCATCACGCCGCCGGTGAAGCCCAGCATCGCGTCGAGCGTCTGGCGGCTCATATTCGGCACGATGAGCACGAGGCCCGCGCCCGCGGCGGTGACGAGCCAGGTGAACGTCGTCGCAAGCAGCGCGCCGACGATGGGATTGATCTGCGTGAAGAATTCGAGGACCGGAGTCATAGGCGGTAAAGTTAGGACATACTAACTATTTGTCAAGCGGCCGTTTCCAATAGATTCTCCGCCTATGCAAGCGATCGCCGACTACTTCGCCACGATCCCCTCGTTCCATCGCGCGCTGATCCTCGCCGGCGGCATCGCCTGCTTCTGGATCTGGGAGAGCGCGCTGCCGCTGTTCCGCTTCGAGTACCGCAAGTGGTCGCACGCGCTGGTGAACTTCTTCTTCACGGCCACCACCATCGTCGTGAACTTCGCGCTGGCCTTCCTGCTGCTGCGCGCCTCCGAATGGGCGATCGCCCGCGAGTTCGGACTGCTCTTCTGGCTGCCCGCGATGCCGCTCTGGACGGCGACGATCATCGGTCTGCTGCTGCTCGACTTGATCTCGGCGTGGCTGGCGCACTTCGTCTCGCATCACGTGCCGCCGCTGTGGAAGCTGCACTTGATCCACCACAGCGACACGCACGTCGATACGACCACCGCCAACCGCCATCATCCGGGCGAGAGCGTGGTGCGCTTCGCGTTCACCGCGCTGGCGGTCGTCGTCACCGGCGCGCCGCTCTGGATGGTCTTCCTCTACCAGGCGATGAGCGTGGTGCTGAGCCAGTTCAACCACGCGAACATCTCGCTGCCCGCCTGGCTGGACCGCGCGATCGCCTGGGTGCTCGTCTCGCCGGATATGCACAAGGTGCATCACCACTACGTGCTCCCGCACACGGATTCGAACTTCGGCAACATCTTCTCGGTGTGGGATCGCGCGTTTGGCACGTTCCGTACGATCGACCGCGCCCGGCTCGTCTATGGCATCGACACGCATATGGACCCGAAGGAGCACACGGGCATCAAGGCGCTGCTGACGATGCCGTTCCGGCCGAAGCCGCAGCCGACGCGTCCGCCGTCCGAGTGAGCCGGCCTCTCCGGTGAAGCTCCGCGCGCCGCATCCGCTGGTCTCGCTGCTCGGCTTGGTCGGCGTGGCGGCACTCGCGACCTGGATCCTGCCGGCCGGCGCCTATGCCCGGCAGGTCGATCCCGCGACGGGCATCGAGCGGGTGCTGCCGGGTACCTTCACGACCACGCTGCCGTCGCCCGTGGGGTTGTTCGACGCGCTGATCGCCGTGCCGCGTGGCTTCGTGCTCGGCGCCGATGTCATCCTCACGATCCTCGTCGTCGGCGGCGCCTTTGCGCTGCTCGACGCCAGCGGCGCGCTCGGGCGCTTGATCGGCGCGCTGGTCGGCCGGGCGCAGCGGCCGGCGCTGGCGATCGTCGGGCTCGGCGTGGTGTTCGCGGGCTTCGGCGCCGCCGAGCAGATGCACGAGGAGTTCATTGCGCTGATTCCGGTGCTCGTGCTGCTCTCGCGCAATCTCGGCTATGGTGCCATCACCGCGCTGGCGATGAGTATGGGTGCCGCGATGGTCGGTGCGGCCTTCGGGCCGACGAATCCGTTCGGGACCGGCGCGGCACTGAAGGCCGCCGAGCTCGCGCCGATGAGCGCGGCCGGTACGCGGGTGACCGTGCTGCTCGTCGCGTTGGCGGCGTGGCTGGCCTACACGCTCTGGCGCGCGCCCAGCGACGACGTGCGCCCCGAGGTCACGGCGCCGTCCACCGAGCCGCCGACGCTGCGCGACGCGCTCTCGCTGCTCGCGCTGACGCTGCCGATCGTCATCTACGTGGTTGGCGTGCTGCGTTGGGACTGGGGCATCAACGAGCTCAGCGGGCTCGTGCTGCTCGGCGCGTTCGTGGTGGGCGCGCTGCAGCGGTATGCGCTCTCCGAGACGGCGCGTCGGCTCGTGAGCGGAATGGAAGGGATGGTCGGCGCGGCGATCCTCGTGGGTGTGGCGCGGGGCATCAGCATCGTGCTGCGGGACGGCCAGGTGATCGACACCATCATCGCCGGCGTCGTCGCGCCGCTGCAGCTGGTGCCTGCCGAGGTGGCGGCGATCGCGATGATCCCGGCGCACGCGCTGATCCATATCGGCATCTCGTCCACCAGCGGACAGGCGATGCTCACGATGCCGATCTTCGCGCCGCTGGGCGACCTGCTCGGCATCTCGCGCGATGCCGTGGTGCTGGCGTTCTCCGCTGGCGGCGTGTTCACCGACGCGGTGAACCCCACGAACGGCGGCCTGCTGGCGATGCTCCTGAACGCCAAGGTGAGCTACGGACGCTGGCTGAAGTTCGCGATTCCCGGCATGCTGCTGGTGTGGGCCGTTGCCGCGGTGGGCATCGTGCTGCTTGGCTGAGGCCGCAGCCGTGGCAATGCGACGGCGCCCCGTCTAGGTTTTCAGGTCTATGTCACTTCCCGGCGCGACGCCTCCCGGCGACCTCTCCGGCAGCACCGCCGCCGGCACGCTGCCGGCCGAACAACTGGCGGCGTTCGCCGAGCCCGAGACGGACGTTGCCCTCTGGGCGGTGATCTTCGC
>DAOMNV010000033.1:21827-25111 GCA_035444005.1 Gemmatimonadaceae bacterium
TTCTGGCCGCTGTCGACGCCGGCGAGGCCCAAGCCGCTGCTCGCGCTGGTCTCCGAGCAGACGCTGATCGAGGAGACGGTCGGGCGCCTGCAGCCGACGATCCCGCCGGAGCGCGTGCTCATCCTCACGAGCCGCGACATCGCCCCGGCGATCCGCTCGGTGACGAAGGACGTGCCCGACGCGAACGTGCTGGTCGAGCCGCGTCCGCTCGGCACCGCCGCCGCGCTGGCCTGGGGCGCGCAGGAGCTCGTGCGCCGGGCCGGCCCGAGTGCGATGTGCGTGGCCATCCACGCCGACCTCGCGGTCGACTTTCCGGAGGAGTTCCGCCGCACGCTGCGCCGCGCCGCCGCGTATGCCGCGCGTGAACGCGCGCTGGTCTCCGTCGGCATCCAGGCGTCGCGGCCGGAGACGGGCTTCGGCTACGTGATGCCCGGGCCGGCGCTGGACGTCGACCATCCGCTCACCAAGGGCGGTGCGGCCACCACGCTGCGATACGTCGAGAAGCCCAGCGAGCACGAGGCCACGCAGATGATCCACGACGGCTGCCGCTGGCATTCCGGCATCGTCGTCGGCTCGGCGGAGACCATCCTCGGCGAGCTCGCCGAGCACACGCTCGAAGTGCGCGATGGTCTCGAGTCGTTGCGGCTGGGCAACCTGCCGGCCTTCGTGGGCATGGTGCGCGCCACGTCGCTGGAGCGCGGCCTGCTCGAACGCACGCAGCGCCTGCTGGTGATCCAAGGCGAGTTCGGCTGGGACGACGTCGGCACCTGGGCCTCGCTGCGCCGCGCCCGCGACCTCGACGACGACGGGAACGGCGCCGTGGGCCACGTGCATTTCGTCGAGGCCGACTGCAACGTCGTGCACGCCGAACGCGGCACCGTCGTCGTCTACGGCGTCTCGCGCATGCTGGTCGTCACGCTGGACGGCCTGACTTTCGTCACCTCGCTGGACCGCGCTACCGATCTCCGACCGCTGCTCGACGCCCTGCCGGGCTCGATGCGCATCCATCCCACGGGTTCACCATGATTCGCACGCTCCGTCTTGCGGCCCTCGCGGTCGTCGCCCTGCCGACGCTCGCCGCTGCGCAGCATCGCTACGCCGGCGCCGCTGCCAGCTACGATCCCGCCGTGCCGACGCCCCGCGCCTCGCTCGGATACGAGGTCGGCGACCGTTTCACGCCGCACCACCGCATCATGCGGTACCTCGAGCAGCTGGCGGCCACGAGCAAGCGCATCCGCGTCGACACGCTGGGCGTGACGGCCGAAGGGCGCGAGATCGTCATGGCCACGCTGACGAGCGAGCGTAACCTGGCGCGGCTCGACGCGATCAAGGCCGACGCGCAGCGCCTCGCCGACCCGCGCGGCCTGAGCGACGCCGACCAGCGCGCCATCGTCGCGCGGCAGCCGAGCATCGTGTGGCTGGGCTACAGCGTGCACGGCAACGAGGCCTCGGGCGTGGAGGCCGGCCTCGCGATGCTCTACCAGCTTGCCGCCGGCCGCGACGCCGAGACGATGGCCATCCTCGACAGCGCGGTGGTGCTGATCGACCCCGTGCAGAATCCCGACGGCCACGAGCGCCACGTGCAGGATGTACTGCGCAACACGAGCGTGTTCGGCGCCGATCCCACGCCGGGGGCGCTGATCCACCAGGGCAACTGGCCGGGCGGTCGCACCAGCCACTACTACTTCGACCTCAATCGCGACTGGTTCATCCACTCGCATCCCGAGTCGCGGGCCCGCGCCGGCGCGATGCTCGACTGGTGGCCGCAGGTGGCGGTGGACCTGCACGAGATGGGCTCCAACTCGACGTACTTCTTCGCGCCGCCGATGGAGCCGTACAACAAGAACGTGCCGCCGGCGACGTTCAAGTGGTGGGACATCTTCGCCAGCGGCATCGGACAGCGCTTCGACCGTGACGGCTGGGCGTATTTCCGCCGCGAGGGCTACGACGAGTTCTATCCCGGCTACGGCGTGAGCTGGCCGATCCTGCTCAACGCCATCGGCGCGACCTTCGAGCAGGCGTCGAGCGGCGGCGGGGCGATCCGCCGCACGGACGGCACGGTGCTCACGCTGGCCGAGGCGGCCTCGCATCACTATGCGGCCGCCTGGTCGATGACGCTGACGGCGGCGCAGCGCCGCACGGAGCTCGTCGGCGACTATGTGCGCTCGCGCCAGCAGAACATCACGGACCTCGCGCGCTCGCCGATGCGTGCGGTGATCCTCGCGCGCGACCCGCAGGGCCGCGCCGACTCCCTGGCCTGGCGCCTGATGGGCAACGGCATCGAGGTGCAGCGCCTCACGCGCGCGACGGCGATCGCCAACGCGACGGCCTACGGCGCGCGCAGCGCGGTGTCGGTGAACGCCGAGGCGGGCTGGTACGTGGTCGACCTCGCGCAGCCGCAGGGCCGCCTGGCGAAGGCGCTGCTCGAGCCCGACGCGCAGCTCGATTCCTCGTATATCCAGGAAGAGCTCGAATCGCGGCGCACGGGGCAGGCCGATCGGTTCTACGACATCACGGGCTGGTCGCTGCCGTTCGCCTACCGCGTGCGCGCCTTCACGGCACCGGCGGTGCCGACGGGGCTCGAGCGCGTGACGCCGATCCGCACCGCGACGCCGATGATGGTGCCGGTGGCGCAGCACGGTTGGGCCTTCGAGGCCGGCAGCGAGGCCTCGTATCGCCTGCTCGCCGGACTGTTCCGCGACGGCGTGAAGCTGTGGTACGCGCCGAAGGCGTTCCGGGTGGGCAACGCGAACTTCCCCAACGGCGCGTTCATCGTGCGCGTGGCGGGCAACGACGCGGACGTGCACGCGAAGCTGGCGGCGCGGGTGCGCGAGACGCAGGTGGCCGTGCAGCCGATTCCGACGGCCTTGGTGGACGCCGGCACGGACCTCGGCTCCAACTCCGTCGTGCCCGTGCGCGCGCCGAAGGTGCTGCTCGTCGGCGGCAACGGCGTGAACGGCAACTCCTTCGGCTTCACCTGGTACACCTTCGAGCAGCGGCTCGGCTACCAGGCGACGACGGTGAACGCCTCGTTCCTCGGCGGGCGCGGCATCGAGGAGTTCGACGTGATCGTGCTGCCGAGCGTGCAGGGCGGGGCCTTCGAGTCGCAGCTGGGCGAGTCGGGCAAGGCGCGCCTGCAGCAGTGGGTGCGCGACGGCGGCGTGCTCATCACGCTGCAGGGTGCAACCAACTGGCTGGCCAGCGAGCGCAGCGGGCTCTCGCGTTGGCGCCTGCGTCCCGACACGGGCCGCGGACCGGGTGGCGAAGGCGCACCGTTGCCGGTG
>DAOMNV010000034.1:0-24604 GCA_035444005.1 Gemmatimonadaceae bacterium
GCGGCGACGGAGCTGCCGGCCGGGCCCGGACTGCTGATCACGAATCCACCCTACGGTGTGCGGGTGAGCGAGCGCGGGCCGCTGCGCGATCTCTATGCGACGCTGGGGCGCGTGTTGCGCGAGCGGGGGCGAGGCTGGCGATTGGCGATGCTCAGCGCCGACCGTGCGCTGGAGGGGCACACGGGGCTGCGCTTCGCCGAACGGCTGCGCACGAGCAATGGCGGGATTCCCGTGCGCGTGATCGAAGCGCAGGGCTGACGGCCGGCGCCATCGTCCTGCGCCGCATCGTCCCGCGCCGCACTGCACAACGCGCCGCCTAGAACTCGAAGCCGAACGCGAGGTTGATGTGCGTATTCGGGTAGTTCGAGGCCGCGTAGCGCGTCTTGGTGCTGCGCCACTCGAGGCCCATCACCAGCGGACCGGCCGGCCGCCAATGCAGGTGGGCCTCGGTGGTGGCATTGCGGAGCAGCATCGGGTTGTCGTCGTCGTTGGGGTCGTCGAGCCCGAAGCCCGCCCCGACCAAGAGCCGCGACGTGACGTCGTAGTTGAGCTGCAGCCAGCCGCCGACGCTGCGCAGCGGAGTGAGCGAGTCCGTGCCGAAGTTCTGGCCGATGCCGCCGCCGCCGAGTCCGGCGAGAACTTGGCCGGAGAACGCCTCGCCGCGGAGCTCGAAGCGCGACAGGAAGGGCAGGACGAAATCCGCGGTGATGGCCGAACTCGTCTGCGCTTCGGCGGCGTTGTCGTTCACCTTGCCGTAGTGCACGCCGATGCCGAATTCGGCGGGGCGGAACTCGTCGCCCCAGCCAAGGTGCAGGCGGCTCTGGAGGAACGGCGTGTTGGTGCGTTCGGCCGCGTCGAAGCCCGTGGCGAAGAACGCGGCGGGCTCGGCGGATGTCGGGGCGAGCGCGGCGACCTGCACGCCGTAGCGCAGGCGCTCACCGCCGCTGATGCCATAGCGGATCTGCGGGAGCCACAGCCAAAGGTTGCCCGCGTAGGAGAAGTTCGGCGCGCCGACGGACGCCAGCGAGAGTGGATTGACGTTGGCGACCAGCGGTTGTTCCTGGCCGATGAGCAGCTGCGAGCGGCCCCAGTCGACGATGGCGCGGGCGGTGCGGATGCGCAGGAGCGGGAAGGTGCGGCCGCCGGGGCTGGGGACCTGGCCGCCGAAGAAGTCCACGTCGAGATCGCCGGTGAACGTGCCGCCGAGCACGTCGTGCACGGTGAGGGCGGCGCCGAGGGAGGTCTGGCGGATGCTCATTCCCATTCCGCCCTTGAGGGAACCATCGGGCACCTGTTTGCGATACATCGGCACGTCGGCGTTGTTCGTCTCCTTGTCGTTGCTGAAGACGTTCATCAGGACGCGACCGGAGAGTTCGAGGGCGACGCGGGAGCGGGTGCGGAGGGCCGTCTCGGACTCCGTGGCGAGCTGTTGCTGGAGCATTTCGAGCAGGGCCTCGGCTTCTTCGAGGCGCATCTGCAGCGAGTCGAGGCGTTGCCGATCGGGCGTCTGCGCCATCGCGGGCTGGGCGAGCAACGTGACGAGCGTCACCGCGATCGCGGCGATGGTTGTGACGCGCGTGCTTGACCACGTGTTTGCCATAGCGGTACCCTTGGGAACGGGACTAACGGAGCGGGGACGGAACGTGCGTGCGAAGCGGTGGATGGGCCATTGGACGATGCGACGCGCGGCGATGCTGCTGGGCGTTGTCTCGCTTGGCGCAACCGCACTGCCGGCGCAGGGCGCCGTCGAGGGCCGCGTGACGATCACCGAACGTGCCGGCGAGCGTACCGAGGATCTCGGCAACACCATTATCTACCTCGTACGGAACGGTGGCGCGAGTACGCGGCCACGGCCGGCCGACGCGACGATCGCGATGAACGGCCGCACGTTCACGCCGAGGGTGCGCGTGGTGCCGGTGGGGAGCAAGGTGAACTTTCCCAACCAGGATCCGTTCAGCCACAATGTGTTCTCGACGTCGCCGACGGCGCGCTTCGACCTCGGCCTGTACCCGTCGGGGCGGTCGAAGGACGTGACGTTCCGGCGCGCCGGCGTGGTGCCGGTGTACTGCAACATCCATCCGCGGATGACGTCGTTCGTGCTGGCGGTGGAGACGCCGTACTTCACGCAGGTGGGCGAGGACGGCCGCTGGCGGATTGCCGGCGTACCGGCCGGCGAGTACACCGTGCACATCTGGCACGAACGGGCGACGCCGGTGGAGCGGCCGCTGACGGTGGTCGCGAGCGGGAACCCCGGATTCGACGTGACGTTGGACGCGCGCGGCTTCCGCTTCGTGCAGCACCGCAACAAGTTCGGGCGCGAGTACGACCGCAGCGGACCCGATCGTTACTAGCCGCCCTCCCTCGACATCCGCATCGTGACTCCGCGTGGCCTGACGCTGTCGGTGAAGATCTTCATCGGCATTTCGCTGGTGGTGCTGGTCGTGCTTGGCGCGACGCTGGCGATCACGGCGCGCTCGGCGCGGACGGCGGCGGAGGCGAGCGTGGCGCGCGTGGGGGCGTCGGCGCGCATCGCGCTCGATGCGCAGCTGGCCGGGCGATTCGAGGGTCTCGTGCGCTCGGCGCGCACGTTCACGGGCAACGGCGTGTTCCGCGACCAGGCGCGGCAGGGCATCGCCGACGATATGCTCGACCAAGCGAACGTCGCGGCCGATGAGATCGACGCCGACTGGGTGCAGATCACCGACGGCGGGGGACTGCGCCTTGCGAAGAGCGACGACCCCGACGCGCCGCAGGCGTCGTTGGCCAACTCGCCGGCGATCGGCGGCGCGCTCGAGGGCAGCGACGTCGAGGCCTTCGGCATCAGCGACGACACGCTGATCTTCCAGGCCGCGGTGGTGCCGATCGAGGACAACGGCGTGGTCTACGGCACGCTGATGGCCGTGCTGTATCTCGACGACGAGGTGGCCGCGCAGATCAAGCAGGCGGCGGTGGACGCGGTGGACGTCGTGTTCTACGCCCTCGACTCGACGGGCACGCCGCGGGTCAACGCCTCGACGCTGGATCGTGAGTCGCTCGGGCCGGAGCTCCTCGAGACCCTGCACCGGATCGCCGGGGCCGAGGGCGAGGCGATGCGCGAGGACGTCGACGTCGGCGACACGGCGTACGTCGCGCTCGGCGGTCTGCTGCGCTCGGCGGGTGGTGCGCCGCTGGGCGGGTATGCGCTGCTGCGCAACCGCGACGCGGAGTTCGCGCTGTTCTACCAGCTCGAGCGCACGATCCTCCTGAGCGGCGCGCTGGGATTGTTGGCGGCGTTCCTGGTCTCGCTGCTCGTCGCGCGGTGGGTAACGCGGCCGGTGACGAAGCTCGCCGACGCGGCGATGCGCGCGTCGGACGGTGACTACAACGCGGAGATCACCGCGGCGTCGAAGGACGAGATCGGCGCGCTGGCGGCGGCGTTCCGTCGCCTGCTCGGCGACCTGCGTGAGAAGCAGCAGCTCGTGGAGTTCCTCTCGGCCGCAGCCGACGATGCCAAGACGATCCAGCTGCAGACGGGCGCGATGACCGGCACCGCGGCCAATCGCGCCGTGGCGGCCGGGCTGGTGCCCGGCAGCACCTTCGCCGCGCGCTACGAGGTGAAGGAGATCCTCGGTCAGGGCGGGATGGGCACGGTGTACAAGGCCGTGGACCGAGAGCTGGGCGAGGTCATCGCGATCAAGACGCTCAAGCAGGAGTTCCTCAAGGACGACCCGACGGCGCTGGAGCGCTTCAAGAGCGAGATTCGCCTCGCGCGGAGGATCTCGCACCGCAACGTCGTGCGCACGCACGACCTTGGCGAGCGCGATGGCCTGTACTTCATCACGATGGAGTTCGTCGAGGGCACGTCGCTCAAGCAGCTGATCCGCGCGCGCGGCAAGTTGCCGCTGGCCGTGGCGCTGAGCGTGGGCAAGCAGCTCGCGCGCGCGCTGGAGATCGCGCACGAGCAGGGCATCGTGCATCGCGACATCAAACCGCAGAATATGGTGGTCGAGCCGGACGGCGTGCTGAAGGTGATGGACTTCGGCATCGCCCGGCTGGTGTCGCGGCCGCAGGACAGCGGGGTGACCCAGGCGGGCGCGATCATCGGCACGCCGGAGTATATGGCGCCCGAGCAGGTGACCGGCGAGCCGGTGGACCATCGCGCGGACCTCTACGCGATGGGCGCGGTGCTGTACGAGTGCGTGACGGGCCGCACGCCGCTCACGGCGGACACGCCGTACCAGATGATCGCGCGGCTGCTGGAGGACGTGCCGGACCCGCCGCGGGACTACGCTGCCGACCTGCCGCCGGCCTTCGAGGCGCTGATCCTCCAGATGCTCGCCAAGCAGGCGGCGCTGCGCCCGCAGACGGCGCTCGAGGTACACGACCGGCTGGCGGCAATCGGCTAGGGAAACGGCGGGTTCCCGGGGCGCGATCGGGCGTCCCGGCGCGAGTGCTGCGCGGGAGGAAATCCGCGGGCCAATCATTAGATTTCGGGCTATGGCACAGGACACGCCCCCCATCGCCAGCGTCTTCAACGACGCTTACGCCGCCGAACAGTTCGAGCGGTATGCCCAGGACCCCGCCTCGGTCGAGGAATCGTGGCGTCAGTTCTTCCGATTCGCCGAAGAAGCGATGGGCCGCGGCCCGCCCTCCGGTGGCGGTGAGGACTACGCCCGCGTCGTCGCGGGCGCGGCGCGCTACATCAGCGCGATCCGCGCCTACGGACATCTCGCCGTCCAGCTCGATCCGCTCGGCAGTGCGCCGCCGGGCGCGCAGGAGCTGACGCCGGAATTCCACGGCATCAGCGACGCGGACCTCGAGACGGTGACCGGTGCGGCGCTCGGCTTCCCGCACCTCGCGACCGCGAAGGACGTCGCCGAGCGCCTCAAGCTGCGGTACACGCGTAACCTCGCGGTCGAGGTGGGACACCTCGGCTCCGAGGAGGAGCGGATGTGGTTCCGCCAGCTCTTCGCCGAGGAGCAGCTCACGCGTCCGCTGACGGCGGAGGAGAAGCAGCAGGTGCTGCGCCGCCTCACCGAGGTGGACGGCTTCGAGCGTTTCCTCGGGCGCACGTTCGTCGGCTACAAGCGCTTCTCGATCGAAGGCACGGACGCGCTGGTGCCGATGCTCGACACGGCGATCGCCGAGAGTTCGGCGCAGGGTGCGGAGCACGTGGCGATCTCGATGGCGCATCGCGGGCGCATCAGCGTGCTCGCGCACGTGCTGGGCAAGCCGCTGCCGCTGATCCTCGGCGAGTTCCAGGGCAAGCACGGCCATCTCGCGGACGCCTCGACGGGCGACGTGAAGTACCACCTCGGCTTCGAGAACGAGCGGGCGGTGGGCGCGAAGCGCGTGAAGCTCTCGCTGGTGCCGAACCCCAGCCACCTCGAGATCGTGAATCCGGTGCTGCAGGGCGGTGCGCGCGCGCTGCAGCGCGATGCGCAGGACCGCAGCCAGCGTGACGAGGCGAAGGTCGTGCCGGTGTGCATCCACGGCGACGCGGCGTTCCCGGGCGAGGGCATCGTGCCCGAGACGTTCAACCTCTCGCGGCTGCGCGCGTACCGCGTGGGCGGCACGCTGCACATCATCGTCAACAACCAGATCGGCTTCACGACGGATCCCATCGACTCGCGGTCGACGCGGTACGCGTCGGACATCGCGAAGGGCTTCGAGATGCCGATCATCCACGTGAACGCGGACGACGCCGAGGCCTGCGTGATCGCGATGCGCATCGCCGTGGCGTACCGCACGCGCTTCAAGAAGGACTTCCTCGTGGACCTCGTGGGCTACCGCCGCTGGGGCCACAACGAGGGCGACGAGCCGACGTACACGCAGCCGAAGCTCTACGAGAAGGTGAAGGCGCATCCGACGCCGCGGCAGGTGTTCGGCACGCGGCTGGTGGGCGAGGGCGTCGTGACGGACGCGCAGGTGGAGGCGCTCGACAAGGACGTCGCGACGGTGTTCCAGGCGGCCTACGAGGAATCGAAGGCGCCGGAGGCGCCGCACCATCCGCATCCGGTGGAGCCGACGGTGGCCTCCGTGCCGACGGCGGTCGCGGCGGACCGCCTGGTGGCGTGGAACGACGCGCTGCTCACGTACCCGAGCGACTTCACGCCGCACCCGCGCCTGGCGAAGCAGCTGGAGCGTCGCCGCGAGGCCTTGGGCGGCGAGCCGGCGATCGACTGGGGCCACGCCGAGCAGCTGGCCTTCGCGAGCATCCTCGCCGAGGGCACGCACATCCGCATCAGCGGGCAGGACGTGGAGCGCGGGACCTTCTCGCATCGCCACGCCGTGCTCAACGACGCCAACACGGGCCGCAAGTTCGCGCCGCTCTCGGCGCTGCCGGGTGCGTCGGGTACCTTCGAGGCCTACAACTCGGCGCTGAGCGAGCTCGCGGTGCTCGGCTTCGAGTACGGCTTCAGCGTGGCGGCCAAGGATACGCTCACGCTGTGGGAAGGCCAGTTCGGCGACTTCGCGAATATGGCGCAGCCGATGATCGACCAGTTCATCGTGAGCGACCGCGCGAAGTGGGCGCAGGACTCGGGCCTCGTGCTGCTGCTGCCGCACGGCTACGAGGGCCAGGGCCCGGAGCATTCGAGCGCGCGCCTCGAGCGCTTCCTGCAGATGTGCGCGGAGGGCAACGTGCGGGTGGCGTATCCGAGCTCGCCGGCGCAGTACTTCCACATCCTGCGCCGTCAGGTGAAGCTGCCGCGGCGTCCGCTGGTCCTGATGCAGCCGAAGTCGCTGCTGCGTCTCGCGCAGGCGTCGAGCACGGTGAAGGACCTGAGCGAAGGCAGCTTCCGTCCGGTGATCGACGACCCGAAGGGCGCCGAGAAGCGGCAGGGCGTCAAGCGGCTGATCTTCTGCACGGGCAAGGTCTACTACGACCTGCTGGCGGCGGGGATCCCGGACAGCGTGGCGGTGGTGCGGGTCGAGGAGCTGTATCCCTGGCCGCACGAGGAGATCGCGCGGACGGTGGACCTGTACCCGAACATCGACGAAGTCGCGTGGGTGCAGGAAGAGCCGAAGAATATGGGCGCGTGGACCTTCGTGGCGCCGCGCCTGCGCGTGTCGACGGGCAACGCGCTGGTGATCCGCTACTACGGCCGTCCGGAGCGGGCGAGCCCGGCGGAAGGCTATCCGAGCGCGCACGCCGAGGAGCAGACGCGCATCGTGACCGAGGCGCTGTCGGCGCCGCTGCGCCAGACCGGAGCGCGTCGCGTGACCGCGATGGCGATGAAGACGCCGTGATCGGCCGGCGGCTACGCTCCGGCGTCGCCGCCGGACTCGCACTCGCGCTGGCCCTCGCGCCGCGCCTTGCCTCCGGGCAAGAGCGCGGCGCTGCGGCGTTGGACCAGTTGCTGCGCGGGATCACGGTGACGGGCCGCGTGCTGATGGTCGCGGCGCATCCGGACGACGAAGACACGAACCTGCTCGCGACGCTCGCGCGCGGGCACCAGGTGCACGCGGCGTATCTCTCGCTCACGCGCGGCGACGGTGGGCAGAACCTGATCGGCAGCGAGCTGGGCGAGGCGCTGGGGGCGATCCGCACGGAGGAACTGCTGGCGGCGCGGCGCGTGGACGGGGCCGAGCAATACTTCGCGCGGGCCTACGACTTCGGGTTCTCCAAGAACGCCGATGAGACGTTCACGCACTGGGACCGCGAGTCGCTGCTCGGCGACGTGGTGCGGGTGATCCGCAGCTTCAAGCCGCACGTCGTGGTGAGCGTGTGGTCGGGCACGCGTGCGGACGGCCACGGGCATCACGAGGCGGCGGGGATCCTGGCGCAGGAGGCCTTCGAGGTGGCGGGCGACACCCTGCGGTTTCCGGTGGCGACGCACGGGATGCCCTGGACGCCGGCCAAGCTGTACTACGGCACGCGGACGCGCGCGGCGCCGCTGATGCTCGCGGCGGGTGCGTACGATCCGGTGCTCGGCCGCTCGCCGGCGGAGATCGCCGGGGAGAGTCGCTCGGAACATCGCTCGCAGGGATTCGGGGCGCTGCAACGGCGCGGTGCGGTGATGGTCGGCCTGCGGCGGTTGCGGTCGCGGGTGAACGAGGACACGCCGGCGGACGCCGAGCGCACGCTGTTCGACGGACTCGACACGAGCTTCGTGCGGCTGGCGCGGCTCGCCGATGCGCGCGGCTCGGCGTTGATCGGCGTGCCGGCGCGCGTCGACTCGATCCGCGGGGCGATCGACCTGCGCCGGCCGTCGGCGATCGTGCCCAGCCTCGCGCGCGTGGTGACGACGCTCGAGTACGTGCGCACGGCGGTGCCGCGCTGCCAGCTCGTGCCGGTGACACGCTACAGCAGCGTGAGCGGTCCGCCGACGATCTGCGATGCCGAACTGACGGAACTCGATGCGGCCGTGGAGCGCGCGCTCGCGCGTGCGCGGCGGACGTTGGCCGAGGCCTCGGGCGTGCTCATCGAGGCGACGGCTCAGCAGGAACTGATTGCGTTCGGCGATTCGCTGCGGGTGCGCATCAACGTGTACAACCGCGGCGCGCATCCGCTGGAGCTGCGCGGTCTCGCGATGACGGGTGCGCGACCGACGGTGTTCGAGCAGCCGATTGCCGTCGCGCCGGGCGCGGATACGACGCTGGACGCCTGGGCGATCGGCCTCGTGGACAGCCGTCCGTGGTGGGTGGGTTCGCGGGCGGGCACGGCGATGTTCCGCGACACGCAGTCGCCGCGCGACGGACTCTCGCGCGTGTCCAATGGCGTCGGGCTCGAGGTGGTGCCGAGCGTGAGCGTCGAGGAAGGCATCCGTCGCGTGACGGACTTCCGGGTGGACGTGATGATCGCGGGAGCCGGCGCGACGCTCGATGCGGGCGAGATCGTGTACCGATTCGCCGATCCCGTGCTTGGCGAGCAGCGGCGGCCGGTGGGCGGCGTCCCGCCGATCACCATCGCGCTGGACCGCACGCTGGAGTATGTGCGCGCGAACGTCGAGCTCGACCGTCGGCTGCGCGTGACGCTGCGTTCGTACACGACACGGCCGCGGACGCTGCGCTTCCGCAGCCTGCTGCCGCCCGGCGTACGGATTGGCGGCCTGCCGGATTCGCTGGTGCTCGCGGCGGGCGAGACGCAGGAGCTGTACGTGACGTTGAGCGGCCGCCTGCCGGCGGGGCGGCACGACTTCGGCATCGGTGCCGAGAGCGAGGGCGTGGTGTTCGTGGAGGGCTTCACGACGATCGAGTATCCGCACATCCGGCCGCAGCGGATGTACCGGCAGTCGGCGGCGTACCTGCTGGCGGTGCCGGTGAACGTGCCGCGGGCGCTGCGCGTGGCGTACGTGCGTGGCGTGTCGGATGCGAGCGCGTCGGTGTTGACGCAGCTCGACATCCCGGTGACGACGCTGGAGGCGGCGCAGCTGCCGCTGCTCGACCTGAGCCAGTACACGACGGTGGTGATCGGGCCGCGTGCGTACGAGACGAGCGCCGAGTTGCGGGCGGCCAACCCGCGGTTGTTCGAGTGGGTGCGCGGCGGCGGCACGCTGGTGGTGCAGTACGGGCAATTCGAGATGGCCCAGCCGGGGATGATGCCGCACGCGGTGCAGTTCAGCCGGCCGGCGGCGCGCGTGACGCGTGAGGACGCGCCGGTGCGCATCCTGGATGCGCAGAGCCGGCTGCTGCGCTGGCCGAACCGCATCACCGACGCGGATTGGAGCGACTGGGTGCAGGAACGTGCGCTGTATATGCCCAGCACGATCGACGAGCGCTACCGCACGCCGCTGGCGATGCAGGACCCGGAGGAGCCGGAGCAGCGCGGGGCGATCCTGGACCTTCCGATGGGCCGCGGGCGTTACGTCTACACGTCGCTGTCGCTGTTCCGGCAATTGCCGGGCGGCGTGCCCGGCGGTGCGCGTTTGTTCGTCAACCTGATCTCGGCCGGCGTGCCGGAAGGACCGATGCGATGAGCGCGACGAAGCCGAAGGTTCGCGTGGTGATCATCGGCGGCGGCTTTGGCGGTCTCAATGCGGCGCGGGCGCTGGCGAAGCGGCAGGATGTGGAGTTGCTGCTGATCGACCGCACGAACCACCACCTGTTCCAGCCACTGCTCTATCAGGTCGCGACGACGTCGCTGGCGCCGAGCGACATCACGGCGCCGATCCGCTGGATCCTGCGCGACCAGGGCAACGTGACGACGCTGCTCGGCACGGTGGAGAGGATCGAGCGGCGCAACCGCGCGATCCGCGTGGTGGGCGAGCCGGAGCCGATCCACTACGACTATCTGATCGTGGCGCCCGGGACACGGCACAGCTACTTCGGCAACGACGCCTGGGAGCGGTGGGCGCCGGGCCTGAAGAGCGTCGAGGACGCGCGGCGCATCCGCAAGCGCTTCCTGCTGGCCTTCGAGCGGGCCGAGTGGGAGGAGGACGAGGCGGCGCGGCAGGCGCTGTTGACCTTTGTCATCGTCGGCGGCGGCCCGACGGGCGTGGAGTTGGCGGGGGTGTTGCCGGAGATGTGCCGTGTGGCGTTCCGGCCGGACTTTCGCCGCATCGATACGTCGATGGTGAAGGTGATCCTGCTCGAGGGCGGCCCGCGCATCCTGCCGGCGTTCCCGGAGCGGCTGTCGCAGCGTGCCTGTCGCGACCTCGAGCGGCTGGGTGTCGAGGTGCGCGTCGAGACGCTGGTCACGGAGATCACGGAGCAGGGCGTGCGCGTGGGCGAGACGTTCATCCCGACGCAGTCGGTGTTCTGGGCGGCGGGCAACGCGGCGTCGCCGTTGGTGAAGACGCTGGAGGCGCCGCAGGACCGCGCGGGCCGGGTGCTGGTGGAGCCGGACCTGTCGGTGCCGGGCGATTCGCGCGTCTTCGTGGTCGGCGACGTGGCGGCGGTGAAGCAGCCGGACGGCCGCTGGGTGCCGGGCGTGGCGCCGGCGGCGAACCAGATGGGCAAGTGGGCGGCGCGGAACATCCTGCGGCAACTCGACGGCGAAGCGACGAAGCCGTTCCTGTACTTCAACAAGGGCGACCTCGCGACGATCGGGCGGCACAAGGCGGTGGCGAGCTTCTTCGACGGGAAGCTGCAGTTCCGCGGCTACGTGGCGTGGTTCCTGTGGATCTTCGTGCACATCGCGTATCTCGTGGGATTCCGCAACCGCATCAGCGTGCTGTTGCAGTGGGCGTACAACTACATCTTCTTCGAGCGCGGGGTGCGGTTGATCACCGAGACCGAGGATGCGTCGATGTCGCGGCATCCGGCGACGCAGGGGCGCACGGGGGAGTTCCACGCGCGGGCGTCTGGGTCCGCTGTGGATCCTGGTTGAACGACAACGGCGATTCACCACGGAGACACGGAGACACGGAGCACTGCAACTGCAGTTCACCACGAGGACACGAAGGGCACGAAGAACTGCAACTAGTAATGCCTAGGGGTCCGCGCCGATGATTCGGTGCGGACCCCCAAGTCGTAGTGGTCGCAGTGGCGCCTGCTCCCGTCCCTGCAAACTCCGTGTCTCCGTGTCTCCGTGGTGAAACGTCGTGTCGCGGAGTCAGAACAACGTCGCGGCTCCCATCGAATCTTCGTGGTGAAAACGCCGTTACGCCGTCGCGGGCTTGTGATCGGGCAAGTGATGCTCGATGCCGAGCCCGAGGAAGATCGTGAACGCCGCGAGCGCCGCGCCGGTGAAGAAGGGCACGCCCTTGCCGAGGTAGTCGAAGGCGAAGCCCGCCCAGAGCGGGCCGGCGACGCGGGCGACGCCGCCGAAGGTCTGTTGCACGCCCATATAGAGCCCGCGCTCGTGATTGGGGATCACCTGCGAGAGCATCCCCGTCACGCAGGGGAAGGTGAAGGCCGTGCCGAGCGGGATGAGCAGGATGGCGAGCGCGAGGGACGTGTAGTTCGTCGTGAACGGCAGCGCGAGCATCCCCAGGGCGAGCAGCGCGCCGCCGTAGCGCGAGAGCCGCGGTTCGCGGTAGCGGTCGACGAGCGGTCCGAGGAAGACGGCCCGCGTCAGCACGCTGAGCACGCCGATGTAGACGAACACCCAGCCGATGCTCGTCTCGTCGATGCCGAACTGCGCGTTGAGGAACAGCGCGAGGATGGCGTTCATCCCGTGGAAGGCGCCCATCCCGATCGCGTAGATCCAGATGAGCCGGCTGGCCGGCAGCGCCGGATGCGTGGTCACGCGCAGCAGCGTCTCGCGCGAACCGGAGATCTTGGGGCGGTCGGCCGTCTTCGCGCCGGCGTGCTCGTTGCTCTCGGTGAGGTACTTCCACGCGAAGCCGACGTTGACCAGGGTGATCATCGCGGCGACGAGGCCGGGCCATTCGGTGCCGAAGCGCGCCGAGAACGATCCGATGGCCGGTCCGAGTGCGACGCCGGCGTTGGTGGCGGCGGAGAGCCAGCCGAGCGCCTTCGCGCGGTCCTTGGGCGCGGTGGCGTCGGCGACGTAGGCTTGGATGACGCCCACCGTGCCGCCGCCGGCGCCCTGCACGATGCGGGAGAGAAACAGCAGCTCGAGGGAGCCCGCGAAGGCAAAGACCACGTACGCGATGCCCGAGCTCGCGAGTCCGATGATGAGTGCCGGGCGACGTCCGTAGCGGTCGGAGACGCGGCCCCAGAGCGGGGCGCTGAGGAGCTGCGCGATGGCGAAGCTCGAGACGAGGATGGCGATGACGGTGCCTTCGCCGCCGAGCCCGACGGTGTCGAGGGCGCGCCAGAGCGGTCCGTGGCCGACGAAGCGCTGTGCGTAGAACGGGAGCAGGGGGAGCACCATCAGGAGCCCCACCATATCCACGAACGCGGTGACCATCAGGACGACGAGCTTGCCCAGAACCCCTTCCTCAGCGTGACACCGGGGCGACAGGCCCATCGGCGACGGGTAAACTAACACGCGGGAAAGGCTTCGGTTCCTTTTCGGCGGGCTGGCTCGTCTACTCCCGAGGTGCTGTCTCCCCCACTCCGCCACGGTAACTTCCGAACGTGCTAGAAACGGTAGGTAAGGGGCTCCGGATGGGGCTCGGGACGATCGGGACGGCGAGCCGGCTGACGGCGGAGACGGCGCGCGCGTTGCGCGACGTCGCCACGTGGCGTCCGAACTTCGCGCAGCAGGCGAAGCAGCTGGGCGTGGATTCGCTGCCGATCGGGATGCTGATCGCCGGTTTCACGGGCATCGTGCTCGCGTTGCTGGCGAGCTACAGCTTCACGGGCGCGGTGCCGCGCTATCTCGTCGGCACGCTGGTGCAGAAGACGATAATGATGGAGCTGGCGCCGGTGTTGACCGGCTTGGCGCTGGCCGGGCGGGTGGGCGCGAACATCGCGGCCGAGATCGGCACGATGCGCGTGACGGAGCAGGTGGACGCGCTGGAGACGTTGGGCTACGACCCTGTCGCGTACCTGGTGGTGCCGCGCGTGCTGTCCGGCGTGCTGATGTTTCCGGTGGTGGTGGGCGCGGCGATGGCGGTGGGAATGGTTGCCGGCTGGATGGCGTCGTTGTTGCTGCTGGGATTGTCGACGCCGGAGTTCCTGAAGGGCGTGCGGTTGTTCTTCGATCACTTCGACGTGCGCTACGGATTGGTGAAGGCGGCGAGCTTCGGCTTCGCGGTGACGATCCTGGCCAGCGCGGCGGGGCTGAGGACGCGCGGCGGGGCGCAGGGCGTCGGCGGGGCGGCGACGCGGGCGGTGGTGCAGTCGTGCGTGATGATCCTCGTCCTCGATGCGTTCTGGGCGATGGTGTGGCTACTCGGGAGAGCGCGATGAGCAAGCGAAAGAGCGATTGGGTGGTCGGGCTGGTGGTGCTGGGCACGATGCTCGTGCTCATCGCCGGCACGATGTACCTGCAACAGACCGACCTCGGCACGCGGCGCACGTCGATCAGCGCGCGGTTCCGCGACGTCGGCAATATGCAGGTGGGCAACGGCGTGGTGATCCGCGGCGTGAACGCGGGACGCGTGGATCGCATCTCGCTGGCCGACAACGGCTGGGTGGTGGTCGACTTCAAGCTCAACGAGGGCATCTCGCTGCCGTCCGATCCGGTGGTGCTGATCCAGGCGGCGACGCTGTTCGGCGAGTGGCAGGCGGTGATCACGTCGCGCGGTGCGGCGCCGGGAATCCGTGAAGTCGCGCTGCAGCTGGAAGACAGCGTGGGCGCCCCGCCGGCGACGTTGCCGGGCGGCGTGCTGCCGGACATCGCGCAGCTGACCTCGGTGGCGGGCGGCATCGCCGGCAACGTGGCGTCGATTTCCGAGCGCGTGCGCGTGGCCTTCGATGACAGCGCGGCCCGCGAACTGCGGAGCACCATCCGCAACTTCAGCACGATGTCGACGCAGCTCACGCGGACGGTGCGCGATCAGTCGCGCAACCTCGATTCCGTGGCCGTGGACGTGCGGCTTGGCGCCAACGAGCTCGCCCGCGGGATGGGCAACTTCCAGCGCTCCCTCGCACGGCTCGACTCGGCGACCTCGGCGGGCGAGGTCGAGCGCATCATCGGCGAGACGCAGCAGGCGGCGATCAACCTGCGGCAGGTGAGCGAGCGACTGGCGACGATGTCGATGTCGCTGGAGCGCAGCGAGGCCTCGTTGCGCGGTGCGCTGGGCAAGGCCGACACCATCCTCGGGCGCATCGAGCGCGGCGAGGGATCGTTGGGCCTGATGGTGAACAACCCATCCCTGTACAACAATTCGGACTCCTTGGTGGTCGACCTGCGGTCGCTGATCGCGGACTTCCGCCGGAACCCCAAGCGCTACATCAATCTCAGTATCTTCTGAGAATGGCGCAGCGCATTCGTACGCGGTTCGTGGTGATCGGGTCGGGGATCGCCGGCCTGCACACGGCCTGGCGTGCCTCGGACCAAGGCGACGTCGTCGTGCTGACCAAGCGCTCGCTGCGTGACTCGTCCACGGCCTGGGCGCAGGGCGGCATCGCCGCCGCGCTGGGCGCGGGTGACTCGCCGGATCTCCATCGCCAGGACACGCTGGCCGCGGGCGCGGCGCTCTGTGACGCCGCCGCCGTCGAGGTGTTGGTGGCCGAGGGGCCGGCGCGCGTGCGCGAACTCGCGGACGCCGGTGCGCAGTTCGACGTGGACACGCGCGGCAAGTTCACGCTCGGGCGTGAAGCCGCGCATTCGCGCAAGCGCATCGTGCACGCGAAGGGCGACCAGACGGGCGCGGAGGTGGCGCGGGCGCTGATCCACCGCGTGCGCGAGCGCGCGAACATCACGGTGCTCGAGACGGCGCGCGCGCTGGACCTGATCGTCGTGAACGGCCGCTGCTGCGGCGTGCGGGCGAACGTCGGCGGCAAGGCGGTGGAGATCGTCGCCGATGCGACGGTGATCGCGACCGGCGGCTGCGGCCAGCTGTATCGCTACACGACGAACCCGCTCGTCGCGACGGGCGACGGCTACGCGATCGCGCACCGCGCCGGCGCGACGCTGGCGGATATGGAGTTCGTGCAGTTCCATCCGACGGCGCTGGACACGCCGGAGAATCCGCTCGCGCTGATCTCCGAGGCCGTGCGCGGCGAGGGCGCGGTGCTGGTGAACGACCGCGGCGCGCGTTTTATGACGAAGGCGCACAAGCTGGCCGAGCTCGCGCCGCGCGACATCGTCGCGCGGGAGATCTTCCGCGTGCAGCAGGGCGGCAGCAGGGTGTGGCTGGACGCGCGCAAGCTCTCGCGCACGTTCGCGCGCCGCTTTCCCGGCATCCTGCAGCTCTGCCTCGCGCGCGGCATCGATCCGCGCAAGGAGCTGATCCCGGTGACGCCGGCCGCCCACTATATGATGGGCGGCATCGTCACGGACCTCGCGGGCCGCTCGTCGCTGGACCGGCTCTACGCCTGCGGCGAGGTATCGCGCACGGGCGTGCACGGCGCGAACCGCTTGGCCTCGAACTCGCTGCTCGAAGGCTTGGTGTTCGCCGAACGCGTGGCGCGCGATATGGTGAACCAGCCGCGGCTACCGCGCGTGCCGCGGGCCAGCGACTGGGAAGTGCCGCGCCTGCGTGACCGCGGCGCCGCGCAGGTGGCCGCGGATGAGATCCGTTCGGTGATGTGGGCCCACGTCAGCATCGATCGCGACGCGACGGGCCTGCGCGCGGCGAAGAAGGCGCTCGACGCGATCCGTTCGCGTCTCGCTGCCGGTGCCACGGAAGAGATCAATATGGTGGACACCGCCAAGCTCATTGTCGACTCGGCATTGCTGCGCCGCGAGTCGCGCGGCGGACACTTCCGCAGCGACTTCCCGAAGCCGAAGAACAAGTGGCGCGGGCGGCACATCGAGTGGTGAACGCGAACGGGGGCGCCGATGCGGCGCCCCCGTTGCGTTGAAACGGCTGCGACGCGCTACCAGCCCAGCACGTGCGCGAAGATCAGCGGCGCGACGATCGTCGCATCGCTCTCGATGACGAAGCGCGGCGTCGTCGGGCCGAGCTTGCCCCAGGTGATCTTCTCGTTGGGCACGGCGCCAGAGTACGAGCCGTAGCTCGTCGTGGAATCGGAGATCTGGCAGAAGTAGCCCCAGAGCGGCACGCCGGTGCGGCCGAGGTCCTGGTGCAGCATCGGCACGACGCAGATGGGGAAGTCGCCGGCGATGCCGCCACCGACCTGGAAGAAGCCGATCGTCGAATCGTCGCGGGCCGTCGCCTGGTACCACTCGGCGAGCGCGATCATATACTCGATGCCCGTGCGCACGGTGTGCACGTTCTTCACGTCGCCGGCGATGACGTGCGCGGAGAAGATGTTGCCGAGCGTGGAGTCTTCCCAGCCGGGCACGAAGATCGGCAGGTTGCGTTCCGCGGCCGCGAGCAGCCAGGAATCGGCCGGATCGGCATCGTAGTGCGGCTTGAGCGAACCATCGAGCAGCAGGCGATAGAGGAACTCGTGTGGGAAGCGCGGCGTGCCGGCGGCGTCGGCCGCCTGCCACTCACGCAGGATGTGCGCCTCGATGCGGCGGATCGCCTCGAACTCGGGGATGCAGGTGTCGGTGACGCGGTTCAGGTGCCGCTCGAGCAGCGCGACTTCGTCAGCCGGCGTGAGTTCGCGGTAGTTCGGCACGCGCACGTAGTGTGAATGCGCGACGAGGTTGAATACATCCTCTTCGAGGTTCGCGCCGGTGCAGCAGATGGCGTGCACCTTGCCGGCGCGGATCATCTCGGCCAGCGAGCGGCCGAGCTCGGCGGTGCTCATCGCACCGGCGAGGGTGACGAGCATCTTGCCGCCGCCGTCGATGTGGCGGCCGTAGGCCTCGGCCGCGTCCACGAGGGCGGCGGCGTTGAAATGGCGGTAGTGCCGCGCGAGGAACGCGGAGACCGGGGCGGCGTGAGACTGGGTCATAGTCGTGTCCAGGCGCCGTCGGGAAAGCCACACCGGGGCGGGGACGCGCGCGACCAGCCACCGGGGGGACGCCCTACGGCCGCGGGATCGCGGGCCGCCATCGAGGCGTCGGGTGGCTGTCGCAGTGAAAGATAGCGGCGGCGTGGCGATTCGGTAGCTTTCGGTATGTCCCAGACCGCCACCGATCGCGAGATCACCGAGCTCCAGCGCCGCATCAAGGCGCTCGCCAAGGAGCGCAACGCGGTGATTCTCGCGCACAACTACCAGCGCCCCGAGATCCAGGACGTCGCCGACTACGTGGGCGACTCGCTGGGTCTCTCGCGCGAAGCCGCCAAGACCGACGCCGAGGTGATCGTCTTCTGCGGCGTGCACTTTATGGCCGAGACCGCGGCCATCCTCTCGCCAGAGAAGACCGTCCTGTTGCCGGATCTCGCTGCCGGCTGCTCGCTGGCGAGCACGATCGACGCCGAGCAGCTGCGCGCGTGGAAGGCCGAGCATCCGGGTGCGGTGGTGGTGTCGTACGTGAACACCACGGCCGAGGTGAAGGCCGAGACGGACTACTGCTGCACGTCGGGCAACGCGGTGGACGTGATCAACGCGATTCCCGCCGACCGGGAGATCCTGTTCCTGCCCGATATGTTCCTCGGCGCGCACGTGCGCCGCGTGACGGGACGCGACAACATCCACGTGTGGATGGGCGAGTGCCACGTGCACGCCGGCATCGACCCGGAGAACATCCGCCTGCAGCGCAAGCTGCATCCGGGCGCGGAATTCCTCATCCATCCCGAGTGCGGTTGCGCGACCAGCGTCGTCGAGGCCGTGAGCGCGGGCGACGTGGATCCCGAGGGCGTGCACATCCTGAGCACCGAAGGGATGATCAACCGTCCGGGCCAGTCGGATGCCAAGAGCTTCATCGTCGCGACGGAAGTGGGCATCCTGCACCGTCTCGAGCGCGCGTATCCGGGCAAGAAGTTCTACGCGGCCAATGAGCGCGCGAGCTGCGCGTATATGAAGGTCACGACGCTGCCGAAGGTGCTGGAGGCGCTGGAGCGCCTGGAGCATCGGATCACGGTGCCGGCGGACGTGGCGGCGAAGGCGAAACTGGCGATCGAGCGGATGGTGAGCATCGGCGGATCGTCGACGCCGCCGGGCCCGGGCGTGGACCCGGGCGAGTGATGCCGCAGGGCGCCGCGGCGGAGTTTCCGCTCGACGCGAGCGCGCTGGCGGCGCTGGTGCGCGCGGCGCTGGATGAAGACCGTGCCTTCGAGGACGTGACGACGCTGGCCACGGTGATGCCGGGGCATCGTGCGCGTGCCGACCTCGTCGCGCGGCGCGATGGCGTGATCGCCGGCGTGCCGCTGGCCGTTGCGGCGTTCCGGCAGCTCGACCCGCACGTCGAGGTGCGCATCGATGCGCCCGACGGCAGCGCCGTGCGCAAGGGTGACATCGTGCTGCATCTCTCGGCGACGGCGCGCGGCCTGCTCTCGGCCGAGCGCGTCGCATTGAACTTCGCGCAGCGACTGTCCGGCGTCGCCTCGCTGACGTCGCAGTACGTGAAGGCCGTCGCGGGTACGCGGGCGCAGATCCTCGACACGCGGAAGACCACGCCGGGCTGGCGCGTGCTGGAGAAGTACGCGGTGACCTGCGGCGGCGGCACGAATCACCGCGCGACGCTGGCCGACGCGGTGCTCATCAAGGACAACCACATCGCGGCCTGCGGCGGCGACATCGCGATCGCGGTGAAGCGCGCGCGCGACTACGCGCCGCCGGGAATGCTCGTGCAGGTCGAGTGCGACACCATCGCGCAGGTGAAGGCCGCGCTGGTGGCCGGCGCGGAGGCCTTGTTGCTCGACAATATGCCGAACCACGCGCTGCGCGAGTGCGTGGAGCTGGCGAAGGGCAGGGCGTGGACCGAGGCCTCGGGTGGCGTGTCGCTGGAGACGGTGCGTGGCATCGCCGAGACGGGCGTGGATCGGATCTCCATCGGTGCGCTCACGCATTCGGCGCCGAGTTTGGATCTCGCGCTGGATTTTGAGTAGGGACGGAAGACGGCAGAGATGTACGCGGTCGGTGCGAAGTCGTGGTGCTGCGTCGTGAAGGCGCGCGGCCAGCGGCGCATCCGTAATCGCGGCGCGTTCAGCTAGATTGCGGGATCCACGCCACGTCCCGATGCCCACGCCATTCGTCGCCCTCCAGCACGTGTTGCCCAAGCAGCTGCTGACCTCGGCAGCGGGCGCTTTTGCGCGCGCCGAGCTGGGTGGCGTGACGACGGCGGCGATCCGATGGTTCGCGACGCGCTATCGCGTGAACCTCGCCGAGGCAGAGCAGCCGGATCCGGCGGGGTACCGGACGTTCAACGAGTTCTTCACGCGTCCGCTGCGCGCGGGTGCGCGGCCGCTGGCGGCGGCGGACTTCGTCTGCCCCGTGGATGGCGCGGTGAGCGTCGTCGGCGCGCTGGATGGCGATCGGTTGATCCAGGCGAAGGGCCACACATACACGACGGCGGCGCTGCTTGGTGGCGATCGCGAGCGCGCGGCGCGGTTCGCGGGCGGCAGCTTCGCGACGATCTACCTAAGCCCCCGCGACTACCATCGCATCCATATGCCGGTCGCGGGGCGGCTCACGCGGATGTTGCACGTGCCCGGCGCGCTGTTCTCGGTGAATCCCGAAACGGTGCGCGGCGTGCCGGGGCTCTTCGCGCGCAACGAGCGCGTGGTCTGCTACTTCGAGACGGCGCTCGGCCCCTTCGTGTTGGTGCTCGTCGGCGCGACGATCGTCGGCAGTATGGCGACGGCGTGGCACGGCGTGGTGAATCCGCCGCGCCCAGGCAAGCTGCGTGCGTGGGACTATCCGCTCGACGGCCCGGGCGCCGTCTCCCTCGCGCAGGGCGATGAGATGGGGCGCTTCCTGTTGGGCTCGACCGTGGTGATGCTGTTTCCGGAGCCGGGCGTGCGATTCGGCGACGACTGGCAGCCCGGCCGCCCGACGCGGATGGGCGAGGCGATGGCCACGCTGCAGCGCGGTGCCGGCCGATGACGCCGCGCGATGCGTCGCCCGACGGCCCGGCGCAGGGCGAGACCTGTGACTACTGCGGCAGCGCAGCCCTGACGTGGCGCAAGTGCAAGCTGATCTGCGATGATTGTCGGCAGATCAACAAGTCCTGTGCGGACCTCTAGCGGAGCGTGATGATGGACGCGAGCGCGGTGCACCCCGAAGTGATGCGGCTGCGGCGGCACGTGGTGGTCATCACGATGCTGGCGACGGTGCTACGTCTCGCACTCGGCGCATCGCTGCCGCTGGTCGCGGACGAGGCCTACTATTGGGAGTGGTCGCGGAACCTCGCGTACGGCTACTTCGACCATCCGCCGGCGATCGCGTGGCTGGTGGCGTTCGGCACGGCGCTGTTCGGCGACACGCCGCTGGGCGTGCGCTTCTTCCCCGTGCTCTCGGGCGCAGTGGCAGCCTTCGCGCTCGCGGACATCGCCGAGCGCCTCGCCGGCGCGCGGGCCGCGCGCTTCGCCGCGCTGCTGCTGGCGGCGACGCCGTTCACGATCGGATTCATCCTCGCCACGCCGGATGCGCCGCTGCTCGCCGCTGTGGCGATGACGTTAGCGCTGGTCGTGCGGGCCATCGATGCCGATGCCACGCGCCGCGACGCGATGGTCGCCTGGGTCGGCGCCGGCGTGGCGATCGGCATCGCGATGGCGTCGAAGTTCACGGCCGTCTTCGTGCCGGTGGCGATCACGCTGGCGATGTTCGTGCATCCTTCGCTGCGGCGCCATCTCAAGGGCCCGGGGCCGTACATCGCGGTGCTGGTCGCGTCGCTGGTGATGCTGCCGGTGCTCGTCTGGAACGCGCAGCACGAGTGGATCGCTTTCCGCTTCCAGCTCGGCCACGGACTCGCCGCAGTGAAGAGCGGCAGCTGGTGGCAGCGCGAGCTGGAGCTGATCGGCGGGCAACTGGGCCTCGCCACGCCGATCCTCTTCGTGCTGATGCTGCGCGCGATGCATCGTGCGCTGGAGTCGGCGACGGACGGGCGGCGCTTCACGCTGGCGATGGTCGCGCTGTTCTGCCTACTGTTCTTCGTGTACAGCGCGACGAAGCGGCGCGTCGAGGCCAACTGGCCGGCAATCGCGTGGTTGCCGGCCCTGGCGCTCGTCGCGGCGGCGACGCACGACCTGCGGACGAAGTGGGAACGCCGCGCGCTGTGGTTGGCCGGCGGACTCACCGCGCTGGCGCTGGCGCACGTCGCGATGCCGTTCCTGCCGATCGCGGCGCGCAAGGATCCGGCGGCGCGCCTGCGCGGTTGGGATGCGTTAGTCGCGGCGGCGCAGTCGGATGTCCCTCGCTTCGTCGCGACGGCGAGGTATCAGGAGGCCTCGCTGCTGGCCTGGCACGATCCCGAGCATCCCGCGGTGACCGCGGTCAACCTGCTCGGCCGCCGCAACCAGTACGACCTGTGGCCCCGCTTCCAGGACCGCGCCGTCGTCGGCGCGACGCTGCTCTTGATCGTGCCCGACACCTCGCAGCAGCCGGCGCTGGTGGATTCGCTGCGCGAGCATTTCGGCAGCGCGACGCCGGGCCCGCTCACCGCCATCACGTATCGCGGCGATACGCTCACGATGCGCCGCACCTGGACCCTCGCCGACTGGCGCGGCACCTGGCCCGCGGACCCCAACGACCCCATCAAGAACCGATGACGCCCAAGACTTCGCTCGATCCGGCGCTCGCGCAGTGGCTCGACGCCAACGACGCGCGCCTGCGCGACCAGCTCTTCGACTTCCTGCGCATCCCCAGCGTGAGCGCGCGCTCCGAACACAAGGGTGACGTGCGCGCCGCCGCGCAGTGGCTGCACGCGCAGTGCGCGCGCATCGGGATGCAGGTGGAGACGCTCGACACCGCCGGACATCCGATCGTCCTCGCCGAGTGGCGCAAGGCGCCGGCGGGCGCGCCGACGGTGCTCGTGTACGGTCACTACGACGTGCAGCCGGCCGAGCCGCTGGAGCTGTGGACCTCGCCGGCGTTCGAGCCGACGATCCGCGACGGCAACATCTACGCGCGCGGCAGCGTGGACGACAAGGGTCAGCTGTGGCTGCACATCGCCGCGCTCGAGGCGCACCTCGCGACGCGCGGCTCGCTGCCGGTGAACGTGATCGTGCTCGCGGAAGGCGAGGAGGAAGTCGGTAGCGAGCACCTCGCGGAGTTCGTGAAGGCGCATCGCGATCGCCTGAAGTGCGATGCCGTGGTGATCAGCGACTCGACGATGTTCGCGCCTGGGATCCCGAGCATCCTGAGCTCGCTGCGCGGGTTGGCATACTTGCAGGTCGACGTGACGGGTCCGAACTCCGACCTGCACTCGGGGATGTACGGCGGTGCGGTGGTGAACCCCGCGACCGCGCTGGCCCGCATCGTCGCGAGCTTCCACGACGCCGATGGTCGGATCGCGATCGAAGGCTTCTACGACAAGGTGCGTCCGTTCCCCGACGCCGTACGCGCTGGGTTGCGCGAGCTGCCCTTCGATGAAGCGGAATTCAAGTCGCATCTCGCCGTCGACGCGCTTGGCGGCGAGCCTGGCTACGGTACGCTCGAGAAGCTCTGGCACCGTCCGACCTGCGAGGTGAACGGCCTGCTGAGCGGCTACACCGGCGAAGGCGCGAAGACCGTGCTGCCCGGCCACGCGATGCTGAAGGTGAGCTGCCGCCTCGTGCCGGACCAAGATCCGAAGGAGATCGCGAAGCTCGTGGAGCGGCACGTGATGAAGCACGCGCCCAAGGGCGTGACGGTGAAGGTCACCGAGCTGCACGGCGGCCACGCCTGGCGTGCGGAGTTGGACGGCCCGCTCTACGAGGCGGCGGGGCGCGCGCTGGAGGCGGCGTTCGGGCGCAAGCCCGTCATCACGGGTGAAGGCGGTTCGATTCCCGTCGTGAACGATTTCGCGCAGATCCTCGGCGCGCCGGTGCTGCTCGTGGGCTTCGGGCTGCCGGGCGAGAATGCGCACGCGCCGGATGAGTGGATGAGCGTGGAGAACTTCGAGAAGGGGATGAGAGCGATTGCGAGCCTCTGGGATGAACTCGCGCGGGGGTAGTTACTGGACGGATGACGGATGACGGATGCTGAAAAGCAGAACGGCGCGGGGGATTGTCCCTCGCGCCGTTCAAGCATCCGTCATCCGTCATCCGTCAAAAACTTACAGCCCCGCCAGCAGCGCATCGTTGGAAGTCGTACTCGCGATCCGCTTGATCAACCACTCCATCCCCGACTGCGGCGGCATCTGCTGCAGGCCGCGGCGCAGGGTGTAGATCGCGTCGATCTGCTCGGCCTTGTAGAGCTTCTCCTCGCGGCGCGTGCCGGAGCTGGCCACGTCGAACGCGGGGAAGATGCGCTTCTCGGCGAGGCCGCGGTCGAGCTTGATCTCGCAGTTGCCGGTGCCCTTGAACTCCTCGAAGATCACGTCGTCCATCCGCGAGCCGGTCTCGACGAGCGCGGTGGCGATGATCGTGAGCGAGCCGCCGCCGTGCTGCGGCAGGATGTTGCGGGCCGAGCCGAAGAAGGCCTTGGGCTTGGCCATCGCGGAGGTGTCGAGGCCGCCGGAGAGCGTGCGGCCGGTGCCGCGCTCGGCGGTGTTGAAGGCGCGGGCCATACGCGTGAGCGAGTCGAGGACGATGATCACGTCCTTGCCCTGCTCGACGAGGCGGCGGGCGCGTTCCTGCACCATCTCGACGACTTCGACGTGCCGCTTGGCGGGCTGATCGAAGCTGCTGGCGACGACTTCGCCGACGCCCCAGGAGATCGCCTCGCTCACTTCCTCGGGGCGCTCGTCCACGAGGAGGATGATGAGGTGGGCATCGGGATGGTTGATGGCGATGCCTTCGGTGATGGCCTGCATCAGCATCGTCTTGCCGGCGCGGGCCGGGGCGACGATCAGCGCGCGCTGGCCGTAGCCGATCGGTGCGATGAGGTCGATGGCGCGGCGTGTGAGCTCGGGGCCGCCCTTCGCGGAGCGACCGGTCTCGAGCGTGATGCGACGCTCGGGATACGAAGCGATCAGCGTCTGGAAGTCGGTGCGGCGCTGGCCCTCGACGGGCGCTTCGCCGTTGATCGTCACGATCTCGGCGACGGCGATGCGCCCACGGGAATCACGGCCCGTCTTGGCGACGATGAGATCGCCGCGGCGGATGCCGAACTGCCGCACGAGCTGCGGTGGCACCCAGGCGTCGCCGGGATCGGCGAGGTAGCTGTACTCGGCGCGGCGGATGAAGCCCGCTTCGCGCGCCGGGTCGAACCAGCCGCTGGTCTCACCATCGACGACGAGGATGACCGGCGGTGCGTTGTTGTACTCGCGATCGGCGTT
>DAOMNV010000035.1:0-24597 GCA_035444005.1 Gemmatimonadaceae bacterium
GCGGACGCTGCGCGCCTGACCCGAGGGCGCGCCACGCGCGCCGTCAGAATCGAATACCGACGTTGAAGACCCGGCCGTCGAGCGGACCCCACACATCGGTGGTCCATCGACCGCCGGGTCCGCGCGTCGGGCGCACGAGCGGCGCGGCGCGCGTCTGGCGGTAGTCGAGCAGGTTCTCGGCGTTCACGAACACGCGAATCGGTCCGATGTGCCGCTCGGCGAGGATGCCGACGTGTACATAAGCCTCGGACTCGCTGCGGAAGGGGTCGTCGGCAAGCGGCTGGATGCCGGTGCGATACACCTCGAAGCCGATCCGGCCTTTCTCCTCGATCTCCCACGCGACGAGCCCACCGAGACTGTGCGTGGGTGTGAGTGGCACCGACCGCCGAGTCCCCGTCACGGGATCATCTTCGCGGGCGCGCAGCCAGGTGTAGCCCAGGCCGATGTGCACATCCTCGAGATGGGCGCGGATTCCCAGTTCGAGTCCGTACGTGTCCGTCGGACGCGTGAGCTGCACGAGTTCGAGGCGCAGTGGATCGATTGCGCTCTCGCGGGTGCCAACGGCGTCGGTTATCCGCGACGAGAAGACCGACGCCAGCAACTCGACTTCACCGACGCTGCCGCTGAGGTCGAGCGACCCGCTGCGTCCGCGTTCGGCGCGCAGGCTCGGGAGTGCGTTGACGGCGCGGAGGCCCACGGCGTCTACTTCTTCGGTGAACGGCGTCGGCGCGAAGAACCCTTCGCCGGCCGACGCGCGCAGCGACCAGCCGTCGGCGAGCCGCAGGAGCACGGAGAGGCGCGGCGAGAACTGGGCGCCGTATCGCGAATGGTCATCGACGCGTGCGCTGGCGGTAGCCGCGATGCGGCCGCGCTCGACAGTATGCTGTCCAAACACCGCCGGAGCGCGGAAGTCGTAATCGAAGCCCAGCACATCCTCGGCGTCGAACCGTTCCTGCTGGAACGCGAGGCCGAGGACCCAACTGCCGCCGAACCCGACGCCGGCCAGCGCCGCCTCGGCGAAGGCCGTGCGGTGCGCGTCGTCTTCACTGACGCCGCCATAGCGATGGCCGTGTCGTTGCTCGGCAAGCGTGCCGCGCAGGGAAAGCAACGTTGGGCCAATGAGCCAGCGAGCGCTGCCGCCGAGGTCGGCGCGACGCGTGGCGAGTGACTCGCGGAACGGAAGACCGTCCGGTGCGGTATCGCCGGGCGCCGTGCCGCCGGCTCGCCGCTCATCGGTGAAGCCGGCCGTGAGCATCGCGTTGTGGCCGCGTTCGCTGCGCCAGAACAGCCGCGGTCGGAGCACGGCGCGCTCGTAGCGCGCGATGTCGCTCCAGCCGTCGCCATCGCGGTCCACGCGCCGCTGCGCGTGTGCGCCGGCCAACAGCGTGTAGCCCCAGCGCTCGTTCAGTGCGTCGCCGACGAAGGCCACGCCGTCGGTGCCTCCGAGCGTCGTCTGGTTGACGAGGAACGAGCGGATGGGCTCGTCGCCGGGTCGGCGCGAGACGAGGTTGACCACGCCGCCGAGTGCTGATCCGCCGTAGAGCGCGCTCGAGATGCCCTTGATGATCTCGACGGCCGCGAGGTCCATCGGTGGGATCTGCAGCAGCCCGAGGCCACCGGTCTGTGCGCCGTGCTGGGGGAGACCATCGACGAGGATCTGCGAATAGCGACCGCGCAGGCCCTGGATGCGGAGGTTGGCGCTGCCGAGTCCGGGCGAGACCGTCTGCACTCGGAGGCCAGTGGTCTCGTTGAGCAGCATCGAGATATCGCCGGGAGTCATAAGGAGTTTTTCCTCGACTTCCTCTTCGCCGAGGACCTCGACTCGCAACGGTTCGTCTTCGACGCGTCGGTCACCACGCGTGGCCTGCACGCGCACGGCCGAAACCGTCCGGGCGGAATCCATCCGCGCGCTATCGGGTCGCGGCGCCGGTACGCCTTGGGCCGCGAGCGCGCTCGGCAGCAGCAGCGAGATTGCAGCGATCGTACGGATGCAGATCATCCGCGAAACATATCTGCCCTCGGCTCAGGCCGTGACTGGCTCCGAGTCCTGGGCACGCCATTCCGCATACGAGCGAGCCAGCGCCTGGTCGAAGAGTTCCGGCGGCTGCGCTCCGCTCACGGCGTACTTCTGGTCGAACACGAAGAACGGCACGCCGCTGATGCGATTCTGCCGTGCCTCGGCGATGTCGCGACGCACCTCGTCGGCGAAGCCGTCGCCGGCGAGTAGCGCGGCGGCCTGCGATCCGTCGAGGCCGACCTCGGTGGCCAGCGCCTGCAGCGTGGCCGCGTCGTCCACGTTCGCGCCTTCGGTGAAGTACGCCTGCAGGAGGCGGTCCTTCATCGCGTCGCCGCGTCCTTGCGACTGTGCCCACTGCAGCAGCCGGTGCGCGTTGAAGGTGTTGGCGACGACGACGCGGTCCATCGCGAACGCGATGCCTTCGCCCGCGCCCATCTCCTGCACGCGGGCCTGCATCTGCTCCACCTGCGCGAGGGGCATCCCCTTCGTGGCGGCGAGATACTCGTTGATCCGCTGCGAGGCGTCGGTGACGAGCTGCGGCTGCAACTGGAAGCTGCGCCACTCGACGCGGATGTCGTCGCGCTGCGGGAATCGCGCGATCGCGGCCTGCAGGCGGCGCTTGCCGATGTAGCAGAACGGGCAGGCGATATCGGACCAGACTTCGATGAGCATCGGTTCGCGGGGGGTCATCCTACAGAAAGACCTCGCGCGGCGCCGAGGTTCCGACCGCGGGACTGGCGAACGCAGGAACGCCGCATATGCTCCACAGCGTGACCAACGACCACGTCGACGTGCTCATCATCGGCGCCGGGCTCTCCGGCGTCGGGGCGGCGTATCACGTCCAGACGCTGTGTCCTTCGCACAGCTATGCGATCGTCGAGGCGCGTGAGGCGATGGGCGGCACCTGGGACCTGTTCCGCTACCCCGGCGTGCGCTCGGACTCGGATATGTTCACGCTCGGATACCGATTCCGTCCGTGGACCGGCGGCAAGGCGATCACGGATGGGCCATCGATCAAGGCATACATCGAGGATACGGCACGCGCGTACGGGATCGACCGGAAGATCCGCTATGGCCATCGCGTGCTGGCCGCTTCGTGGTCGAGCGCGGACGCGCGCTGGACCGTGACGATGGAGGTCGGGCCGCAGCGCGAGCGCCGTACGATGACGGCACGCTTCCTCTATACCTGCACGGGCTACTACGACTACGCGCGTGGCTACCTGCCCGAGTGGGAGGGCAGCGCCGACTTCCGCGGGCGCTTCGTGCATCCGCAGTTCTGGCCGCAGGACTTCGATTACTCGGGCAAGCGCGTCGTGGTGATCGGCAGCGGCGCGACGGCGGTGACGTTGGTGCCGGCGATGGCCGAGGGGCCGGGCGCCGCAGCGACCGTGACGATGCTCCAGCGCTCGCCGACCTACGTGGCATCGCAGCCCGCGGCGGATGGCATCGCCAACGTGTTGCGCGAGCTGATGTCTGAGCACGCGGCGTATGCGGCGGCGCGTTGGAAGAACATCCTGCGGCAGATGCTGTTCTTCAACCTCGCGCGCGTTTGGCCGCGGTTCTTCCGTCGCCTGATCAAGGCGGGCAACCGCGCGGAGCTGGGGACGGACTTCGACATCGAGACGCATTTCACGCCCAAGTACGATCCCTGGGACGAACGCTTCTGCATCGTGCCGGACGGCGACCTGTTCCGCGCGCTCCGCGAGGGCAGGGCAGAGGTCGTGACGGACCGGATCCTGCGTTTCGACGCGACGGGCATCGTGCTGGCATCGGGACGGCATCTCGATGCGGACGTCGTCGTCACCGCGACGGGCCTCGTCGTGCAGCTCCTCGGCGGGATGACGCTCGACGTGGACGGGCGACGCATCGACCTCGCCGACACGATGGCCTACCGCGGGATGATGTACAGCGGTGTCCCGAACCTTGCGTCGGCCTTCGGTTACACGAATGCCAGCTGGACGCTCAAGTGCGACCTCACCAGCGAGCACGTGTGTCGCCTGCTCACCTATATGGATGCCAAGGGATACGTGCAGGCGACGCCGCAACGGGATCCAGGAATCGAAGGTGAGCCCGTCTTGGACTTCACCTCGGGCTACGTGCAGCGCGCGCTGCCGTTCCTGCCCAAGCAGGGGCCGGCGGCGCCGTGGCGGCTGTATCAGAACTACATCCGCGATCTCCTGCTGCTGCGCCACGGCCGGGTGAACCATCGGGTGATGCAGTTCCGGCGCGCGGACGTTCCTCGCGCGGATCGCGATGTCGCCGGCAGCCGCGAGTCCGCCAGCACGCACGATGCCTAGCCGAACGCAGCTCTCGGGACGCACGGCCGTGGTCACGGGCGCGGGCAGCGGCATCGGCCGCGCGACGGCGCTCGCCCTCGCTGCGCGCGGCTGCCACCTCGCGCTGGCGGACATCAACGCCGAGCGGCTCGCCGACACGGCGGCGCTCGCGGCGCGCGATGGCCTGCGCGTGAGCGTACATCCGCTGGATGTGTCCCGTCGCGCGCAGGTGACGGCGCTGCCCGACGCGGTGCTGGCCCAGCACCGCGGTGTGGACCTGCTCTTCAACATCGCCGGCGTCGGGCTTGGCGGCCGCTACGAGCAGGTGACCGACGACGACGTGGCCTGGGTGATGGACGTGAACTTCTGGGGCACGGTCTGGATGACGCGGGCCTTCCTGCCTGCACTGCGCGCATCGGGCGCCGCGCGGATCGTGAATGTCTCGAGCGTGTTCGGGATGGTCGCGCCGGCGGGCAACGTCGCGTACTCGGCGAGCAAGTTCGCCGTCCGCGGGTTCAGCGAAGCGTTGCGTTGGGAGCTCGAGGAGTCCGGCATCGGCGTGACGGTGGTGCATCCCGGCGGCGTCGCGACGAACATCGCGAACGACGCGCGCGTGCCGGCCGGGGTCGATGCCGTCGAGGTGGAGCGCAAGCGCGTGTTCTCGAACAAGCGCCTGCGGATGCCGCCCGCTCGGGCCGGCGAGATCATCGTGCGTGGAGTTGAGGCCGGCCGGCGGCGCGTGCTCGTCGGCTGGGATGCCGTCGCCATCTCGCTGCTGACGCGCCTGATGCCCGTGCGCTACTGGAGCGTGCTGCGACGCTGGGTGCGCGAAGAACCCGATGCGGCCCGATGAGCCGACGGCTGGGTCGGTGCCCTTGACATTCCGTGTTATAACACGTATTATCCAACCGTGACCCCTGACCTCCGCTCCGAACTGCGCCAGCAGAAGCCCTTCGGGAGCCTCGCACACGAGGCCTTCCTGAGCGTGGCCCGCACGGAGGCCCTCCTGCGGGATGGCATCGAGCGGCTGCTCGAGCCGCACGAGCTCACGCTCGCGCAGTACAACGTGCTGCGGGTGCTGCGCGGGGCGGAGTCGGCGGGGCTGTGCCGCAATGAGATCCGCGATCGCCTCATCACGCGGATGCCAGATGTGTCGCGGTTGCTGGACCGGATGGAAGCGGCGGGACTGATCCATCGTGTCCGCAGCACGGAAGACCGGCGTCAGGTCAATACGACGCTCACCGCCCGCGGCCGCAAGCTCGTCGACCAGCTCGATGCGCCGATGGCCCGGGAGCACGAACGGCAGTTCAAGCAACTCGATGCCAAGCAGTTGAAGTCCTTGATCGACCTGCTCACCCTGGCCCGCGGCTAGGAACTCTTTAGTCCTAATGCGTGTTATAACATCCAGTATCACCACACCAACTCAGAGGACCCGCACGATGACCCAGACCAGCTCCGACTCCCGCCACGATGTCGCCCTCGCCGCACTCCGCGTCGCCATCGGCGGCATCTTCGCCGCCCACGGCGCGCAGAAGCTCTTCGTCTACGGCATCGAGGGCGTCAGCGGCGCGTTCGGTGGGATGGGCATCCCGATGCCCGGCATCACCGGTCCGCTCACCGGCGTCGTCGAGCTCGCCGCAGGCCTCGCGCTCGTCGTCGGCCTGATGGCCCGGCTCGCCGGACTCGGCCTCGCCGTCATTATGCTCGGCGCGATCTCCTTCGTGCACATCAAGGCCGGCTTCTGGGCGCCGAACGGCGTCGAGTTCCCGCTTGCCCTGATGGCTGGCGCCGCAGCGATCGCGTTCGCCGGTGCCGGTCGCTACTCGCTCGACGCCGTCCGCGCCTCGCGCTGACGCGCCGCACCGCAGATTACACGTACGTGAACCGGAGGACCTGACCGATGGGCGTTTCCAAGCACGACATCTTCGGCGCGACTTCGGCGCCGCAACCGGCGGCGCCGGGCAGCTACGGCGTCGCGCCCGCGGGCTATCGCCTGCCCGACGCGACCCGGCTCGGGCAGGTCCGCCTGCAGGTGCGCGACATCGAGCGCTCGTTGGCGTTCTATGAAGGCGTGTTGGGCCTGCGCGTCATCGAACGCAGCGGCAGTGCGGCTGCGCTGGCCGCGCAAGGCGAGGATCGCCCGCTCGTCCTGCTCGAGGCGCGTGCGGGCATCGCACCGTCGCGGCGCGGACGGCTCGGGCTCTATCACTTCGCGATCCTGCTGCCGGACCGCCCGGCACTCGGCCGCTTCGTGCAGCACCTCGCCGATCTCAACGTCCGCGCCGGCGCCGGCGACCATCGCGTGAGCGAGGCGTTCTATCTCACCGACCCTGACGGACTCGGCATCGAGGTGTACGCCGACCGACCGCGCGAGACCTGGGAGCGCTTGGGGCGCGAGCTGGTGCTGGCAACGGATCCGGTCGACGCGGCGGGCATCGTCGCGAGCGCCGGCGGCGAGCCCTGGACGGGAATGCCGGCGGGCACGACGATCGGGCACGTGCACCTGCACGTGGGCGACATCGAGGGAGCGCAAGCGTTCTTCGGCGATGTCATCGGGTTCGATCGGATGACGTGGAGCTATCCGGGTGCGCTGTTCCTTGGCGCCGGCGGCTACCACCATCACCTCGGTACGAACCTCTGGGCGGGGCCGACAGCGCAGCCTGCGCCGCCGGACGAGGCGCGACTGCTCGAGTGGACGATCGCGCTGCCGTCGCCCTCGGACGTCAGCGACGTCGCGACGAGCGTGAAGCGCGCGGGATTCCCAGTCGAGACGCCGACGCCGGCCGAGGCTGTCACGGCTGATCCCTGGGGGACGCAGTTGCGCATCACGGTCGGCTAGCTGCCGTACCACGAATCATTGCAGGCGTAGGTCAATCGCAGGACAACCACGGAGGCTGTATGGGTACGTTCGACGGAAAGGTTGCACTCATCACTGGCGGTGGCTCGGGGCTCGGCGAAGCCATCGGCAAGTTGCTCGCCTCGCGTGGCGCGAAGGTCGTCCTGACGGACATCAAGCTCGAAGCCGCGGAGCGCGTGGCGAAGGAGATCGTCGCCGCCGGTGGCACGGCGACCGCGCTGCAGCAGGACACGGCGAAGGCCGAGGATCACGAGCGCGTGGTGGCGCAGACGGTCAAGACCTACGGCGCGCTGCACTACGCGGTGAACAACGCGGGCATCGGCGGTGCCGCAGCGCCGACGGGCGACGTCGATCTCGCGGAATGGAAGCGCGTGATCGACATCAACCTCAACGGCGTGCTCTACGGGATGCGCTACCAGATCCCGGCGATGCTGAAGGCGGGCGCGGCGAAGAGCGCGATCGTCAATATGGCGTCGATCCACGGCTCGGTGGCGGCGCTCGGCAACAGCGCCTACACCGCGTCGAAGCACGCCGTCGTCGGCCTGACGCGCAACGCGGCGGCCGAGTACGGGCCGCAGGGCCTGCGCATCAACAGCGTCGGCCCGGGCTACATCGAGACGCCGCTGCTCGGCGGCTTGCCCGCGGAGGTCAAGCAGGCTTTGGTCGCCAAGCATCCGCTGGCCCGCCTCGGCAAGGCGGAGGAAGTCGCGACGCTGGTCGCGTTCCTGCTGTCGGACGAGGCGTCGTTCATCACGGGTGGCTACTACCTCGTGGACGGCGGCTACACGACCGTCTGAGTGCAAGCGCAGTGACGTGCACCGCGGCCCAGTCGGGTCGCGGTGCACCTGCGTTGTTGCGCGCTTAGCTCCCGCGGCGCCCGCTGAGCACGACCTCTGCGTTGCGCTGCAGGCCGCTGAGCTTGGCGCGCTTCATCGCCGAGCCACGGAAGGACTCGCGATAGGCATCCTCGTCCATCGCGAGGATTTGCTGAGCCAACGTTGCCGCGTCCTTGCCTGCCAAGAGCGGCCGCGGCGCGAAGGCGGGCTCACGCAGGTCGCGCGAGAACTTCACGTTCCACGGGCAGACGTCCTGGCAGATGTCGCAACCGTAGACGTGCTCGGCAAGCGCCGAGTGGTACTCGTCGGGGATCGCGCTGCGCGATTCGATCGTGAGGTACGAGATGCAGCGGCGCGCATCCATCACGCGCGGCGCGACGAACGCGCCCGTGGGGCAGGCGTCGAGGCATCGCGTGCAGCTGCCGCAGTGGTCGGCCTGGAACGCTTCGTCCGGCTCGAGATCGAGCTCGAGGAACAGCGCGCCGATGAAGAAGAACGAGCCCATCTCGGGATTGATGAGCATCGTGTTCTTGCCGATCCAGCCGAGTCCGGCGCTGCGCGCGAGCTCGCGCTCGAGGATGGGACCGGTGTCGACGTAGGCGCGTCCGCGTGCGGCATCGCGGCGTTGCTCGCGCACCCACGCGAGCAGGGCGTCGAGGCGGTCCCACATCAGGCGGTGGTAGTCGTCGCCGCGGGCATAGCGGGCGACGGGTCCGGCAGGTTGCCTGCCGCCGTAGTCGAGCGCGACGACCACGGCGCTGCGCATCCCGGGCTCGGGGCGCGTGGTATCGGCGCGGAGCTCGGCGCCGCGTTGCAGGTAGTCCATCTCGCCGTGGAATCCCTGCGCGAGCCAGTCGGCGAAGGCCGCGTGCGTGGCGACGGGTCCGAGCCGGGCGATGCCGGCGAGGTCGAAGCCGAGTCCGAGGGCCTGCGCCTTGAGGCGCTGTTCGAAGGACATCGCCGTCAGCGGCGCGCGCCCGGAGCGCGGGTGCTCAGGGAAACCGCGCGGCCCATCGCGCGTAGCGGATCACGTCGTCCACCGGCGGCACTGCGTCGTAGTCGCCGTAGGCCGTGTACATCCGCCAGCGCACGTAGTCGCGGGCCGGCAGCGGCAGGAAGGGGAATCGCAGGTACCAGCGATTGCGCCGGAACCGCCAGCCGACGACCAGCAGCGCACGCGCGTTGCGTGGATTGATGAGCGCGCGGGGGATCAGGGCGAGGACGAGGCGGAGCACGTCTGGAATATAGATGCGGCCCCGACGGGGCGCCCCCGTGCCGCCGAGGGCCCGCTGGGCGTATCTTCCCGCGCGATGTGGCTCTACCGCGTGATGCCCCTGATCTCGGAACTCGCCGTCCGCTCGTACTATCGGGTGACGGTGGCCGGCGCGCGCCTGCCCGCCGACGGGCCGGTGTTGATCGTCGCGAACCACAACAACTCGCTCGTCGATCCCGCGCTCGTCGCGGCGATGGCCGGCCGCAAGGTACGGTTTATGGCGAAGTCACCGCTGTTCACGCATCCGCTGATCGGCTGGCTGATCAAGGGCGTGGGTTCGGTGCCGGTGTATCGCCAGCAGGACGACCCGACGAAGATGTCGCAGAACCTCGATTCGTTCCGCGACGTGCACGCGGTGCTCGCGCGGGGTGACGTGGTGGGGATCTTCCCCGAAGGCATCTCGCATTCGATGTCGCGGTTGGCGCCGCTCAAGACCGGCGCGGCGCGCATCGCGCTGGGTGCCGCGCAGCAACGTGGGGGCGACTTCCCGATCGTCGCGATGGGGTTGGTGTTCCGCGACCGCGACACCTTCCGCTCCGAGGCGCACGTCATCATCGGCGAGTCGTTCCGCTGGCAGGACCTGCTCGGCGAGGCAACCAACCGCTCGGCCGTACGCGAGCTCACCGAGCGCATCGAGCAGGCGATGCGGCGCGTGTCGGTGAATCTTGAGCAGTGGGAAGACGAGCCCGTGGTGCGCACTGCGGAAGCGGTGTGGCGTGCGGAGTTCGGTGCGGACGCCTCGCCGGCCGCGGAGGTTGAGCGACTGCGCATCACCACAGAGGCGCTGCAGGCGCTGCGCGATGGCGGGGCGAGCGAGTGGCGCGAGGTGGCGCTGGCGCTGAAGGCGCACGGGCGGGCGTTGCACCGGCTCGGGCTCACGGCGGAGACGTTGCGCGAGGATGTCACGTTCGGCGCCGCACTGCGATGGACTTTGGGTAAGCTACCGCTCGTGCCCTTGCTGCCCATCTCGTTGCTCGGTGGATTGTTCTTCTGGCTCCCCAAGCGCATCACCGTGGCGGCGGCGGCGTACACGGCGCGGCTCGAGGGCGACGACACGGTTGTGACGCATCGCGTGCTGGTGGGCGGCGTGGCGTTCCCGCTGTGGATCGCCGTGACCTCGCTCATCGTCGGCGCGGTGTTCGGTTGGATGGCCGGCCTATTGAGCGCGATGCTGCAGCCCTTGTGGGCCTTCGCCGCGTTGGCGGTGGGCGAGCGTCGGCAGGCGATGTGGACAGCGGTGCGGCGCTACTTCCTGCGGCGCTTCAATGCGCGGCGGCTTGCACCGATGCGGGAGAAGCAGCGCGTGTTGGCCGACCGGCTGCGCGCCCTGCTCGCGCGCACCGTGCCGTACGCGTCGTAGGCGCGTCGTTCATCGCGCTGTGCTGCCGTCGAGTCCGCGCGGGATCGGCAGACCGAGCGTCGCCAGCGCCGTCGGCAGGATATCCACCGTGCGCCGCAGCGTCCCAGCCATCGATCGCGAGCTGATGAACGGCACGAGCATCTGCTCGCGATGCAGCGCCCCGTGCCCCGAGGCGTGCAGCACGGGCTCGTAGCGCGTGCGCAGGTCCCAGCCGGGTGCGGCCGAGACGATGATGTCGCCGGCGCGCGGGGCGGCGGCGATCGCGCAGACCTGCACGAGGGCGTCGGGGTAGTCGCTGTCGCGCGTGCGTTCCCAGGCGGCGCCGGCGTCGAGACCCAAGAGGTCGTCGCCGAGTCCGAGCGGATCGCCGGAGCCGCGGCGGTACGAGTACGTGCCGTCCCCCGCGGTGAAGACATCGGCGTCGCCGCGCGTGCGCGAGTGGATGCGCACGCGCGCGTCGCCCATCGGCACGATGGCGAGGTCGACGGCCGGCAGGCGCAGCAGGGCATCGAGCAGCGGTTGCCAGCGATCGCGCAGGGCCGGCCAGATGGCCCGTCGCCGACGATCGAGTTCGACATAGAGATGCGCCATCGCGTTGCCGCTGACCATCACGGCGACATCACGCCCGCCGACGACCCAGGGATGCGCGCGCACGGAGTGTCCCCAGGACGCGATCGTGCCGGCGAGATCCTCGTGCTGCGGCACTGCGGCGTGCCCGTGATCGCTCACGACCCAGATCTCCAGCGCGTCGGCGCGGCCTTCGCGGGCGAAGCTGTCGACGAGCAGCTGCACGGTGTGATCGACGTTGCGCATCGCATCGAGCACGCGCGGATGCTCGGCGCCGAATCGGTGCGAGAGCTTGTCGATGCCCGGCTGCGCGAGGAAGGCGACGCGCGGACGCTGGGCGACGATGCGGCGCACGAACTCCTCGCCGAGCCAGCGGTCGAAGCGCATCCAGTCGTCGAGGTCGCCGCGGAAGTGCGTCCAGGCCATTCGCGCGCCGAAGGCCCAGCCGGTGCCGATGCGCCGCCGCGTGGAGAGTCCGCGGCCGATGTAGCTGAACCCACCGATGCTGCTCGGCTCGAGCTCGAAGAGCGTTTGGTGCTCGCGCGTGAGGTCGGCATCGGCGCGCATTCCGCCGAGTCCCACGTAGCTGCGGGCGTGGGCCGGCCAGAGGGTCGCGTTGCGCGCGCGGTCGTACCAGCGCAGGCCAGGTAGGCCGGCGCGGCCGGGATGCAGGCCCATCAGGAACGGCGTGTAGGCGCTGCCCGTGACGGAGGGAAACACGCTGGTGATGGTCGTCGCGCCGCCTCTCGCGCGCAGCTCGGCGAGGGCGGGAAGCTGGCCGGCGTCCATCGCGCCGAACAGCGTGTCGGGGCGGGCGCCGTCGGCGACGAGGATGAGGAGGGTCACGGGAGCGTGGGAGTCGCAGGAGCGGGTGCGGGAACGTAAACTTCACGGACGATGGCAGCCAAGAAATCCTCCAAGAAGGCGCCCGCGCCCGCCAAGCCGAAACCGGCGCGCACGGCGTCGGGCAAGAAGGCCGATCCCGCGCGGCTCGATGCCGCCGCCCGTGAGTCGCTGCAGGGCCTCAAGGACCGTATGGACGAAGGGATGCGCGCGAGCGGCCAGTTTCCGGTCGTGAAGGACGAGGTGCTCCCGCGCGCGGCGACCGACGACTCCATTGGCGACTTCTCGTGGGCCCTCACCGAAGACGCGAAGCTCCTGCAGTACGGTGGCCCCAAGAGCGACTTCCGCACGACGGATCCCTGGCGCGTGATGCGCATCCAGGCGGAGTTCGTGGAAGGCTTCGACAAGCTCGCCGGCATCGAGAAGGGCGTCAGCATCTTCGGCTCGGCGCGCACGCATCCCGACGATCCGCAGTACGTCGCGGCCGTCGAGGTCGCGCGGTTGCTCGGCGCACAGGGCTTCAGCATCCTCACGGGTGCGGGGCCGGGCATTATGGAAGCGGCGAACAAGGGCGCGAAGCTGGCGGGTGCGCCGAGTTACGGCTGCAACATCGAGCTGCCGTTCGAGCAGGGGGCGAATCCCTACGTCGATACCTTGGTGAGCTTCCGCTACTTCGCGGTGCGGAAGACGATGTTCATCAAGTACTCGAGCGCGTTCATCATCTTCCCGGGCGGCTTCGGCACCTTCGACGAGATGTTCGAGGCGCTGACGCTGATCCAGACGGGGAAGATCTCGCAGTTCCCCGTGGTGTTGTTCGGCACGCACTACTGGGCGGGCCTGGTGCGCTGGATTCGCTCGCGGGTGCTGGCGGAGCGGAAGATCTCGCCGGGCGATATGGACCTGATGGTGGTGACGGACGATCCCGCGGAGGCGGCGCGGGTGGTGGAAGAGGCCTATCAGTTGCAGCTCAAGACGGCCCGCAAGCGGGCGAGGGAATCCAATGGCGAAGGGTAACGACCGCACGCGCGGCGGGTTCAAGGCTTCGCGGCACGGCGACGGCACGGCCAAGCGCGCGAGCGCGGCGGGCAACAAGAGCTCGCAGAAGAAGGCCGCCGAGCAGCGCGAGGCCAAGGGCGCGAAGAAGGTGGTGACCAAGGCGGTGAGTCCGTTCCTGCGCGGGCGAAAGATCGATCCGCGCAAGATCGACGGCACGGAGAGCGTGGTGCAGCTCGTGGAACAGTGCTTCCAGAGCTACAACTCCGGGCGCCTTCGCGAGGCCTGCCAGCTGTTCACCGACAAGATGCTCGACCCCAAGTGCACGGTGGGGCTCACGCTCACCGGCGCGCTGACGCCGGCGGGCTTGGGGATGAGCTCGATCATCCCGCTGATCGAAGCGGGCTTCGTGGACTGGATCATCTCGACGGGTGCGAATCTCTATCACGACGCGCACTTCGGGCTCGGCCTCTCGATGCACCGCGGCGATCCGCAGACGTCGGACACCGTGCTGCGCGAGGAAGGCGTGGTGCGCATCTACGACGTGTTCTTCGACTACGACGTGCTGCTCTCGACGGACGCGTTCTTCCGCAAGGTGATCCGTGCGCCGGAGTTCCAGCGGTCGATGTCGAGCGCGGAGTTCCACCATCTCTGCGGCAAGTATATGGTGGAGCGCGAGAAGGCCCTGGGCATCCCGCAGAAGTCGGTGCTGGCGGCGGCGTACCGCTGCGGCGTGCCGGTGTACACGTCGAGCCCAGGCGACTCGAGCATCGGGATGAACGTCGCGGCGCTGGCGCTCGAGGGCGGCAGCTGCGTGATCGATCCGAACAAGGACGTGAACGAGACGGCGAGCATCGTGCTGAACGCCAAGCGCAACGGCGCGAGCGCGATCTGCATTATGGGCGGCGGCTCGCCGAAGAACTTCGCGCTGCAGACGGAGCCGCAGATCCAGGAAGTGCTGGGCATCGACGAGCGCGGGCACGACTACTTCCTGCAGGTGACGGACGCGCGGCCCGATACCGGCGGCCTGAGCGGCGCGACGCCCGCCGAGGCGGTGAGCTGGGGCAAGATCGATCCGGACAAGCTGCCGGATGCGGTGGTGTGCTACCTGGATTCGACGATCGCGCTGCCGGTGCTGACGAGCTATGCGTTGGGCAAGAAGAAGCCGCGCAAGCTGAAGCGGCTGTATGACCGGCGCGAGGAGCTGATGGCGCGGTTGCGGCGGGAGTTTGAGGCGGCGAATATGTGACGGAAGACGGATGACGGATGTTGGAAGACAAGGACGCGGCGGGGGGCTATGGCTCTCCGCCGCGTCCTTTTGTCGTCGCCGCGCGGCTTTCGTCACGGCCTTATGACCAAATCCCTATTGACTTAGTCGGAATTACTTCGCTAACCTTCATCCCTAGCAAGTGTAGTTGAGAATCATTCTCATTATTGTCACAACTCTCTATATCCAATGCTGAAGCGCCTCATCACAATCGCCTCCGCCGCGGCAATTTCGGCCTGCGCTACCGATGGCGTGGTCTCGCCGGTCGAACTGCAGGAGACAGGTTCGATCACCGTCATCGCCACCGCCGACTGGCAGTTCGTGAGCCTCGCGGACTCCGCCATCGTGACGCCCACGCCGAGCGCGAACGCCAGCGCCGCCTGGGACATCGCCTTCCTCGGCACCAACGTGACGCTCAACGGCGGCGATGCCGGCCCGGGCGGCGTGACGGCGGCCTGCCTCTGCCAGAACGCATCGGCGACGAACGAACAGGTGTTGGCGATGACGGCCGAGAGCGAGTTCACGGACTTCGATACGGTCAGCGCGGTGCCCACCGGCCTCAGCTTCTCGAGCGATGTGCTCACGCCGGCGATCGTGGGATGGTTCAGCGGCACGGGCGACACCGCGACGGCGGACACCGCGAAGACCTGGTTGCTGCGCCTCAGCGACTCGACGTCGTTCGCGGCGCTGCGCGTGAAGACGATCGCTGCGCCCACCGCGTCGCACGCGGGGTCGGTGACGCTGGAGTACCGCCTGCAGACGAGCAGCGGGGCGCCGCTGGGTTCGGCGCAGGAGCTCACGGTGGACGCCGGTGCCGCGGGCGGTGCGCGCGTGGATCTCAACAGCGGCACGACGACGAGCGACGATGCGGCGTGGGACCTGCACGTGCAGGGCTTCACGATCCGCGTGAACGGCGGCATCAGCGGCAGCGGCAAGGGTGGCGCGGCGACGGAGAGCACGGCCTTCGCCGAGCTGACGACGGCGGTCACGAACGCCAGCGCGTACCGCATCGATACCTACGCCGGCACGTTCGGCGCGCAGCGCTACTACCGCTACAACATCCTTGGCGACCACCGCATCTCGCCGACCTTCGACGTGTACTTCATCCGTCGCGGTGCGGATACCTACAAGCTGCAGGTGACGGGCTACTACAGCGTGACGGGCGCGGCGCGGCACATCACGTTCCGCTGGGCGAAGCTCGACTGATGCGCGCGTGGTCGCGGGCGGCGACGGCAATCGCCGCAGGCACCGCGCTCGCGACGCTGACGGCTTCTGCGCTCGTCGCGCAGGGGCCGTTGGCGGCGCCGGCGGGCATCGTGCGCTCCAGCGCCGACGGCCGCGCGATCGGCGGCGCCGAGGTGCTGTTGATCGGTGACGACACGGTGCGCGTGCGCACGGATGCGAGCGGCGGCTGGCGCGCGCCGCGTGCTGCGACGCGTTGGCATACGCTGCGCGTGCGCGCGATGGGCTTCGTCGCGGCAGAACGCCGACTGGCGCCGAATGCCGCTGGCGCGCCGGACTGGCCGCGTGAGCTGACGCTCGGGCCCGCGGCGATCGCGCTGGACCAGATGGTCGTGAGTGCCGCGCGTCGCGAGCAGAAGCTGGCCGACGCCGTCGCGACGGTCGAGGTGGTCAACCGCCGCGACCTCGAGCGCACCGGCGCCTCGGATCTCTCGTCGGTGCTCACCGAGCAGCTCGGCATCGAGCTGCAGGGCGGGCATCCGGCGGGCAGCGGCGCGATGCTGCAGGGCATCGGCAGCGAGCGCGTGCTGATCCTGCTCGACGGCCAGCCGCTGGCGGGACGTCTCTCGGGCAACTTCGATCTCGCGCGCATCCCGGTCGGGATGGTCGAGCGCGTGGAAGTCGTGAAGGGCGCGCAGTCCACGCTCTACGGCAGCGAAGCGATGGGCGGCGTGATCAACATCATCACGCGTCGGCCCGGCGACGACGGCCGCCGATTCGGCGGCAGCGTGAGTGGCACGATGGGTGCGCAGGGCCGGATGGACGGCGCGGGCCGCCTGCAACTGGCGATGGGCGACGTCGCGACATCGCTGGACGTCGCGCGGCGCTCGCAGGAATCGGCCCCCGGCGTGGCGCGCAACGAAGGCGCGATGGCCGAGCGCTTCGATATCGCGACGACGATGCAGTGGCGGCCCTATGATGCGGTGCAGGCGGAAGTCGCGCTGCTCGCGCTCGACGAGCGCCAGCGCTGGCGCTCCGGCACGTTCTACGGCATCAGCGACAACGTGCAGCTCAACGCCCGCGTCGGCGGCAGCTGGACGCGTGGCGCACATCGCATCAGCCCCAAGCTTGCCGTCTCCGACTGGGACCACACCGCGTACACGAGCGCGTTCACCTCGCCCGTCGCCGGCGATCCGGGCGAGCGCCAGCGCCAGCAGATCCTGCTCGGTGAGCTGCTCTACAATGGCGCGTACCGCCGCGGCGTCTCGCTGGACGCGGGAGTGCAGTTGCGCACGGACGCGATCCAGACGGAGCGCGTGCCGGGCGGGCGTCGCAGCCACAACTCGCTGGAGCCCTTCGCGCAGGTGGAGTTCTCGCCGCTGCGCGGCCTCGCGTTGCTGCCGGGCGTGCGCGTGACGCACAGCGACGTCTGGGGCACGCACGTGACGCCGCGTGTCGCGGCGCGTGCGCAGCTCGCCCCGCGCGTGACGCTGCGCGCGTCCTATGGTGACGGATTCCGTGCGCCGGACTTCAAGGAACTGTTCCTGTTCTTCCAGAACACCAACGCCGGCTATGCCGTGCAGGGCAATCCCGACCTGCAACCGGAGCACTCGCACAACGCGATGCTCGGCGTCGAGTGGGCGACGGCCGGCGGCTACGTGCGCGGCCAACTGTTCCAGAACACGTTCACGGACTTCATCGAGACGGAGATCGTCTCGGCGCCCAACGAGGCGCCCGTGTACGAGTACAAGAACCGCGACCGCGGCTGGACGCGCGGCGTGGAGCTGGAGACCGGCGCCAACCTCGTGGCCAGCGGTCGGTTGCGTGGCGAACTCGGCTTCTCGTTGCTCGAGACGCGCGACGCGCGCAGCGGCCTGCAATTGCTCGGGCGCCCGGCGCGCGCTGGGCGCGTGGGGTTGCAGGCCGTGCTGCCCTTCGAGCTGCGCAGCAGCGTGACTTTGGTACACACCGGCCGCACGCCGATGCAGCGCGACGACAGCACCGGCGCCGTCAGCAGCACGCGCGACGCCTTCACTCGCGTGGACCTGCGTTTCGCGAGCACGCTCTCGCGCAGCGGCCTCGAGTGGTCGATCGGTGCCGACAACGTCTTCGACCGCCGGCCCCGCGAATGGGCGGGCTTCACCGGCCGTCACGTCTACACCTCCCTCACCTACACCCTTCCAGGACTTCGCTGATGTTGCGCTCCATCCTTCTCCTCGCCGTTACGTCCCTCACGCTGTCGGCGCAGACTCCCGCCAGCACGGGCACCATCATCATCGCCCACGGCGGCGACTCCAGCTGGAACGCCGGTGTGCGCGAGATTGCCGCCTTGGTGCAGACGGGCGGTCCGGTGGAAGTCAGCTTCCTGATGGGTCAGGGCGCCGCGACGGCGCGCTTCCAGGACGCTGTCGCCAAGCTCGACGCCAAGGGCGTGTCGCGTATCGTCGTCGTGCCGCTGCTCGTCTCGAGCCACAGCGGCCACTACCAGCAGATCCGCTACCTTGCCGGCCAGGACGTCACGCTCGGCGAGTCGATGCAGCATCACCTGCATATGGCGGGCATCGATCGTGCGGCCTCGCGCACGCCGATCCTGCTCACGCCGGCGCTCGACAACTCGCACGAGATGGCGCGCGTGCTGGCCGACCGTGCCGTGGCCTTGGTGCGCGCCCAGGGTGACGAGCCCGCGCGCCGCGGGCTGGTGATCGTCGGGCACGGGCCGAACTCCGCCGAGGATTATGCGGGCTGGATGGCGAACCTGCGCCCGGTGGCCGACAGCGTCCGCGCCTGGTCGGGGTTCCGCGACGTGCGTCTCGAACTCGTGCGTGACGATGCTCCCGAGGCCGTGCGCGCCGAGGGCGTGCGGCGCACGCGCGAGCTGATCGAGATGCAGCAGCTGATCACCGGCCGCGACGTGATCGTCGTGCCGGTGCTGGTGTCGAAGGGTTCGGTGAGCCGCGACAAGCTGCCGCGCGACATCGCCGGCACGCCGTCGGTCTACGCGGGCGAGCCGCTGCTGCCGCACGCGGCGATGGCTCGCTGGGTGGAGCGACGGGTGCGTGAGTCGTCGGCCACGGCGGTGTCGGCGCGCTGAACGGCGCTTCATATAGATTGTCGAGGTGATTCTCCTCGACGGCCGCGCCCTCGCCGCCCAGCGACTCCCCGGACTCCGCGCCCGCGCGCAGGCACTCGTTGCCGCGCGCGGGCGCGCGCCGTTGCTGGGCATCCTCGGCTTCGCCGACGCGAGCGGCAAGATTCCGCACGTGGCACCGAAGCTCCGGGCCGCCGAGTCCTGCGGCATCGCCGTCGAAGTCGCGGCGCTGCCGCTCGGCGCGTCGCTCGCGGATACGTTGGCTGCCACCGAGCGCCTGCGTGCGACGCCCGGGCTCGACGGCCTGTTCGTGCAGTTTCCGTATCCCGATGCGAGCTGGGGCGACGCCATCGAGTCGCTGATCCCGCCAGCGCTGGACGTGGACGTGATGGCGCCGGTCGAGGTCGAGCGGTACTTCGTCGATGCGGCTGCGTTGCCGCCGGTGACGGTCAGCGCTGCGCTGCATCTCGTGGACGAGTCGGGCATCGCGATCGCGGGACGCAGCGGCGTCGTGGTCGCGGAGCAGTCGCCGTTCGCCGAGATGTTCCGCGAGGCCTTCGCGCGGCGCGGGGCGACGATGTCGGCGTTGGTCGCGCCCGCCGCCGCGGCAACTGACGAGCGCGTGCGCCGCGCCGGCTTGGTGATCGTCGCGGCCGGCATCCCCGATGTCGTCGATGCGACAGCGCTCGCGGACGGTGCCATCGCGATCGACGTCGGCTACTTCAACGCCGGTGCGCGTGGGGACATCGCCAACGCGACGACCGCCCGGCACCTGGATGCGATCGTCCCGGTACCGGGCGGCATCGGCCCGATGACGATCTCGGCGCTGCTCGAGCGCGTGATCGTCTTCGCCGAGCGCGGGCGCTGATCGCCCGAGTCGCTCAGCGCACGACGAAGCCGAAGGGAATCTCCACCACCTGACGCACGCGCTCGCGGCCGACGCGTGCCGGCGTGAAGCGCAGGCGCGGCAGCACGGCACGCACGCTCTCGACGAATGCCGGATGCGTGGCCTCGAGCACGGTCAGCGTCGCCAGCTCGGCGCGGCCGTTCTCGTCGACGACGAAGCGCACGCGCACGCCGCCTTCGATGCGCGACGTCCGGAGGATCTCCGGGTAGCGCGGCAGCGGCGAGTTCGCGCGCAGCGCGGCCGGCACGTCCACCGACTCCGCGCCGAGTACGCCGTCGCCGCTACCGATCGGTGTCGCGTCGCCGCCGTCGGTCGGCGCGCCGAGTCCACCGTCGCCGGCGGGCAGGTCCAGCGCCGGCGCGATGTCCGTGGTGATGCCGGTCGGCACGTCGATCGGAACGGTGACGGGCGGCACGTCGGCGGCGGGCACGGTCGGCGCGCTCGTCGGAGCGGTGCTGCTGCGCGGAGGCGCGGCCTTCGGGCGTTCCGGCGTGGCCGGGCGTGGCGTCGAGGGAGCGACCAACGGCACGATGCGCGTGCTGCCCGAGGGCGGCGTGAAGACGTCGCGCTGCGTGGTGGCGACGAGCATCGTCGCGATGATGCCGATGTGCAGCGCGAGGCTCGCGGCCGTTCCGTTGGCCGTGGTGTGCTGGACTGGGCGCGAGGCGATCAGGGTCGTCAGCATACGGTCTCCCGTGAGGGTCTTGGGAGATTGTACGCCGCGGAGGTTAGGCTAGGCTGAAAGGTTCCGTTACGCGGAGATTACGCCCGCGTGAAGTGTCCGTAATGCCAATGACCTACGCGGGAGGCCTCGTCACACGAGCATCCCAGCGAGACAGGCGGACGTAAACGCCGCGAGATTGCCGCCGATCATCGCCTTCAACCCCAGCTGCGCGATCTCGCCCCGCCGCTCCGGCGCCAGCCCGCCGATGCCGCCGATCTGGATGGCGATCGAGCTGAAGTTCGCGAAGCCGAGCAGCGCATACGTGAGGATGATCGCCGAGCGCGGTTCGAGCACCTGGCCGGCGCCGAGATCCGCGCCGAACTGCGCGTAGGCGACGAACTCGTTGAGCGTGGCCTTGAGGCCGATCAGCGAGCCGACGTAGGGCGTATCCTGCCACGGCACGCCCATCACCCAGGCGAGGGGGCGGAGCAGGGTGCCGAGGATGCTCTGCAGCGAGAGGCCGTCGATGCCGACGAGCGCGCCGCCCCAGCCGAGGATGGCATTGATGAGCGCGACGAGCGCGACGAAGGCCATCAGCATCGCGGCGACGTTGATGGCGAGCTGCACGCCCTGCGCGGCGCCGTTGGCCGCGGCTTCGATCATCCCGCTCTCGCCGCTGTGGCCGCCGATCTGGAAGATGCGCTTGCGTGGCGGCACGGGTTCGGCGGCCTTCATCGCCGACTCCGCCTCGCGCAGCGACGCGGCGTGCGCGCGGCCTTCGTCGGTCTCGGGCATCAGGATCTTGGAGATTGCGAGGCCGGCGGGCGCGTTCATCACGCTGGCGGCGAGCAGGTGCGCGGCGATGCCGGGGAACCACCCACTCAGCATCCCGACGTAGGCGGCGAGCACGCCGCCGGCTACCGTCGCGAAGCCGCCGACCATCACGGTGTTGAGCTCGGAGCGCGACATCGTGCCGACGAAGGGCTTGATGAGCAGCGGCGCCTCGGTCTGGCCGAGGAAGATGTTGCCGCTGGCGCTGAGCGTCTCGGGACCGGAGGTCTTGAGCGTCTTCTGCATCACGAAGGCCAGCGACTTCACGATCAACTGCATCACGCCGAGGTAGTACAGCACCGACATCAGCGCGGAGAAGAAGATGATGGTCGGCAGGACGTTGAACGCGAAGTAGGCGCCGGTCTGCGCGACCTGCGCAGCGCCTTCGATGGCGCTGCCGTCGGCGCTCGTGACAGGCACGCTGGACTGCACGAGGTTGCCGAAGACGAAGCGCGCGCCCTGTTCCTGGAAGCCGAGCAGCGCGGTGATCATCTCGCCGACCCGGGCGAAGACCTGGCGTCCGATCTCGGTCTTGAGCACGAGCACACCGAAGAGTGCCTGAAGTCCCACGCCAGCGCCGACGAGTCGCCAGTCGATCTTCTTGCGGTCCGCCGAAAGCAGCACGGCGATGCCGAGCATCGTGGCGATGCCGAGTACGCCGACGAGGCGCTGCGACATCGGGATGTCGAGGCCCTCGCGGGCGGCGGCGAGGCGTTCGGCGGCGGACTGCGCGAGCAGGAAGAACGTCGGGGGGACGAGCGACATCAACGCTCCGAAACGGCCTAGGCCGATGTAGGGTGAGCGAGGTCACAGATGCGGGAAGATCCGGCGAGGATAATGATACATCGCCTGTGCTGTCTCAGCGCAGCATCCCCCACTCTTCCGAGGGAAACCGGAGTGACACATTTCACTCGCCGATTCGTTGACCGCGTGTCCGTGCTACTCGCGGCGGCGCTCGCTTTGACCGCGGGCAGCGGAGCATCGCTGCGGGCCGCCGAAACGCCGAGCGCTGCGCCGCGCGTCGTGCAGGGCGACACGCTGAAGGCCTGCTTCGTGCCGACGACTGGTGTCGTCTACTTGATCGGACGGACCGGTCTACCTGCGGCCTGCGCGGCGGCGACGCACGTCGAGTTCTCGTGGAGCACTCAAGGAGAAGCCGGTCCGCCGGGTCCGGTCGGTCCCGAAGGCCCTCCGGGTGACGGTGCGTCGGGCACGCCAATGAACACGCCCAACGCTCTGGTGCAGCGTGATGCCGACGGTGGCTTTGAAGCCGCCGCGGTCTCGCTGGCCGAGCTGAGAGTGCGCTCGGATGGCGGCGTGGTGTTCGGCGGGGCGGGAGTCGGTGCCGCGCCGCCGTCGGGCGCGTCGACGCGATTCGTGTGGGCTCCGGGGCAGGCTGCGATTCGCGCGGGCCAAGTGGACGAGAGCAACCCGACGGCGTGGGATCCCGCGAACATCGGCGTGGGGTCCGCCGCGTTCGGGTTGAACACGATGGCATCGGGCAACAGTTCGTTCGCCGCCGGCTCGGGCAGCACGGCGTCGGATATCGGTGCGATCGCGATGGGACAGCGCGCACGTGCAAGTCACGTGTCTGCCGTCGCCATTGGCCAAGATGCAGAGGCGTCGGGCCTTCTATCCGTCGCGATCGGTGGGTTCGCCTATGCCTCCGGTGCGGCTTCCGTCGCGATCAATTACGCGGCGGTCGACGGATACACGGGGGCGGTGGTCATCGGCGATCGGTCGGTCGGCCAACTCGCGAGAGCGCGGCGAGACAATCAGTTCGTCGTCCGCGCATCTGGTGGATTCGAGTTCATCACCGATGGGCCGAACACGACTGGCGTGCAGCTCACGCCGGGCGGCGGCGCCTGGATCACGCTGTCGGACAGGAATCGCAAGCAGGACTTCCGCAGTCTCGACGGCGAGCACGTGCTGGCGCGCATCCGCGCGATGCCGATTCAGGAGTGGAGCTACATCGGTGAGGCGTCGCGTGCCCGTCACGTCGGCCCGACGGCACAGGACTTCTACGCTGCCTTCGGGCTCGGTGAGGATGGGTTGGGCATCAGCACCGTCGACATCGACGGCATCAACCTCTTCGCGACGCAACAGCTCATCGTCCGTTACGAGCAGTTGAAGACGGAACACGACGCGTTGCGCAACGAGGTCATCGAACTGCGCGCGATGGTGGAGCGATTGCTCGGCGCGCGCTGAGCCCTGGTGCCGTTTGCGGGGTGACGTGAAAAAAGACGAGCCCGGAGCGAATGCTCCGGGCTCGTCTTTGCGATCAGGGCGCCGCGCGGCTTAGGACGCGCCGGGGCCGGTCTCGCAGCCGATCTCGAAGGTCCAGCGCCCGATGGTGGTCGAGCAACCCGGCGAGGAGATGCCGAGGATGCTTGCACCGTCCGTGGAGCTATTCAACCCGAGGAGGGTGAGCTCGCGGAAGCTGCCATACTTCTGGAGGACTGGCTTCTGGTACATAGAGGGCGCTCGATCGTACGGAGTTGGGGTGTATTCCACTTATTTCTTGAGCAAGTCATATGCCTTGTGCCGGAGCAAGTGGTGGTTCGACACATTGCATCGCAAATTGTTGTATTTCAACAGCTTAGCTGGAACGCCAGCTGCGAATCCGCGCCGGACGGTGAGAAGCGCGTGCACCACAAGTGTTGCGCGGCACCTACCCGGCTGTTGCGGTGACGCAACGCGGCCAAGGCCGGTCGAACCGAGTCGCGGGGAAGGGGGTGAGGCCGGTCACAGGAATCCGGCGCAGTATTATGGAACTTCAGGGAACAAAGATTGCAGTAGTCCCCGAAGTTGTCTCTCCCACCCTCGGCACATCGCGCAATGCGGCTGCAGTCCATTCCCCCCGTTCGACGTTTCGCAGTCCTGCTCGCGGCGCTCGCCGTGGTCGTCAGTTGCAGCGAGTCGCCGACGGAACCCGTCATCGACTGCACCACGGTCCCGCTCGGCGCGCCGCTGACGCACGTCGTCACCAATGCCGCGTCGCTGCGCCCGGCCCTCGAGGATGCGCGCGATCGCATCCTGCCCGCGCTCGGCGTGCCGCCGGTGATGGACACCAAGGTCGGTGAACTCGAATCCGCGGTGGCCATCGCGGATCGCGTGAAGGCCTGCCAGGCCTTCAACGAGACGATCACTGCATTCAACGAGCTTGTCGCGGAGGCCGACGCCGAGCAGGCGCCGGAGATCGAAGTACTTCGCTTGACGCTCCAGTTCGCGCGCACCTGGATCACGAGCAACTGATCCGCGCCGGACGATCCTGCATTCGCAGTTCCGTTTTCCCACTCACACCGGAAGTGTCCGTGTCTCATCCATTTGGTCGAGTCTTGGGTCGCGCATCCGCGCTGATCGCCGTCGTGTTGGCGTTGGCGGCGGGTAGCCGCAGCACGCACGCGGAGTCGCTGCACGCGAGTGAACTGTCGAGCGCGACGCTGCTCGTGGCGTCGAACGACACGTTGAAGGCGTGCTTCGTGCCGACGACGGGCGTCGTGTACTTGGTCGGGCAGCCGGGGCTGCCGACGGCGTGCGTGTCGCCGGTGCACGTCGCGTTGTCGTGGAATGCGCGTGGGCCGCAGGGGCCGCAGGGAGAGATCGGCCCGCAGGGACCTGCTGGACCTGCCGGTG
>DAOMNV010000036.1:0-22711 GCA_035444005.1 Gemmatimonadaceae bacterium
GCCGCGGTGAGCAGGGTGAGGAGCTGGGTCGAGCGGATCGCCAGCCCCTCGCTCGCCCGCGCGGTGTTGAGCGCGGCGAGCGGCCGGTCAACCGGCACCTGCCCGCGCGCCTCGCCACCGACCGGCAGCGCGCGCCCGCCCACGCCCTTCACCCACTCGGGCACCTGTCCGCCGCCAGCGCTCGGCGCGCATTCGTCCCAACCCGCCGCCGCCATCGGGGCCTGGTTCAGCTTGGGCAGCGTGTGGGCCGAGGTCGGCAGCAGCCATTCGTGATCGAAGAGATCCAGCGAGCGCACGCGTCCGCCTAACGTCGGCACGACCTCGATGCGCGAGTCGCCGCCCTCGAGGGCGACGAAGCCCGGCTCGGCAGCGGCGAGAGCCGACGCCACGCTCAGGCGATGCTGGCCGGATCCACGCCGCGCGTCTGCAGCACGCGCGTCACGGCCTCGCCGATCTTGTTGTTCGGCGTGCTCGCGCCGGCCGTGAGCCCCACGCGCAGCGGGCCCGTCGGCGGCAGCCAACCGCTCGCCGACACCTCCTTGCCCGAGGCAAGGTCGCGATGCCGGATCGTCCCCTGCACCGGATCGATGCAGTTGGCGTCCTCCACGTGATACGTGCGCACCTTCTCCGCACACAGCGCCGCCAGCGAGATGGTGTTCGACGAGTTGTAGCCGCCGATCACCAGCATCACGTCCAGCGGCTCGGTGAGCAGCGCGTTCACCGCGTCCTGCCGGTCCTGCGTCGCCGAGCAGATGGTGTCGAAGGTGCGGAAGTTCTCCGCCCGGTACGCCGCGCCGTGCACGCGCTCCATCGCCTGCCCCACGGCCTCGCCGATCGCCAGCGACTCGCGCGCCAGCATCGTCGTCTGGTTGGCCACGCCGATGCGCTTCAGGTGCACGTCGGGATCGAAGCTCGGGCTCGCCGCGTGCGCGTACTTCTGCAGGAAACCCTCGCGGCCGCCCGGGAACGTGCCGGCGATGTACGCCATCACGTCCTCGGCCTCGGCCATATTGCGCACGACGATATACGTCCCGCCGGCGTACTTCTCCACCTGCGACGCCGTCGCCCGCGTCTCCTCGTGGTAGTACTTGCCGTGGATCAGCGAGGTGAAGCCGTCGCGCGCGTAGGCGTCCACGCGCTTCCACACGTTCAGCACCGAGCCGCAGGTCGTGTCCACCATCACGCAGCCGATCTCGCGCAGCGTCTCGAAGTCGTGGATCGTCACGCCGAACGCCGGCAGGATCACCACGTCGCCCGGCTGCACGCCGGTGTAGTCGAAGCCCTTGTCGCTGGGCTTCAGGAACACGATGCCCATCTCCTTGAGCTTCGCGTTCACGTGCGGATTGTGGATGATCTCGCCCGCGAGGTAGATCTTCTTGTCCGGGAACTTGAGCCGCGTCTGGTAGGCGTACTCGACCGCCCGCTCCACGCCGTAGCAGAAGCCGAACTCCTTGGCGAGCCGGATCGTGACGTCGCCGGCCGCGAGCGTGTACTCGCGGGCCAGCAGCAGGTCGACCAGCTTGCCGTCGTAATCGGCGGTCAGGGTGCCCTGAACCTCGGCCTTCAGGCCGAAGCCCTTGCGGACGTACGTGGACTCGGAAGCCATACGGGAAATCTAGCGGATGCGCCCCCTCCCGGGGGCCGGTTCGCTCGCGCGCGGGGCCATCGCGCCGTACCTTGGCGCATATGGCCGAGCACTACGACCTGTGCGTGATCGGGAGTGGACCTGCCGGTGAGAAGGGCGCCGCCCAGGCCGCCTACTTCGGCAAGTCCGTCTGCCTCATTGAACGCGCGCCGAAGCCCGGTGGTGCCGCAGTCAACACGGGCACCATCCCCTCCAAGACCCTCCGCGAGACGGCCCTCTACCTCAGCGGCCTCCGCCAGCGCGGCCTCTACGGCGTGGACTACCGCGTCAAGAGCGACATCACCATCGGCGACTTTATGCACCGCGAACGCGCCGTGGTCGAGGCCGCCTGGGACGCGATCGACGCCAACCTAGAGCGGCACAAGGTCACGAGGGTACAGGGCGCCGCGCACTTCGTGGACCCCTACACCGTCGAGGTCACGCGATTCCAGCAAGCCCCGCGCCGCATCCGCGCCGACGTCTTCCTGCTCGCCACCGGCTCGCGCCCCTCGCACCCGCAAGACATCCCCTTCGACGGCCGCGTCGTCGTGGATTCGGACGACGTGCTGACGCTGACCGAGATCCCGCAACGCCTCATCGTCATCGGCGGCGGCGTCATCGGCTGCGAGTACGCCAGCATCTTCGGCGCCCTCGGCGTGCGCGTCACGCTCATCAATTCGCGCGAGCGGCTGCTGATGCAACTCGACTCGGACCTCTCCGACGCGCTGCGCACCGAGCTCACGCGACGCCTCGGCGTGCAGGTCATCCTCGACGCCGACGTGACGGATGTGCGCGTCGAGGGCGACATCGCCACGGTCACGCTCGCCGACGGGCGCGCGCTCGCCGCCGACTGCGTGCTCTACTGCGCCGGCCGCGAGGGCAACAGCGAGGCGCTGCAACTCGACAACACCGGCGTGAAGACCAACGCGCGGGGCTTCGTGCAGGTCGATTCCACCTTCCGCAGCACCACGGCGCACATCTTCGCCGCCGGCGACATCGTCGGCTTCCCCGCCCTCGCCAGCACGGCGATGGAGCAGGCCCGCGTCGCGATGTGCCACGCCTTCGACCTCAAGTACAAGATGCAGATGGGCGCCGTGCTCCCCTACGGCGTCTGGACCGTGCCCGAGATCGCCACCGTCGGGATGGGCGAGGACGAGGCCCGCGCGAAAGGCATCGCCGTCGAGATCGGCAAGGCCTCGTTCCGCAGCAACCCGCGCGGCCAGATCATCGGCGACACCGAGGGATTCGTGAAGCTCGTCTTCAAGGCCGACGACAAGCTCTTGGTGGGCGCCAGCGTCGTCGGCGAAGGGGCCTGCGAACTCATCCACGTCCCCGCGACGGCGATCCACTTCAACGCCACGCTCGACTACTTCATCGACGCGGTGTTCAACTTCCCCTCGCTGGGCGATGCCTTCAAGTACGCCGCCTACGACGGCCTGCAGCGCCTGCAGCGCCGCGTCTCGAAGGCAATGGAAGCGCGGGCGCGCGGTACGCCGCCGCTCGGCAACGCGACGCCGCCTACTTGATCGCGTACGGCGCCAGCGCCTCGCGCAGCCAGTCCGGGATCGGCCGCTTCGCCATCGTTTCCTTCACCACGCTGACCACCGTGAGCGTCGCGCTCGCCCGGTGCGCGCGGTCCGAGGCACGGTAGACCTCGAAGCGCAGCGTCAGCGACGTCTGGCCGATCTTCGCCACGCCGCACTCCACGTCGAGCAGCTCGTCCATCTGCGCCGGCGAGTGGAACTCCACCTGGAAGGCCTTTCGCGGGATCTGCACGCCGCGGTCCAGCCGCAGCGTCTCGAACGGCAGGTTCGCCGCACGCATCATCTCGTGCTCGGCCGCCTCGAAGTACTTGAGGTAGGAGCCGTACCAGATGATGCCCAACGGGTCGCATTCGCTCCAGCGCACGCGCTGCTGGATGCGGAACGGCAGGGGCAGGAGCTTCGTCACGATTTCGCTGACAGAGGTTCGGGGAAGGGCTGACGCCCGTGCACCGGTGTAGAATGGTAGCATAGGACATCGGCCCTGCGCTCGCGTGCGCGGCCATACCCCTGGACCGGAGGCCCAAATGCTCCGCACGATCCTCGTGCCCCTCGATGGCTCGGCCCTGGCCGAACGCGCCCTTCCCATCGCGATGGACATCGCCCGCCGCGCCGGCGGTACCGTCCACCTCGTACGCGCCCACGTCCCGCTGGCCATCGTCGGCGCCACGGCCGAGGGCGTGTTCACGCAGGATATGCTCGCCGCGGACGACGCCCTGCGCGGCCGCGCCGTGCAGTACCTCAACGAGCACGCGCACAACCTCGCCAAGGCCTGGGGCGTCGCCGTCGAGGCTCACGTCGAGGACGGCACGCCCGGCGCCTGCATCACCGAGGCTGCCGACCGCGTCAACGCCGGCCTCATCGTGATGACCACGCACGGCGCCGGCGGCTTCGCGCCCGGCTGGCTCGGTTCGGTCTGCGACGCCGTCATCCGGCACACGCACCGCGCCGTGCTCGCGCTGCCCGAGAATGACGCACACGCCGGCAAGCCCTTCGTGCCCCAGCGCGTCACCATCGCCCTCGACGGCAGCGCCCGCGCCGACGGCATCATCCCCGCCGCCCGCGACCTCGCCCTGCTCTTCGGCGCCCAGGTCGACGTCGTGCGGATGGTCGCACCGTTCATCCCCAACGACGTCGCCAGCATCCTCACCAGCGAACGCCCCGACCCCTACGGCATCGACGCCGAGGCCGCCGCCGCGAAGGAAGCGATCGACAAGGTCGTGGCAGGCCTCAAGGACGTCGGCCTCAAGGCCGAGGCCACCGTGCGCGTCGAACTCTCGCCGATCAAGGCGCTGCTCGCGCACGTCGAGGAGACGGATCCCGATGTGCTTGCCCTCGCCACGCAGGGCCGCGGCGTCAGCCGCCTCATCGTCGGCTCGGTGGCCGACAAGCTCATCCGCGGTGCGAAGCGGCCGGTGCTGGTGTTACGTCCGATGAAAGACTGAGCGTGGGGACGGATGACGGATGCAAGACGCATCCGTCATCCGTCATCCGTCCAGGTCGTACAGCGCCGGCACCACAAACGGCGCCATCGCATACGTCACCAGCACCTCATACGCCGCCTGACGGTCGATCTTCCCCGCCGTGAGGATGCCCACCGCACCCTTGCCGTGCTTGGTGCCGCGCTCGTTCGCGAAGGCGTCCATCGCGTAGCCAAGCTCCTCGCCGGCGCGGATCATCCGCGCGACGCCATCGGGTAGCGGCATCGCGAGCGACCCGCCGACGCCCTCACGGCCATCGCGGTGCACGACGACGCACCAGGCGCAGGTGCGCATTCCGTCCGGTCCGTCGACCACGCCGCCTTCGAGCCCCACGCCGAGGTCAGCAGCGGCTGCCTCGCGCGCACGGCGGGCCCGCGCGCGCGCGCCGGCAATCGTCTCGGCGTCGCCGAACGGCTGGTCCGGCACACCGCTGGCGACCACCTGCGCCGTCACCTGCGCCTCGGGGATGTACGCGGCAATCACGGCCGCCGCCGCGGCCAGCTTCACGGGGTTACCTGAACCCACGGCTACGCTGCGAATCGTCGTCACGCCCCGAATCTAGGCGGCTGCGTGTATCTTCGCCCTGTGCCCACGCGCGCGCCCGTCCCCGCCCCGGTGTTCATCGCCGGCCGTCTCTGGCTCGACTTCGTCAACACCGACGACGCCAGGCTCGGCCAGCGTGCCGACGTCATCCCGAGCTTCTCCGCATTGGTCGATTGGCTCGTCGCCGCACAGGTCGTCGACGCCGAACGCGCCACCGTGCTGCGCCGCCGCGCCGTCGAGCAGCCGTCTGGCGCCACCGCTGCCCTCGTCGAGGCGCAGCGCATCCGCAGCCTGCTGCGGCAGCTCACCGACCGCGCGCGCCACGCCGCAGCCGCCCCCGGACTCGACAGCATCGTCGAGGAGATCAACCGCGTGCTCAGCCGCTCCGTCGGCACGCGCCGCGTCGACGCCACACCCGACGGCAGCTACGCCCGCAGCTTCGCCCCCGTCGGCGATGCCTTCGGCGGCCTCGTCATCCCCATCGTCGAGAGCGCCGTCGATTCGCTCGTCCGCGGCGAGCTCCCCAAGGTCCGCAAGTGCGGCGACCGCCGCTGCCCCCGCGTCTTCGCCGACGACACCAAGAACGGCACCCGCCGTTGGTGCGAGATGAAGACCTGTGGGAACCGCGCGAAGGCGAGGCGCTTCAGGGAACGGGACGCCTAGCCGGTGGACGGATGATGCTCGAGCATCCGTCATCCGTCATCCGTCAGGCTTTGACGTAGCCCATCTCCGTCGCATACCCCCGCAGCTTCTCCTGCAGCAGCCGGCGCCCGCGGAACAGGCGGCTCTTGATCGTCCCCTCCGGCACGCCCAGCACCTGCGCGATCTCGCCATAGCGCAGGCCGTGCAGGTCGCTCATCACCACCGCGGCCCGATACTCCTCCGGCAGCGCGTGGATCGCGTCCACGATCTCCTGGTCGATGAACGAATCGTAGAACGTCCCCTCGGGATCCGTCTCGCCCACCGCCTCGAACACCTCGCGGCCATCCTCATCCTCGAATGGCTGCACCTCGCGCGCATCGATGCGACGCTTGCGGCTCACGAACGCGTGGTAGAGGATCGTGAACAGCCAGGCGCGGATGTTCGTCCCCAACCGGTACTGCTCCCAGCGCTGGAACGCGCGGAGCAAGGTGTCCGACACGAGGTCTTCGGCCTCGTCGCGCACCCGCGTCAGCTTGAGCGCGAAGGAGTACAGCGCGTCCATCTGCGCCAGCGCCTCCGCATCGAAGCGCGCACGGCGCTCCGCCCGCTCGCGCTCGCCCGCGCGCTCGCCCGCGCGGTCGTCCATCCCGAACATCTCGTACCCTGCGGCCATCGACGCCATCGTTCCCCCCGGAACTTGTGCGAGTTACTACGCGACTGTCGTGCGCTTCACGTGACCCGCCACGAACCGCTTCAGGTCCGTCGCCACGCCGTGCATCAGGCTCACGTCCCGCTTCATCCGCGCCATCGTCGTCGCGCCCTCGAGCGTCGCCACGACGAACCGCGCCAGACGCAGCGGATCCGTGTCATCCTCCAAGCGGTCCTGCACCTGACCCAGCAGGCGCGCGATCTCGTCCGTCCACGAGCGGAACACGCGCGCGATCCGCACGCGGAAGCCCTCGTCCATCGCCGCCATCTCCGTCGCCAGCGCGCCGAACGGCGACGCCGAACGGCCCCCGCGCTCAGCCTGCAGCGCCACGACCGAGTCGATGAACACGTGCAGACGCTCGATCGGGTCGAGCGAGGGTTCGCGCAGGATCGCCAGACCGCGCTCCGCGAGCACATCGAACTGCCGCGCCAGCACCTCGTGCCCAAGCGATTCCTTGGACTTGAAGTAGTGGTAGAAGTGCGACTTCCCGCTGAGTCCGGCCCGCGCAATCACGTCGTCCACCGACGTCTGCACGAAGCCCTTCTCGGCGATCAGCTCCGCCGCGGCATCAAGGATCTGAAGTCTCTTCTGGGTCACGGGCACTAAGTTAGGACTTCCCAGTCCGAATCCAATAGCAGGGGTAGACGATTCTATAAGTCATTTCATTACAATAACTTACAAGCTGGACACACGTTAGGACTGGCTTGTGAATGTCTGCGCTTGCAGCCGATTAGTACCGTGGTTCCGCAGCACCAGTACTAGTGATGCACCCCAAACGGCATTCACCGCGGAGGCAAGAAGCACACGAAGGAAGTGCAACGGCTCCACCACGGAGACACAGAGACACGGAGACTTCCTCGGCAAACATCACCGCAAATACCTGGGGGTCCGCACCGAGACGTCGGCGCAGACCCCCAAAGGAATTGCTGTTGCAGTTCTTCGTGTCCGTCGTGACTTCGTGGTGAAAAGCAGTTGCAGTTCTCCGTGAACTCCGTGTCTCCGTGGTGAATTGCAGTTGTAGTTCTCCGTGAACTCCGTGGTGAACCGCGCTTAGCGTCTCCGTCGCCCACCCTTCGGATACGGCGGCTTCGGCCCACGCCGATTGTCGTCACGCCCACCGCGGCGATCATCTCGCCGCCCATCGCGACGCTCCGGCCGACGCTCGGCCTCGCTCCGCATCCACGGCCGCGACATCTCCTCCTGCGCCGCCTCGAGCGTGTCGGCCTTGATCGTCCCCCGCTGCCCGCGCCCCACCGCGAAGCGCAGCGGTCTATCCAACGTCGGTAACTCCTCGGCGACCAACGTGCGCGCCAGCTTCTCGGGGATGTGCAGGCGCACCACGCCGCGCGCGCCCTCCGGCGTCTCCTCCACTTCATAGTGCAGCGTCACATCCCGGTCGCGGATCTTCACGGACGCCGGCAAGCGCATCAACCGCCCGCGCTCCGCCGCCGGGATCCACTCGTCGGGATCGAACGCCAGCTTCACCGCACGGAACTCCGCCATCGAACGCACGCCAGCCAGCTGCCGCTCGTACCAATCGGCCAGCTCTTTCTGCGAGATGCGCGGCATCGCACCGCCGCTGCGCCGCCAGGCCTCGCGCACCTCGGCGATGCGCGGTTGGTTCTGCGGCATATTCGCGTGTCGCGCCTCGCCGCGCGCCAACGCCTCCGCCAGCACGCGGCGCGCTTCCGCGTCCTGTCCCGGCGGAAAGTCAGCGATCGCCTCACGCTCCCGCTCCAGCTCGAAGCCGAAGTATTCCAGCCGCCGCTCCAGCGCCAACGGTCGGTCGCGCTGCTGCGGATCGTACACGAGCTGCGGCGAGTGACCGGTTGCGTAGCGACGGATGAGGTCGCGGCCGAGCTGCGTGCCTTCGATGCCCGCGCGCGCCACGCCGAACTTGTCGGCGAAGTAGCGCAGCGTACCCGCCACCGGGCCCCAACTGCCGCAGACACTGGTCTTCGAGACGCGCGCCTCGTCGCCGTTCACCGTCTGCTCGTCGATCACCAGCGCGAACGGCATTGTGCGCGCGAGCAGCTCGACCCACTCCTTCTCCACCGCCTGCGTCACCATCGGCATCCGCTCGGGCAGCGGCAGGCGCACCGAGCGATAGATGCTCGCCATCGCCAGCGCCGCATCCTCCACCGCCTTCACCAGCACGCCGCGCCCCTCGGCCCAGCGCTCGATGCTCGCGTCGAACATCTGCCGCGGCAGGCCATACACCTCACCGATGTAACCGCACTTCGCGAAGGCCTCGGCGTACACGTTGTACGTCGTCAGGTGGTCGCTGCCCGGCACGATGAGCCCCGCCAGGTCGCGGTCCTCGCGCGTCATCCGGTGCAACGACTCCACACTGGCCATCACCGCCACGTACGGCAGCAGCGCGTCGCTGCAATGCACCAGCAACTCCGCCCACGAGCGATCCACCGGCAGCGCCTCGACGGCCTTGCCGTACTCGGTGAGCCGCCCGTCCTCGATGATGCCGCGCCGCTCGAGGAACTCGAGCGACGCCACGTAGCTCTGCTTGTCGAGCGGCACCGGCAGGTCGAGCTCGTCGGCGCGCACGCCGAGCGCGGCGCAGGTCAACGCCACGCGCTCGGAATCGCCGGCCAGCTGGAAGTCCGGCGCCGTCGGCTGCAGGCGATCGAAGCGGATGTCGCGGTCACTGAGGATGAACACGCGCCCGCCGGCCACGCGACCGTGCACGCGGCCCGCCATCTGCAGGATCTCGTTCGCGCCGAGGTGCAGGCGCGTGAGCACGTTGCGCCCCTGCTCGACCACGTTCGCGAAGCGCGTATCGTCGATGACGACGGTGTCGAGGCCCTGCACGTTCAACGCGCTCTGCCCCGCGGCGGTCATCGCGAGCAGGAAGGGCTTCTCGACTTCGCCCTCGAGGAACGGCCGGATCACGCGGATCGGCTCGCCGCCGTGGTAGAAGGCCACCTGCATCCGCGGATACCGCGCGCCCACGTCGCTCGCCACCTCTTCCACCGCCGCACGCGTCGGCAGGAACACGCCGATGCCGCGCCGCTCCTTGATCGCCCGCGTGATGAAGCGATCGTCGAGGAAACTCGTCGGCTTCTTGCGCTCCACTTCCACGCGTGCCGCGCGCTGCGGATCGAAGGCGCTCGACTCCACCACCGCCGCCGCGTTGAGGTAGCGCCGGTAGAACGACGGGTCCACCGTCGCCGAGAGCCACACGAAGCGGCAGCCGGTGCGTTTGCCCAGCGCGAGGCAGAGCTCCAGCTCGGCGCTGGTCTGGTGGATCTCGTCCACCACCAGCGTGTCGTGCGGGCGGATGTCGCCGTCCTGGAACCAGCGCCGCGCGATGCCGGTCGTGACGATCACCACGTTCCACGTCGGCGTCTCCGGCGTCGCTTCGCGCTCGCGGTTCACGACACCCACGCGCAGCTCGTCGGTGTCGAGCAGCAACTTCGCGATCGGTTTCACGGAGAGCGTCTTGCCCGTGCCCGTGCCGGCGACGATGCCGAATCCCTGACGCGGCCGTTCCTCGCTCTCGGCGAGCGTCGCCGCCAGGCGCGTCAGCTCCTCGCCGCGCGACTTCCACAGCACGGTCTCGATGTCGAGGCCGAACGCCAACTCGATGGTTTCGCAGGCCGCGCGCGTCGGCGCGATGACGATGATGCGGCCGCGCGGGCCGCCAGCGCGGAGAAACGCCTCGCGGTCCGGCGGCAGGTACGCGTCGCGGACCGGGCGCTGCGACGACGGCTCGTTTACGACGTGGGCTCCGGACGCCGCGTCTGCGGCGGCGTCTTCACGGAGCTGTCCCCGCGCTCACGCGGCGGAGTCGCGCGCCCGCGCGCGGGGCTCGGCACGCGCGCCGTCGTGTCGCGACGCGTCGGGCGCGGATTGCTGCGGAAGCCCGAGGTCTCCACGTCGCGGTCCGACGGCCCGAAGATTACCGTGCCGTTCGCCGGCTTCTGGCGCAGCGCCGTCTGGCAGTCAGTCGGCGCCGGCTGCCGCGTCGGCGACACCCCGTCCATCCAGATTCGACACTTCCCCGCCGGCGGCAGCATATGTCGCGGCACATCCGGCATCTGCGGCCTCGGCGTGCCCTGCGCTCCGGCGAGGGCCGGAAGCGCCGCCGCGGCGGCGAGCAGGAGGAGAGGACGGAGCATCAAGGCAATATCGCTGTCACGGGAGAGAATTCTACCCTCTGCGCGGCGCTTCGTTCGCTTCTTCGGTCTCGGAGGAAGAAAACCGGCATTTCCCCGACACGCGCCGATGGCCGGCACCCGCCGAGCCATCCCTACCGGTCCCGAGCGGTCGATGGCAGTCCCTAGCGATCCCCGAAGCTGATGCCCGTGCGCCGCGCCGTCTGCACCACGTCGTGTGCCGGGTCCACCCGCTTGGGCTCGCGAATCGCCTCCCGGATCGGCACGGTCACGATGTGCGGCGTCTGCAACGCCACCATCTGCCCCCACTTGCCGTCGGCCACCGCCTGCGCAGCCGCGCCGCCGAAGCGCGTGGCCAGCAGCCGGTCATATCCCGTCGGCATCCCGCCGCGCTGGAGGTGGCCGAGCACCATCGCCCGGCACTCCTTGCCCGTCGTCGCCTGGATCGCCTTCGCCAGCTGATGCGAGATGCCGCCGATGCGCGGCGCCTGTCCCGGCATCGATTCGCCGAGCAGCGAGACCTGGCCGCCCTCGTCCGTCGCGCCTTCCGCCACAACCACGATCGCGAATTTCCGCCCGCGTCGATCGCGCTCCATCACCGCCTCGCAGACGTGCTCGAGCTTCCACGGGATCTCGGGGATCAGTACCACATCAGCCGACCCCGCCACGCCCGAGTGCAGCGCGATGAACCCTGCCTCGCGCCCCATCACCTCGAGCACGAGCACGCGGTCGTGCGACTCGGCCGTCGTCTGCAGCTTGTCGATCGCCTCGATCGCCGTCTGTACCGCCGTGTCGAAGCCGAAGGTGTACACCGTGCCGGCCACGTCGTTGTCGATCGTCTTCGGCACGCCGACGATGCGCATTCCCTTGTCGACGAGCCGCTGCGCGATGGCCAGCGAGCCGTCGCCGCCGATCGAGATCAGCGCCTCGATGCCGAGGTTGCGTGCGTTCTCGATGATCTCGTCGGAGCGGTCGATCTCCTTCCACGAGCCATCCGCCTGCCGCACGGGATAGTTGAACGGATTGCCGCGATTCGTCGTGCGCAGGATCGTGCCGCCGAGGTGTCCGATGCCGCTCACCGTGTCGCGCGTGAGCGGGATGACCTCGTCCTCGCCGAGCAGGCCGGAGTAGCCGCGCTTGACGCCGAGCACGCTCCAGCCGCGCTCGAGTGCGGAGAGCGTCGCAGCGCGGATGACGGCGTTCAGGCCCGGAGCGTCGCCGCCGCCGGTGGAGATGGCAATGCGCATACTAGTCGGTGGATTCGAGTGGTTCGGCCGGTCATCCATCATCCATCGTGCTCAAACGCTCCAGCGCCTCTCCCGGCAACAGATGCCGCCCCAGCCGCTCCTTGGAGAAGACGATCTTGCCGTCGGCGCTGAGCTCGAACTTGCCGCCGCCTGTGGGCGTGAGCGTCACGATGGCTTGAGGATACGCCTCGCGCAGCGTCGCCGCCAATGCCGCCGCCCGCGGCTGGTAGTTGCAGCCCACGCAGAACGCGATGTCGATCACCCTGACCATTCGCACCGCTCTCCCATCTCCCGTCTCACGTCTGCCGTCAGCGTGTGTACGGCACCCCAGTCACATTCGCCATCCGGTACACCGCGGTATCGTGCTTGGCGACGATCGTCCGCAGCGAATCGATGCTGGCCTGCAGCTCCGAGACCTGCATCCCGAGTTCGTTGACGACGTCGGTCATATCCTGCATCAACTGCTGCTGCGCGATGCGCTCTTCGGGATCCTGGTAGCAACCGGCGAGCACGGCGGCGAGCGCGGCCGCGGCGACGACGCGCGCGCGACGGGGGAACGGGAGCAGGCGACGCTGGGGCACGGGACCTCCGCGGGGAACTGGTGGCAGCGGCGGCGAATCGACGACGCCGTCGCGGCGGAATCTATGCAGCTATGGGCCTATGCGCCGCGCCCACACACTCGTCGAGCTGCTGCTTGTCTGCACGCTCATCACCGTCGTCGCGGGCCTCGCCCTCCCGCGCGGCAAGTACCTGCTCGACGGCCTGCGCATCCGCCAGGCGGCCCACGAGGTCAGCGGTGCCATCGCCCTCACCCGTGCCGCCGCCATCCGTCGCGGACAGGTCGCGCGCCTCGTCGTCGACCGCCCCGCCGGCAGCATCCGCGTCGAGTCCGGCGGCGACACCCTCGTCGTCCGCGCGCTGCGCGAGATGCACTACGTACAACTCCGCGCCACCCGCGATACCGTCACCTTCGGCGCCAACGGACTCGGCGTCGGCGTCGCCAACTCGACGATCGTCGTCAGCATCGGCGCGCGCGCGGAGACGGTGGTCGTGTCGAGGATGGGGCGGGCACGAGTGAGCTACTAGACGGATGACGGATGACGGATGCTGGTTGGGCGCGCGGATCTTCGATTCGCGCGCCCTTCTTGCATCCGTCATCCGTCATCCGTCACCCACTCACGTCCCGAAGTCAAACCCCGCCACGCTGATCCGCGGAATCTCCTGCCCGATCACCCGCTCGATCGTCCGCACCATCCCGATCTCCTCGGTGCTCATAAACGTGAACGCGTCGCCTTCCTTCGCCGCGCGCCCCGTGCGACCGATGCGGTGCACGTAGTCCTCGGCCTGCTGCGGCACGTCGTAGTTGATCACGTGCGTGATGCCCGAGATGTCGAGGCCGCGCTGCGCGATGTCCGTCGCCACCAGCACGCGGGTCTTGCCGTCCTTGAACCGCGCCAAGGCTTGCTCGCGCTGGCCCTGGCTCTTGTCGGCGTGCAGCGCATCGGCCTTCACGCCGTGCTCCTCGAGATGCCGCACCACGCGGTCGGCCCCGTGCTTCGTGCGCGAGAACACGAGGATCGAGTCCTCGGCCCCCAGCTCCTTGAGCAGGTGCGTGAGCAGCGCCGTCTTGCGATGGCCCGGCACCGGATAGACGAAGTGCCGCACCGTGTTCGCCGCCTGCGAGCGACGTCCCACCTGCACCACCGTCGGCTTGCGCAGGTACTTCCGCGCCAGCGCCTCCACCTCGGGAGGCATCGTGGCCGAGAACAGCAGCGTCTGCCGGTAGGCGTGGATCTGCGCGACGATGCGGTTGATCTGCGGCGCGAAGCCCATATCGAGCATCCGGTCCGCCTCGTCGAGCACCAGCACCTCGAGGTCGTCGAACACCACGTTCTGCTTCTCGAGGTGGTCGATCAAGCGTCCCGGCGTCGCGACGATGATGTCGACGCCGGCGCGCAGGGCATCCGTCTGCTGGTCGTAGCCCACGCCGCCGTACACCGAAATCACGTCGAGACCCGTGCCCTCGCCGTACTTGCGCACGCTGGCCTCCACCTGCTGGCAGAGCTCGCGCGTCGGCGTGAGCACCAGCGCACGCGTGCGCTTCGGCCCGCCCATCAGGCGCTCGATGATCGGGATCGTGAACGCGGCCGTCTTGCCGGTGCCCGTCTGCGCGAGCCCCATCAGGTCGCGCCCCTTCAGCGCCAGCGGCACCGCCTGCTGCTGGATCGGCGTCGGTCGCGTGTAGCCCGAGCGCTCCAGCGACGCGAGCATCCGTTCGCTCAGTCCGAGGTCCGCGAACGTGATGTCGCTCGTCTCGGCCTCGCGCTGCGCCAAGGTCCGCGAGTCATCCGCAGCCGACGGCTCCACCGCCGGCGTCGCCGCGGGCTTCGTGGCCGTCGCCGCCTTCTTCTTGGTCGCAGGCTTGTCCGCGGTCGCAGGCTTCGTCGCCTTTGCAGGCTTCTTCGCGGTCGCCGGCTTCTTCGCGGTCGCCGGCTTCGTCGCCTTCGTTGCTTCCGTCGTGCCGGTCGTCCCCACGGCGCCCTTTCCGTCTTCCGTCTTCCGTCTCGTCATTATCTCCGAAACCTACTCAGGTCATCGAGTATCTGCGCGTTCACCTGCGTCGGCACCTCCTCCATCACCACGTGCCCACCGTCGGGGATCCACGTGATGCGCCCATCGGGCAAGGCCCGCGCCAACGCTTCCGCGTTCCTCGGGCGCACCGTGCGATCGCGCGTCCCGAAGATCACGTGCGTCGGCGTCTGCAGACGCCGCAGCGTCGCTTCGTCCCAGAGGCCCCACTGGAATTCCTGCAGCATCCGCAGCTGCGCCCGCACCACTGCAGGGAACTGCGTCGGCGCCCAATACTCGTCCACGTCGCGCTCGGTGAAGAACCCAAGCTTCCCGTACACGCGGTGCTGCACGAAGGCGATCGCCTCGCGCGGAATCAGCTTCGCGATCCACTCGCCCGGCGGTGTCGGCAGCAACGGCGAGAGCGCCTGCCAGGGCGGAATCAAGCCGAACCCGACGGCGCCATACAGCAGCAGTTGCGAGACGCGCGCCGGCGCATCGAGCGCAGCCTGCACCACGACCTTGCCGCCCATACTCTGCCCCGCCAGCGCCGCCCGCTCCACGCCACAGGCGTCGAGCGTCTCCAGCACGGAGCGCGCGAAGGCCGCCACCGTGTAGCTCCCCGGCGTCGACGGCGCGTCGCTCAGGCCGTGGCCCGGTAGGTCGAGCGCCAGCACGCGATGGCCGGCCGCCGCCAACGGCTTGATGTTGTGCCTCCACAGATACGCACTCACCGCCCAGCCGTGCACCAGCAGCAGCGCGGGGCCGTCGCGAGGCCCGGCCTCCAGCACGCGCAGCTCGGGGCCGCTCGCCAAGCGCACCCGGCGCACCGCGATCCCGTCCACGCCCGCCGGAAACCATTCGGCGGGAGGCAGGCGCGTCTTCACGCGTCCACCTCCCGCCGATCACCAGCCCACGCGCCCCGACTCAAACGATCGAAATCGGACGCCCGCTCAACCGCGCGATGAGCCCGACGCGGAACGTCACGTCGCACCAGCGCTCCTCGCCACCGTGCGTGACTTCCAACGGGAACATCGGCCACACGTAGGGATCCGTGCTCTTCGGCATCGCCATTCCCTTGTGCGGATGCCACACGCCATCACGGCCGCAATCGTCGACGAAGCGCTCGAACATCTTCGTCCACACCTCGTTGCGCCGCAGGAAGCCCATCCGCGCCATCAGCTCCAGCCAGGCCAGCGCCTTCGGCACGTCGTTCTCCACCGCGTTGCGATGCGGCAGCAGGTCGCCGAGCACGGCATAGGGCACGGGCATCAGCGTCGTGCCCACCTGCTGCACCGATTCCTGCCGCGGCAGCGGCCGCGCGAGATACGCGTTGAGCAGCTCCATCGCCTCGTAGTGCTCGTTCTGGAACAACGGCATATTGGCGATGAGATGCAGCGCGTAGATGCTCGGCGGATATGCATCGGGATGGAGCACCTGCTTGTTGCCGACGCGAATCCACGGCTTCTCCGCGAGCGGCGAGCGGACAAACTCGGCGATGCGCTCGATCGTGCGACGCGCGAGGCCGCGCAGGCGCGGATCGGCCTCGAAGCCCGCCGAGGCGAGGGCTGCGCCGGCCGCTTCGCGCAGCAACTGACGGTTCGCCTGCAGGACTTCCTCCTCCACCTTGCCGCGCGACGGGCGCAGTTCGTAGAGGAAGTCCGGATCGTTGTCTTCGGCGAGCAGGCGGAAGAGCACCCGCTTCGTGTGCAGGAGCGGCGGCGCGTCCTTGTCCCATCCATACTCGAGCAGGCGACGCATCGCCGGAATCGTGCCGATGCCTTCGAAATGCTCCGCGCGCTGCGAGGGCAGGGCGAGCATCGAGTCGTTCCAGACACCATTCACATCGGCCTGAACCGCGAGCTCCAGGGCCGGGCGGTACGCCATCGGGAGGAGTCCGGCCGCGAACTCCGCACCGCCACCAAGCTTCGCTACCTCGTTGGTGGCGCGATACTGAATCGGTGGTGACGCGTTATCCAGTAGCCAACCCAGCGGAAACGTCACTTCCGCCTCGGGGGGCGGCGGCGGCGCAAAGATCGACGTGGGGGAGATGATTGGTGTCGTCAAACGAAAACCGTGGCTAACGCCATACGAGAAAAGAACTTATCCGGCGGCACTTGGAGTATAACCTACGCCGCGCCCGTCCCATACCCTCAGGAGCGCTAAAGGATACCATTTCCTACGAAATCCGCCAGATTGCCACAATGCGCGGAGAATTCGTGGACGTCGGGGGAAGCCGCCTCTATTACTACGCGGCCGGTACCCGCGGAGCCGGTGATCCGGTCGTGCTCATCCACGGATTCCCGATGACCTCGCGCCTCTGGCACGATTTCATCCGTGACTTTGCGCCCGGACATCGGCAAATCATCGTCGACCTGCCCGGCTTCGGACGCAGCGATCCTCCGAGTGCCGCGCGCGCGGGCTGCGGCGCGCACGCCGCCGCCATCCACGCACTCCTCGACGACCTCGGCGTCGAGAAGGCCTTCATCATCGGCCACGGACTCGGCGGCGGCGTCGCGCAGGCCTTCGCGGTGCAATGGCCCACCCGCGTCGCCGGCCTCGCGCTCGTCAGCTCAGCTGGTTTCGGGGTGAAGCCACGGCGACTCGCCCGCTTCGCCCGTGCGCTCGGCCCGCTCGCCCGGCACACACCGCCGGCCCTGCTCGCCGGACTCGTCCACGGCTCCGTGCGGCGCGGCTTCGCCGATCCCCAGCGCGCGCATCTCACGCTCGACACCTGCCTCCGCCACTTCACCACCGAGCCTGGGCGCGATGCGCTCGCCGCGCACCTCGCCGTGATGCGGCACTGCGATACCGCCGCCTGGTCGCGCCGCCTCGGCGAACTCTCCGTCCCCGCCGCCATCGTCTGGGGCGCCGACGATCCGTTCTATCCCGTCGCGCTCGGCGAGCGCCTGCACAAGGCCATCGCCGGCTCCAGCCTCACGGTGATTCCCGGCGCCTCGCACTACGTGCCCGAGGACCAACCCGACGCGCTCCGCCGCGCGCTCGAACCTTTGCTCGCCACGCACGCGTAATTCCGGCGGGTCGGCGAAACCCTTTGCGTGAACGCCCCGTCTAACCTAAGAACCTTAGGTCACGGAGCGTGTATGGCTGGGCCCGATCTCGACATCGTCCGCGGCACCCTCGATCTCATCCTCCTTAAGACCCTCAGCTGGGGCCCGATGCACGGACTCGGCATCGTGCGCTGGATCGAAACCGTCACACGCCAGCAGCTGCTCGTCGAGGAAGGCGCGCTCTACCCGGCCTTGCACCGCCTCGAGGAGCGCGGCTGGCTGCGCGCCGAGTGGGGCCTCACGCCCGAAGGGCGGCGCGCCAAGTACTACACGCTCACGCCGCGCGGACGCCAGCAACTCGCCGCCGAGACCTCGCGCTGGACGCGCTACGCGACGGCGATGGACCGCATCCTCGCGGCGGAGGGCAACGTATGAGCGACACGCCCCGCCGCGACTTCGACCTCCCGCCCGCACCCGAACGCGTCGCCGACGCCGTGGACGAGGAGTTCGCCTTCCATATCGAACAACGGCGCCAGCAGCTCATCGCCGACGGACTCAGCCCCGCCGAGGCCGAGGCCGAGGTGCGCCGTCGCTTCGGTGACGTCGACGGCTATCGCAAGGAAGTCGCACGCATCGACCGCCGCGCCCTGCGCGGCCAGCGCCGCGCGCGCTTCCTCGGCAGTCTCGCGCGCGAGTCGCGGCGCGCTGCACGCGCGCTCTGGCGCGACCGCGGATTCTCGCTCGTCGCCGTGTGGACGCTGGCCGTCGGCATCGCCGCGACGCTGGCGATGTTCGCCGTGCTCGACAGCGTCGTGCTGCGTCCGCTGTCCTACGCCGACGCCGATCGCCTCGTCGCCGTGCTGCATCCCGCCACCGTGCCCGGCAACGGCGAGCGTCGTTGGGGCGTCTCGCCGGGCGGATACGTGCATCTGCGCGAGCACGCCCGCAGCATCCGGCAACTCGGCATCTACCGCAACTTCTCGATGACGGTGCTGTCCGGCGGCGACGCCGAGCTGGCGCGCATCGCGACGGCTACGCATTCGGTCTTCGATGCACTGGGTGCGCGCGCCAGTCTCGGTCGGCTCTACGCCGCCAGCGACGACGCACCCGGTGCCGCGCCGGTCGCCGTGATCTCGGCCGAGTACCATCGCGACCGCTTCGGCTCGGACCCGGCGATCGTCGGCAAGCTGCTCGAGACCGCCGGCGGGTCGTACGAGATCGTCGGTGTCGCCGCGCCAGGCCTCACGCTGCCGATGCCCGGACCCTTCGCCGACGCCAGTGACCTCAGCGGTTTCGGCGTCGACGTCTGGCTGCCGATGCAGGTGAACCCCGCCGGCCCGTTCTGGAACACGCATCCCAACGTCGGCATCGCACGCCTCGCCGACGGCGTCACCGCCGACGACGCCAACCGCGAGCTCGCCGCGCTGCTGCAACGCTTCCCGGAGTGGATGCCCCAGGCGTATTCGCCGCGGTTCATCAGTAGCTACAACTTCCGCATCGCCGCGATCCCGCTGCGCGACGCCGTGCTCGGGGCCCAGGTGCCGCGCGTCCTCTGGCTGCTCTTCGGCACGGTGCTGCTGGTGCTCGGCGCGGCGGCGGCGAACGTCGGCAACCTCTTCCTCGCCCGGCTCGAGATGCGCCGGCGCGAGTCTGCGTTGCGCACGGCGCTCGGCGCCAACCGCCTGCAGATGACGGCGCACTTCCTCGCCGAGGCGCTGCTCATCGCCGGCACGGCCGCGACGCTCGGACTCGTGATGGCCCAGCTGGCGGTGCGCGCCCTGCCCCTCGTCGCGCCGCGCGACATCCCGCGGATGCACGAGGTCGCGCTGGGCGGCACGGCGTTCGCCGTGCTGGCCGCCATCGTGGTCGTGCTCACCTTGGCCTTCGCCCTCGCCCCGATGCTGCGCCGCGAGCTCGACGTCGCCGCGTTGCGCGACGGCAGCCGCTCGGTGAGCGCTTCGCCACGGCAGCGCGCGGCACGGCACGCCCTCGTCGTCGCGCAGGTCGCCGCGACGATGGTGCTGCTCAGCGGCGCCGCGACGATGCTCCGCTACGCCGACGAGATCCGCGACGTCGAGCCCGGGTTCGACGCCGCCGGCACGCTCGCCTTCGAGCTCTCGCTGCCGTTCACGGCCTACGACACGCGCGAACGCGCGCTCGATTTCTACCGTCAGCTGGACGCGCGGCTCAAGGCGCTCCCCGGCGTCGTCGCCGTCGGCGGCGGCAGCGTGCCGCTGCAGGACTTCGGCACCGGCTGCAGCGTCGTCTTCCGTGAGGCGCGCCCCTACGACGTGGGCGAGCAGACACCCTGCGTCTCCACGCCCGTCGCCCTGCCCGGCTACTTCGATGCGCTCGGTATCGCGGTACGCGGCGAGCGCCCGAGCTGGCGCGATGTCGACGCGCGCACGCAGGCCGTCGTCGTCACGCGCGCCCTCGCCGACCGCCTCTGGCCCGGCGAGGATCCGATTGGCCGCGGCATCGGCAGCAACGGGACGGACTCCGAAGCCTGGTACCGCGTCGTCGGCGTGATCGAATCGCTGCGCGCGGAGGCGCTGAGCGCGCCACCCACCGAGGCGGTGTTCTACGCGGCGACCGGCCTCGAGCCCAACGTGCGCTCCGGTGCCCTCAACGACCTGAGCATCCTCGTGCGCGCCACCACCGACGATCCGCTCGCGCTGCTGCCGGCCGTGCGTGCCGTCGTGAAGGAGCTCGACCCCCGGGTGCCCGTCGTCGCACCGCGCACGCTGCAACAGGTGATGGACCGCTCGCTGGCCCGCACCGACTTCCTGCTCGGACTCATCGGCGTCGCGGCGGCGATCGCCTTCGTACTCAGCGCAGTCGGTACCTACGGCGTCATCGCGTATCTCGTCACGCAGCGTCGCAGCGAGATCGGCGTGCGCATCGCGCTCGGGGCGCCGGCGGCATCGGTGGTGCGGCTCGTCGTCGGCCAGTCGCTGCGGATGGCCCTCAGCGGCATCGTGGTGGGCGCCTTCGGTGCCTTCTATGCATCGCGCCTGCTGCGGGGGCTGGTCGTCGGCGCCGACGGCGCGGGGCCAGTGCTCATCGTCGGCATCGCACTCGCGCTGCTCACGGTTGCCGTGCTGGCCAGCGTGGGGCCGGCGCGGCGGGCGCTCGGCGTCGAACCCGTCGACGCGATGCGAAGCTGACGGCCCGCATCGCGACGACGCGCGTCAGCGCAATTCAGCGCCGCTCAACGCGTGTCGTCGCGGTCGAGGCGCGATTCGTCCACCGCCTCGGCCACGCGTTCGACGTCGCGCACCAAGGCGTTGATCTCCTGCGTGCGCGGGCCCTCGTCGGCCACGCGCGAGGCGATGCCCGAGCTGCGCAAGCGCGTGAGGTCGAGCTTCATCGTCTCGAGCACCAGCACGGCCTGCTCGAGCTGCAGCTTCAACGAGCCGCGGCGCTCGGCGAGGTCGGTGAGCGTGTCGCGCTGGCGGCCGAGCAGTTCGAGGCGCCGTTCGCGTTCGGGACCGTCGGGCATCGCCTCGGCCTGCGCGACGCGCGTCTCCAAGCGCACCAACGCGTCCGGCGAGGCATCGGCGTCCAGCGCGTGCAGCGCGATCGCCAACGTGCGCACGCGTTCCACCAGCGCCTCGACGGTGGGTTCGATCTCCGGCAACATCGAGCGCTCGGCCTCGGGCAGCCGGGCGAGCATCGAGCGGATCTTCGAGCGGGCGTCGAAGGCATCGCGCAGCGCCGGCCCGAACTGTCCCGCCAACACGTCCTTGGGCACGGCGTCGAGCACCGCCTGCGCGGCGTTCGACGCCGGCGGCGCGGGCAGCTTCGGCTCCAGACGACGCAGCGGCTGCGCATCGCCGCCCAGGCGCGGCTGCGGCTTGCGGAAGATGTCGCGCACGGGAATGCCGTCGGCCCAGAGGTCGGTCACGCGGCGCACGATGCCGTAGCCGATGCCGATCGCCGGGAAGATCACCCAGGGAAAGAACGGCGAGGTGACGAGGTTGATCGCGCCGAGCATCCCGACCGTGACCACGCCGGCACCGATGCGCCGGCGCACGCTGGCGATGCGCTCTTCCGGCGTCTTCTGCTGCAGCACGAACTCGCCCATCCGCTGGGCGCCGGCGCGCAGATCCTCGCGCTGGGCCCGCGGCTGGTTGCGCACCTGTTCGCGCCAGCGCCGCGCTTCCTCGCGCCACTGCTTGAGCGCCTCGCGGCTCTCCGCGCGCGCCGCATCGTCTTGCATCCAGTCGCGCGGCAGCTTGGGAAACTCGGGGCCCGGCACCGGCGTGCGCGCGTGCAACTCGTCGATCGGATCGGCCGCAGGCTCGGCCGGCTTCGCGCCGCTCGACGGCCTCGCCGTCGCACCCGAGCGCCGCTTCATCGACGGTGTCTCCGCATCCTCGGCCAAGGCCGCACGGAACTCCGCCGCGCTCGCCCAGCGGTCGTCACGTGATTTCGCGAGTGCGCGATCGACGGCGTAGATGAGGCTCGGCGGCAGGTCGGCACGCACGTCACGCAGCGGGCGCGGGCGCTCGCTCAAGTGCTTCATCAGCATCGTCGGTGTGTTGCTCGCCTGGAACGGCAACTCGCCGGCCAGCATCTGGTAACCGACGATGCCCAGCGCGTAGAGGTCGGCGCGGCCGTCCACCTCACGCTCGCCCATCGCCTGCTCGGGGCTCATATACGCCGGCGTCCCGACCGCGATGCCCGTCGCCGTGAGGCGTTGGTCGCCCTCGGCGGCGCGCGCGATGCCGAAGTCCGTGACCAGCGCGCGCCCCGTGCCGCGTTCGAGCAGGATGTTGTCCGGCTTGATGTCGCGGTGCACCACGCCCTCGCGGTGCGCGTAGTCCAGCGCCTCGCAGACCTCGCGCAGCACGCGGCGCACGACCTCCACCGGCGGCCGCGCCTCGCGATGCAGCAGCTCCGCGAGCGACTCGCCGTCGACGAGCCCCATCGCCATCCACAGGAGGCCGTCGCGCTCGTCCACGGCGTAGATCGGCACGATGTGCGGGTGCGAGAGCCCCGCCGCCATCTCCGCCTCGCGCAGGAAGCGCCGCTTCACCTCGTCGCGGTAGGCCAGCTCCGGGGGCAGCACCTTGAGCGCGACCTTGCGGCGCAGGCGCACGTCGGTGGCGCGGTACACCACCGCCATCCCGCCGCGTCCGACTTCCGCCTCGACTGCGTAGTGGCCGTCCACCGCGGCGACGAGCCGCGCCAGCAGCGCGTCGTCAGC
>DAOMNV010000037.1:0-22284 GCA_035444005.1 Gemmatimonadaceae bacterium
CCTCCTGGCGGGACGCCCAATGCGTGATCGTCCCCGGCTTCGTGGACACGCACGCGCACATGTGGCCCTCGTGGGGCATCCACAAGGCGCAGCCGTGGATGTACCTCGCCAACCTCGCCTACGGCGTCACCACGACGCGCGATCCGCAGACGGCGACCACCGACGTGCTCACGTACGGCGATATGGTCGAGAGCGGCCTCGCGATGGGCCCGCGCGTCTACAGCACCGGCCCCGGCGTGTTCTGGGAAGAGAACGTGCGCAACCTCGAGGATGCGCGCCGCGTGCTGCGCCGCTACAGCAGCTACTACGACACCAAGACGATCAAGATGTACGTGGCCGGCAATCGCGAGCAGCGGCAGTGGATCATCCAGGCCGCGCACGAGCAGCAGATTATGCCGACCACCGAAGGTTCACTGGACTTCCGGCTCAACCTCTCGATGGCGCAGGACGGCTACAGCGGCCAGGAGCACAACATCCCCGTGACGCCGCTGTTCCGCGACGTGACGGGCTTCTTCGCCTGGACGGGCATCGCCTACACGCCGACGTTGGTCGTGAACTACGGCGGTCCCTGGGGCGAGAACTGGTTCTACACGCGCGAGAGGCCCTACGACGATCCCAAGGTGCGCCGCTGGATGCCCTACGAAGAGCTCGCGTCACTCACGCGCCGTCGCGTCGGTCGCCGCCCCACCGACGGCACGCCAGGCGGATGGTTCTCCGACGACGAGTACGCGTTCCCGAAGCACGCCGCCGACGCCTACGAGATCTTCAAGCAGGGCGGCCGCGTTGGCATCGGCAGCCACGGCCAGTTCCAGGGACTCGGCTACCACTGGGAGATGTGGCTGCTCAAGGAAGGCGGCTGGTCCAACCACGACGTGTTGCGCGCGGCGACGATCGTCGGCGCGGATGCCATCGGGCTCGGACAGCAGCTGGGTTCGCTCGAACCGGGCAAGCTCGCCGACCTGCTGATCCTCGACCGCGACCCGATCGCCGACCTGCGCAACAGCACCGCGATCAGCGGCGTGATGAAGAACGGACGGCTCTACGACGGGACGACGCTGGCCGAGCAGTGGCCGCGGCAGCGACCGGGCCCGACGGTGGATGGCCTGCGCGCTGCACCGGACGTGAAGGCCGGGATGCGCTGAGCCGACGACTCGCCCCGGGCGATCGCGGGTGAACGGGCGTTCGGCTACTCGCCGAGCGCCCGTTCGATTTCTGCGCGGATCTCTTCCGGCGTGTCGTTCGGCGCGAATCGCTGGAGCACGCGACCGTCCCGCGCGACGAGGAACTTGGTGAAGTTCCACTTGATCGCCTCGGTGCCGAGCAGGCCGCGCTTCTCCCGCTTGAGATGCGCCCAGAGCGGATGCGAGTGGCCGCCGTTGACCTCGACCTTTGCATATAGCGGAAAGGTCACGTCGTAGCTCAGCGAGCAGAACTTCTTGATCTCGTCGGCGTCACCCGGCTCCTGCGCGCCGAACTGGTTGCAGGGAAACCCGAGGACAGCGAGGCCCTTGGGGCCCAGCTCGCGGTGCAACTGCTCCAGTCCCTTGTACTGCGGGGTGAAGCCGCACTGGCTCGCCGTGTTGACGATGAGCATCACCTGGCCGCGATACGGTTCGAGCGTCTCCTCGCGGCCATCCATCGTCTGGACGGGAATCTCATAGATCGCGCTCATTCCGAATACTGGCCCTTTTCCGTCGGGCGTGCCACTCGCGGCCCTGCGGACCGGGGCTACGGCCCGATCGGCTGCAGCGCCGGACGCTTGGCCGTGACGCCGTCACCCGACGAACGCTTCGTCAGCCGGCGCATCAGCCAAGGCACGAGATACGTCGCCGCCCAGTGTGCATCCGCACGCATCCGTCCCCAAGTGCTTGGCGTGGCGATCGGCGGCAGCGGTACCGCCCACGTCTCGTCGAATCCCGGCAAGCCGAGCGTCGCGGCGAGTCCGGCCGCGATGCGGCGATGCCCGTCGGCGTTTGCGTGCAGGCGATCCTCGTGCCACAGCCGCGGGTCGCAGGCCACGGGATACTGCGCGACGTCGAGCAGCAGCGTACCAGTCTCCGCGCAGAGGGCGCGCACCGCCGCGTTGAAGGCCATCAGCCGCGGACGCGCGCGCTTCGCGAAGGGCGCGATCTCGCTGAGGTCGGGCATCGTGATCGTCAGGACCGTCGCGCCGGCCGCACGCAGCGCCAGGTGCATCGTGCGCAGGTCCTCCATCACCTCGGCTTCGCTGTACTTGCTGCGGATGATGTCGTTCGTGCCGGCAAACACCGTCGCGAGATCCGGACGCATCGCCAGCGCCGGCTCGAGCTGTTCGTCGAGCACCTGCCGCGTCTTGCGTCCGCGGATCGCGAGGTTCGCGTAGAGCAGCGGCTCGCCCTGCGCCTGCGCGACGTGCAGGGCGAGTCGATCCGCCCAGCCGCGGTGGCGTCCGTTCGTGCCGGGATCCTCGAGCCCTTCGGTGGACGAGTCGCCGAGTGCGACGTACCGCGCGAAGCTCAAGGCAGCTTGGACAGCGAGTCGAGCTCGCGGGCGCGCTTGGCCGCCGAATCGCTGGCGGCCATCGCGCCGCGCACGCCTTGCGCGCCGGGCAGGCCCGAAGCGCCCACGGTGCTGTCGACGGCGCGCTGCTCCTCCGCGCTCCGCGTCGCGGCGGGAGCGTCGGGCTTGCCGCCGCAAGCGGCGGCCACGAGGAAACAGCAGGCGAGCAGGGCGAGACGCATCGGTTGGCTCCGCAAGGGGATGCGGCGAAGTTAGTGGGACGTCGCCGGCCGCGCATCCGCGCCGATCCGACCGATTGTCGCACCCCCGTGCCATACTCCCTGCAATGCCAAGCGCCAACAAGCTCCAACGCTGGACGGACCTGCTCGCAGCGCTCCTGCGCCGCAGCGCCGCCGTCGACTTCGACGCGCTGCGCCGCGAGGTGCCGGCCTACGCGGATGCCGCGCGATCCCGCGACGCGCTGATGCGGATGTTCGAGCGCGACAAGGACGAACTGCGCTCGCTGGGCGTGCCGATCGAGAGCGTGAAGGACGAAGACGGGAACCTCAGCCGCTACCGGCTCGGGAGCCGGCAGTTCTACCTCCCGTACCTCCAGCTCGTCGCCGACGCCGGACGGCCACCGCGACGCCCGCGCGGACCCGGCTACCAGGGACTGTCGGTGCTGGCCTTCGAGCCGGAGGAGCTCGATGCCATCGCGCGCGCGGCGCACCGCGTGGCCTCGCTCGGCGATGCGGCACTCGCGCACGAAGCGATGACCGCGCTACGCAAACTCGGCCACGACCTGCCGCTGCCGCCCGTCAGCGGCGAGCTGGTGCAACTCGAGCAGGTGGCCGATGCCGACGCCCTCGACCGCCTCGGCGATGCCGTGCGCCGCCGCAAGCGTGTCCGCTTCACGTATCGCTCGATGCACCGTGACGAGGAATCCGATCGACAGCTGGAGCCCTACGGCCTCGCCTTCGTCACCGGCCATTGGTACCTCGTCGGACGCGACGTCGACGCCGATGCGCGCCGGCAGTTCCGCGTGTCGCGCATCCGAGACCTCGAGGTGAACAACGCCAAGGCGCAGACGATGGACTTCACCGTTCCCGCCGACTTCGACCTTGGCGCGCACGCGCGCTCGCGGCAGGCTTGGGAACTCGGCGACGCCGAGCCCGAGGCCGTCGTCGTGCGCTTCCGCATCGAGAGCGGCATCACGAAGGCGGCGATGCAGCTGGGTGAGGCCGTGACGGGAGACCCCGCGGCGCGCAGCTTCCGCGTGCGGCGGCCAGACACCTTCGCGCTCTGGCTGCTCGGCTTCGCCGGCGATGCGAGCGTCGTCTCGCCGCCGTCGATGGCCGAGCGCCTGCGCGCCCTCGCGCAGTCCACCCGCGCCTGCTATCCGGAGGTCGCGTGAGCCCGACGCCCAACGCCGCCACCGCCGCCGAACAGCTGCGACGCCTACTGCTCGTGCTGCCGACGCTGGCCGACGACCAGGTCCACTCGCTCGACGACATCGCCGCGCGCATCGACAGCGACGTGGAGACGGTGCGCCGCGACCTCTTCTCGCTCATCAACCGAGACGGCGACGAACCGGGCGGCTTCACCGAGGGCGTGTCGCTGCTGCTCGACGCCGACACCGTGCAGATGCAGACGCCGGCCGGGCATTTCCGTCGGCCGATGGCGCTGACGCAGAGCGAGCTACGCGCGCTCGAGCTGGGCCTCGCGATGCTCGCGCAGGAGCTGCCGCCGGACGAGCACGCCGTGCTGCACAGCGCACGGACGCGCCTGCAGAAGGCGCTCGCGAAGTTTCCCGCCGCCGAACCCGATTCCGCCGCGACGCACCACGGGAGCTTCGGCCACGAGTCCGCCGACTCGCGCCGCATACGGCGCGAGCTCCAGTCCTGCATCCGCGAGCGTCGCGTCGCGACGATCCTCTATCGTTCGGCGGCACAGGCCGAGGACGGCCAGCGCCGCGTCTATCCGCTTGGCCTCGTGTGGTCGCGCGGGATGTGGTATCTCGTCGCGTGGTGCGAGCGCAATGACGGCCTGCGCGTGTTCCGCTTCGACCGCATCGCGTCGGCCAGCTGCGAAGCCGAGCGGTTCCGGTCCATCGACGGCTTCGCGCTCGATGCCGTGCTCCGCGATGGCCGCGTGCTCGTCGGCGATACCGGCGCGCCGATGCGCGTGCGCTACGGCCCGCGCATCGCGCGATGGATCGCCGAGCGTGAAGGGAGCGCGCTTGAGGCCGATGGCAGCACGGTGATCGAGCACGAAGCGATCACCGAGGATTGGGCGGTGCGCCACGTCCTTCGCTATGGTCCCGACGCGGAGATCCTCGAACCCGTCGCGCTGCGCGAAGCGATGGTGCGTCGCCTGCAGGCGCTCGGCGGCTGACGCTCAGCCAGCGACGATCCAGCCCATCGCGCCGCGCTCGGCGAGGCGCGGCTGATGCGGGTGGAACATATAGCGACCCGGCGCGTCGAACCGCATCTCGAGCGTGGCGCGTTCGCCGAGCGTGAGCGCGACGACGTCGCTGTGCTCGTCGGGCACGCGGCCCGTACCCGAGCGGAACACATCGAAGGTCTGCGCGTGCAGATGGAACGTCGCAACGGGTTCGTCAGGCACGAGGTTGATGACGTGCAGGCGCAGCAGCTGGCCAACCGGGACTTTCAGTGGGTGCCGCGCGAAGTACCCGGCGACGCCGTTCCATCCGTAGAGCTCCGAGCGGCCGTCGCCGTCGAGGTCGAAGCCGCCGAGGACGAGCACACGCTCGGTGGCCGCAGGACGCGGTGCCGGCGAATCGACGAGCAACGCGCCGTACAGGCCGCGGCCGAGATGCTCGGCGCTGGGCAAGAGATCGCAGTGGTAGGGATACAGTCCCGCCGGCCGCGGTGCGAACTCGTAGACGCGCGTCCCGCCGGCTGGTATCGGCTCCCAGCCATCCTGCGCGGGCGAATGCGCGCCGTGCGTATGCAGGTTGTGTGGATGCGGCGTGAGGTTGCGCACCGAGAGTGCGAGCGTCTCGCCTTCGGTGACGCGCAGGATCGGGCCGGGAATGCGACCATCGAATGTCCACGCATCCAGCTCCTGACCTGCGGCGACGGCCACGCGTTGCTGCGTGATCGTGATGCTCCGCTCGACGCGCCCCGCTGTCGGCGGCGGGGGAATCGTCGCGTCGTCGAGCGCGGCGGGACCGAGCGCAGCCGGCGGCTCGACGCCGTGCCCGTACGGACCGTGCAGCATCGTCACGTCATCGGGACGTGCCGTTTGTGGTCTGGCGCGCAGCGCAGACCACGTCGCGCCGAGCGCGAGTGCGCCCGTCGCTCCTCCGACGCCGAAGAGCCACTCGCGCCGCGTCGGCATCAGGTCCCGCTGAACAAGCTGGCGACGCTGAGCGCGAGGCCGATCCACAGCGCACCGACCGCCAGCAGCGCCCGCAGCGCGAGTCGCGTGCCCTGCACGGGCCGTCCGCTGCGACGCGCGCGACGATGCATCATCGCCGCGGTCACCGCGAGCACGATGAACGCGCCGAGTCGCAGCAGCGTGAGCGGGAAGAGCGCCTGCACGCGCGCGAGACGCGGAGCGGGCCCCGGCAGTGCCATCGCCGACGCGGCGGCGAACACGGAGTCCCACGCGGGCGGCATTGGTTCGCCGAGCGTGTCGGCACGCACGCGTGCGAACTCGCCGACCGCCGGCACCGCGGGCCTGCGATCGGGCGCGGGCATCGTCGGTTGCAGCGGCGGCACGGGTTGCGCGCGCCAATCAGGATACTCGGCCCCGCCCAGGCGCCACATCCGTAGACCGAGCGCGAGCGTAGGCGTGAGATCGTTCTCCTCGCCGCCACTGCGGCCGTCGCGGCAATGCAGGGAGGCCGGGGCGAGCGACACGTCGCTACGCTGCGCCGCGACGCAGTTGTCCACGCTCGCCGGCCCGCCGACGGAGATGTCGGCACGACCGCTGGCCGTGATGCGATTGCCCTGCACACGGTTGCCCTTCGCCGGCCAGAAGTTGGCGTCGGCCAGCGGTACGATCAGCACGCCGTGGCCGGCGTGACCCGCGATGACGTTGTCCTCGACGACGTTCTCGCGACCGCCGCCGAGCAGGATGCCGTTGCCCCAGGCGAGCGCCGTGAGCCCCTTCGACGGCGTGCTGCGGCTGGAGTTGTCCACGATGAGGTTGCGGCGGATCGTCGTGCTGCGCTGCGGCGGATACAGCTCGGTGTCGAGCGTGTTCGGTACGAGTCCGCCGCGATTGTCGCGCCAGATGGAGTTCAGGATGTACAGCGCCCCGCCGGCATTCGTGCCCGAGTAGCCGAGGGCGTTGTGCTCGCTGGTCACACGTCGGATCAGCGTGTTGCAGGGAAAGCATTGGCCCACGTAGAACCCCGCGTCGGGCGAACCGCTCGCGTAGGAGTCCTCGAAGAGCCCGTCCTTGGAGTCGAAGGCGTAGATGCCGTAGTCGCCGTTGTTGTAGGCGGTCAGGTAGCGTCCGCGGAATCCGGTGACGCCCGTCCAGAAGAACCCGTTGAGCGTCGCGTGGCGCGCCGTGAAGTTCTCGATGGCGACGCCGTCGGCCAGGACGTTGAAGCCGTTGGGCCGCAGGAACTCGCCGTCGACGATCGTCGTGTTGCGGTCGAGCCCGCGGATCACGAGGGAAGGCGTGGTGACGGTCACCTCTTCCCTATAGATGCCCGGGGCGACGAGGATCAGGTCGCCCGGCTGCGCGGCGTCGACTGCGGCCTGGATGTTCGCGTGCTGTTCCGGCACGCGCCGTACCGTCCCGCTGGCCGCGGCGACCGCCGTGAGCTGCCCGCGCTTCGCGCCCGTGTACTCGGCGTCGCCGACGACCACGGCACCCGCCATCCCGAATCCGTCCTTGGTGCCGTGATACGAGCAGTAGTACTCGTACACGCCCGCTTGGGCGAGCGTGAGCGCGAGCTTGCCACCCGGCGCCACGGCGGAGGTGTCGACGGCCGGCCACTTGGCGGGATCGACCGGCACTATGTTGTGCGGGTTGCGGCCCGCGTTCGTGAACGCCACGCCCGCACCGACCGGGATGCGCACGACCGGCGCGTTGTAGGCGTTGTCGAGCATCTTCACCTGCGTCGCACCCTGCGTGTCGGGGTCGGCGCAGGCGACGGCGAAGAGAGCGAGCGGGGTGACGGCGCGCAGGATGACACGAAGCATCCGCGAATCTCGCCAACGCCACTGGCATTGTCCATCGCGTCGGTTGTGGTGACCGACGCAGGTCAACCCTCCGCCCGCGTTACGCGTTGTAGGGAGTATGACGCGACTGCTACGGCTACTCAGCGCCGCGCTCTTGCTGCTGCCGACCATCGGCCTGGCGCAGCAGGACTGGCAGACCGTGCAGCAGCCAGCCACTTGGGCGAACGCCTTCGTCGACCACGCCGTCAGCGAACGTACCGCGCTGTGGTTCGATGCACACTGGCGGCGGATGGATCTTGGCGGACCGCCGCAGCAACTCTTGCTGCGCCCCGGCGTGCAAGTCACGCTGCGGCCCGGCGTGCGCGTCGGCGGTGGGTACGCCTACATCGCGACGGCGCCGTATGGGGAATCCCCGAACGCAGCGCCGCTGCGCGAGCACCGCGCCTGGCAGCAACTCACGCTCGGGCACACCGCGCTCAACCTCTCGCTGGTGCATCGCCTGCGCAGCGAGCAGCGCTGGCTCGCGCCCGTACTCGGCGACGACCTCGGTCCGCTACGCTACCAGCAGCGCCTGCGGTACTTCGTCCGGGCGCAGCGTCCGATCGCCAGCGCCGCGTATGGGTTTGCGGCGAACGAGTTCTTTCTGCCGGTCGGGCACCGCGAGGGTGAGCAGCGGCGCCTGCAGAACCGGGCGCAACTTGGCATCGGCGTACCGCTCAGCGAGCGGCAGCGGCTGGAGATCGGCTACCTCCACCAATGGAACCGCATCACGCCGCGCGAAACCCACGAGATCAACCATACGCTGGTGCTCTCGTGGGTGTGGGTCGCGCGGCGGTAGCGGCAGGCGCCGCCGGTCCTAGCGGGAGCCGAGCTCGCTAGTCGCGCCGCTGCCGTGGGCGATGAGGCGCATCGTGAAGCCGTCCTCCTTGTCCTCGGCGTTCACGGTGTACTGCACCCAGCCGCCCGGCACCTGCGAGCTCAGCCACCACCCCTGGCGCGCGCCCGTGCTGCCGAAGCGCACGCGCTTCGCGCTGAACGTACCGGCCGGCGTCGCGAGATTCTCCGTGCCGACCGTCGCGCCGTCGACGCTCTCCTTGGTCGGACGCGTGCGGAACATCCCCCAGGCGGCCAGCGTCGTCATATTCTCCGGCACCATCAGCTCGTTGGCTTCGCGCTCGCCCGGCATCCGCCCGCGCATCCGCACGAGCTCCTGCAGGCCGTCGCCCGCGTCCTTGAACAGCCCCTCGAGCACGATGGTGTCGCCGCCCATCATCGACTTGTAGCGCCACCACTCACGCCCCTCGGCGTCCTTGCTGATGAACGCGCGCTCGACGACGGCCTTGTCGTCGTCGTCGGAACCGACGAGCTCCCAGCGCGTCCACTGCCCCGGCTGGTAGGCCTCGTCAAACACGTTGGCGCCGGTGCCGTACATCATTCCCCAGAGTTGGGCGACGTACAACCACGTGAGGTCGGCCGTCCACTGGCCGGGCAGCGGGCGTCCGCTGCCGCCACCGGCGCGGCCCACGCCTTCGATGGCCGCCGTCACCGCGGCGGCGCTCACTCCATAGATGCTTCCGAAGCGCTCGCGGCGCGCATCCACCGCCTCGATCTCCGGCGCCGAGAGGCCGGCGCGATCGCCGTAGGCATAGATGCGCTCGAGGCGAATGCCGAGTCGCTGATACTGCGGCACGGTGAAGCTGCCCGCCTGCGCCGCGCGCTGCGTGGCCTGCTCGCGCAGCGTGGTCTTCTCGCGTTCGATGTCGGCTTCGTTGTTGGCACCGCAGCGGGCACGGATGCCGGCGCGGGCGGCGAGTCCGCCGAGTCGGCTGCGCGTCGCCGAGCCCGCGGCCTCGAAGGCGATCTTGCACTCGCGGAACTTGCGGATCTTCTGGTCGATCTCGCGCAGCTGCGGATCGAGCGCGGCGACTTCCTCGCGCTCCTTGTCGTATGCAGTCACGTAGCGATCGAGCACGTCAGTGCTCAGCGTGACGTCTTGGGCGGTGGCGGCCGACGCGGTCAACAGCAGCGCGGCGAGGATGGTGGTCGTACGGCGGTGCATCGAATCGTATCCGTTGGGGTGGGGCCGCTAACTTGCATCAGGCGGCGGGCTGGCGACAGCTCCCGCGGAACCCCCTACGGAGAATCCGATGCGCCGTTTCGTCATCGCCACCGGAATCGCGACGTCGGGGATGCACGGACACCAAGAGGGACGGCTGACGGACGACGGAAACGACAAGGGTGCGCCGAGCTCAGCTCGGCGCACCCTTCAAGCATCCGTCGTCCGTCTGGTTATCGCACCAACGGCTTGTACTTCAAGCGATGCGGCTGGTCCGCATCCGGTCCCTTCCGCCGCTTCAGGTCCTCGATGTAGCTCTGGTAGTTGCCCTCGTACCACACCACTTCCGAATCGCCCTCGAAGGCGAGGATGTGCGTGGCCACGCGGTCGAGGAACCAGCGGTCGTGTGAGATGATCACCGCGCAGCCGGAGAAGTCGAGCAGCGCCTCCTCGAGCGCACGCAGCGTATCGACGTCGAGGTCGTTCGTCGGTTCGTCGAGCAGCAGCAGGTTGCCGCCCTGCATCACCGTCTTGGCGAGATGCAGGCGATTGCGTTCGCCGCCCGAGAGGTTCGCGACGAGCTTCTGCTGGTCGGCGCCCTTGAAGTTGAAGCTCGAGGCGTAGGCGCGTGAGTTGAGTTCCTTCTTGCCGACCGTGATCAGCTCGCGGCCGCCGGAGATCTCCTCCCACAGCGTGCGCTTGCCCTCGAGCGTGCGGTGCTGGTCCTGATACGAGATCTGCACCGTCTCGCCGATCGTCAGTTCGCCGGCGTCGGGCTTCTCGAGCCCGTTGATCATCCGGAACAGCGTCGTCTTGCCGGCGCCGTTGGGGCCGATGATGCCGACGATGCCCGCACGCGGGAGATCGAAGTTCAGGTTGTCGAACAGCAGCTTGTCACCGAAGGCCTTCTTGAGCTTCTTCGCGCGCACCACGTCGTTGCCAAGCCGCGGCGCCGGCGGGATGACGATCTCGTTCTGCATCACGCGGTCGTTCTGCGCCTCGCTGGCGAGCTGCTCGTAGGCCTGCAGGCGCGCCTTGCTCTTGGCCTGCCGCGCCTTCGGCGACATCCGCACCCACTCGAGCTCCTTCTGCAGCGTCTTCTGCCGCGCGCTGGCCTGCTTCTCTTCGAGCGCCAGGCGCTGCTGCTTCTGCTCCAGCCAACCGGAGTAGTTGCCCTCGTAGGGCACGCCCTTGCCGCGGTCGAGCTCGAGGATCCACTTCGCGACGTTGTCGAGGAAGTAGCGGTCGTGCGTGATCGCCACCACCGTGCCCGGGAAGCGTTCGAGGAAGTGCTCGAGCCAGGCCACGCTCTCGGCGTCGAGGTGGTTCGTCGGCTCGTCGAGCAGCAGCATATCGGGCTCCTCGAGCAGCACCTTGCAGAGCGCCACGCGGCGCTTCTCGCCGCCCGAGAGGTTCGTCACCGACGAATCGGCAGGCGGCAGGCGCAGCGCGTCCATCGCCACCTCGATCTTGTTGTCGAGGTTCCAGAGGTCGTGCTGGTCGATGTATTCCTGCAGCTTGCCCTGCCGCTCCATCAGCTTGTCGAAATCGGCGTCGGGCTCGGCGAACTTGAGCGAGATCTCGTTGAACTCGTTCAGCGCATCGCGCTGCGTCTTCACGGCCAGCTCCACGTTGCCGCGCACGTCGAGGTTCGGGTCGAGCTCGGGCTCCTGCGGCAGGTAGCCGATGCGCGTGCCCTTGTGCGCCCAGGCCTCGCCTTGGAATTCCGTGTCGACGCCGGCCATAATGCGCAGCAGCGAGGACTTGCCCGCGCCGTTGGCGCCGAGCACGCCGATCTTGGCGCCGGGATAGAACGAAAGCCAGATGTCGTCGAGGATGATGCGCGAAGGCGGAATCACCTTCTTGAGCGCCTTCATCACATAGATGAACTGCGGTGCCACGCGGAAACTCTCCTGGAAATCGAAACGGCTGGGAGCGTCACCTGACGTGAAAGATAGCCGAGCCCCCGCCCGGCGCCGCGCGCCGGGCTCAGTACCCGTGCCTCAGCACATCCGCGTCAGAGCACTCGCGTCAGCAGCACCACGCCGGCCAACCCGACCACCAGCGGCAGCCAGCCGGCCTCGAGGGTCGAGGTCAGGGCGTCGTACATTCCACGGATGCGAGTGAACACAGGGAAGCTCCAGGTCGAGGTCGCCCAATGGACGCGCCAGCTGCGCCGTTGGTTTCATCGTCTTACCCCGGCCGTCGCCCTGTGTACCGCGGCAACCTGCGGGAGCCCCGCCCTGCCGGTGACGACCATCACCGGCGCCGAACCCGGCCCGACGGTCGCCTTCGTCGCCGGCGTCCACGGCGGCAAGGTCGCGGCCGTGCGCGCGGTGGACTCCCTCCGGGTGCTCCTTGGCGGCCGCCTCACGCGCGGCCGCGTGCTGCTCCTCGCCCCCGCCAACCGAGCCGGCTTCGACGCCGGGCTCGCCCAGCTATCGCCCGACGACTCCCTCAACCTCAATCGCGTCTTTCCCGGCCGAGTCGACGGCCCCCCCACCGAACGCCTCGCCGCACGGATCCTGCGCGAGGTGGTGGCGCCGGCCGACTACCTCATCGATATGCACGGCTCCGACGGCGACGAGGCGGTGGGGAGCTTCGCCTACGCCGCGCGTCCGGGCGTCGACCCGCGCGTCGATTCATCGGCGCGCGCGCTCGCCGAATCGTGGATGACACCTGTCATCGTGTGGGACGAGGACGGCCCGCGCCGGCTGGAGGAATCACGCTTCCTGCAGACCGCCGCGCACCTCAGCGGCGTCCCGGCGATCACCGTCTTCGAGGAGTCCCGTACGCGCGAGGATCGCCTGGCCACGGCGCTCTTCGTCAGCGGCGCGCAACGCGTGCTCATCGCGCTCGGGATGCTTGACGCCGAGGCGATGCCCGGGGCCGCGGCCTATGCACCGGAGCTGTTGTCGCGTCGCGCCGTCGTGACGGCGCCCAGCGACGGCGAGTGGCGTCCGTCGACCAGCCCCGGCGTCCGGCTCGAGCCCGGCGAACCGGCGGGCTGGCTGCGGGGTTCGTCTGGCGCGGACTCCGCCGTGCACGTACCCGACGGCGGGCTCGTGCTGCATCTTCGCAACGCAGGACCGCTGCGTGCGGGTACGCCGCTGGTCATCACCGGCATCGCCACCGCCCCCTGACTCCGTGGACTTCTCCGGCCTCACCGCCCAGCTGTCGTCGAGCCCCGTCACCGCGGTGGGGCTGGTCTTCCTCGCGGGCGTGCTCACCAGCCTGAATCCCTGCATCTACCCGATGATCCCGATCACCGCGGCGATCGTCGGCGGTCAGACGTTGGGCGAGACGAAGCCGCCGCGCGGCCGCACGCTGCTGCTCACGATGTCGTACGTCGTCGGGCTCGCGGCCGTGTACTCCACGCTGGGCCTGATCGCCGGCGTGACGGGCACGATGTTCGGGACGATCAGCACGAATCCCTGGCTGTACTTCGCGATGGCCAACGTGTTGATCCTCGCGGCGCTGGCGATGTTCGACGTGATTCCGGTGCGCGTGCCGGCGGCGCTGCAGGCCCGTGCGGCCACGGCGGGCACCGCGGGCCGCGTCGGCGGCGCCTTCATTATGGGCGCGATGTCCGGCTTGGTCGCCGCCCCCTGCGGGGCACCGGTGATGGCGGCCATCCTCACCTGGGTGGGCAGCCAAGGGAGCCCGGGGCTGGGATTCGTGTATCTCTTGGTGTTCTCCCTCGGGATGTGCACCCTGCTCGTCATCGTGGGACTCTCCAGCGGCGCCTTGGCACGATTGCCGCGCGCCGGGAGTTGGATGAACTGGGTCAAGAAGGGGTTCGGCGTGCTGATGCTGGCCGTCGCCGAGTACTATCTCATCTCAATGGGGAAACTGCTGTTCTGATGCCTACGCGTTCTGAACTCCGCCGCGCGATCGCCGCGCTCCTCGCCATCGGCGCATCGGCGTTTGCCGCGACGACATTCGCCGCGGCGCCGCTGGCCGCGCAGGACACCGGCCTGCCGATGGGTACGCCGGGCCCCGCCGCGTCCGTCGAAACGCTCGGCGGTAAGCCGACGCTGATCGAGTTCTGGGCGACTTGGTGCCCGAACTGCCGACAGCTCGAGCCCGCACTCGACGCCGCGCAGCGGCGCTACGGCGATCAGGTCCGCTTCGTCGCGGTCGCGGTCAGCGTGAACCAGTCGTCGGATCGCGTGAAGCGCTACGTGACCGAACACCTGCGCGGCTTCACGCACTTCTACGACCGCCGCGGACAGGCCGTCACCAACTACGACGTGCCGGCGACGAGCTACGTCGTGATCCTCGACCACGCCGGCAAGGTCGTGTACGGCGGCGTAGGCGGCGACCAGGACATCGCGCGGGCGCTCGCAGCTGTGGTACGGTAGGCTCGAGAAGGTACGACGAAGGGCAACTGACGCCGCGGAGACGCCGAGGCTCGGCGGTTGCCCGGCGAACGAGAACGCGAGGTACTTGGGGGTCCGCGCCGATGAATGGGCGCGGACCCCCAAGGATTTTCCCCTGCTGTTCGCCGTGAAGAGCTCCGTGTCTCCGTGCCTCTGTGGCAGAGCAGTTCGAAAACAGTCGCCTCTCAGCCCCCGAGCGACAGCGTGAGCAACAACCTCGGCGGCTGCGGCTCGCGCGTGTGGTACACCTTGATCACGCGCACCGTGAACGGCTCGTCGACGCGCAGCGCCAGCAGCTTCCGCAGTTTGTCCTGCGTGAGCTCAGGATAGAGGTTGAGCGTGCAGTGCGGCGTGAACGGCCAGCGCACCGGCTGGAACGGCAGCCCGCTCTGCTTGATGGCCTCGTGCAGCGCGCGCAGCGGCCCGTGCGGATCGAGACGCAGCGAGACGATGTTGCGGCCGATGAACCGCTCCGGCGGCCCGAAGCTCAGCGTGATGGGCGCCGTGCGCGCGACGATCGGCGCGAGCGCCGCACGGATTGTCGCCACGGGCGTGTCGGGCGGCAACGGGCCCGCACCCGACGAACCGGTGAGCGTGATGTGCGGCGGCAGCGCCCGCGCCATCTTCGGGTCGAACTCCATCTGCCACGCGTGGATGCGCGCCGCGAGCTCGCCTTCCAGCTCGGTGGTGATGAAGATGCCGTTCACCGGAACGACGCCGAGAGACCGATACCCACGCCCTCGCGGCGCGGGGCGATCACGGGCTTCAGGAAGAACCCGTCGATCGGATCCGCGGGCCGCGTCGCGTGCCAGCGATGGATTGCCGCTGCCGTCACGCTGCCGATCCCTGCGCCGACCACCACGTCGCTGAACCAATGGCGGTCGTCGTGCATCCGCGCGTACGCGCTCGCCGCCGCGGCGGCGTAGCTCGCCACGCCCACCCAGCGCGCGTGGCGCGGCGCGCGACGACGCACCTCGAGGTGTACGGCCGTCGCAAAGGCAAACGCCGCCGTCGCGTGGCCCGACGGCAAGGCCTGGTAGTCCCCGCCTTCGCGCTGCCCGCGCATCCACGCGAAGCTGCCCGCATCCTCCGGCGAGATCTCCGGACGCTTGCGGCCTGCCGCGCCCTTGATCGCCGCCGTCACGAGTCCGCTGACGGCGATCGACTCCAGCCCGCGGAAACCCGCCGCGGCAATCACTTGGCGCTTCGCCAGCAATCCACCGCCGTAGAGCACGGCACTCAACGCCAGCGCCCCGGGCGATCCATACGGATTGCCGAACGCCGCGACACCATCGAGCAGCGCGCTGCCCTGCGGGCCGTCCCCGCGCACGGCGTCGCGCAGCGACTGGTCGGCGAGGTAGGCGACGCCACCCGCCGCGACGCTCAGCGCGAAGCCGCGCACCTCCGGCCATCCGAACGCCGCCGACGGTCGCGCCAGCGAATCGACCGGCGCCGCCTGGGCCGCGAGCGCGCCGGCCCAGCACAGCGGCACCAGCAGCCGAAAGAGGCGAAGGACTTTCACGATGCCTAGTTTAGCTGGTAGCGAACTTCTGAGCGAACAGGCCGTCCATCATCCGTCATCCGCCCTCCGTCCTCAACGTTGCGCCCTCTCACCATCCGCCCCTTCGAATCCCACGCCGACCGCGCGCAATGCGTGGCCTTGCAGGAACTCACCTGGGGCGCGGGCTTCACCGAACGGATTCCCGCCGCGATGCTGCTCGTCGCGCAGAAGACGGGAGGTGTCTGCGCGGGTGCGTTCGACGACACCGGGCGTATGCTGGGATTCGTCTTCGGCGTCACCGGCGTGCAGGACGACGAGTTGATGCACTGGTCCGATATGCTCGCCGTGCATCCCGACGCACGCGGCCAGCACCTCGGCGAACGGCTCAAGGAACACCAGCGCGCGCACTGCCGCGCGCTCGGCATCCGCAGCATCTACTGGACCTACGATCCGCTCGTCGCGCGCAATGCGCACCTCAACCTCTCGCGGATGGGCGCGCGCGTGGTGGAGTTCGTGCCGGCGATGTACGGCGAGGGCACCAACTCGCCGCTGCAGGGCGATATGCCGACGGATCGCTTTGTCGTGGCGTGGGCGGTGGATCCAGCCGCTGCGTCTCCGGCGCTCGCCGCAGTGCCCGCGGACACCGAGACGGCGGTGGATGCACGCGCGCAGATGCCGCGTGCCGACGGCACGTCGACGTCCGATCCCGATGCTGCTGCCTGGCCGGATGCCGCGCGGGTCGTCGTCCGTGCACCGCGCGACATCTCCGCCCTCGCCGCCGCCGACATCGCCGCCGCGCGCCGCTGGCGCTTCGCCACGCGCGCCGCCTTCACGCACTACCTCGGCGCCGGCTACGGCGTCGCCGGCTTCCGTGCCGACGCCGACGGCGGCAGCTATCTCCTCACGAGGAGCACATCGTGATCCGGCTCGACCGCATCGTCCTCCGCGAGATCCGCCTGCCGCTGCGCGAGCCGTTCCGCATCTCGTCGGGCGAGATGCGCGAACGGCGCATCCTGCTCCTCGAGCTCTTCGACGCCGACGGCGCACAGACCTGGGCGGAATGCGTGGTGGACGACGCGCCGAATTATTCCGCGGAAACCATCGACACCGCGTGGCCGACGATCGTCCGTTGGCTCGCACCGCGCCTGCTCGGCGCGAGTGCCGCCTCGCACACCGACGTGTACGGCATCCTCGAACGCGACGTGCGCGGACACCAGATGGCGAAGGCCGCGCTAGAGATGGGCTGCTGGGCGCTCGCCGCGCTGCAGGCCGGGCTCCCGCTCGCGCGCCTGCTCGGCGGCACCCGCACGCAGATCGCCACCGGCATCTCGCTCGGCATCCAGCGCGACGTCGCGACGCTCGTCGCCAAGGCGACCGAATCGCTCGCGCTGGGGTACCAGAAGGTGAAAATCAAGATCGCCCCCGGCCGCGACGTCGAGTGGGTCGCCGCCGTGCGGCACGCGGCCGGCGACGACGCGCACCTGATGGCCGACGCCAACAATGCCTATTCGTTGGCCGATGCCGACCGTCTCGCCGCCCTGGATGCCCTGGACCTGATGATGATCGAGCAACCGCTGGCCCACGACGACCTCGTGCGGCACGCGGAGCTGCAGCGGCGGCTCCGCACGCCGCTGTGCCTCGACGAATCCATCACCTCGCTCGAGCGCGCGCAGGATATGCACACGCTCGGCGCCGGCCGCATCGTGAACCTCAAGCCGGGACGCGTCGGGGGATTCGCGCAGAGCGTAGCCATCCACGACTTTTGCGAAGGGCACGGCATCCCCGTGTGGTGCGGCGGGATGCTCGAGAGCGGCATCGGCCGTGCGTACAACGTCGCGCTGGCCTCGCTGCCCAACTTCACCTTGCCCGGCGACCTCTCGCCCAGCGCCCGGTATTGGACGCAGGACGTCGTGTCGCCGGAATGGACGATGGATCCTCACGGGATGGTCGATGTCCCGTTCACCCTCCCCGGACTCGGCATCGCCGTGGACGAGGACCGCATCCGCGCGCTGACCGTGCGCACGGAGGAGATTCGCGCGTGACCCCTGCCCCGCTCCCCGACCGCATCGCCTCGCAGTTCACCGACGCCGAGCGCACGCTGCTCATCGAACTGCGACGCTCGCTGCATCGCCGCCCCGAACTCTCGTGGAAGGAGACGCAGACGCAGGCGCGCCTGCGCGAGGCGCTGATGGACATCGGCATCACCGACATCCGCGAGACGGCCGGCACGGGCCTGGTGGCGCACATTCCCGGCAGCGCTGGCAACGGCCCCGCCGTCGCGATCCGCGGCGACATCGACGCGCTCCCCATCCAGGAAGAGACCGGCTTGCCCTTCACGTCGATGCACGCCGGCGTGATGCACGCCTGCGGCCACGATATGCACGCGGCGTGGGCCGTGGGTGCGGGCCTGTTGATCGCCAAGCAACCGGCCGTCGGTGAGGTGCGCATCTTGCTGCAGCCGGCAGAAGAGCTCGGCGAGGGCGCACCGCGCGTGCTGGCCGACGGCGCGTTGGAAGGCGTCGGCGCGATCTTCGGCGGCCACGTGGACTGGCGCTTCAGCCTCGGCGAGGTGGTGGCGACGCCGGGACCGTTGGCGGCGAGCACCGACACCTTCGAGGTCACCTTCCACGGCAAGGGCGGCCACGGCGCGCGGCCGCAGGACACGCACGATCCCATCGTCGGAATGGCCGCTTATGTGAGCGACCTGCAGACGATCGTCTCGCGCCGCCTCGACCCGGCGTTGCCGGGCGTGGTGACCGTCGGCGTGTTCCAGGCGGGCTCGGCCCCGAACGTGATCCCCGAGTCGGCGCGCTGCGGCGGCACCATCCGTGCGACGACGCCGGAATCGCGCGCGCTGCTCTGCGCGGAGATTGAGCGGCTCGCACACGCGGTGGCCAGCGTGCATCGTCTCACGGCCACGGTGCAGATCACGCAGGGCACGCCGCCCTTGATGAACGGCGCGCGTGCCGCCGAATGGGCGCAGGACGCCGTGCGCAGCCTGCTCGGCGAGGATGCGCTGCGGAAACTCCCGCTGGCGAATATGGGCGGCGAGGACTTCGCGTTCTACACGGAGCGCATCGAAGGCGCCTTCCTGCGCATCGGCACTTGGCGCGAAGGGCGCGAGCGGCACGGCGTGCACACGCCGCGGTTCAGCCCCGACGAGGACGCGCTGTTCATCGCCGCGACCTTGCTGGCCGACGCGGCACGGCGGGCCAGCGCGGCGCTGCACGGGTGATCGAATGACGGCGCGTCCCGAGATCGTCCGCGTCGATGCGGCGGCGCCCGCACAGGAGACCATCGCCCGCGCGGCCGCAATCATTCGCGACGGTGGATTGGTGGCGATGCCCACGGAGACGGTCTATGGACTCGCCGGCAATGCGCTCGACGCCGCGAGCATCGCGCGCATCTACGCAGCCAAGGGGCGGCCGTCGCACAATCCGTTGATCGCGCACGTCGCCGACGCCGCGCAGGCGCAAGCGCTCGCCGCGGAGTGGCCGGAGATGGCGCGCGCGTTGGCCGCGCGGTTCTGGCCGGGCCCGCTCACGCTCGTCGTGCGTCGCAAGGCACTCGTGCCAAGCGCGCTCACGGCCGGCCTCGACACCTTCGGCGTGCGCGTCCCCGACCATCCGGTGGCGCTGGCGCTGATCCGCGCCGCCGGCGTGCCATTGGCGGCGCCGAGCGCGAACCGATTCACCGAGGTGTCGCCGGTCACGGCGGCGCAGGTGGCGCGCGGGCTCGGCGCCGCCGTGGATCTCATCCTCGATGCCGGCCACACGCGCGTCGGCATCGAGAGCAGCGTGGTGGATGTCAGCGGTGGACGTCCGACGTTGCTGCGTCCCGGGATGATCACGCAGGACGAGCTCGAAGCCGTGGTCGGGCCGCTGTCGCGACACCGCGGCGCGGCGCGCGAGGATGCGCCGCGTCCGGCGCCGGGGATGGTCGCGCGCCACTACGCGCCGCGCGCACGCGTCACGCTCGTGCCGAGTGAGAGCCTTACGGCGGCAATCGCAGGCGCACGGCAAGATGACGCCGCGGCGACCATCGGATGCATCGTACACACGCAGGCACCGCCCGCCGATCTCGCCTTCGCTCGGCAACTCCCCGCCGCGCCGGGTGGATACGCCAGCGCGCTGTACGACGCGCTGCACGACGCCGATGCCGCGGGCTGCACCGCGCTCGTGATCGAGGACGTCCCCGCCGACGCCGCGTGGGACGCCATTCGTGACCGCCTCGCGCGCGCGGCACATCCGGCCTGAGTGCGCACGCCCTTGCACCTCGCGGCGGGGCGCCTTGATTACAGGGTATGCTGACTCTCGACCTCACGGGCAAGCGTGCCCTCGTCGCCGGGGTCGCCGATGACGGCGGCTTCGGCTTTGCCATCGCCAAGGCGCTCATCGAAGCCGGGGCGACCGTCTGCGTCGCCACCTGGCCGCCGGCGCTCAACATCTTCCTCAACCTGCTCGAGCGCGGGAAGATGGACGAGTCGCGCAAGCTGAAGGACGGCTCGCTGCTCAGCTTCGAGAAGATCTATCCGCTCGATGCCGTCTTCGACACGCTCGAGGACGCGCCGCAGGACCTGCGCGAGAGCAAGCGCTACAAGGACGTCGGCGACTTCTCGATCGCCGGGCTCGCCGCACGCGTGCAGGCGGACTTCGGTGCGCAGCCGCTCGACATCCTCGTGCATTCGCTGGCCAACGGCCCCGAAGTCAAGAAGCCGCTGATGGAGACTTCGCGCGCGGGTTATCTCGCCGCGCTGAGCGCGAGCGCCTACTCGCTGGTCTCGATGGTGCGGCACTTCGGCCCGCTGATGCGCAAGGGCGGCAGCGTCGCCTCGCTCACCTATATGGCCAGCGAGCGCGCCATCCCCGGCTACGGCGGCGGGATGAGCTCGGCCAAGGCCGCGCTCGAGAGCGACACGCGCGTGCTCGCCTACGAGGCCGGTCGCAAGTACGGCGTCCGCGTGAACACCATCTCCGCTGGCCCCTACGCGTCGCGTGCCGCCAGCGCGATCGGCATCATCGGCAATATGGTGAAGTACTGCGAAGCCAACGCAGCGTTGCCCGAAGCGCTCGATGCCGCCGAAGTGGGCCACGCGGCGGCCTTCCTCTGCTCACCGCTGGGCAGCGGCATCACCGGCGCCACGGTGTACGTCGACAAGGGCTACCACGCGATGGGAATGGCCGTCGACGGCGCGACGGTGCCCGACTTCGGCGGCTGAGCGTCGCGTCCTGATCGCGGACGCTCAGTGCGTCCGCGAGAGGCTGAGCGTCGGCGTGAGATGTGCCACCGACGTCCCGCCCGGGCAGGCCATCGACAACGTGAGCTCGGCGTTGCCCAGCGCCGTGAAGCGCAGCGCCTCGCCCAGCCCCGGAAGGTTGAAGCCGTTGAGCGTCACGAGACCGGCTGCGTTTTCGCTCCAGTTGCCCTGACGGCTGATTGTCTCGCCGCTCGAGCTCACGGTGCCTTCGCGGCGCATCCAGGTGCCGACGGTCAGGTGGAGTTGCGCCGTGCCGTTCTCGTAGAGTGCGATCGCCGCTTCGCTGAGCACGGCCGCGGCGCGCGCGCTGGCATCGTCCGGCACCTCGCAGACGAAGTACAGCGGCAACTGCGCGCCGGCGCGCGACTGCACGCTACCGGGCACCGAGCTATCGGCCCAGAAGGTCGCATTGGTGGCGCCGATCGCCACGAAACGGCGCGGCGTCTCGACGGCGGTGGGCGGCGCGGCGCAACCGAAGACGGCAGCGGTGCAGAGCGTAACGACGAGGCGGGCGTTCACGGAATCTCCGGCAGAGTGGTGCACGGCGTCACGTGCCGACCGCGGCGACGTCGTGATGCAGCATCCTACTCACGGGATTTCGATTTGTGCCGGCCGCTGACAATACCCTGACGTTGTCCTAGTCGCCCAGGCGACGGGCCGGCATCCAGCTCCGCACGATCCCCGTCGCCACGGCCACGCCTGCGAGGATGAACCCGCAGCCGATCAGCATCGTCGGCGTCGCGGCCTCGCTGAGGAACGCCCAGCCCCACAGCATCCCGAACATCGGGATCAAGTACGTCACCGCCATCGCGCTCGTGGGGCCGGCGTTGGCCAGCAACCGGAAGTAGAGCACGTAGCCCACTGCCGTGCCGCCCACGGCCAGCGCGAGCACGCTGCCCCAGGCCGCCGCACTTGGCATCGCTACCGGCCGAAGCCACAGCGTCGGCAGCGCAAGGATTGCCACCGAGGCGAGCAGCGAGCCGGCCGAGATCGCGAGCGATCCCATTCCCGGCAGCATCCGCCGTGTGAGGTGCGCCGAGAGCGCATACAGCGACGATCCGCCGAGTGCCGCCGCGATGGCCAGCGTCTCGCCGCCCACGCTCAGCTTCGGTGCGACGAGGATGACCACGCCCACGAAGCCGACGAACAAGCCGACGCCGCGATCGATGCCCAACTTCTCGCCGAAGATGATGCGGCCGATCAGCGCACCCCAGAGCGGCACCGTGGCGTTGAGCACGGCCGCGAATCCCGCCGGCACCGTGCGCGTCGCGTAGGCGAACAACGCGAACGGCACGGCGGTGTTGAGCGCCCCGATCACGAAGAGCGCCCGCCAGCGCCCGCGGAACGCCCCGAGTTCGCCGCGCGCCGCCACCCAAACGAGCAGCAGCGCTGCCGCGATCGCCACGCGCACCGGCGGCGCCAAGACCTACATCACCTTCGACATC
>DAOMNV010000038.1:0-22165 GCA_035444005.1 Gemmatimonadaceae bacterium
GTCGCTCGACGCGCTGATCAACCGCAACCTGTGCTTCGCGTACTTCTACGGCGTCGGTCGTGCGCTGGACGACGCGCAGTTCTACCTCGTGCGCAGCCGCGCGCCCTGGTGTGCCTGGGGCGTGACCGTGCGCGACTGGGAGGCCTTGGCCTGGACCGTGCCGGCGGTTCAGTTGGTGGACCCGCCGCTGGCACGCGAGCTGATCCTGCGCGCCTGCGAGCTGCACGGCTATGCGCCAGGGCGCGGCGTGCACTACTTCGACGGCACGCTCTTCGAGCCCGGCTTCACGCTCGAGGGCTGCGCGTCGTACGCCGTGGCCACGGAGCGCTACATCCGAGAGACCGGCGACGACCAGATCGTCGAGGAACCCATCCTCGCCGACACGCTGTATGCCACCAGCGACGATCTCGCCTCGCGGCGCGACGAGCAGCATCCGCTCTACCACACCGAAGTCACGCTGGACCGCCGGCCGGCGGCGCATCCGTTCACGCTGCACGGCAACGCCGTCGTGGCCTACGCGCTCGATGCGCTCTCGCGCACGCTCGACGAAGAAGCGGCCGCGGAGATCCAGAACGCCGCCGCCGTGCGTGCCGCGCTGCGCCGGCACTTCGCCGTCGGCGGCGAGGCGAAGTCCACGATGGCCGCCGCGACCGACCTGCGTGGCAAGCACGACCTCGACGACGATCCCGTCGGCTCGGCGTTGTGGCTGCCGATGTGGGAGGCGATCGAGCGCACGGATTCGCTGTATCGCCGCACGGCCAAGCGCCTGCCCGAGACGGACCGACTCGTGCTGCGCATCGCGCGGCTCTTCGGCCCCGAGGCGGGCGAGACGCTCGAATGGCTGCGTGTCGCGCCGCTGTACCAGGGGCTCGCGGCCGAGCGCGTGGATGAGCGCGGAGCGGCCATCGGCGACGGCGGCGATGCGGCGTTGAGCGGCCTGCTGGCCTACGCGGTGTGGTACACCGTGCACGCGTACGGGCTGCGACCCTAGGTCAGCGCGTCAGCGTGCGGGAGCTGTATGCAGGACTTCGCTGAGGGCGTCGAGGCAGGCCGCGAGATGTTCGGGGCCGAGGTCGCCCAGATGGCCGATGCGGATCGTCGAATCCTGTAGCTGACCGTAGCCGCGGCCGATGGTGAAGCCGCGGTCGAGCATCGCGGCGACGACCTCGCGGGCCTCACGTTCGGCGGGGAGCACGAGACAGCTCACGCTCGGACTGCGCGCGCCGGCGGGCGACTGGAAGGTGAGTCCGATGCCTGCCGCCTGTCGCTCGGCGACGAAGCGTTCGACCATCGCCTGCATCGCCGCGTGGCGAGCCCAGCGCGCCTCGATGCCTTCGGCGACGATGTGCTGCAGTTGGACGTCGGCGGCATAGAACAACGGGATCGCCGGCGTCGTCGGCGGGCCGCCGCGCAGGGCTGCTTCTTCGTGCTCGATTGGATCGAGATAACGCCCGCGGCCGGGCACCACCGCCGCCTGCAGGATGTACGCCTCGCTGGCGACGCCGAAGGCCAGTCCGGGTGGCAGCGCGAGGGCCTTCTGCGAGCCAGTGAACACGAAGTCCGTGCCCCAATGATCCGTCTCGACCGGCGCGGCGCCGATGCTGGTCACCGCATCGGCGAGGCACATCACGCCGTAGCGATGTGAGAGCTCGGTGATCGCGCGGAGGTCGGCCAGCGCGCCGGTGCTCGTTTCCGAGTGCACGACGGTGAGCGCCGCGAACTGTTCCTCGGCCAGGTGCCGCTCGACGAGCCCCAGCGGATGCACTTCGCCCCAGGGCACCGTCACGCGGCGCACGCGCCTGCCGCAGCGCTGCGCGATGCTCGCGAAGCGCTCGGAAAAGGCGCCGTTCACCAGTGCGAGGATCGGCCCCTCCGGCGCACCGCGAAGGGCCATCTCCATCAGGCCCGTCGCCGAGGAGGAGACGCAGTAGACCGGGCGCGTCGTGCGAAACACAGTCTGGAGATTCTGCACGACGCGCGCGTGGAGTGCGGCGAAGCGCGGGCTGCGATGCGAGACCATCGGCTGGGCCATCGCCTGCAGCACCTCCGGCCGGACGTCGGTGGGGCCGGGGAGGAAGAAGCGGCCGAAGTCGCTCACGGGCGGGCGAGGGCGAAGCCGATGCCGGCGGCCGCGATGGCAAGCGACACGCTGAGCGTGATGTAGAGCAGCGCGCGCGCCGGCGATCCGGACTGGGCAAGCGTGACCGTCTCGAGCGAGAAGGTCGAGAACGTCGTGAATCCGCCGAGCAGGCCGATGCCGAGGAAGGCGCGCAGCGCCGGCGAGGCGTCGGGCCGGGCGAGGGAGGCGCCGGCGAGGAGTCCGAGCGCGAAAGACCCGAGCACGTTGATGCCGAGCGTGCTCCAAGGCATCGCCGTGGGCGCGCTGGGGAGCAGCCGGCCGACGGCGAAGCGGAGCAGGGAGCCGAGGGCGCCGCCGCCGGCGACGCCGAGGAGTACGGAGAGTGGCGGCACGCGTGGAATATGGGCGGCGGCGCGCTCCGCCGCCGCCCCCGTGCCTACTCCACGAACAGCGTGTACGCCCCCGTCTCGCCGGCGTCGAACGACGTCGCCGCGATGTAGTAGCGCCCCGGCGGCAGCTTCACGGTGATCCAGGCATCGCTGCTCTCGCCGCCGTCATCGTCTTCCGTGATGAGCTCGTCCCACTCGTCGAAGATCATCAGGTAGGCGTCGAAGTCGAACGACTCCAGGTAGAGGTCCACCCAGCGCGTCTCGGTGATGTGCAGCTCGTAGTAGTCGACGTAGCTCTCGGTGTCGTCGGCCGTGAGGCAGTCATAGCCGGTGAGCGCGGCGTCGACCGTCGACGGCACGTAGACGCGGCGTGCGGCGCAGCGATCCTCGATGACGACGGTGTCGGGCCCCGTGACCTCGACGCAGGCGGCGAGGGGCAGGCTGAGGGCGAGGGCGGTGGCGAACTGGCGGACGGCGCGCATAGGGTGGTCCTCCGAAGGGGACGGCGACTGCTCTTGCGCCGTCGTAACCCCCGCTGCGCGGAAAGGTGCCACGGGTTCCGCGGGTTCCATCTGCGGCCGTGCTCCTGCCGTCGTTCGCAATGCCGGGGGTGGGGATCGAACCCACACGGGAGTTGCCTCCCAAGGGATTTTAAGTCCCTCGCGTATCGCCAGTTTCGCCACCCCGGCCAAGCAAAACGGGAGCGCCCCTGAGGGCGCTCCCGTCGTCCTGCATCGCTCTTGTCAGAGCGGGAAACGGGACTCGAACCCGCGACCCCAACCTTGGCAAGGTTGTGCTCTACCAACTGAGCTATTCCCGCGTGCCTCCAAGTCTATCGCAGGCGGGGCGGAGCGACAAGGCGGGGTGCAAGCCTGCGCGCCGCCCAGCGCGCCAGTCGTGCGCCTACAGATAGCGCGCGACGGACATCCCGCCGACGGCAAGCGTCAGCAACCAGATCGCCGCCGCGGAGCCCAGGGCCGCACGGCGTTTGAGGACCGCCATCTCGGCCAGCGCGGCGGCCTTGGGGGCGGGCTCAAGCTGCTCCAGCCGGCTCGCGATCTGCCCGAGACGCACGCCGGCCGGCCGCGAGACCAGCAGCGCGAGGAAGAAGCCCACGATGCTCGCGCCGCCGGCAATCGCGTAGGTGAGGCCCTGCGACGTCGCGAAGTAGGCGGCACTGAAGCCGCCGGACACGATCTGCAGCAGCCGGAGGCCACTGAGCATCGTCAGGATCGCCACGATGGGCAGCACCGTGAAAAGCTTGCGCCGCTGCATCTCGGCGACGATCGGGCCGGCCGCCGGACCGGCCGCGACCAGGGCGGGCGTGATGAACAGGGTGGCGTAGATGCCGCCACCGGCCCAGAAGACGCCCCCGCTGACGTGGATGAAGCGGAGGATCAGCAACTCAAGAGGCATCGGAGGTCGGGGGAGGGGTTCGCTCTGCAAGACGCCCCATCCAGCGAGTAAGTTTCTCCTGCTATGAACGCCCCCGTCGACGTCGTCGCCCTCGCGGCCGAACTCCTCGCCATCCCCTCCACCACGCGCGACGAAGGCGCGGCTGTGGACTTCGTCGCCCGCTGGCTCGTGGCGCGCGACTGGAACGTCACGGTGCAGGAGGTGACGCCGGGCCGCGGCAACGTCTGGGCCTCGCGCAAGGGCGGCGGCGTGACGCTCTCGACGCACCTCGATACGGTGCCGCCCTACGTGCCGCCGCGCCGCGACGACGGCCGCCTCTACGGACGCGGGGCCTGCGACGCCAAGGGCATCGCCGCCGCGATGATGGTCGCCGCCGACCGTCTCGTGCAGGCCGGCGAGGAACGCGTGGACCTGCTCTTCGTCGTCGGCGAGGAGCGTGGCTCCGACGGCGCCCGACTCGCCAACCAGTTGCCGGCCACGTCCAAGTGGCTGATCAACGGCGAACCCACCGAGTCCCTGCTCGCCTCCGGCTGCAAGGGCGCGCAGCGCGTCATCGTCCGCACCACCGGCCGCGAAGCGCACTCCGCCTACGCGCACCTCGGCGAGAGCGCCATCACGCCGATGCTGCAGATGCTCCAGGAGCTGCAGCAGCTCCAGTTGCCCGTGGATCCGATCCTCGGCCCCAGCACCGTCAACGTCGGGCTCATCCGCGGCGGCACCGAGGCCAACATCGTGCCCGGCGCCTGCGAAGCCGAGATGATGTTCCGCCTCGTCGGCGACGTGGCCGAGATCAAGAAGGTCCTCAAGCCCTGGGCGAAGGGGCGCGCCGAACTGGAGTTCGGCTCGCACATTCCCGCACAGCACTTCCACACCGTGCCCGGTTTCGAGACCGCGCCGATGGCCTACACCAGCGACATCCCCCTGCTCGGCAACTGGGGCACGCCGTTGCTCTTCGGGCCGGGTTCGATCCACGTGGCACATACGCCCGATGAGTACATCGAGGAAGCCGAGTTGCGGGCCAGTGTGGAGAGCTATGTGAAGTTGGTGAAGCATTTAATCGACGGATGACGGAAGACGGATGCTTGTTCCGTGTGTGGAACAGGCCTCCGGCGCCGAGCAAGCATCCGTCATCCGTCATCCGTCCCATCTCAAGTCTCAAGTCCTGTGCCTGACCCTCGCTTTCCCGTCGCAATCCTTGGCTCCACCGGCGCCGTCGGCCAGACGTTCGTCCGGCTGCTGGCCGGCCATCCGTGGTTCCGTCTCGCCGAAGTCGCGGCGTCGGAGCGCTCGGCGGGCAAGCGCTACGCGGACGCGACGAAATGGATCGAGGGCACGATGCCCGACGAGGTGAAGGATCTCGTCATCACGACCTGCGACCCGTCGCAGGTGACGTCGCGCATCGTGTTCTCGGCGATGGACGCCGATGCCGCGGAGACCGTCGAGCCGGCCTTCGCCAAGGCCGGACGCTTCGTGCTGAGCAACACGAAGACCTTCCGGATGACGGACGACGTGCCGCTGGTGATCCCTGAGGTGAACGCCAGCCATCTCGCGCTGCTCGACGCGCAGCGGGCCCGGGGCTGGGAGGGCGGCGTGGTCACCAACGCCAACTGTGCGGCGATCGCCGCGACGATGGCCCTGGCGCCGCTGCACGAGCGCTTCGGCCTCACCGAACTGTTCATCGCGACGATGCAGGCGGTGAGCGGCGCGGGCTATCCCGGCGTGCCGTCGCTCGACATCCTCGGCAACGTCATCCCCTACATCGGCGGCGACGAAGAAGGGAAGATCGAGCGCGAGATGCAGAAGATGCTCGGCACCGTCGAGGGTGCGCGCATCGCGCAGGCGCCGTTCGTCGTAAGCGCGCACGCCAACCGCGTGCCGGTGGAGCACGGGCACACGGTGGTGATGTCGGCCAAGTTCCGGCAGAAGCCCACGGTGAGCGAAGCCATCGCCGTGATCCGCGCCTGGAAGGGAGAGGTCGCCGATCTCAACCTGCCGAGCGCGCCGCGGCAGCCGTTGGTGCTGGCCGAGCAACCGGACCGCCCGCAGCCGCGGCGCGACGTGCAGGCGGGCCAGGGGATGACCGTCACCGTCGGCCGCGTGCGCGAGGACGCGATCTTCCATCTCAAGCTCGTCGCGATGGGGCACAACACCATCCGCGGCGCCGCGGGCAGCGCGGTGCTGAACGCCGAGACCTTGGTCGCGACGGGGCGGTTGGGCTGGAGCCCGCCGGGTCGCCAATGATCGTCTGCAAGTTCGGCGGCACCTCGGTCGGCGACTCCGCGGCCATCGCGCGCACGGTGGGCATCGTGCGCAGCAAGCTCGCGCACGAACCCATCGTGGTCGTCTCGGCGCTGGCGGGCACGACCAACCGCTTGATCGAGCTCGCCGAGCAGGCCGCGAAGGGCGAGCTGATCGTCGCGCTGGCCATCTGCGAGGAGATGCGGGCGCGGCATCTCGCGACGATCGCCGAGCTGATCGGCGACCACGAGTCGCACGACGAGATCGCTGCCGAGACGGGCGCGATGTTCGACGAACTCGCGCACCTCGCCGAGGCGCTGTCGGTGCTCGCGCACCTCACGCCGCGTTCGCACGATGCGGTGGCGTCGATGGGCGAGCGGCTCTCGGCGCCGATCGTCGCGGCGACGATGGTGAAGGCAGGCTTGCCGGCCGTGCATCTCGACGCCCGCCGCGTGATGGTCACCAGCGACGACTTCGGGCGCGGCGAGCCGCTCACCGACGAGATCGCGCTCGCCTGCCGCGCGGTGATCGCGCCGTTGCTGCGCGAGGGCAAGGTGCCGGTGCTCGGCGGGTACATCGGATCCACGCGCGCCGGCGTGACGACGACGCTGGGCCGCGGCGGCTCCGATTACTCCGCGTCGCTGATCGGGGCGGCGATGGAGGCCGAGGCGATCGAGATCTGGACGGACGTGGACGGGATGCTCACCGCCGACCCGCGCGTGGTGAAAGGCGCGCAGCTGATCGGTCACATCCGCTTCGACGAGGCCGCCGAGCTCGCGAACTTCGGCGCCAAGGTGCTGCACCCGAGCACGATCGCGCCGGCGGTGCGGAAGGGCATCCCGGTGTTCGTCTTCAACTCGCGGAAGCCCGAGGGCACGGGCACGCGCATCACCTTCGACGCGCCGCGCACGCCCGTGCGCGCCATCGCCGGCAAGACGCGCACCGTCGTCGTGAAGATCCGCTCGCCGCGGATGCTGGCCACGCCCGGCGCGCTGCGGAAGATCTTCGAGGTCTTCGAGCAGAACCGCACCTCGGTGGACGTCGTCGCGACGTCGGAAGTGAGCGTCAGCGTCACGCTCGACGACGACCAGCATCTCGACGCCGTCGTCGCGCAGCTCGCGGCCTTCGGTGACGTGTCGGTGGAGCGCCATCGGGGCATCGTCGCGCTGGTCGGCGCGGGCTTGGGCGAGCACACCGAGGCGATGGCCCGCGCGCTGCAGGCGCTCGGCGCGCTGCGGCTGCATATGGTGTCGCTCTCGGCCACGGGCATCAACCTCACGCTGATCGTCGACGGCGACCAGGTGAACGAGGCGATGCAGCGGCTGCACGCGGCGTTCTTCGGGGCGGCGTGATGCGCACACTGGGCAAGGGAGCGGTGCGATGATCAAGCTGGCGATCCTTGGGGCGGGCAAGATGGGCAAGCTCCTGGCGCAGCTCGCGCCCGAGAGCGGATTCAGTCTCGTCGCGCAGCTCGACAAGGCCGAGACCGGCCGCGGCGTCACCGCGGCGGCGCTCAAGGGCGCCGAGGTCGTGATCGAGTTCACGGAGCCGCAGGCCGCCGCGGCGCTGGTTCGGCAGTGCGCCGAGCTCGGCGTGCCGGTGGTGAGCGGGACCACGGGCTGGGATGCGGAGCGCGCCCTGGTCGAGACATTCGTCCGCAACGGCAACGGCGCGCTGCTGTGGGCGCCGAACTTCGCGCTCGGCGTGCACCTCTTCGCCAAGGTGGTGGAGGAGGCGGCGCGGCGCTTCGCGCACGACCGCGCCGGCTTCGACGCGCACCTCGTGGAGACGCACCACGCCAAGAAGCTCGACGCGCCGAGCGGCACGGCGCGGATGCTCGCGATGATCGCCGAACGCGCGCGCGGCAAGGCGGTACCCGTGACCAGCGTGCGCACCGGCCACGTGCCCGGCACGCACGAACTCGTGTTCGACGCCGCCTTCGAACAGGTGCGCCTCGTGCACGAAGCCCGCGACCGCCGCGTGTTCGCCGCCGGCGCGCTCGCCGCCGCCACCTGGCTGGCCGGTCGGCGCGGCGTGTTCACCCTCGATGACTTTCTCGGAGACGTGATTCGATGACCGCTCCCCTTCGCGGTGCGATCACCGCGCTCGTGACGCCGTTCACCGCGGACGGCAAGCTCGACGAAGCGGCGCTGGCCGCGCTGGTCGAGTGGCAGATTGCCGAAGGCATCCACGGGCTCGTGCCGGTGGGCTCCACCGGCGAGGCCGTGACCCTGTCGCCCACCGAGCGCGAACGCGTCGTGCGCGTGGTCGCCGAGGCCGCCAAGGGCCGCGTGCCGGTGATCGCCGGCGCGGGCTCCAACGACACCGCGGCGGCCATCGAGGCCTCCAAGCAACTCGGCAAGGCGGGCGCCACGCACCTGCTGCACGTCTCGCCGATGTACAACAAGCCGCCGCAGCGTGGCATCGTCGCGCACTTCAAGGCCGTGGCCGATGCCTCGCCGCTGCCGATCGTGCTCTACAACGTGCCCGGCCGCACCGGCAGCAATATGACCGCCGAGACCACGCTCGAACTCGCCGAGCACGCCAACATCTGCGCGGTGAAGGAGGCCAGCGGCAACACCGGGCAGATCGACGCCATCCTGCGCGGCCGGCCGGAAGGCTTCGCCGTGCTCAGCGGCGACGACGGCCTCACGCTGGCCGTGATGGCCGCCGGCGGCGACGGCGTCATCTCCGTGATTTCCAACGCCGTGCCCAAGCTCTGCGCGCAGCTCACCGATGCATTGGCCAAGAGCGATCTCAAGACGGCCTCGCTGATCCATCACCGCCTCGCACCGCTGGTGGACGCGGCGTTCATCGAGAGCAATCCGATCCCGATGAAGGCGGGTCTCGCGATGATGGGCAAGTGCCGCAATGTGTTGCGCCTGCCGCTGGTGCCGATGGACGCCAAGCACGAGACGCGGATGAGCGCCGCGCTGCGCATCGCCGGAGTGTCGCTGTGACGCTGAAGCTCACGCCCGAACAGCTCGAGCAGCAGGTCGAGCGCCTGTTCCCGCTGGCCGCCGAGAAGCTGCCGCCGGAGACGGAGGCCGTGGTCGCGGCGCTGCTCGACGCGCTCGAGGCCGGCGAGGTGCGCTCGGCGCAGAAGGACAAGAAGGGCCAGTGGAAGGCCGTCCCGTGGGTGAAGCGCGGCATCCTGCTCGGCTTCCGTGCCGGCAAGTTGGTGGAGATGTCGGGCAAGGACTCGCCCTTCCAGTTCTTCGACAAGCACACGTATCCCACGCAGCGGATGACGGCGGCGCGCGGCGTGCGCATCGTGCCCGGCGGCAGCTCGCTGCGCCGCGGCGCGTACGTCGCCAGCGGCGTGGTGTGTATGCCGCCGATGTACATCAACGTCGGTGCGTATGTGGGGGCGGGGACGATGGTGGACTCGCACGCCCTGGTCGGCAGCTGCGCGCAGATCGGCGAACGCGTGCACCTGAGCGCCGCGGCGCAGATCGGTGGCGTGCTCGAGCCCGTGAATGCCTCGCCCGTGATCATCGAGGACGACGTGATCGTCGGCGGTAACTGCGGCGTGTACGAGGGCACGGTCGTGCGCGCCAAGGCCGTGCTTGCCGCGGGCGTCGTGCTGACGCGCGGCACGCCGGTGTTCGATCTCGTCAAGGAGACCGTGTACCGGGGCAGCGCCGAGGCGCCGCTGGAGATTCCGGCGGGCGCGGTGGTCGTGCCGGGCGCGCGCGCGGTGAAGGGTGGCTTCGCGGCGGAGCAGGGGCTCTCGCTGCAGACGCCGGTCATCGTGAAGTACCGCGACGAGAAGACCGACCTCGCGACGGCGCTCGAATCCTGGCTGCGCTAGGACGATGGCCGCGGCAGTCCGCGTCCCCGGCGACAAGTCGATTTCCCACCGCGCGCTGATGCTCGCCGCCCTGGGACGCGGCAACTCGCGCGTGCGAGGCATCCTGCGAAGTGCGGATGTCGAAGCGACCGCCTGCGTGCTACGCTCGTTGGGCGCGAACATCCCGTCGCTCGATGGCGATGAACTCATCATCGAAGGCGTCGGACTTCGCGGGCTGCGCAATCCCGATGTGCCGCTCGATTGCGGAAACTCCGGCACCACGGCGCGCCTGATGGCGGGCGTGGTCGCCGGTGCCGCGCTCGACGCCGAGTTCGTCGGTGATGCCTCGCTCAGTCGCCGCCCGATGGGCCGCGTCGCCGCGCCGCTGCGCGCGATGGGCGCGGAGGTGCTGCTGCCCGAGCACGGTGGCCTGCCGATGCGTGTCCGCAGCGCGGGCGTGCAGGGCATCACCTGGCGGCCCGCCGTAGCCAGTGCACAGGTGAAGAGCGCGGTGCTGCTCGCCGGCCTCGTCGGCAACGTGCCGGTCGAGGTGCAGGAGCCGGTGCCATCCCGCGACCACACCGAACGGATGCTACAGGCCCGCGGCGTGGACCTGCGCGTCGACGGCGACACCGTCGCGCTGCTGCCGAACGCGCGCCTCGACGCCGCCGACGTCGACGTCCCCGGCGATCCTTCCTCGGCGGCCTTCATCGCCGGCCTCGCCGCGCTCGGTGCACTGCGCAGCGAGGTCCGCATCGAGAACGTCGGCGTGAACCCGTGGCGGATGGGCGCCTTCCGCGCCCTGCGCGCGATGGGGGCGCCCGTGCGGTACGAAGACGAAGCGATGCAGGGTGGTGAGCCCGTCGCCACGCTGGCCTGTACGCGCGGCGAACTCAAGGGCATCACGATTGCGCCCGAGGACGTGCCGAGCTTGATCGACGAACTGCCGTTGCTCGCCATCGTCGCGGCGCGCGCGAGCGGTGAGACGCGCGTGACCGGCGCGGCCGAGCTGCGCGTGAAGGAGAGCGACCGCATCGCCGCCGTCGTGAACGGCCTGCGCGCGGTCGGCGCGGACGCCGAGGAACTGCCGGACGGTTTCGTGGTGCGCGGCAGCGACCGTCCGCTCAAGGGCCGCGTCATCACGCACGGCGACCATCGCATCGCGATGGCCTTCGGCGTGCTCGGCGCCGTGCCCGGCAACGCCATCACCGTCGACGACCCATCGTGTTGCGCCGTGAGCTGGCCTAGTTTCTGGGACGACCTCCACCGCCTCGTGAATGACTGACCGTCGCCGTCCGCTCGTCGTCGCCATCGATGGACCCGCCGCCTCGGGCAAGAGCTCGACCGCCAAGTGGGTCGCGCGGGAGCTTGGGCTCCGCCACGTGGATTCCGGCTCGCTGTACCGCGCCGCAACCGCGGCAGCACTGCGCGCCGAGCCGGACAGCAGCAAGTGGACCGACACGAACGTGCTCGCCGCGGCAGCGCCCGTACACCTCGTGCCCGGCGAGACGACCTTCCATCCGCACCTCGGCGACGAGGACCTCGAGTTCGCCATCCGCGGCAAGGACGTCACCGCCCACGTGAGCCAGGTGGCGCAGATGCCCGCCGTGCGCGCCTGGGTGAACCGTCAGGTGCAGGCCGCGGCGGAAGGGCACGCGATCGTCGTCGATGGCCGCGATATGGGCACGGCGGTGTTTCCGCAGGCGCGCGTGAAGGTGTTCCTGATTGCCGATCCCTGGGAACGCGCGCGGCGCCGGCTCGTGCAGCGTCTCCAGCGCGCGCCCGATGACGCCGAGATCGCCGCCGAGGTGGACGCGCTGACGCAGCGCGATGCGAAGGACGAGGCGCAGACGCAGCAGGCGTCCGACGCGGTGCTGATCGACACGACCTACCTGACGCAGGAAGAGCAGGTGCAGCGCATCGTCGCGCTGGCGCGGCAGGGGCTCAAGGGCACGACGCAGGTCTGAGCGCCACAGTCGCGGCGCTCGCCTCGCTAGGCGATCTCCTCGCGGTTCAGCTCGATGTCGTGCCGCCGCAGCCAGCCCGAGTACAGCGAATCCTTCTCGTAGCGCCGCATCACGGCTTTCGTGAAGACGACGGCGAGCATCAGCGGCATCACGAGTTCGAAGTCGTGCGTCATCTCGAACACGAGCAGGATGCCCGTGATCGGCGCGCCCGTCGCGCCGGCGACCATCGCGCCCATCCCGGCCAGCGCGTAGAGCGCGGGGTCCACCTGCGCGGCGGGAAACGCGCTCTGCACCAGCACGCCGAAGGCACCGCCCGTGGTCGCGCCGACGAACAGCGCCGGCGTGAACACGCCGCCCGAGCCGCCGGTGTTGAGCGTCAGCGAGGTGGCGAGGATCTTCGCCGCGGCGAGCGCGAAGAGCGTGTACCAGGGCAGGCGGCCGAAGAGGTCCAGCGGCGCCTGGAGGTGGCCGTCGCTGGCCACGGCGCCTTGCGTGACGAACACGATGATGCCGACCAGCGCGCCGCCCAGCCACGGCAGCCACTTGGGGTGCACGCGGCCGCTGCGCGCGAAGGCGTCGACGGCAAAGTAGGTGCGCACGAACAGCGTCCCCATCAGCGCGCAGACCACGCCGAGGGCCGGCAGGAGCAGGGCGATCTCCCAGCCGCCGAGCGCACCGAGCTCGCCGGGCACGGGGAAGGCGGGGCCGGCGCCGAAGATGCCGCGCGCGACGACCGCGGCAACCACCGCGGCGACGACCACCGGCGAGAAGTAGCCGCCGGCGAAGGTGCCGAGGATCTCCTCGAGCGCGAAGAACGCCCCGGCCAACGGGGCGTTGAAGGCGGCGGAGATCGCGCCGGCCGCACCGCAGGCCACGAGCACTCGCAACCGGCCCGGCTTGAAGCGGAACATCCGCCCCAGCCAGGACCCCAGCGTGGAGCCGATCACCACCACCGGCCCCTCGGCGCCGGCCGATCCGCCGCCGCCGATGGTGATGGCGCTGGCCAGCGTGCGCCCCAGCGCCGGTCGCGGCGCGATGCGGCCCCCGCGCTGCTCGACCGCCGCCTGGATGTCGGGGACGTTCATCCCGTCGTGCCCGCGCCCGATCACGCGCATCGTCCACGCGGCCGTGGCGAAGGTGAAGGCCGTCACGATCGGCCGGAATGCCAGCAGGCCGAGTTCTGGCAGCACCAGAGCCGGCCAGACGACCAGGGCCGTGTTGGCCAGGGCAATGCCCTTGTAGAAGGCGAGCACGCCGAGTGCCGAGCCGATGCCGATGACGACGGCGAAGCCGACCAGGGTGGGCTCCGCCCCCAGCCGCAGGGCAGTGAAGCGGTCGACGAGGTAGTCTCGGCCGCTGCGGAGGGCGTGCATCAGGCGCCGCCGGCCGCGGCGCACTCGCGTCCTGACGACCCGGATGGACCGGCTCGACCGGCGCGCCGGCCGGCGCGGGTCGTCGGGGGGTGGGACGTTCATCGGCGAGGCAATCTAACCCCTTACAGCGCAATCCGTTGCCGTTGACCTTCCGTCCCCTGTCTTGTAGCTTATGAGGCTTGCCCGAAATGCGGGCAGGCCGCTCTTACCCTAACCTCGCCCGCGGCGAGCCTAAACATCCCGCGTGTGGAGATGTAATGACTGCCGTCGAAACCGAAACGCTGACCCCTGAAGAGATCGCGCGCCAGAAGCGCGATGCCCAGCGCGCGCAGCTCCGCCCCCTCGCCAACCGCCGCCCCGAGCTCTACGACGAAGACGAACTGTCGTCGGATGAGTTCGAAGCGATGATGGAGATGTACAACGGGACGCTCGCTTCCATCGAGGAAGGCGAGATCGTGAAGTCCCGTGTGCTCGAGATCCGCGAGAACCTGGTCGTGCTCGATATCGGATTCAAGTCCGAAGGCACGATCCCGCTCGAAGAGTTCAAGGATATGCCGGAGCTCAAGGTCGGGGACGAAGTCGAAGTCCTCCTTGAGCACCTCGAAGATTCCGAGGGCTCGGTCGTCCTGTCGAAGAAGAAGGCCGACTTTATGCGCGTGTGGGAGCGTATCCGCGTCGCGTACGAGTCCGACCAGCCGGTGACCGGCACGCTCGTCAAGAAGATCAAGGGTGGCGTGGTCGTCGACCTGATGGGCGTCGACGCGTTCCTCCCGGGTTCGCAGATCGCGCTGCGTCGCGTTCCGAACATCGACGAGCTCCTCGGCCAGACCTACGAGTTCAAGATCATCAAGCTCAACAAGCGTCGCCGCAACATCGTCGTGTCTCGCCGCGTGATCCTCGAGACCGAGCGTGCCGGCAAGCGCGAGAAGCTGATGAAGGAGCTCAACAAGGACCAGGTGCGGAAGGGCGTGGTCAAGAACATCACGGACTTCGGCGCCTTCATCGACCTCGGCGGCGTGGACGGCCTGCTCCACATCACCGATATGTCGTGGGGCCGCATCTCGCATCCCAGCGAGATGGTCCAGATCGGGATGGAGCTCGAGGTCAAGGTGCTCGACATCGATTGGGAGCGCGAGCGCATCTCGCTCGGCCTCAAGCAGCTCCAGGCCTACCCGTGGAAGGATGTCGCCGAGAAGTTCCCGGTCGGCACCCGCGTCTCGGGCAAGGTCGTCAGCATCACGAACTACGGTGCCTTCATCGAACTCGAGCCGGGCATCGAAGGCCTCGTGCACATCTCCGAGATGAGCTGGACGCGCAACGTCCGCCATCCCTCGAAGCTCGTCTCGATCGGCGAGGCCATCGAGGCGGTGGTGCTCAAGGTCGATTCGGCCGAGGAGAAGATCTCGCTCGGTATGAAGCAGACCGAGCAGGATCCGTGGATGGTGCTGCCGCTGAAGTACCCGGTCGGCACGCGCTTGAACGGCAAGGTCCGCAACCTGACCTCGTTCGGCGCCTTCGTCGAGATCGAGCCGGGCATCGACGGCCTCATCCACATCTCCGATATGTCCTGGACCAAGCGTGTCCAGCACCCGTCGGAAGTCGTGAAGAAGGGCGACGCCGTGGACGTGGTCATCCTCAACATCGACGCCGAGAACAAGCGCATCTCGCTCGGCTTGAAGCAGGCCAGCGAGGATCCGTGGCTGCGCATCGGCGAGACGCTGCCGGTCGGCACCGAGTTGCCGGGCAAGGTCGCCCGCCTGATGGACAAGGGCGTCGTCGTGGACATCGGCAACGACATCGAAGGCTTCGTGCCGCTCTCGCACCTCAACCTCACTGGCCAGCAGGTGAACAGCTCGGCTGACGTGGCGTGGGAAGGGATGGCGATGAACGTGCGGATCCTCGAGGTGGATCCGATCCACCGTCGCATCGTGCTCGGCGTGGTGGATATCCCGGCGGGCCAGGAGCGGCCGGCGGAGCCGAGCAAGGTGCACACGGAAGAGGAAGACAACATTCCGATTCCGGCCGATCTCGACGCGGTGGCGGACGAGGAATAACTGCAGTAGTGAGTTGGGAGTTGTGAGTAGGAAGCGGCGCCCCGGTCGAGCTTGGCTCGGCCGGGGTGTTTCGCGTTCTGGGAGCGCTCTGGGGTGACCGTGGTGACGGGCGCCGGCTCGCTGGGGTATGCTTCCGTATGCGCATCGCTGCCATTGCCGCTCTGTTGCTTGCGACCCTCGGTTGTCGGGAGGTCGTGGCTCCGCTTGAAGTCGGGTCGGTGCCGGCTGCCGTGGTCACGCAGCAGTCCGGCGCGTGGGTCGTGCAGGTCACGAATGCGGCGCCGCACCCGTGGGCGCTCGCGTCGGCCTGCGCGCACGACGTCGAGCGGCTGGAAGGAGGCGCGTGGACCGTCGTGCGGAGTCGGCAGGACCACGTGTGCTTCGCCGCGGTGTTGACGGTCGGCTCGGGCGAGACCGAGGTGTGGCCGTGGGGAGCGCCCGCGACGGACCCCGGGATGTACCGCCTGCGATTCTACTGGTCGTACTGGTCGGATGCCGGAAACGTCCATCGCGACGGCTACAGCGGCACGTTCCTCGTCAGCGAGTAGACCAATGCGCGCAGTGAGCCGATTCGGTGTTGTCGCCGCGCTGTTCGTCCTGACGGCTTGTGATGTGTTCACCGGCCCGGAGCGCCTGCAGATCACAGTTGAACTGCCTGCCGCGACCTTCGCGCCGGGGGGCGACGTCAACGTCACGGTCCGCAACGATTCGAACAGCCCGTGGTACTCAGGCCCGACCTGCGGCAGCGGTCTCCAGCGACTCGAGGCCGGCGCGTGGGTCGATGTGCACGACTACTTCATCTGCCCGTTCGTGAGGGCAGAGCTCGGCGGCGGCGAGATGCGCCTTACCTACCTGCCGCTGCTGATACCCGCGAGAGGTGAGGTCGCGATGCGGTATGTGTTGCCCAGCGACGCTCTCTACGGCACTTACCGGATACGCGTGTTTCTCGCTGAGCGGGAGGATCTCAGCGGCCGCTCCGTTTTCCGCGAGTCCCCGACCTTCCTGATCCTCAGCCCCTCGCTGGCCGCGCCGTGAGCTAACTTTCGCGCTATGTCTATGCGCGAAAAACTCGATCTCTTGGCCCAGCGCCGCGCCGAGTCCGCTCTGGGCGGAAGCGCCGAGCGCATCGAGACCTAACGCGCCTGGGGTCAGCTCGGCGCCCGCGAAATCCTCGTAGTCCTGCTTGAAGAAGGAAATTCGTCGGACTGGAACGCGACGTTGCGCGCCGCTCCGGTGCGCTGGCGGTAGTGGCTGTCCGGCGGAGCCGTCCGAGGTGCGTACGGAAGCAGAAGGCAAGCTTCCGCTAGCGGTTTATCTCGGCGCTGTCGCGGACGAGGAATAGCTGCAGATGTGAGATGTGAGATTTGACGGCGCCCCAGTCGAGTATTGCTCGGCCGGGGCGTTGTGCATTTGTGTGCTAGGTCACTCAGCGGTGACGTCGCGCGCGGCGCGAACAGCTTGCGATTCACTCGCGCGGCAGGGAATCGTGGCCTATACTCTGAAGCGTTGCGTCTGAAGCCTCACTCCTATCCCACAGAGATGCTCGCTTCCAACACGCTCCCGCCGCGGAGCCGTCACACGGCCTGTGTGGCCGCAGTCGCCGTTCTCCTTGGGGCCTGCGCTGATGGAAGCACGGGCCCCACGGTTCGCACTGCCGAACAGCTGAACTTCATCCTTCAGCCCGTTGCCGGGGTCCGCGATAGCGCACTGTCGAGCGCGGTGTCTGTAGTGATCGGTGACCGAGACGGTGTGCGAGTCGAGACGGCGGTCGATGCAGTCACGATCTTGCTCGGAACCAATCCCGCAGGGGCGACGCTTGAGGGAACGCTGACCGTGAATGCTGTCGCGGGAATTGCGACATTCACCGACGTGTCGTTGGATGCCGTGGGAAGCGGCTTCACCCTCGTCGCCACCAGTGGGTCGCTCACGAGCGCCACCAGCGTCGCCTTCGACGTCACGCTGAGCTTGGCTGACGTGGACGGCGATGGGTTCTCTCCCAACAGCGGCGACTGCAATGACTTGGTGGCGACGACGTATCCTGGCGCCGAGGACCGACCCGACGGCGACTTCGTGGACAGCAATTGTGATGGGATCGACGGAGACATCGCGCAGGCCGTGTTCGCCTCGCCCAGCGGCTTTGACGCGGGGAACTGTGGGTCGCAGGGCGTACCGTGCCGGACGATCGGGTTCGCCATCGGCCGCGCGATGGCACTCGGCAGGCGGGATGTGTACGCGGCGGCAGGGGACTACGTCGGCACGCTGAACCTCGTGAGCGGCATCAGCGTGCACGGCGCCTTTGGCAGCGACTGGGCTCGGGGGCCGGGGATGGGAGAGACGCGTATCCTGCCGGGTGGTACCATCACTGCCGGCACGGGGACCGCGCAACACGTCACCGTCTACGGTGAGAACATCAGCGCATTGACTTACCTCACCGACCTGACGGTGCTTGGCCCGAACGCGGTTGGGACGTACCCCAGCGGCGCGGGACGCAACTCGTATGCGGTGTTCCTGCGCGCGAGCAGCACCGCGATGCGGCTTGAGCGCCTGCGCATCGAGTCTGGAAACGGTAGCGCCGGGCTGGCTGGGGTGGATGCAACGGACGCCAGTGCAACGGCCGCTGCGAGCGGTGCCGCTGGAGAAATGGGCGGCGGCTTTGTGATTACGTGTGATGCGACCACGCGGGGCGCTGGTGGCAGTGGCGCGGCCGCTGACGGCGACTCAACGTGGAATGGCGGCCGCGGCGGTGATGGTGGGGCAATGGATACCGCTTGCGATGAGTTCGGCAATCCCACGAATGCAACCGCCAGCCACGGTGCACCCGGGAGTGATGCACCCGTTCTGTTTCCAGGGACTGCGGGCGTCGGAGGGGCGGGCGGCTTCGGCTCCTTGGTGTGTGGCATCGGAAATCCGGGCTCGCCGGGCCGCACGGCCAACGGTGCCGGAGGTGTTGCAGGCGGCGGAAACGGCGCGATTGTCGACGGCGTTTGGGCACCGCGGTCGGGCGCAAGCGGCACGGTCGGATTGCACGGCAGTGGAGGCGGCGGAGGCGGAGGAGGCGGTGGCTGCGATAGCGGGCCGCAGGCGTACGGGGCCGGCGGTGGCGGCGGCGGCGCGGGTGGTGCCAACGCGCCAACCGCCGGTACCGGAGGCGGCGGAGGCGGCGGATCCTTCGGCGTCTACCTCATAGATGCATCGCCCCAGCTTACCGATCTGGTCATCCTGCGCGGTGTGGGCGGCAGTGGTGGTGCTGGCGGCGACGGTGGACGCGGGCAGGCCGGGGGTGCCGGCGGTCCCGGCGGAGCCGCGAATGGCGGGCGTGCGGGAGGTGCCGGTGGAGACGGAGGCCACGGAGGACACAGTGGTGGCGGTGCCGGTGGAAGCGGCGGAAGGTCAGTCGGACTCTTTCGCTCGGTTTCGAGCGGGCCGGTGCTCTCCGGCGTGGCCTATGAGGGAGGAGCCGGTGGTCCAGGCGGTGCCGGCGGGGCGGCTGCGACGGGCATCGTGGGCGGACAGGGCATCGGAGCGCCGGGAGAGGCGGGTACTTCCGGACCCGTGAATGCAGTCGTCGTCTGCTCGAGCCCGACCAGTTGCTGAGCGCTCTCGTCGCGCCGTGAGCTAACTTTCGCGCTATGTCTATGCGCGAAAAACTCGATCTCCTGGCCCAGCGCCGCGCCGAGTCCGAACTGGGCGGCGGCGCAGAGCGCCTCAAGGCCCAGCACGCCAAGGGCAAGCTCTCCGCCCGCGAGCGGCTCGAAGTCCTGTTGGACGAAGGCTCCTTCGTGGAACTGGACCGCTTCGTCACCCACCGCTCCAGCGACTTCGGGCTCGACAAGCAGAAGCCCTACGGCGACGGCGTGGTCACGGGCTACGGCAAGATCCACGGCCGGCTCGTGTACGTGTTCTCGCAGGACTTCACCGTCTTCGGCGGCTCGCTCTCCGAGTCGCACGCGGGGAAGATCTGCAAAGTGATGGAGCTCGCGGTGCAAAACGGCGCCCCGGTGATCGGCCTCAACGACTCCGGCGGCGCGCGCATCCAGGAGGGCGTGGTCTCGCTGGGCGGCTACGCGGACATCTTCCTGCGCAACACGATGGCCTCGGGCGTGGTGCCGCAGATCTCGGCCATCCTCGGCCCCTGCGCGGGTGGGGCGGTGTACTCGCCGGCCATCACGGACTTCGTGTGGATGGTGCGGAACACGTCCTATATGTTCGTCACCGGCCCCAACGTCGTGAAGACGGTCACACACGAAGACGTGACGATGGAGCAACTCGGTGGCGCCGACACGCACGGCGGCACCAGCGGCGTCTCGCACTTCACGTCGGGCACGGAACTCGAGTGCCTCGAAGGCATCCGCACGCTGATGCGTTTCATCCCGAGCAACAACGTGGATGCCGCACCGCGTGGCGTCGGCGCCGATCCGCGTGACCGCAAGGACGAGGCCCTGCTCGACATCGTCCCCGACTCGGCCAACAAGCCGTACGACATCCACGAGGTGCTCAAGCGCGTCATCGACGACAGCGAGTTCCTCGAGGTGCAGGCGGACTTCGCTGCCAACATCGTCGTCGGCTTCGCGCACTTGGGCGGCCACTCGGTGGGCATCGTCGCCAACCAGCCGGCCGTGCTCGCCGGCGTGCTCGACATCAACGCCTCGATGAAGGCGGCGCGCTTCATCCGCTTCTGCGATGCCTTCAACATCCCGATCGTGACCTTCGAGGATGTGCCGGGCTTCCTGCCGGGCGTCGCGCAGGAGCACGGCGGCATCATCAAGCACGGCGCCAAGCTGCTCTACGCCTACTGCGAAGCCACGGTTCCCAAGCTCACGGTGATCACGCGCAAGGCCTACGGCGGCGCGTATGACGTCATGAGCTCCAAGCACATCCGCAGCGACATCAATCTCGCCTGGCCCACGGCCGAAATTGCCGTGATGGGCCCGAAGGGCGCGGTGGAGATCCTGTTCAAGAAGGAGATCGCCGAGGCCAAGGACCCGCAGGCGGCGATGGACGCGCGCGTGGCGGAGTACACGGAGAAGTTCGCGAATCCCTACGTCGCAGCCGCACGCGGCTATGTTGACGACATCATCGACCCGCGCGACACGCGTCCGCGGCTGATTGACGCCCTCGATATGCTGCAGGGCAAGCGCCAGTCGATGCCGCGCAAGAAGCACGGGAACATCCCGCTGTGAGCGCGGCGAAGAAGAAGTCCGCTGGCGCAAAGAGCGGCGCGTCGAAGGCCGCCGCACGCGAGCTGCGCAAGGTCCTGATCGCCAATCGCGGCGAGATCGCGCTGCGCATCATCCGCGCCTGCCGCGAGCTGGGTATCCAGTCCGTGGCCGTGTATTCCGACGCCGACACGGGCGCACCGCACGTGCGTGCCGCCGACGAGGCCGTGCACATCGGCCCCGCGCCGGCGAGCCAGAGCTACCTGCGTGGCGATCACTTGATTGAAGTCGCCAAGCAGGTCGGCGCCGATGCGATTCATCCGGGCTACGGTTTCCTCTCCGAGCGCGAGTGGTTTGCGAAGGCGGTGGAAGACGCAGGCCTGATCTGGATCGGCCCGCCAGCCTCCGCCATCGCGGCGATGGGCTCCAAGACCGCCGCGCGGACGCTAGCCATCAAGGCCGGTACGCCGGTGGTGCCGGGCACCACCGAGGCGCTCAAGGACGCCGCCGAGGCGAAGAAGCTCGCCGCGGAGTTCGGCCTGCCGGTGCTGCTCAAGGCCGCTGCGGGCGGTGGCGGCAAGGGAATGCGTGTCGTCCGCGACCTGAACGAGATCGAAGGCGCGCTCGGCTCCGCGCAGCGCGAGGCCCAGAACGCCTTCGGCGACGACGCCGTGTACATCGAGAAGTACATCGAGGGCCCGCGACACGTCGAGATCCAGGTGCTCGCCGACCAGCACGGCAACTGCATCTCGCTCGGCGAGCGCGAGTGCAGCATCCAGCGCCGGCATCAAAAGATGATTGAGGAAGCGCCGTCCGTGGCCGTCTCGCCCGAGCTGCGCAAGCAGATGGGTGACGCCGCCGTCGCGGCGGCGAAGGCCGCCGGCTACGTGAACGCCGGCACCTGCGAGTTCCTGCTCGACAAGCACGGGAACTTCTACTTCCTCGAGATGAACACCCGCATCCAGGTCGAGCACCCGGTCACGGAACTCGTGATGGGCATCGACCTCGTGCAGTGGCAGCTGCGCATCGCGCGCGGTGAGACGCTGCCGTTCACGGAGACGCCGAAGCCCAACGGCTGGGCCATCGAGTGCCGCATCACCTCGGAGGATCCGGCCAACGGATTCCTGCCGAGCACGGGGCGCATCACGCACCTGCAGCTGCCGGCGGGGCCGGGCGTGCGCTGGGATGGCGGCATCACGACGGGCTCGGTGGTCGGGCTCAACTACGACCCGATGCTGGCCAAGCTCATCGTGCACGCGCCGACGCGCGAGCTGGCGATCGCGCGGATGGAGCGCGCGCTGCGCGAGTTGGTGCTCCACGGCGTGGAGACCTCGCGTGAGTTCCATCTGCGGATGATGGCTGACGAGGACTATCGCACGAGCAACGTGACCATCCAGTGGCTCGAGGCGAAGCTGCCGGAGATCCTTGCGCGCAAGCCGTCGGCGGAGACGATGCGCGTCGCGGTGATCGCCGGGGCGCTGTTCGCGCAGAAGGATCGCGGTGGGCGGCCGGGGACGGGCGTCGCGGCTGGGCAGGCGAGCGGTGCCGCGGCGGGCCCGGCCGCCGCTGGCGCTGCGGCGTTCCCGTCGAGCGCGAGGTCGGGGCGCAGCCCGTTGGCCGCGAGCACGCCGATGCCCATCGGGTTGAGCGCGGGCGCAATGTCGAGCCCGGCCGAAAAGCGCGTGCGCGCCGCGGCGCG
>DAOMNV010000039.1:0-22151 GCA_035444005.1 Gemmatimonadaceae bacterium
AACAACGGCCAGAACCGCTACTGCTTCCTCGGCGGCGACGACCGCCTCAACGACAACATCAACACGGGCGCGAATCCCTACAACACCTTCCGCGTCGCGGATGGCGCGGTGGTCGCGGGGCGCGATGACTGGGGCTACGGCGAGTGGGTGCCCTGGACGGGCGCGGTGGATGCGCGCGTCACGGCCGCGCGCCCGCGCGATGCGGCGTTCCTCTGGCCGCTGTCGCGCGACCTCAATCCGAACTTCAAAGGTGTCATCCACGTCACCGGCAAGATCGCCATCTCCGGCAAGGTCCGTGGCAAGGTCACGCTTGCGGCGACGGGGAACATCATCATCGCCGACAACATCACCTACGTGACGAATCCCGGTGGGACGACGCCCTGCAACTCTGCGGAACGCGACATCCTCGGGCTCTTCAGCGGCCAGGACATCCTGATGGCGCACAACCTGCGGAACTCCCCGTGGCGCCCGGGTCCGGGCAACACCGGCTCGTATCGTACGTGGAACGAGCGCGGCGGCAACGAGTACGTCCACGCCGTGGTGCTCGCCCTCGACGAGTTCCGGGCGGCGTCGCACGACCAGGGCCCGACTGACGTCGAGGACTGCCAAGGCGCCAACAACGAACGTGGCTGCCTCTACCTCACGGGCGGAATCATCCAGAACACCCGCGGTCCGGTCGGCATCACGGACGGTAAGGGATACATCAAGCGCTACCAGTACGACGCGTGTGCGGGCAACAACCCCCCACCGTACTTCCCGACGACCGGCCATTTCATCCGCTCGCACTACTACGAAGTGGAGCCGACGAACTTCAACATCGACACGTACTGGGCGAGCCTCGTTCCGGCGCCGTAGTCGACTAGACGGCGGGAGACAGCTCCACGTGACGGCGCGCGGCCTCAAGGACGCGCGCCGTCACTGCCGCTAGGGTTCCCGCGACTAGCGCGCCCGACGCGCGCGTGTGGCCGCCGCCGCCGAACTCCCGCGCGAGCGCATTCACGTCCACTCCCGCGCGGCTGCGGAACGAGACCTTCACCTTGCCGTGCCCCAAGTCCCGAAACAGCATCGCGAGCCGGACGCCGCGGACGCTGCGCGGATACTCGGAGATCCCATCGAGATCCTCCGACGAGACGCCGAATCGTTCCAAGGCACCGGCCTCCACCTGTACCCACGCGATGCCGTGGGCGACGTCCATCTCGAGGCTCTCCAACGCCTCGCGCAGCAGCTGGAGCCGACCGAGCGGCACGCTGCCGTAGATGCGGTGGTACATCTCCTCAGGATCCACGCCGGCCGTCAGCAAGTCGGCGGCGACCGCGAGGCAGCGCGGCGACGTGTTCCCGAACCGGAAGCCGCCCGTATCGGTCACCAGCGACGTATACAGCGACTTCGCGATCGCGCTGCTGATGCTGAGCCCGCGCTCCCGCGCAAAGTCGTACACCAGTTCAGCCGTCGCGCAGGCCGCCGTGTCGCTGAGCATCGTCTTGCCCGGCGGCTCGAGCCCCGGCAGGTGATGGTCGATGACCAACGCGTCCTGCGGCATCGCCCGCACCGCGTCGGCCAGCGTCCCGAGGCGGCCGAGGTCGCTGATGTCGAGCACGATCACGCGGTCCACGCCCTTCAACGCCTTCGCGCCTTCCGCCGAACGCTCCTCGACGTCGTCGCCGAGCAGCCAGCGGAAGAGCTCCGGCCACGGCGTCGGGTTCACGATCACGGCGTGGATGCCCATCTGGCCGAGCAGCCGCGCCAGCGCCGTCTGCGAGCCGCAGCCGTCGCCGTCGGCGTTGATGTGCGTGGAGAGCGCCACGCGCATCCCCGAGCGGAGCTCGGCCGCGAGACGCGAGATCGCCTCGCGCCGCGCGGCCGGCACCGCCAACAAGTCGTGCACTTCTGGACTCAGGGTCAGCTCCCGGGCTGCGCCAGCTTCGAGTGGCGGCGCCCGTACAGGAAGTAGATCGCCAGGCCCAGCGCCATCCACACCGCGAGGCGCAGCCAGGTGTCCGGCGGCAGCGAGTACATCAGGTAGCCGCAGACGATGATGCCGCCGAGCGGCACGAAGGGCACCAGCGGCGTGCGGAACGGCCGCTCGAGCTCCGGCCGCTTGTAGCGCAGCACGAGGATGCCGGCGCAGACGATCATAAACGCGAACAGCGTGCCGATCGAGACGAGGTGACCGAGGATGCCGATCGGGAACAGGCCGGCGAAGAACGAGGCCGCCACGCCGGTGATGATCGTCGCCAGCCACGGCGTCTTGTACTTCGGGTGCACCTTGCCGAACATCGGCGGCAGCAGGCCGTCGCGGCTCATCGCGTAGAAGATGCGCGGCTGGCCCATCAGCATCACCAGCACCACCGAGGCGAGGCCGGCGATCGCGCCGATGTTCGTCAGGTACTTGAGCCAGGCCAGCGACGGACCCGCGGCGTCGAGCGCCACGTACACCGGCTCCGCCACGTCGAGCTGCGGATACGGCACCATCCCCGTCATCACCAGCGCCATCAGGATGTAGAGCAGCGTGCAGACCGCCAGCGACGCGAGGATGCCGATCGGCAGGTCGCGCTGCGGGTTCTTGGCTTCCTGCGCCGCCGTCGAGACGGCGTCGAATCCGATGTAGGCGAAGAAGATCACGCCGGCGCCGGCGAAGATGCCGCTCCAGCCGAACTTGCCGTTGAGCAGCTTGCCCGTCTCGTCCGTCAGCTGCTCGGGGATGAACGGGCTCCAGTTGGCCGCATCCACGTAGAAGAAGCCGAAGCCGATCACGAGCAGGACGATGCCCACCTTCACGTACACGATCAGGTTGTTGAGCTTCGCCGATTCCTTGATGCCCACCACCAGCAGCGTGGTCATCACGAGCACGAGCAGCACCGCCGGCAGGTTGATGATCGATCCCGTCCTGACGATCGTATGCGTGCCTTCGAGCGTGAACGGCGCCGTCGTCAGCGCGGTCGGCAAGTCGATGCCGATGTCACGCAGCATCTGCGTGAAGTATCCCGACCAACCCACGGCCACCGTGCTCGCGGCGAACAGGTACTCGAGGATCAGGTCCCAGCCGATGATCCAGGCGAGCAGCTCGCCGAGCGTGGCGTAGCCATACGTGTAGGCCGAGCCCGCGATGGGAATCATCGACGCGAACTCGGCGTAGCACAGGCCCGCGAAGGCGCAGCCGAGGCCGGCGATGAGGAAGCTGATGACGATCGCAGGGCCCGCGTGCTGCGCGGCGGCCGTGCCCGTGAGCACGAAGATGCCGGCGCCGATGATCGCGCCGATGCCGAGCAACGTGAGGTTCATCGCGGTCAGCGACCGCTTGAGCGTGTGTTCTCCGTCGCCGCCCGCTTCCTGCATCAGGACGGAAAGCGGCTTGGTCGTCCACAATCCCATTGGCTACACCGAATAGTTAGGCGCTTCGCGCGTAATCGTGACATCGTGCGGGTGCGACTCGCGCAGGCCCGCCGGAGTGATACGCACGAACTCCGCGAGCGTTCGGAGTTCGTCGATCGTGCGGCAGCCGGAGTAGCCCATCCCGCTGCGCAGGCCACCGACCATCTGGTACAGCACGTCGCCCACGGGGCCCTTGTAGGGCACGCGGCCCTCGATGCCTTCGGGGACGAACTTCTTGGCCGACATCTCGCCGTCCTGGAAGTAGCGGTCGGCGCTGCCGTCCTGCATCGCCGAGAGCGAACCCATCCCGCGGATCATCTTGAAGCGGCGGCCTTCGGCGAGGATGCTCTCGCCCGGCGACTCCTCGGTGCCGGCGATCATCGAGCCCATCATCACCGTATGCGCACCGGCGCCGATGGCCTTCACGATGTCGCCCGAGTACTTGATGCCGCCGTCGGCGATGACGGGCACGTCACCCGCGCCGGCGACGGCGTCGAAGATCGCCGTGAGCTGCGGGACGCCGATGCCCGTGACGACGCGCGTCGTGCAGATGGAGCCGGGGCCTACGCCGACCTTGATCGCATCGACGCCGCGCTCGACGAGTGCCTTCGCCGCCGCCTCGGTGGCGATGTTGCCGGCCACCAGCTGCGTATCAGGGAAGGCCTCGCGGACCTTCGCGGTCGCGTCGAGCACGCCCTGCGAGTGGCCGTGCGCGGTGTCCACGATCAGCGCATCGACGCCGGCGTCGATCAAGGCCTTCGCGCGCTGCAGGAAGTCGCCACCGGCACCGATCGCCGCCGCCACGAGCAGGCGACCTTCGCCGTCCTTGGCCGCCGCCGGATACTGCCGGCGCTTGTGGATGTCCTTGACCGTGATCAGCCCGACGAGCTTCCCGTCCGACTCGACCACCGGCAGCTTCTCGATCCGGTGCTTGCCCATAATCTGCTCGGCTTCGTCGAGCGAGGTGCCGACGGGCGCCGTGATCAGACCGTCCTTCGTCATCGCCTCGCTGAGCGGCCGGTCGAGCTGGCGCTCGAACTGCAGGTCGCGGTTGGTGATGATGCCGACGAGCTTGCCGTTGCCGTCCACCACGGGCACACCGCTGATGCGGAAGCGGGCCATCAGCCCGACCGCCTCGCGCAGCGTGGCGCTGGGCTGCAGCGTGATCGGATTGCGGATCATCCCGCTCTCCGAGCGCTTCACGCGGTCCACCTCGGCCGCCTGGCGGTCGATGGACATATTCTTGTGCAGCACGCCGATGCCGCCGGCGCGGGCCATCGCGATGGCCATTTCGGATTCGGTGACCGTGTCCATCGCCGCGGAGACCAGCGGCACCTGGAGCGAGATCCCGCGCGTGAAGCGCGTGGCGGTCGTGACGTCCTTGGGATGGACGAGGGAGTGCCGCGGGACGAGCAGTACGTCGTCGAAGGTCAGCGCGGCGTCAGTGCGGACACGAGAGGGAGCCATAGCGAAAGATAATCGAAGCCTCCCCGCTTGCTCCACCCTCCCTTACGGCTACGAACCCTCGGTCTTCCGTCTCCCGTCTTCCGTCGGTCGCTTGGCGCCATCCGTCTGCTTCGGCGTCGCCGTCCCGACGATATCGCTCGCCACGCTGGCCCCCGCCGCGGCCACGCCGCCGAGCACGTTCATCGCCTTGCTCATAAAGCCCATCGCCTCGGCCACGGTGCTGGCCGAGAGGTTGCCGGCGCGGAGCGTGTCCTCGACGCCCTCGGCGAAGCGCTGCAGCACGTTCGGCGGCGGCGCCTGGCGTGCGGCGTACTTCGACTCCATAAACTCGATGTAGTCGAGGACTTGGTAGAGGCGCTCCTCGGGCAGGGCCTCGAGGCGGCGCAGGATGCGGTCACGCAGGACGTCGTGCATACCGAATACTACGGCGCCGGACGGCCGAAAGGTTACTGCAGGCCCCAGCGCGCGCGTTCGCCGCGGGCGTCCACGTGGACGAAGGGGCCGCGGTAGACGCCGATGCCGCCGACCAGGTCGGGGTGCGCGGCCTCAACGGCGAGGATCACGCGAACGAGGTAGCGGGCGTCGGCGAGGTCCACGCGCCCGTCGCGAGTGAGGTCGTCCATCCGGCCGTCGCCGTCCGCATCGACGATGATATCCGCGGCATCGCCGTACTGGTGCCGCGAATCCGGAGCTTGGGCGGTCCGCGCGTTGCGCAGCGTGACGCTCGGCGTGCGGAAGCCCGAGGTCACCTTGAACCGCGGGGCGACGAATCCGGAGTCACGAAGGGCCGCGAGAATGAGCTCGAGCTTGTCGACGAGGCGCAGGTCGAGCACCAAGGCCCGCGGCCAGACGTCGCGCTGGTCGCGCAGCGAGGCGAAGTCGCCCAGCGTCAGGTGCGTGGACACCGGAAGCGTGAGCATCTCCGGCGTGAGCGAGATGAATCCCGGCGGCAGCCCCCACTCCGGATGGCGCGTCGCGCGGCGCTCGCCGGGAAAGCGACCGACGGCGTAGGTGCCCACCCGCCCGTCCCGCTTCTCGGCGAAGGGAATGAGTTCTATGAAGTGGAAGAGCCCGCCGCTCGCGCTGTCCGCGACCGACCAGACCGCTGGCACTCGTGGGAAACTGGCAGCGGCCGTGGGCGACGCGACGGGCTCGGAGTCTGGGGCGAGGAGCACCGCCGCCCGGAGCTGGCCGCTGCGGCCTCGGAGCGAGTCGTCGATGGCCGTCCCCTTCTCGGCGATCTGGGCCGGTACGCGCGAAGCCAAAGCCCCCGACGCCGTCGAGACGGCGAGGAGGGCGATGATGACGGCGAAGCGACTGCCGGGGTGCATTGAGGCAAGGTACACTTGCCTGCTTCCACAGCGGGAGTGCGAAAATTGGACAGTTCGGCACAGCGCAGCGCCTGACCGAACGTTCAGCTACTCGCGTTCCGCTATGGAAACCAGTTCTAGGATTGGAGCGCCCGTCGGATTTGACCGACCGGTTCTTACCCGAGCGGTCAGGACGACGAACGTGAGTGGCGGAATCGCCCGAGCTTCATTCACAAGTCCTTGTGGAACTGTGACATAGAGCGTGGCCTCTTCGCCGGCTGGGCCGATGGCCAGGAGGAACGGCTCGTTCTCCCGCATATCTCGACGCAGCGGGTCGGCAGTCTGCATTCCGACAATCTGCACACGCCAGCGGACGAGCTTTCCGCGGTGGCCTTCAGGATCGGCACGCAAGTCGGCGGCGGTCAGCGTCGCGCCGTATGCGGTATCGGCCGGCACGAAGTGGGACTCCGGCACCCAACCCTCGACGCGCACCTTCACCCAGCCGCGCTCGCGAACCAGGGGCGACACCACCACGCCGCTATCTACCATTGCAAGTACCTGACCGTTCGGTCCAAGGCGGATTGGCACCTCGCGGTCGGTCCGCAGCGCGCCCCCGGCCACCGCGGGCGCGGATTCGCCGACCCCAGCAGTTCCGGGTGCGCCCGCGGCCGCCGCGGCGGGCTGCGCTCCGGCCGGCGTACTAGCCGACGGCGCTGCAGTCGGCGCCGGCGTCGCGGGACGGTTGGGCGTGGTGGTCGTTTGGTTCTGTGGCGTCGGCCGAGCGGCCGCCTGCACGCTGATAGCGGAGCTCGGCACCCAGGCCTCGCGGCGGATGCGGGCCCAAGTATCCTGGCGCCGGAGGATCGTCATCCCGGCGCCGGGCCGCCACTGACCGAGAATCCGCCCCTGCAGCGACGGCTGCTCGCGAATCCGCAGGTTCGAGCTCCCGCCGATCGTGACCGGAAACGAATCCACGCCCGCCGCGAACCGCGAGGCGTCCACCCAGGCCTCGATGATCACCGAGGTGTAGCCGTTCCGCGTGCTGCCGGTGCTCCACGACGTCCCCGCCCGCAGCTCCGCCACCACCGTGCCACCCGGCGAGGAGCGGGCGTCGGTGTTGGCCGTGATGCGGCCCTGCTGCGCGGCCAGCGGCGGCGCGAGGAGAAGGGCGGCGATCGGGAGGAGGCGGCGCAGAGGGCGCATCGCTGGAGGTGAGGCGTGAGCGAGAATAGATTGCGCGAGCGGTCCTGCCGTCGTTTTCGCGCGTCAGAATCGAAGCTATCACCACTCACCGGCACGGGCCAACCCTTATGGCGTCACGGGTCGACCGCCCCGTCGTGCTCGTCGTCCTCGACGGCTGGGGCCATCGCGAGTCAACGGAAGGCAACGCGATCGCACAGGCGCACACTCCCACCTGGGATCGCCTCTGGGCGCGCGCGCCGCGTACGCTGCTCGATGCCAGCGGACTCGCCGTCGGCTTGCCCGAGGGCCAGATGGGCAATTCCGAGGTCGGGCACCTCAACCTCGGTGCCGGCCGCGTGGTGATGCAGGACCTCGTGCGCATCGGCGAGTCCATCAGGAGCGGCGCGTTCTACCAGATCGACGCCTTCCGCCAGGCCTGCGCGAAGGTGCGCGCTACCGGCGGTACGCTGCACCTGCTCGGCCTCGTCGGCGACGGCGGCGTGCACGGTCACGACGACCACCTGCTCGCGCTGGTCGAGCTGGCGACGCGCGAGCGCGTGCCGCGCGTCGCGCTGCACCTGCTGCTCGACGGGCGCGACACGCTCCCGAAGAGCGCGCTGGACTACGTGCGCGCGCTCCTCGCGAAGACGGCCGGCCGCGCCGAGGTGGCGAGCATCGGCGGGCGGTACTTCGGGATGGACCGCGACCAGCGCTGGCCGCGCACGCAGAAGTGCTACGACGCGGCGGTGCGCGGCACCGGACCGGCCACGGATGACCCGATCGCCTTCATCACCGGCAACTACGGACGCGGCATCACCGACGAGTTTATGGAGCCGGCGGTCGTGCACCGCGACGGCCGGCCCGTGGCGGCGATGCGCGACGGCGACGCCGTCATCACCTGGAACTTCCGCTCCGACCGGATGCGGCAGATCGTGCGGGCGTTGGCCATCAAGGAATTCGACGGCTTCGACGTCGACGACCGTCCGCGGCTCCACGTCGCGACGATGACGCAGTACGACCAGACCTTCGGCCTGCCCGTGGCCTTCGAGCCCTTCTCGATGGCGAAGATCGTCGCCGAGGTGCTCGAGGAGGTGGGGATGAGCACCCTACGCACGGCGGAAACCGAGAAGTACCCGCACGTGACCTACTTCTTCAACGGCGGCAACGAGGTGCCCTACCGGGGCGAGGAGCGCATCCTCGTGCCCAGCCAGAAGGTGGCCACCTACGACCTGATGCCGGAAATGAGCGCGCCGGGTATCACCGATGTGCTCTGCAGGCAGATCGAGGCGAAGTCGCACGAGTTCACGCTCTGCAACTACGCCAACGGCGATATGGTGGGCCACAGCGGCGACTTCGCCGCGACGCTGCGCGCCTGCGAGGTCGTCGACGAACAGCTGGCGCGCATCGTGGCGTCGGCGCAGAAAGTCGGGGCCCGGCTGCTCGTCACGGCCGACCACGGCAATTGCGAGATGATGATCGACCCCCAGACCGGTGGGCCGCACACGGCCCACACGACGAATCCCGTTCCCTTCCTGATCGTCGAGGATGGCGAGGCGGTGCCCCTGCGCAGCGGTGGAGCGCTGTGCGACGTGGGCCCCACCGTACTCGCGATGCTCGGCGTCGAGCGGCCCGCCGAGATGACCGGCCGCGACCTGCGACGCATCGGAGTGCCTGCGTGACCCTGCGAATCCGTTTCCTCTGCACCCTGCTCCTCGCCGCCGCGCTGCCGCTGCGCGCGCAGGTGGTCGGGCACCTGCCGTCCGAGAGCCCCTACACCGACGCCGTCGGGCGCCACGTGCTCTCGGGATACCTCGGCTACCTCACGAGCGTGAACGATCCCGCCGGCGTCGGCCCGCAGGGCGGCGTGCTCGCGGCCGTGGTCTACGACTACGACTTCCCGGGAGCGTTCTTCCTCAGCACGCGCGTCGGCGTCGCGCCGACGATGGAGCGCGCGGTCCTCGACCCGCTCTTCACCGGCCCGCAGCGCCAGGTCGGCACGCGCCGCGAGCCGCTGCTCGTCGCCGACTTCGGCCTCGGCGCCTCGCTCACCGGCGAGAAGGCCTGGAAGGGCATCTCGCCACGCGTGATCGGCAACATCGGCTACATCGGCAGCTCCGACCCCGACTACGACATCGGCCAGTACCGCTTCGGTTCGAAGTTCACGATGTCGATGGGCCTCAACATCCGCGGCGTGACCGGCACGCGCTGGGAGTGGCGCGCCGACCTCACGCGCAGCTTCTACCGAATGAACTATCCCGGCAGCTACCGCGGCGGACCCGCGACGGGCGGCAATCCGATCGTCACGGGTCCGTCCAATCCCTGGACCGGGCAGACCTTCCTCTCCGTGGGCATCGCGCGGGTCTGGGGCTACTGAGATGCGCGCCACGCTGACGCGTCGCGTCACCTTCTCGGCGGCCCATCGCTATCGCCGCCCGGAGTGGACCGCCGAGCAGAACGCCGCGGCCTTCGGGCCCTGCGCGCATCCCAACTGGCACGGCCACACCTACAACGTGGACGTGACGGTCGGCGGCGAGATCGACCCGCAGACGGGCTTCTGCGCGGACCTCTTCGCGCTCGACACCGCGCTCAAGCGCGAGATCTTCGACAAGCTCGACCATCGCAACCTCGTGCTCGACGTCCCGGAGTTCGCCGAGGGCAAGGCGATCCCGTCGAGCGAGAACCTCGCCGTGTGGGTGGCCGAGAAGGTGCAGGCGGCGATGGGCAGCACCAAGGTGCTGCGCGTGCGCGTGTCCGAGGCGCCGGGCCTCTGGGCCGAGGTCGAGCCGGGATGACGCGGCTGCCGGACGGCGCGCCCCGCCTCGACGCGGTGGACGAGGTTCCCGTCTGGCTCGAGGTGAATGGCGAGCCGGCGGTCACGTGGATGTGCACGCCGGAGCAGCTCCCGGAGCTCGTCGTGGGCTGGTGCTTCGGCGAGGGCTACATCGACGCCAAGTCCGACTTGCTCTCTATGCGCCCCTGCGCCAAGGAGCCGGGCTTCTGGGTCACGGTGCCCGAGGAACGCTACCAGACCGTCGAAGGCCAGGAGCGCCGCCGCGTGCTCGCCTCCGGCTGCGGCGCGGTGACGACGATCCTCGGTTCGCTCTCCAACGTGCCGCGCCGCACGACGCGGCCCGCCCTGCCCGACCTCGTGCAGACGCGTGCGCTGTTCAAGGAGCTGTTCGCGCGCGGCGAGCGCTACAAGGACACGGGTGGCATCCACGCCGCTGCGCTGACTGACGGCCAGACGCTGCTCGCGCACGCCGAGGACATCGGTCGGCACAATGCGGTCGACAAGGTGCTCGGCGCGCGCATTCTCTCTGGCGAGCGCCCGGACGATCTGATGCTTCTCGTGACGGGTCGCATCTCCGGCGAGCTGGCGTTCAAGGCGGCGCGCGCACGCATCGCGGTGGTGGCGACGCCGAGCGTGCCCAGTACGATCGCCGTGGAGATCGCGCAGGCGGCCGGGATGGCGTTGATCGGCCGCGCGGTGTCCGGCCAGCCGCAGGTGTGGCAGCCGTGAGCTGCACGGGGGTGATCCTCGCTGGCGGCGCGGCGTCGCGCTTCGGAGGCGCGCCCAAGGGACTCGAGCGCGTCGACGGGCGCCGCATCATCGACCGCGTGGCCGCCGCGCTGCGTTCCGTGACCGACGACCTCCTGCTCGTGGCGAATGCGCCCGACGCGCCGGCGTGGCTGCCGGGCGTGCGTTGCGTCGCCGACCTGCGACCGGGCGAAGGTGCGCTGGGCGGCCTGCACGCCGCGCTCGCGCAGGCCGAGCGCGACATCCTGCTCGTTGCCTGGGATATGCCCTTCGTCTCGGCCGCGTTGCTCGGCGAGCTGCGGCGCATCGGCGAGGGCGGAGCGGACGACAGCCATCACGCGCTCACGTTCATCGCCGATGCCGACGTCGTGATTCCCGAGAGCGACGGCTCGCGCCGCGGCGTCGAGCCGCTCTGCGCCTGGTACGCGCAGCGCTGCCTGCCGGCGGTGGAGCGTTGCCTCGACGCCGGCGACCGACGCGTCATCGGCTTCCACGACCAGGTGCGCGTGCAGCGGCTGCCCGTCGCGCGCGTGCGCGACTTCGGCGATCCGGCGCGGTTGTTCTCGAACGTGAACACGCGCGAGGAACTTACGGCGCTCGCGGAGCGACACACCGGCGCGGAGCTGCCTCGTGGCTGATCGCGTCGCGCCGCTGCCCCCGATGCTCGGCATCGTCGGCCGCAAGCACGCCGGCAAGACGACGACGCTCGTGCGCCTCTGCGCCGAGCTGACGCGGCGCGGGCATCGCGTGATGACGCTCAAGCACGGCTCGCACACGTTCAACATCGACCCCAGCACCACGGACACCTACCGCCACTATCACGAGGGCGGTGCCGAGCGCGTGGCGATGGTCTCGCCGGACAAGTTCGCGCTGGTCGAACGCTGGGCCGAGGAGCGTACGCCGGAGCAGGTCGTCGCGGCGCACCTCGCCGACGCGGACCTCGTGCTCTGCGAGGGCTTCAAGCGGCATCCGATGCCGAAGGTGGAGATCCATCGCCGCGCGGCCCACGCGCAGGCGCTGTGGCCCAGCGAGGCCGCGCATCCCGAGGCCTGGAAGGCCTTGGTCACCGACGATGCGCCGGCGGGCTTCACCGGCGCCGTGTTCGCGCTGGACCGCGACGACTGGCTCACGCAGCTCGCGGATTGGGTGGAGCGCGAGGTGATGCGATGAGGCGCGCGGCGATGCTCGTGGCCACGGCGGTTCTTGCCGCGTCGGCGGCAGCGCCGCTGGCCGCGCAGCGGGCCGCGCAGCGGGCCGCAACGAACGGCGTGAACCCCACCCGCGTCGGCCTCGCGGCGTTCGCCGATTCGCTCCTCGACGCGCCGATGTGGCGCAGCGCGCACTGGGGCGTGTTGGTGGTGGATCCCGTGAGCGGCGACACGCTGTACTCGAGGAACGCCGGCAAGCTCTTCCTGCCCGCATCGAACGCCAAGCTGGTGACGGCGGCGGTGGCGCTGGCACAGTTGGGCACGGGCTATCGCTACACGACCCGCGTGCTCGCGCGGCCGCCGCGCGAGGGCACGATCGACGGTGACGTCGTCGTCGTCGGCAGCGGCGACCCAACCATCTCCGACTCGCTGAGCGGCCGGGCGCTGTTTCCGCTGCTCGAGCTGGCCGACACCCTGCGCGCACGCGGCGTGTGGCGCATCACGGGCGCGCTGGCATCGGGGGCGAACGTGTTTCCCGGCGACACGCTGGGGCTGGGCTGGGCCTGGGACGATCTCAACTCCGGCTACGCCGCGCCGGTGGACGAGTTGCTGTTCAACGAAGGATTCGCGCGCGTGACGGTGTATGGCGCGGCGCAGCCGGGTGGGCCTGTGCGCTGGCAGACGACACCGGCGACGACCCTGCCGAAGATCGGGCGCGTCGAGGTCGTGACCGACCGCAACTGCTGTATGATCCGCTCGCGCGTCACGGCGGAGTACGATATGCGCGGCGCACGTCCGCTGCTGGTGCTGCGCGGCACGGTCCGCGCCGGGGACTCCGCGCACGTAACGGTCGCGCTCCGCGCACCGAACACGGCGTTCCTCGAGGCCTTCTACGAAGCGCTGGGCTGGCGCGGCGTGGATGTCGATGGTGGCGTCCGTGCCGATACCGTCGCCGATACGACGGGTCTCGTGACGCTCGCCACCCGGGTATCGCCGCCGTTGCCTGCGGTGCTCACGGCGTTCCAGAAGCCATCGCAGAACCAGATCGGCGAGATCCTCCTCCGCACGCTGGGGCGCGAGCGGACCGGCGTCGGCACGGCCGACAGCGGACTCGTCGTCGTGCGCCGGCAGCTCGCCGACTGGGGCATCGATTCTTCGATGGCGGTGCTCCGCGATGGCTCTGGTCTCTCGCGGCAGAACTTCCTCGCGCCGGAGGCCATCGTGCGCGTGCTCGACGTGATGCGTCGCCGCGCGGACTTCGACAGCTACTACCAAGCGCTGCCCGTCGGCGGCGTCGACGGCACGATCCGAGAGCGCACCATCGGTACCCTGGCGGCCGGCAACGTCCGCGCGAAGACGGGAACGCTCGACAAGGCCCGCGCGCTCTCCGGCTACGTGACCACCGCCGACGGGCAGATCCTGCTCTTCTCGATGATCGCCAACAACCACACCGTCCCGACGCGCGAGGTGGAGCGGGTGCAGGATGCCCTGCTCGCCTGGCTGGCCGGGATGTCGCTCCGACTCCGCTGATGCTTTCAGTTTCTGACGCCGCCGCGCGTATCGTTGCCGCCGTCGCGCCCTTGCCCGCCGAGGCTGTGACGCTCGCCGACGCGCTCGGCTGCGTGCTGGCCGAGGATGTCGTCTCGCCGATCACGCTGCCGCGCTGGGACAACTCGGCGATGGACGGCTACGCCGTGCACGGCGCCGACATCGCCGGCGCGAGCGAGAGCGAGCCGCGCACGCTGCCGGTGGTCGGCAGCATCGCCGCCGGTGCGCCCGTGCCGACGCTGCTGCTGCCGGGCCAGGCGATGCAGATAATGACCGGCGCCTTCGTCCCGCCGGGCGCCGATACCGTCGTGCGGGTCGAGGATACCGACGCCGGCGGCACGCGCGTGCAGGTCCGCAAGGATCGCGACATCGGCAAGAACATCCGTCGCGCCGGCGAGGACGTGCGCGAGGGACAGGTCGCGATTCCCGCCAGCACGCCGGTCGGCGCGGCGCAGATCGGCGTGCTCTCGAGCATCGGCTGCGCGACGCCGCGCGTCCACCGCCGGCCCCGTGTCGCGATCCTCGGCTCCGGCGACGAGCTCGTCGAGCTCGACGGATTCGCCGAGGTGCTGGCCGGCCGACGCATCGTCAGCAGCAACCGCTACACGCTCGAGGCGCTGGTGCGTCTCACCGGCGGCGTACCGCTGGCGCTGGGGCACGCGAAGGACTCGCTCGACGCCGTGCGCGCGCTGCTGCAGCGGGCCGTCGATGCGAAGCCGGATCTGATCGTCACCAGCGCCGGCGTCTCGGTGGGCGAGCACGATCACACGCGCACCGCGATCGAGGCGATGGGCACGGCGCTGGATTTCTGGCGCGTGCGGATGCGCCCGGGCGCACCGCTCGGATTCGGCCACGTGCAGGGCATTCCGTGGATCGGCCTGCCGGGCAATCCCGTGAGCGCGATGGTCACCTTCGAGCTCTTCGTGCGCCCGACCATCCGCCGGATGCTCGGCCACGCGCGCGTGCACCGGCGTCCGGTGCCCGTCGTGCTCGACGAGCCCGTGAGCATCGGCGCCAAGCTCACGCACTTCTACCGCGCGATCGTCGCGCCGGCCGACGACGGCCGCCTGCACGCCCGCCTCACCGGACCGCAGGGCTCAGGCATCCTCACGTCGATGTCGCTGGCCAACGCGCTGCTGATCGTGCCGGAAGACTCCACGACCGTGCCCGCCGGCGAGACGCTGCACGCCCTCCTGCTCGGCGAGGATGCCGCGCTCAGCGAGCATTTCAGCCTGTGAGCCTGCCGCCGAACGTCCCGCCGGAGATTGCGCGCCGCTACACGCTGGCGACGCAGGACGTCGCGTTGCCGGGACTGCCCGTCACGCTGCTCAAGCCGCGCAACTCGGACGACCTGATCTCCGAAGCCGATTACGTGCGCGACGAACGCCTCCCGTACTGGGCGGATCTCTGGCCGTCGTCGGAGACGCTGGCCGCGTTCATCCTCGAGCAGCGGCTGCGCTTGGCGATGGCTCCCGCCCTCGCGCGCGCGGCCGCCGAGGGCGTCGCGCCGCGGGCGATCGAACTCGGCTGCGGACTCGGCCTGCCGACGATCGCCGCGCTGCGCGTCGGCTTCGACGTGCTGGCCACCGACTACTACGACGACGCCCTGCCGTTCGCTGCATTCAACGCCGAGCACAACGCCGGACGCCGCCCGGCCACGCGGATGGTGGATTGGACCGCGATGCCCGAAGACCTCGGCCGCTTCGCGCTCGTCCTCGCCGCCGACGTGCTCTACGAGATGCGCTACGCGCCGATCCTCGCGGACGTCGTCGCGAAGGTCCTTGCGCCGGGCGGCGTATTCCTGCTGGCGGACCAGGGGCGCATCGCGCTATCGTCGTTCCTCGAGGAGGCTTCGGCGCGGGGACTGGACTGGCACGCGGCGCTGCGCGTCGAGCCGCCGCCAGGCGTGGCGAAGCCGAGCATCACCGTCTACGAGCTGCAGTGGAGGTCGGCGTGAGCGACAAGATCTTCGGGACGATCGTCACGATCGTGGTGTTCGCCGCCGCGATGTACGGCGTGCGCAAGGCCGGCGACGCGCTGCGCGAGCAGATCAAGGGCGGGAAGAAGTGACCGCCCGGCGTGCTCCCTGGCGGCAGGCCGGAGGGATCGCACGCCGCGAAAGCCGCACGCGATTCGGAAGCCTCGCGCGATGCGGAGGCCTCGCGCTGCTGCTGATCTGTACGATTTCACGTACCGATGCGCAGGCGCAGGCCAGCGCGCCGCAGGATGTGTCGCAAGCCGCGTGGCTCGCTGGCTGCTGGGAGCTGCGCAGTGCTGCGCGTGTCACGCACGAGCAGTGGATGGCCCCAGCCGGCGGCGCGATGCTCGGGATGAGCCGTACCACCGTCCGCGACACGCTGCGGGAGTGGGAGCATCTCTTCCTTGGGCCCGTCGCTGGCGGCGTCGCGTACGTCGCACGGCCCGTACGGCAGACCGAGACGGCCTTCGCCGCCGTCGTGCTCAGCGACAGCCTGCTGCTGTTCGAGAACGCCGCGCACGACTTTCCGCAGCGCATCATCTACCGGCGCCGCGGCGTGGATTCGCTCGTCGCGCGCATCGAGGGCACGCGCGGCGGTCAGCTACGCGGCGTGGACTTCCCGATGCGCCGCATCGCCTGCCCCGGCGGCTGAGCGCCACAGCGCCAGCGCCCACCACACGAAGATCGCGCTGCCGACCACGGCCGCCGCCTGCGACGGCCACGCGGCAGGTACGAAGGCCCGCGCTGCGATGCTCCCCGCGAACGTCGCGACCAGCGCCTGATACAACCACCAAGCCCACGGAGCCACGCGCGGCCCGAGGCGCGCATCGAGGAACATCGCGAGCAGCGGTCCGAGCGCGAGATAGTGCACGGCGGCGATGCCGATGTCGTGTCCGTATGGCACGAGGCCCGATGACATCGCCAGCAGGCCGATGCCGGCCGCCGCCCAAGGCAGCGCGAGCCGCGCCGGGAATGCTGCGATTGCGCCCTGTGACCGCAACGCCGCCAGCCACCACACAGCGTAGCCGGCGAGCAGCAGACGTGCCGGCACGGACGGCCAGACGCCGAGCGCCATTGCCGCGCCGAGCCCGAGGAGTCCGACGAGCAGCGGCGGCCAGTGCCGCGCGATGCCGCGCAGCGAGAGCGCACTCGGCGCCACCACCGTGAACATCAGTGCGGCGAGGAAGGTCTGCACCGCAGCCGCCGAGAGCGCGGGATTGCGCCGCAACGAGATGGCGATCACCGGAATCCACGCCAGCGAGAGCAGGGTGCCGGGAAACACCAAGGCGAGCGGGCCACGCGCATCCACCGTTCGCGCCACGCGCCACGCCGCGACGATCCACAGCACGGCGACCACCGTACTGCCGGCTATCGCGAGCGCGCCGTAGCCCGAGCGAAGGAAGCCGATGGTCGCGAGCACGGTCGCGATGCCATATACCAGCGCCTCCGTCGACTTCAGCCCGCGATGCCCGCGAGCGCGCCACGCGTACCAGGCCAGCGGCACGAGCAACGCGTAGTAGCCCAAGTGCGAATGTGCGTGGCGCGCAAACGCGAACGGCACCTGCTCCAGCGCCGAGTGGATCGGCACGCCGGCCAATCGCCAGCGGATCCACACACCGAACGCCAGCGTCGCCAGCAATCCCGCGGCGACGCGCCTCACCGCGCCAGCCTCACGGCGCCGCGCGCACGGCCAGCACCACCCTCACAGCCAACGCCGCGCCTGCCCGAGATAGCGCTCGTACTCCGCGCCGAACTTGCGGAACAGGTAGCTCTCCTCGCGCGCGATGATCCAACTGTTCGTCGCGGCGATCGCCGGCACCGCCATCAGCAGCACGGCGAGCTTGTCCGTCCACAGGCCGATGCCCACCTGCAACAGCGCGAATCCGAGGTAGATCGGATTGCGCGTCAGCGCGTACGGGCCGTCGGTGACGATGACCTTCGTCGGCTTCCAGGGACGGACGTCCGTCTCGCGCCGGCGCAGCGTTCGCACGGCCCACACGATGAGCGCCAACGCCAGCACGACGAAGATGATGCCCAGCCCGCCCCACCGATCGGGCCGGGCCGGCATCGGCTTGATCCAGTCCACCGCGAAGCCGATCAGCATCGCCACGACGAACAGCACCGGCGGCTTCACCGGCAGGTCGGGATGATCCGGCGGCAGCTCGATCAGCGAGGGCTTCGCGGGCTCGCTCATCAGGCCAGCTGCTGCGCCACGACCTCGGCGATGTCGTACACCGGCACCTCCGCGCCCTGCGCCTTCACGCCGTCGGCCATCATCGTCATACAGAACGGGCAGGCCACCGCGACCGCGTCGGCCTTGGTCGCCAGCGCCTCCTCGGCGCGCTCGACGTTGATGCGCTTGCCGACGGTCTCCTCCATCCACATCCGGCCGCCGCCAGCACCGCAGCAGAGACCCTTGTCCTTGCTGCGCGGCATCTCGACGAGGTTCACGACCGGCAGCGCGCGCTTCAGCGTCTCGCGCGGCGCGTCATACACATCGTTGTAGCGACCGAGGTAACAGGAATCGTGATACGTGAACGTGCGCACCGGCCCGTGCAGCTCCTCGCGGATCGGCACGCGGTTCTCGGCCATCAGGTGCTCGATGTACGTCGAGTGGTGGATCACGTCGTACTCACCGCCGAACTGCGGGTACTCGTTGCCCAGCTGGTGGAAGCAATGCGGGCAGGCGGTGACGACCGTCTTCACGCCGTACTTGCCCAGCGTCTCGACGTTGTCCTTGGCGAGCATCTGGTAGAGGTACTCGTTGCCCATCCGGCGCGCCGGATCGCCGTTGCACTTCTCCTCCTGCCCGAGGATCGCGAACTTCACGCCCGCGGCCTTGAGGATCTGCGCGAACGCGACGGTCGTCTTCTTGGCGCGGTCGTCGAAGCTGCCCATACAACCCACCCAGTAGAGCACCTCAGGCGACTCGCCGCGCTCCGCCAGCTCGGCCATCGTCGGGATCTCCATCCCCTCGGCCCACTTGCCGCGATCTCCCGGATCGAAAGCCCAGGGCGAGCCGCTGGTCTCCAGCGACTCGAAGGCCGGCATCATCTCTTCGGGGAAGCGCGACTCGGCCAGCACGAGGTTGCGGCGCAGCTCGTTGATCACGCTGAGTTGGTCGATGCTCACCGGGCACTCATACACGCAGGCGCGGCAGGACGTGCAGGCCCAGAGTTCCTCGTCCGTGATGTAGCCGCCGAGCAGCGGCTTCTCGAGCAGGGCGACGGGTGCATCGTCGCGCAGCGTCGCGAAGCCACCGTCGGCGCCGGGCGCCATCCACGGCAACTTCGCCTCGAGCCGCTCGCGCACGTTGATCATGATCTTGCGCGGGCTGAGCAACTTGCCCGTGGAATTCGCCGGGCACACGCTCGTGCAGCGGCCGCACTCCGTGCAGGCGAAGCCGTCGAGCAGCGACTTCCAGCTCAGGTGCTCCACGTCCGAGGCGCCGAACTGCTCGGCATCGCGACCCTCGAAGTCCATCGCGCGCATCGTGCCGACCGCGCCCGGCCCGCTCGTGTTCGAGAGGAAGGTGTTGGGCAGCGACACCACGACGTGCAGGTGCTTGGAGTACGGCAGGTAGTTCAGGAAGCCGAGCACGAGCAGCGCGTGCGACCACCACATCGCCGAGTGGAGCAGCGAGGGCTGCGGCGCGTAGTCGGCACCAAACATCGTGATCATCAGCGCCGCGATCCAGCTCAGGATGAGAAGCGGATCGTTCGGGTGCGTCTCGGCGCCCTCGAGGCGCGGCACGCGATGCGTGAGCCGGCGCCAGAGCGCCATTCCGACCATCGCGAGCACCGCCGCGGCGAAACCTTCCTGGCTCAGGCGGTACAGGTGATAGATCGGCTCCGGCAGGAACAGGTCGTACCCGAAACCCGGGAACACGCCGCCGATGAGGAACTCCGTCGTGCTCGCGCCGAGCACGAGGAAGCCCCAGAAGATCAGCGCGTGCATCGGGCCCGCGACGGAGTCGCGGAAGATCTTCTCCTGGAAGATGCCGATGCGCAGGAAGTTTCCGACGCGCGTCGGGATCTGCGTCCAACGGACGTCGTCGAGGCGTCCGAGGCGGAGGTAGCCGATGAGGCGCTGGACGTTGTAGCTGAAGAAGCCCAGCGCGAGGACGATGATCGCGAGGAAGAAGCCGTTGACGGGGGGCATAGCGGAAAAGCTACTCCCTGCGCGGCGAGCGCACCAATGGGAATGACATCCTCGGAAAACGACGAAGGGGACCCCGCTCGGGGTCCCCTTCGGACTGGTTCACGCGCGGCGGAGACTCAGCCCTTGGCCTTCTTCACGGCCTCGGTCAGCACCGGCAGCACTGCTAGCACATCGCCGACGATGCCGTAGTCCGCGACCTTGAAGATCGGCGCGTCCTTGTCCTTGTTGATCGCGACGATCGTCTTGGACGTGCGCATCCCGGCGAGATGCTGGATCGCGCCCGAGATGCCGCAGGCCACGTAGAGGTCCGGCGAGACGAGGCGGCCCGTCTGGCCGATCTGGTCCGAGTGCGGACGCCAGCCGTCGTCGGTGACGGCGCGCGTGGCACCCACCGCCGCGTTGCCGAAGGCCGCCGCGAGGTCTTCCACGAGCTTGAAGTTCGCCGCTTCCTTGAGGCCACGGCCGCCGGAGATGATCACGGGCGCTTCGCCGAGGTCGAGCTTGGCGGTGTTGCCCTGCGCGGTCTCGGTGACCTTCACGCGCGAGGCCGACGGATCGCCGCTCGGCGCGAGCGTCTCGACCGTACCGGACTTGGCGTTCTCCTTTGGGAGGAAGGCGCCGGGCCGCACGCTCACCACCGCTGGCGTCGCGGTCAGCGTGAGCGTCTGGATCACCTTGCCGGTGTAGCCCGGGTGCGTGACGGTGATGCCGTTGCCGCCGACGCTGAGCGTGGTGACGTCGGACGCCATCGGCACGCCGAGCTTCGCGGCGACGCGCGGCGCGACGTCCTTGCCCGTGGCGCTGGCCGGCAGCACCACGCCGGCGTAGCCGCCCTTGGCCTTCTCGGCGAGCGTGGCGCTCACCGCTTCGGGGTTGTTGTGCGTGAAGCCCGCGTGCTCGACGACGAGCACGACATCGGCGCCGTGCGCGCCCAGCGCGGCGGCGTGCTTGGCAATGCCAGCGGCACCGAAGAGCACGGCGTGCACCTGGCCGCCCTTGGCGTCGGCGATCGTACGGGCAGCGGCCACGGCCTCGAGGCCGGCGCGGCGCAGCTCACCGCCGCGCGTCTCGGCGAATGCGAGGATATTCGACATTAGAGAACCTTCGCCTCTTCCTTGAGGAGACGGACGAGCTCAGGCACCGCATCCGGGCCCTCGCCGATGATCTTGCCGGCCGCGCGCTCCGGCGGCAGCGCCATCGCGTCGAGCGCGAGCCGCTCGGCGGGCAACTGCGCGGGCTTCACGTCCAGCGGCTTCTTCTTCGCCGCCATAATGCCCTTGAGCGACGGGTAGCGCGGCCGCGCGATGCCTTCGTCGATCGTGACCACGGCCGGCAGCGCGCACTCGACCAACTCGTAGGCGCCTTCGAGCTCGCGGCGCATCTTCGCCGTCGTGCCATCGAACTCCAGCTTGGAGATCGCGGTCACGCAGGGCAGGCCGAGCAGCTCGGCGGCGATGGCACCCGTCGCACCGTGCGCGGTGTCGATGCTCATCCGGCCGAACATAATCAGGTCGTAGCCGCCGTCCTTGAGCTCGGCGGCCAGCGCCGTCGCGACGGCGAAGGAATCCACCGACGTGCCGTCGTGCTTCAGCTGCACCGCGCGGTGCGCGCCCATCGACATCGCCTTGCGGAGCGTCTCCTGCACGACGTCGCCGCCCAGGGAGATCACTGTGACCTCACCGGTACCGGCCTTCTCGGTGATCTGTATCGCGGCTTCCACGGCATAGCCGTCGAAGTCCGACATATCGAACTTGAGCCCCGTTTCGTCCACGGCCTTGCCGGAAGGGGCGATCTTGAAGCGGACGTCCATATCGGGGACGCGCTTGAGGCATACAGCGATCTTCAACTCGGAATCCTCGTTGGGGACGCTGAAAGATAACGGACGGGAGACGGGAGACGGGAGACTTGAGACTTCACGACTCCTGTCTCAAGTCTCCCGTCTCAAGTCTCCCGTCTCAAGTCTCCCGTCACATCAACGGCGCCAACTCCGTGGCCGTGAGCGCCGACCTGTACCGCAGCAGCACCGCCAGCGAGGCCACGGCCAAGCCCAAACCCGCCCACGCAAGAAAGCCCAGTCCAAGACCCGTCCAGAGCAGGTACACGCAGGCGAGCGCGATCGTGACCTGTCGCGCGGTCTCTAGCGTCCCCGCCCACTTCGCGCTCTCGAAGATCCCGCCCACGCCGGCCAGCGCCACCGCGACAAAGAAGGCGGCGATGCCGCTCACCCACATCGGCAGCGATTCGGCCGCGCGGAGCAGCAGCACGGCCGCCACGAGCGCGATGACGAACTGGGCGAAGGCATAGCAAGCCAGCGGGGCCGGCACCGGCGGATCGTACTTCTCGAAGGTCTCGGCGCTCACCTCACGCGGCCGCTCGACCTCGCCCAGCTCCGCCGGCCGCCAGCCCGGCCGCCCGAACACGATGCGCAGCTTGTCGCGCCAGCGCGG
>DAOMNV010000040.1:0-19437 GCA_035444005.1 Gemmatimonadaceae bacterium
ACGGTGGTACTGGTGCAGGGTCTGCGAGAGCTGCTCATAGAAGTACACCACCATCGCGTACTTGCGCGTCGGGTCGAAACCCTCGGGCGTGTACACCAGCCCTTCCATCGGCACGCCGTCGCTGTTGAGCCAGCGATGCAGGCGCACGTTGCCCCAGGCGTACTGCGCCTGCTCGGGCATCGCATCGGAGATGCGCGCAAGCTGGTCGAAGCGCGGGCCCGTCCAGAGGTCGGGATACTCGCGGAAGTCCGCGCGCGCGACGAGGAACTGCTCGGCCTTGCGCGCACGCTGCAGCACGGGGAAGGTCTTGGGCGCCATCAGCAGGCGCTCCGGCGCGGCCGTCCCGCCGATGCGGTCGCGGTACACGCCCGCGTCCTTCGTGCGGTTGTCGAAGGCGCGCAGGTACACGGGCGCCGCCGGATCGATGTGCTCGAGGTCCGCATCGAAGTCGACGACGCGGAACGTGATGCTGTCGCGACGGCCGGCGCCATCCGTCAGGTTGCGCGGCGCGCGGGCACCCGTCGGGTCGACGTCCCACACGTCGAAGGCATCGTAGACCAGCACCGATGCATCGCTGGCCGTCCAGCCTCCGAGTCCGTACGGCCCGGGCTCGCTGGGCGTGTCGTGCGTCTCGTTCTGGAACGACACCGTCGTCACGCCGGCCACCAGCTCGCGCGTGCGGTTGGCGGCGACGTCGTGCACGTGCCAGGCGCCCTTGTCCCACCAGGTGATGTACTTGCCGCCAGGCGACATCTGCCCGCCGCCGCGCACCTTCGTCGCGACGCGGCGCACGTTGCCGCTGCGCGTGTCGATCAGGTTGATGTCCGTCCCGCCCTCGCCGGCGATGGCGTCGAGCTCATACGGGACGCTGGTGTTGGCCAGCGCGAAGCGTCCGTCGTCGGCGAGCGAGACGTTGGGCATCTCCGGCGTCGCCAGCTGGCGATGCTGCCGCGCCGCCACGTGGTAGACGGCCGTGTACTGCCGGTTGCGATCCTGGCCGGCCTGCAGGCGCTGCATCGGCTGCGGACGCGCGTCCTGCCAGTGCCAGAGGTCGACGACCGCCTTGTCGGCGAGCGAGTCGGCGGGAATCGAATCCGGCGGGATGCGCGACACGCCGAACGTGAGCGCGGCGCCGCTCTTCACGAAGCTGAGTCGGCTACGCTCGGCCACCTGCATCCCGTCAGCGACATCGCTGGCGGCGACGACGCGCAGGGCCTGCTGCGGTCCCGGGCGGTTGCGCGGGCCGCTCAGCGCCGCGTGGTACAGCGCGAAGCGTGCCGTCTCGGCGTTCCACGAATCGGCGTCCGTGATGAACGCGAGCTGCGTGCCGGCTTCGTCGAAAGCCAGCGAGCGGTAGTTGCCCGTCGCCGTCTTGATTGCCGTCTCGGTGCCGGTCGTGAGGTCGCGCAGGTACACGCCATCGATGCCCAGCGAGTCGGCGCCGGCACGCGCATAGGCCAGCCAGCGCTCACCGTCGTGCAGTTCGTAGGCGGTGACGTTCTCGATGCGCGTCTCGGTGCCGGTCGCGAGCTCGCGGATCACCAGCGGGTTGCCGCTGTCCTTGCGGCGCGCCGGCCGCGCCGATGAATCCGCGCGCGCGGCGTTGCGATTGCCCGCGGGCGCCGCCGCGGCGCTGTCCGCCTCGGGCTGGTACACGACGAAGCGCCCGCCATCGCGCGCGAGCGAGTAGCTGCGCACGCGTTCGATTTCCGTGAGGCGACCCTCGGGCAGCGCGACGATGCCCAGCGCCGAGCGCGGCTGGTCGGCCGGACGCGCGCGTCGCGTGCGTGCGGAATCCAACGCGCCCTGCGTGGGATAGCGGAGGAACAGCACGTAGCGCGAGTCCCCCGTCACCTGTGCCGCCTGCGGGCTGAACGGCTGTCCGCTCACGCTCTGCAGCGGACGGCCCGTCGAGCCGCGGGCGAACTTCCACTCGGTGGCGCCGGTGGTCGCGCGGATCACCAGCGAGCCGTCGCCGACGGTCGGCGAGACGGTGTAGACGGCCCAGCGGCCGTCCGCCGAGAGCGTCGGCTGGAGGATGCTGCGCCAGAGGTCGTAGGTGTCCTGCGTGAGGACCTTTCGCTCCCCCTGCGCGACAGCGAGCGCGGGCAGGAGCAGGAGCAGCGCGAAGACGCGCACGGTCCGGCGGACGATGGGCGGGAAATGCATCGGCGGGACGGTTCGGGTTATCTTGGCACGGTCGTCGCTCAAGATACGCGTTTCCCCTCCCGCCCGTTCAGGTCACCGATGCGCAACATCGCCTCGTACTTCCTCCGCGGCCTCGTCCTCACGGTCCCCCTGGCGGTCACCGTCGCGGTCTGCTGGGTCGCGTTGACGACCATCGATGGCTGGCTGGGGATCCCCGTGCCTGGCGTCGGCCTGCTCGTCACGCTCGCGGCGATCACGCTGATCGGCTTCCTCGGCTCCAACATCCTCTGGAACGCGATGGTCGAGCGGCTCGAGGCGGCGCTCGACCGCCTGCCCTTCGTGCGCATCCTCTACAACGCGACCAAGGACCTGCTCGACGCCTTCGTCGGCGAGAAGCGCCGCTTCGACCGCCCCGTGCTCGTCGCCCTCAGCGCCGATGGCGCGGTGCGCACCTTCGGCTTCATCACGCAGCAGTCGCTCGAGAAACTCGGCCTCGCGGCGGACGTCGCGGTGTACTTCCCGCAGTCGTACAACTTCGCGGGCCAGCTCGTCGTCGTGCCCGCATCGCGAATCACGGCGGTCGATGCGCCGAGCTCGGACGTGCTGGCGTTCATCGTGTCCGGCGGCGTGACGGACGTTCCTGGTCCCAAGAGCTGAGCGGTACGGCGGGCTTAACGACGGGTAACGCAGAGACGCAGAGGACGCAGAGCAGGACAACCGCACGACAACGGCAAGGCAAAGGGGGTCCGCACCGATGTATCGGTGCGGACCCCCAAGTACTTGCATTTGCCGTTCTCTGCGTCCTCTGCGCCTCTGCGTTGAACGCAGTCTAGCGCGGCGAAGACTCAGGGCCCGAAGCCCGTCGGCACCTTCTCCTCTTCCGGCGTCTCCAGGACCTTCTTGAAGCACCAGAACGTGCCGCCCCAGACCGCAACCAGCGAGACGGTCATGAAGATCCAACCCAAGGTCGTCATCGTCGTCGCTCCTCAGTCCGCAGGGTTGTTGTCGTCGATGTCCACGCCGGCGGCACGCAGGCGCTTCTCGCCGATGTAGGTCACGACCACCAGGTACACCAGGATCGCCGCGATGGTCAGCATCGCCACCCGCGAGCCGGTGTTGGCCCACGACGCCTCGAGCGAGGCGCGGAAGTTCTGCACCGTGAAGCCGACGAACACGATGATCAGGTAGGCCGGCGCGATGTACTTCATCACGATCTTGAAGATGGACGGCACCTGGATCGATGCGCCCTGATGCAGCTCCTTCCAGCCGCGCTCGATGCCGAACACCCAGCCGAAGTAGATGATCTGCACCATCGCCAGCACGAAGATAAGGTAGGTCCCGACCCAGAAGTCCACCGTGCTCCAGAACGCGCCGCCCGCCGTGAACCACAGCGTGAGGATCGCGCCGATGGTGCCGATGATGGCGATCGTCGCCGTGGACTTGGTGTGCGACCAGTTCGTCGCCTCCTTCAGGTGCGCCGTCGCCGGCGCGTACATCGAGAGCGAGCTCGTGATCGCCGCCAGCCAGAGCATCAGGAACCAGATCGCGCCGATCACGTTCTCGAACGCGCCCATCTGGGCGAACACCACCGGCAGCGTGTTGAAGCCGAGGCCGAACGAACCCGTCGCCACCGCACCCGCCGTGCCGCTCAGGCCGAGGAACACGAAGGCCGCGGTGAGCGTGATCATACCGCCGAAGCCGACCTCGAACAGCTCGTTCGTCGCGCTGGCCGTGAGGCCCGAGAGCGCCACGTCATCCTTCGCCTTCATATAAGAGGCGTAGTTGATGATGACGCCGAAGCCCACCGACAGCGAGAAGAAGATCTGCCCCGCCGCCGCCAGCCAGGTCTGGAAGTTGCCCAGCGCCGCGAAGTCGGGATTCCACATGTAGCCGAGCCCGTTCACGACGTTCTGGTCCGGCAGGTTCGGATCCGGCGTGCCCAGCGTCAGCACGCGCACCAGCACGATCAGTGCGCAGACCGCCATCACCGGCATCGCGTACGACACGAACTTCTCGATGCCCTTCGACAGCCCGCGGAACACGAAGAACATATTCACCGCGAACACGACGATCCAGCTGATCACGGTGAACTTCGAGTCGCCGGTGAAGAGCTTGCCGTCGCCGTCGGCGCCGGTGATCATCGTGTAGAACGAGCCGCTCTGCGCCGTCTGCTCGGCGATGCTCGCCGTCGCATCGATGCCGATGCCGCCGCTGATGTACTTGAGGAAGTACGCGAAGGTCCAGGTCTCGATGAACACGTAGTACGTGCTCACGCCGAGCGGGATGAGCACGCCGAGCACGCCGAAGTAGCGCGCGAGGCGCCCCTTGCCGATAGCCCCCATGATCATCGGCGCGCCGTGCAGGCCCTTCTTGCCACCGTACTTGCCCATCGTCCACTCGGCCCAGCCGATCGGCAGGCCCAGCAGCACCAGCGCCGTGAAGTACGGAATGAGGAACGCGCCACCGCCGTTCGCGGCCGCCTGGCCGGGAAAGCGGAGGAAGTTGCCGAGGCCGACGGCGGATCCCGCAACCGCGAGGATCACGCCGAGCTTACTGCCCCATTCTTCCTTGTTGTCAGACATCAGGGTGCTGTCCGGGGGATGGAGGAACCTGCAGGGGGAAGGTGCGGAACGCCTGAAGATGTACGCGGGCTACGGCTTCAGCCAGTGCCCGAACCAATCGCGCAGGCGGCCGAGGCGGTCGACCAGCAGCCAGGGCTCACCCGTGCGCGAGAGGTCGTGCGTGCTGCGCGGATAGCGCACGAACTCCACCGGCACGCCCTGCCGCACCAGCGCGGCGAACCACTGCTCGGCGTCCGTCATCGGCGTGCGATGGTCCTCTTCCGACTGCAGGATGAACGTCGGCGTCTGCACGGCACGCACGTAGCGGATCGGCGACAGCGTGTCGTACATCGCCGGATTGTCCCAGGGGCGGCCGTAGAACTCGAACTCCGTCAGCCCCTGCGCGTCGGACGTGCCGTACCAGCTCCACCAGTTGGAGATCATCCGGTCGGCCTGCGCGGCCTTGAAGCGGTTGGTCTTCACGGTGACCCAGGCGGTCATCACGCCGCCGTAGGAGCCGCCGGTGACGCCCATCCGCGTGGAATCGACGTCCGGACGCGCCGCGACGATGTCCACGGCCTTCATCAGGTCTTCGTAGTCCTCGGCGAACCAGCGGCCGCGCGTGCTGTAGGTGAAGTCCGCGCCGTATCCGCTCGACCCGCGCGGGTTCGTGTACAGCACCATGAAGCCGGCCGCCGCGAGGTTCTGCGTCTCGTCGAACCACTGCTCGCCGTACTGCGAGTGCGGGCCGCCGTGGATGTAGAGCACCATCGGGTACTTCGTGCCCGCGCGGTAGCCGTACGGCTTCATCAACCAGCCTTCGATCTCGACGTCGCCCACCGACTTGTAGGTGAAGCGTTCGGCGTCGCTCCAGGCGACCTCGCGGTTGAGCGCGTCGTTGAAGCTCGTGAGCTTGCGCTCGTTGCGGCCGTCGGCGTTGGCGACGTAGAGCTCCGTCGGCTGCGTCACGCTGGTGGCGACGTAGGCCACGCTGCGGCCGGCGACGTCGAACGAGAAGCCGTTCATCTTGCGGCGCCCGCCGAGCACCTCGCGCATCTGCGCGTTGCGCGGGTTGACCATGAACAGCCCGCTCGAGCCGCCGATATCGGCCCACATCGCGATCTCGCCGCTGGGCAGCCACTCCATCCCGCCCGGCTCGTAGCGCCAGGTCGGCGTGAGGTTCGTCGGCTGCCCGCCGGCCACGGCGATGACCATCAGGCGCGCGTTCGACGTGCGCGACTCGCGGTGCACGAAGGCCAGCTGCCGGCCATCCGGCGACCACGTGAGGTTGGACTCCGATCCCATCAGCGTCGCGACCTTGCGCGGCGCGCCGCCGGACACCGGAATCACGTAGATGTCGGCGTCGTTGCGCGGAGCCTCGTCGCGCGCACGGTCATACGGCAGGCGCGAGAGCGAATCGTTGATCGCCTGCACCAGCGTGTCGGGCCGCAGGTCCGCGTCCGCGATGAAGGCGATGAAGCGGCCGTCCGGGCTCACCACCGCGCTGCGGTGCGAGTAGGCCGTGTTGGTGAGCTGCTGGCGCTCGGCACCCGGCACCTGCGTGAACAGCTGCTGCGGCCGCACCTGCGGCGCGCTGCGCGGGCCGGGCAGGAAGCCAGCGCCATTCGCCTTGTAGCGCGACGTGGTGATGTGACGGCCGTCGAAGCGCGCGGGATCCACCGGCTTGGTGATCGCGCCGAACGGCGGACGCGCCGTCGGCAACATCCGCGCGAAGGGATCCGGCCCCGAGGCGGCCGGCGCGGAATCCGCGGCGGCCGGCGACGTGAACACGACCAGCTTCTGGTCACGCGTCCAGCTGCCGTTGGGATACTGCTCGATCTGCGTGGCCTCACCGCTCGGGGCATCCATACGGATCGCCCAGGTGTTGCCGCGCCCGCCCGGCCGCTGCGACGAGAACAGCAGATACTTGCCGTCCGGTGAGAAGCGCGGGTTGCTGCTCTCGAAGCCCGGCGCGGTGTAGCGCACGGGCTCGCCGCCCGCCGTCGGCACCACCCAGACTTCCTGGTGGCGCTTGTTCTCGCGCTCGTTCACCGTCGTCACCGTGAACGCGACCTGTCGCCCATCGGGCGACATCGCGGGCTGCGAGACAGTGGTCAGGCGATGCCAGTCGTTGGGCTGCATCGCACGCTGGGCCTGCAGGCCCAGCGGCAGGAGCACCAGGGCCGCGAAGGCGAATCGGGTCGCACGCATCAGGGATTCACTCGGGGAAAAGGGACGAAAGACTCTACGCGCCTCGGCGCGACAACGCTGGCGGCGCCAGCTCACCAGCCTGCAGCAGGCGCAAGGTCGCAATCTGGATCTCCGATTGCACCGGGGAGATCCACCAGACGGTCGCGCGGTCAGCCAGTCGCACGATCGCGAAGGCAAAGCGAACGTCGGTGCCCCGCATCTTGACGGTGATCGGCGGGTAGTCGCGGGGCATCGGCTCCACGCAGTTCGTGCGCTGCGCGGTCGGCCGGTTGCGGCAGGAATTACGGTCGGGCATCTGCCCGCGCGGATCCGGCCGCGACTCCAGCCACTCGGCGGTGCGTTCGACGCGCAGCACCGCGAGCTCGAACTCCGGCGTCGTGCCCGTCGCCGCCTCCTGCCAGCCGTTGATGCGCAGCACCTCGGACGAAAACGCGCGCAACTCGTGCGCGGCGAAGGTCTGCGAGAGCGAATCCTCCTCCGGCGTCACGCCCGTGAAGTGCGCGCTGGGCAGGCCCCAGCGGTAGGTCGCCGTGGTGGGCAGCGCCCGCAGGACGGCGCGATCGGCGGGGCCCTCCGGAATCGTGCCGAACACCGTGCGGCCGTCCACCGTCGTGACGCGCCGTGGGATCGGCGTGCTCAGGGGCTTGCCGCAGGCGGCCACGCCAAGCGCGACGGCGACGACTCCGAGGGCGAGAGTCGTCGCGCGCGTCCGAACCCGCGGGCGCCCGTTACGCACGCATCCGCGCGAGCAATCGCCCGGCGCGCTCCGCCGCCTCGGCGATCCGCGCCGGGCTCGTGATGAACGAAATGCGGAAGAAGCCCTCACCGCCCGCCCCCAGCGACGACCCGGCGAGCACGATCACGCCCTCTTCCATCATCAGGCGCTCGTGGAACTCCAGCGACTTGATGCCCGCCGGCAGCGGCACCCAGAGATACATCGACGCCTTCGGCGCCTCGACCGCGAAGCCGTTGGCCCGGAACGCGGCGACCGCCGCATCGCGACGCTCCTTGAACACCGCGATGTTGCCCGGCACCCACTCGGCGTGGCTCTCCAGCGCCGCCACGCCCGCCGCCTGCACCGCCATAAACTGGCCCGTGTCGAGGAAGCTCTTCGTCTTCGCCAGCGCGCCCACCAGCTCGGCGTTGCCGCAGGCCCAGCCGCAGCGCCAGCCCGTCATATTGTAGGTCTTCGACAGCGAGTGGAACTCGATCGCCACGTCGCGCGCGCCCGGGACGTCGAAGATGCTCGGCGCCACGTAGCCGTCGAAGGTCATCTCGGAGTACGCGTTGTCGAAGAGCAGGATGATGCCGAGCTCCTTGCAGCGCCGGACGATGCGCTCGAGGTACTCCATCGGCGCGATCGCCGCCGTGGGGTTGTTCGGGTAGTTCAGGAAGAGCACCCGCGCCCGCTTGAGCACGTCGGCCGGGATGTCGTCGAGCTCGACGAGGAAGTTCGTGCGCGGCGTGATCGGATACAGGTAGGGCTCGGCTTCGCTCAGCAGCGTGCCGCCCAGGTACGCGAGGTAGCCCGGGTCGGGAATGATCGCGACGTCGCCTTTCTGCAGCGTGGCGAGGCAGAAGTGCGCGATGCCTTCCTTGGAGCCGATGAGCGGCACGATCTCCTTGAGCGGATCGAAGCGATGCCCGAATCGCCGCTCCATCCAGGCGCTGATCGCCTCGCGGTACTTCGGGTATCCCAAGCCGAAGCCGTAGCGGCTCATCCCGGGATCCTGCACGGCCGCAATCAGCGCCTCGACGGCCTTCGGCGGTGCCGCCAGGTCGGCGTCGCCGGCCCCGAGGTCGATGACATCCACGCCCCGCGCGAGCAACTCGCGCTTCTTCTGCGGGATCGTGGCAAGGAGGTAGACGGGCAGCGAATCGAAGCGAGCGGTGGTCTTCACGGGTCTCGGGCTGGCGCCAACACGTGGCGCGTCGACAGCTTGTTGGCGAGTCCTACACCGCTGTAAGCTAGACGTGTCGCCCTGCCGCCCGCATCTCCCGCCTCCCGTGCCTCGCCCCCAACACCTCGTAAGACTCGCCGCGTCGGACCTCCGCCTCACCCCTCACTGACCCGCCTCGATGCCCGCTGTTCCGTCGGTCGTCCGCCGCTCCATCGTTCCGCTCGCGATCGTCCTCGCCGCCGTGGCCGGTTGCCACACCTTTCCGAACGAACCCGACGCCACGCGCTGGGATCCGCCGCCGAGCCTCGACCCGATCGGCAACTTCACGGGCACGGTGCGGGACTTCAATTCCAACGTCCTCGTGCCCGGCGCCACCGTCTGGATCGGTGACGTCGTGTCGGTGTCGGACGCCAACGGGTTCTACAACGTCGCCGGGGTGCGCGGTAACCAAGTGCTGATCCAGGCCTGGAAGGAAGGCTACGACACGCTGCGGGTGAGCCACCAGATCCTCGGCCCGAACATCACCTACAACGTCCGACTGCGGCCGCAGCAGTAGCGGCGACGCGCGCGGCAGTTCGCGCAGCAGCACGGCTGAACGCCACGCGGGGCACGGCTTCGACAGCCGTGCCCCGCGGGTGTCTCCGGACCGATCCGCTCAGGGCGCCAACGTCACGCCCCTGCCCTGCAGCGAGCGACCCACGCGCACCGCGTCGTCGAGCAGCCGCTCCGCGTCGCGCAACGACGGCGCCAGTGCCTGCTGCGCCGCGCGCAGCTGCTGCTGGACCGCGGCGCTCGGCGTCTCCCACGCGCCGACCACCGAGGCCTTCAGGCCGGTGAAGCGCGAGTAGAGATTCCCGCCACCCGCACCGCCACCGCCGCCCTGCGGCGCGATGCCGATGCCCAGCGCCGGACCGACCGTATCGAGACGGCTCTTGAGATCGGCGAGCCGCCGGCGCTCGTCCGCGCTGAGCTGCAACGAGTCGGCGCGCTGCTGCGCGGCACTCAGCTGCGAGCGCAGCGTGTTCATCCGCGCCACCGTCGCCGCCGCCGTGCGATGGCTCTCGTGCAGCTGCAGCGTGAGGCGATCGTACGCGGCGCGCTCCTGCGCCGTCCACGTCAGCCCCGGATCGCCCACCACCGTGATCGGCTTGCGATCGACCACGTTGCCGTCGGCGACGAGTTCCACGGTGTAGCGCCCCGGTGCGACGTAGGGCCCGAGGTTCGCGTTGCCGCCGAAGCCGAAGCCTCCGCCGCCACCACCGCCACCCGCGCAGGGGTTCTCCGGCCGGAACCCGACTTCCGGCAGCGGCGCGCGCACGCCTTCGATCGGCCGCGGGCGGTTGGCCCCGCCACCGAATCCGCCACCAGGCCCGCCCTGGCCGCCCTGCGGCGCGGCCGCAGGAATCGGCGCCACGCGCAGGTCCCAGCACACGGCCTGCAGCCCGAGCGCACGCTTGGCCTCCGGCACCTCGAGGCGCCGCACCTCGGCGTTGCGCGCGCCGACGATGCGCAGCTCCATCGACTGCACCGCGCGCCGCACGTGGAACTGCAGCACCGCGTCGTTCGGCGGATTCTCACCCGTGAACCACTGGTGGCCCCAGAACTCGTCGTTGCGGTCGTCCTTCGTCTTCCACTGCAGCGCCGGCGTCGGCGTGAACAGCGTCGCCGTACGGCTCGCCGCCTGCGCCGCGGCCAGCTCCTGCACCGGCGCGAGGTTGTCGAGCACGAAGATCGCGCGGCCGTGCGTGCCGACGATCATCGCGTTGTCGCGCGGATGGATCGCGATCTCGTCCACCCGCACGTCCGGCAGGTTGCTCTTGAAACGCCGCCACGAGTTGCCGCGATCCAGCGACACGAACAGCCCCGTCTCCGTGCCCACGTACAGCACGTCGGGGTTGCGGAGGTCCTCCGTCATCGTCCGCACGACCTCGCCGCGGAGGCCGGCGTCGATACGCCGGAACGTCGCGCCGAAGTCCTCGGTGGCCCACACGTACGGCGTGTAGTCGTTCTGCCGGTAGTTCGGCACCACCACGTAGGCGCGGCCCGGCGCGTCGCGCGAGGGCACGACCTCGCCCACGTAGGCGCCGCGCGGGAAGCCCGGAAGGTTCGCCGTCACGTTCGTCCACGTCGCGCCGCCGTCGCGCGTCACGCTCACCACGCCGTCATCCGAGCCCGCCCACAGCACGCCGCGCTGCGCCGGCGACTCCGCCAGGCTCACCAGCGCCGGCCACTGCGAGACGCCGTCGTGCGTCGCGATGCGGATGTCGCGCCCGGCCTTGCCCATCGTCACGATCGAATCGCGGCTCGCGTTCGTCGTCAGGTCCGGCGAGACCACCGTCCACGAATCGCCGCGGTCCGTCGAGCGGAACACCTTGTTGCCCGCCACGTACAGCGTGCCCGGGTCGTGCGGCGAGAGCATCATCGGCGCGTCCCACTGGAAGCGATAGCTCTCGCCCGCCGCCGGCGCCGGCGACACCGTGTTCGGGTTCGGACGGATGCTCTTGCTCTCGCCCGTCACGATGTTGCGGCGGATCATATTGCCGTTCTGCGACTCCGTGTACACGATGCGCGGGTCGCGAAGGTCGGGAATCGCATGGAAGCCGTCGCCGCCGAGGATCTGGAACCAGTCGTGGTTCACGATGCCGCGGCTGAAGCGCGAGCGGCTGGGGCCGCACCAGTTGTAGTTGTCCTGCATGCCGCCGCAGATGTTGAACGGCACGCTCATGTCGTAGCTGACGTGGTAGAACAGGCCCACCGGCAGGTTCGGCACGAACTGCCAGCTCTTCGCCTGGTCGAACGACACCGCCATGCCGCCGTCGTTGCCGATGATCAGGTGCTGCGGGTTCGCCGGATTCACCCACAGCGCGTGGATGTCGTCGTGCGTGACCATCGCCGCGTCGGTCTCGACGGTCTTGCCGCCGTCCAGCGACATGTGCAGGCCCACGCCGCCGTAGTAGACGGTCTCCGGCGTCGTCGGGTCGATGGCGATCTTCGAGAAGTACATCGGGCGCGGGTTCACGCTGTTCACCCGCGTCCAGGTCGCGCCGGCATCGTCGGAGCGCCAAAGCCCGTTCACCTGGTTGCTCGTCGGCGCGTTCGACGCCATCGAGCCGCCGGCCGGCGCGTTCCCCGCCGGCGCTTCGACCAGCGAGTACACCACGTTGGGGTTCGAGCGCGAGATGTCGACTGCGATGCGGCCGAGTTCGCCGCCGGGGTAGCCGCCCTCGACGCGCGCCCAGGTCTCGCCGCCGTCCACCGACTTGAACAGCCCGCTGCCGGGGCCGCCGCCGTTGAAGCAGCACTCGCTGCGGCGACGCTGGTACATCGACGCGAACAGCACCTTCGGATCGGCCGTCGACATCACGATGTCGTTGCCGCCGGTGTCGGCGTCGCCGGACAGCACGCGTCGCCAGCTGCGCCCGCCGTCCGTGGTCTTGTAGATGCCGCGCTCGCCGCCGGGGCCGAACAGCGGACCCGTCGCCGCGACGAACACGATGTCGTTGTTCGTCGGGTCGATCACGATGCGATGGATGTGCTTCGACTCGCCGAGCCCCATGTGCGCCCAGGTCTTGCCGCCGTCCGTCGACTTCCAGACACCGCTGCCCCAGCTCGTGCTCTGGCGGTTGTTGCTCTCGCCGCCGCCGGCCCACACGAGGTCGGGGTCCTGCTGCGAGACGGTCACGTCGCCGAAGCTCATCAGGCCCTGGTCCTGCAGCATCGGTTCCCAGGTGGTGCCGCCGGACGTCGTCTTCCAGACGCCGCCGTGCGCGGTGGCCACATACCAGATCGCGGGGTTCCTCTCGTAGACCGCGACGTCGGCGATGCGGCCGGACATCGTCGCCGGTCCGATCGACCGGAAGTGGAGGGCGTTGAGTTCCTCCGCGACGGGGATCTGGGCCGTCAACGACGGCGCGAGGAGGGCGAGGGCGCCGAGCGCGGCCAGCGCGCGTCGGGCGAGGGGCGGTGTCTTCACGGGATTCGCTCCACGGGGTGGGACGGATGGGACATGCACGCGGAGAACTTACGCGGCATCGTCACGCGGCGCTGACGCGGCCCCGACGCGTATACTTTTCGGCATGACCCCGTCCCCATCCGCCACCGTCCGCGCCGCCGATGCGGTCGCGCCGACCGTCATCCCCGCCGGCCGCGATGCGGCCTTCCGCGTCCTCGTCGGCCCTCAGCAGGGCGACACGAACTTCGTGCTCCGCCGCTTCACCTTCGGCGCCGGCGGCGGCATGCCCTACCACACGAACCTCGTCGAGCACCAGCAGTACGTGCTGCGCGGGCGCGCCCGCATCCGCATCGCCGATGCCGTGCACGAGGTCGGCGCCGACGACACGCTGTTCATCCCCGCCGGCGTGCCGCATAGCTACGAGGTGATCGACGGGCCCTTCGAGTTCATCTGCGTGGTGCCGGACAAGCCCGATCAGGTGACGCTGGTCCAGCCGTGAAGACCGGGCACGACCTCACGCAGGGCTCCATCGCCGGGCACCTCGTGCGGATGGCCATCCCGATGGCATTGGGGATGATCTTCCAGACGCTGTACGTTCTCGTCGACCTGTACTTCGTCGCCCAGCTCGGCGACACCGCGATCGCCGGGGTCAGCGCGGCGGGCAACGTGCAGTTCATCGTGCTGGCGCTGACGCAGGTCCTCGGCGTCGGCACGACGGTGCTCATCGCGCACGCCGCCGGCCGCAAGGATCGCGTCGAAGGCGCGCGGGCCTTCCGCCAGAGCCTCGTGCTCTCGGCCATCACCGGGCTCGCCGTGCTGCTGCTCGGCGCGACGCTGGCGCCCGCATACCTCCGCAGCGTCGCGGCCGACGCCGAGACCGTGCGCAACGGGATGATCTATCTCGTGTGGTTCCTGCCCGCGCTGGCGCTGCAGTTCGCCTTGATCTCGATGGGCGCCGCGCTGCGCGGCGCCGGCGTCGCCAAGCCGACGATGCTCATCCAGATGGGAACGGTGGCGCTGAACGCGTTGCTGGCGCCGATCCTCATCGCCGGCTGGGGCACCGGGCGCCCGATGGGCATCGCCGGCGCCGGGCTCGCGTCGTCGATCGCCGTGGCGGTCGGCGTCGTCGCCGCGGCCTGGTACTTCGTGCGCACCGGATTCTTCGCCGCCACGCGCGAGGAAGCGCCCTACCGACCGGACCTCGCCGTCTGGGGACGCCTCCTGCGCATCGGCGTACCGGCGGGCGCGGAGTTCGGCTTGATGTTCGTGTCGATGGCGATCATCTACGGCATCATCGCCGGCTTCGGCGCGGCCGCGCAGGCCGGCTTCGGCGTCGGCTCGCGCGTGATGCAGTCGCTGTTCCTGCCGGTGATGGCGATCGCGATCTCCGCCGCGCCGATCGCCGGCCAGAACGTCGCCGCCGGACGCATCGACCGGGCGCGCGAGACCTTCTGGACCGCTGCCAAGCTCTGCAGCCTGTTGATGGCGACGATGACGGCCTTCGCCCACTGGCGGCCCGACGTGCTCGTGAGCCCCTTCGCCAGCGACCCCGTCGTCGTCGGCGTGGCGGTGGACTTCCTGCGCACGATCTCGTGGAACTTCGTCGCCAGCGGCCTCGTGTTCACCTGCTCGTCGATGTTCCAGGCGATGGGCAACACGATCCCGACCGTCGTCTCGAGCGCGGTGCGGCTCACCGTGTTCGCGATTCCGGCGCTGTGGATCGCCCGGCTGCCGGGCTTCCAGCTGCATTGGGTGTGGCGCGTGTCGGTGCTCGCCACGACCACGCACGCGCTCTTCGCGCTCTGGTTGCTACGACGCGAAGCCGCCCGGCGGTTGAGCGCCCTCGCCGCCGGCCCGCCCGCTACGGAGCCGCAGGCGGCGTAGGACCCGCCACGCGCGGCGCGGTCGATGGCGCGGTCGATGGCGCGGTCGATGGCGCGGTCGATGGCGCGGCCGACGCCGGCCCCGCGTGCGGTTCCCAGTCGGCGCCGTAGAGCTGCGGGCCGCAGCTGTTGCAGATCGAGTGCGAGAACTGCGCCACCGACCGCGACGCGAGATACTCCTCGACGCTCTGCCAGTAGCCGGCATCGTCGCGCACGTTCTTGCAGTTGGCGCAGATGGGGATGAATCCCGAGAGCGTGCGCACCTCGTCGATCGCCTTCTCCAGGGCGCGCTTGCTGCGCAACAGCGCGGCCACGAACCCCAGCGTCAGCAGGAGCATCAAGCCGACCATCATCGTCAGCATCCGCTGCTGGCGCAGCTCGGCCGCCTGCTCGACCTGCTGCCGGGCCGCGGCCTGCGCCGCCGCACGATGTCGCGCCGCCTCGGCCTCGAGCTCGATGGCCGCGACTCGTTGCGCCGTCCGCGCGTCGAACAGCGAGTCCCGCAACGCCTCGTGCGCCCGCGCGAATCGCAGCGCCGCGGCCGCATCGCCCCCACGCTGCGCGACGCGCGAGAGCCCCGCCAGCGCCTCGAGACGGAAGGCGCGGTTCTGGATCGCGTCCGCCTCCGCGAGGGCGCGGCGGAGCGAGCCCAACGCATCCGGCCCGCGTCCGAGCGCCTCCTGCGCACGCGCCATCGCCAGCAACGCGTGTGCCTGCCCGCGCCGCGTGCCGCCACGCCGCGCACGGTCGTAGATCTCACCGAAGCGCCGCAACGCATCGGCCGCGCGGCCATCCCGCAGGTCCGCCTCCCCGAGCGTCATCACGTTGATGGACCAGGCACTGACGGAATCGCGTGGCTCGATCGGCGGCGACCCGCTGTAGTAGGCCGCCAACGAACGCTCGGCCGCCTCCCGCGCCTCGGCGATGCGCCCCAGCTGGATGAGGATGCCCGCGCGCGTGTTGAGCGCGTAGCCGAGCGCGTGTCCGTCGCCGCCGGAGTCGGCGAGCACGACGCCGCTGTCGGCACTGGCCAGCGCGCGGTCGAACTGCCGCCAGTCCTCGTACGCCTTGGCCATATTCGCGTGCAGGTAGGCCTGCCCGAGCACGTTGCCGTCGGCCGCGCGGATGTCGAGCGCGCGCATATACGACTGCAGCGCCAGCTCATAGTTGCCGAGCTGGTAGTGCGAGGAGCCCAGCGCGTTGGAGAGCCGGGCCACGTCGGCGCTGTCGCCCAGCGCTGCGAAGAGCTCGCGGCTGGTGAGCATCTGCACCAGGGCCGAATCGAAGCGATCGGCGCGCCAGTGGACCAAGCCGATGCGTTCGTGCAGGTCGGCCAGCCCCGCGCTGTCACCGCCGGCCGTCGCCGCACGCAAGGCGGCGCGCAGCGGCAGCAGCGAGTCAGGCACGGCGAGGGTCGTCTGCGCACGCGGGGCCAGCAGCGGCAGCGCGAGCGCGAGGATCAGGGCGGTTGGACGCATCGGGGCTGCGGGAAAGAACGCCACTCGCCGGCAGGCGGTCAATCGGGCATCCTTCGGCAGCGCATCGCGTCCTGCGGCGCGAGGCCCGCGACGCATCACTCCGTCGCGTCGAGCACGTCCTCCTCGCGACGGTCGAGCATCGCCCGTACGAGCGGATGGGCGAACTGCCGGCGCACGGTGACCGCGAAGAACTCCTCGTACAGGCCCGGCACCGCGCAGTACTCGCGCAGGGTGCCCCGCCGCAGTTCGTCGCGCACCACGACCGCCGGCACCAGCGCCACCGCCTGCGAGTCGCGCGCGAGGAGGCGGAGCATCGCCATATCGTCCACTTCGGCGAAGATCGTCGGTCGGATGCCCGCGCGCTCGCAGATCACGTCGAAGCCGTTGCGCAGCTCGCTGTCGCGGCTGGGCAGCAGCAGCGGCACCTTCGCGACGTCCTCGGGAAACCGGAATGCCGGGCCACGCCGCCGGTGGCCGACGAGACTCACCTGCTGCCGCGCGATGCGCACGCAGCGCCAGGCGTTGTCGGCGTCCTCGTGCACGCGGCGATTCGCCAGCACGACGTCGAGCGTGTGCGCGCGCAGCCGCGCGAGCAACTCAGCCAGGGACCCCGACTGCAGCACGAGACCCACGTCCGGCGCGCCGAGCAGGGGCTCGACGAAGGCGCGCTGGAAGTTGCGCGAGAGCGTCGCCACCGCGCCGATGCGCACCATCTGGCGCGCCGCCCCGCGGCCCTCGGCCAGCGTGGCGACCAGCTCCTGCCCCGCCCCGACGATCTGCTCCGCGTAGGCCAAGGCGATGCGCCCCGCCTCGGTGAGCGTGAGCTGGCGCCCCTGCCGCAGGAACAGCGCCTGGCCCAGCCGCGCCTCGAGCTGCCGGATCTGCGTCGAGAGAGCCGACTGCGACACGTTCAGGTGCGCCGCCGCCCGCGTGAGATGCCCCTCGCGGGCCACCGCCCAGAAGTACAGCAGATGGTGGTAGTTGAGCGTCGGGAGCCGAGATTCCATAGTTCTGTTTTCCTAAAGTATTTGATAGAAAGTATGTATTTTACAGAACGCGGGCAAGCACCGAGATTCCGGTGTCCCTTCCCGGAGCCCCCGTGACCGTCGTCGCCCCCCGCCCGGCCCTCGATCCCGCGATTCGCGCGCAGGTCGACGCCGCCTGCGCCCACATCGCGCCGGCCTGGCCGCTCGACCGCCTGATCGCCGTCAATCCCTATTGGGGCTGGACCGACCGCCCGATCGCCGAGGTCGCCGCAGCCATCGGCGCCACCGCAGCCGTGCCGATGCTGATGCCTCGTGCCTGGTACCGCGCCCAGCGGGACGCCGGTCGCATCCCCGATGCGGCGATCGAGCGCGCCATCGAACGCCACGCGGCGCCGACGACGCGCGCCGACGTGCTGGCCGCGATCGAGCACGCGCCGCCGCCGCTCCCGCAGCATCCGCTCGTCAGCGCGCTGTGCGACGCGGCGCGCCAAGCCTCGGCCGATGACTCCTGGCGCGAATGCATCGCGCAGCAACTGGGCCAAGCCTGCGAATCGTACTTCGACGCCGCGCAGGTGCCGTGGGCTGCCGCGGCACCGGACGGTCTCTACGCCGCGTGGCGCGAGTCGCTCCGCACGGACCGCAGCTCGCACCCGTTCCTCGCTGCGCACGACCTGCGCGCCGCGGCCGACGAGCTCCCCGACAGCGCCGACGAGCTCATCGCCACGGCACTCGACGCGCTCGCGCTGCCGCGCACGGCCCACACGACCTACCTCACGGCCGCGCTGCTCTCCATCGTCGGCTGGGCGAGCGCTGCGGCGCACCGCCGCTGGGAGGCGCGCCTGCGTGGCGGCGACGACGATACCATCGTCGAACTCCTAGCCGCACGCCTCGGCTGGGAACTCCTGCTGTACCGCACCGCGCCCTCCAGCGACCTCCCGACCCGCTGGGCGCAGGCGCGGCGCCAGTGGAAGGCGGACGCCGAGCGCGTCGCGCGCGAGCAGGCGCCGGAGTGGATCCTGCAGCGGGCCTTTGAGCTCCACTATCACGAGGGCCTCGCCACCGACTTGGCCAGGCATTCGCGGCTGCGGCAGGCCGAGCGCGGCCGGAGTGCGCCCCCAGCCCCGAGCGCGCAGGCGGTGTTCTGCATCGACGTGCGCAGCGAAGCGTTTCGACGTCACCTCGAGGGCTGCGACCACAGCATCCACACGTTGGGATTCGCCGGGTCATTTGGACTCCCGCTCGAGTACCAGCCGGGAGTCGGCAAGGCACGCCTGCAGTTGCCGGGCCTATTGGCGCCGGCATTCGTCGCCGAGGATGGCGGCGACGGCGTGCCGACGCTCACGCGGCGCCGAGACGGCACGGCGATCGACGCCGAGTCCAAGGCCGACCTGGCGGCGAACCTGTTGCGCGGGATGTCGCTGACGCAGGATTTCGCCCCGCTCGTCGCGCTGCTCGGGCACGCTGCGCTCCTCGTGAACAACCCGCAGGCCGCCGGACTCGCCTGCGGTGCCTGCGGCGGCAACTCCGGCGAGGTCAACGCCCGCGTCGCCGCGGCGCTGCTCAACGACGCCGACGTGCGCCAGCGCCTCGCCGCGCGCGGCCTGGCGATCCCCGCCCGCACGCGTTTCGTCGGTGGCGTGCACGACACCTGCACCGATGACGTGGCCATCTATCCGGATGCGACCACGTCGGCCACGCACGCCGAGGCGCTCGGCGCGCTGCAGGCGGCCTCTGCGCGGGCCGCGCGGCGCACTCGCGTCGAACGCGCCGGCAGGCTCGGCATCGACGCGGAGGATCCACTCGTTCTCGCCGAGGCTCTGAGAGCGCGAGCGGCAGACCGCGCCGAGGTGCGCCCCGAATGGGGCCTCGCCGGCAACGCCGCGTTCATCGTGGCGCCGCGACGGCGCACGCGCGGGCTCGACCTCCAGGGGCGCGCCTTCCTCCACGAGTACGACGAGCGCCTCGATCCGCAGCACCGGACGCTCGAGGTCATCCTCACCGCACCGGTGGTCGTCGGCCACTGGATCAACTTCCAGTACTGGGCGTCCACCGTGGACCCGCACCGCTTCGGCAGCGGCGACAAGACGCGCCATCGCGTGGCCGGCGAGAACCTCGGCGTGTACGAGGGCACGGGCGGTGACCTGCGCATCGGACTCGCACAGCAAGCGGTGCACGACGGCACGCGTTTCGTGCACGACCCGATGCGGCTCGGCGTCTTCGTCGAGGCCGGCGCCGCGGCGATCGACGCCGTGCTCGCCAAGCACGCGACGATCCGCCAGCTCGTCGCGAACGAGTGGATCTTCCTGTACCGGCTCGA
>DAOMNV010000040.1:19518-22073 GCA_035444005.1 Gemmatimonadaceae bacterium
CAGCTGGCAGTCACGTCCGCTTGGAGTCACGTCCGCGCGGAGTCTCGATCGCCGCGCGCCTAATGGCGCGCGGCCTCAGCGCTGGCGCGCGCCCGTGAACCGCGCGCCGCCCTGGCCGGCGAAGTCCACGTAGCCGTTCAGCGAGTCCGCCGTCACGATGCGCGCCGTGTAGGTCAGCACCATCCCCTCGCCCGCGCCGCTGGGCGAGAGCGTGAACGACAGCGTGTCGCCGTACACGCGGCCAGAGATCGTGCGCGCGCCCATCGCGTTGGAGGTGTAGCTGCCGGTGACCCGGTCGCCCTCCTGCTTGAGCTCGAGGATCGGATAGCCCGTCCCGTTGTCGGTGACGACGGCGAGCTGCCAGCGACCGGTGAGGTCGTGGAGAACGGCGGCGGTGGCGGTGGCGGCGAACGCCACGACGAGCAGCGCGGCGAGAAGCATACGGCGGGACATCGGTCTCACTCCTTGGGAACGACGGTCGGTCGGGTCAGTCGAAAGATAGTCTCGGGCGTGACGTGGGCCCATTCATCGCGCCCCATCCGGGCCGCGGGATGCACCTTCGCCGTATCCGGTCGCCCGTCCTCAGCGAGTACGTCGTCGCGTACCCATAGGTGTAACACCTCACCCAGCACCCAGGTGCCGTGCATCGGCCCCTCGCCCTGCGGAATCACCTGGAACACGCGGCACTCGAGCGCCGCCGGTGCCTCCGCCACGCGCGGGGGCTTCACCATCCGGCTCGGCATCCGCGTGAAGCCGCTGACGTCGAACTCGTCCACGTCGCTCGCGTAGGGCGCCGAGGCCTGGTTCACGCGCTCAGCCATCTCGCGCGAGACGATGTTGACGGTGAACTCCCCCGATTCGCGGATGTTGCGCAGCGTGTCCTTGGGATTGCCGTGGCGATCCGCCGTCGGGCAGATGGCGATGCCCTGCGGATTCTGCCCACCCATCGCGAAGAACGAGAACGGCGCGAGGTTGCCCACGCCCGCCGCGCTCAGCGTGCTCACGAGCGCGATCGGCCGAGGCGCGATCAGGGGCGTGAGCAGCGCGTGGCGATCCCGCGGGGGAATGGTGCTGAGGGTGAGTTCCATAGTCGGGACGTGAGAGGTGAGACGGGAGACGTGAGACGTGAGACGTGAGAACGGACACTCCCACGTCTCAAGTCTCAAGTCTCACGTCTCATATCTCACGTCAGCTGGTAGGCGGTGCGAAGCCAGGCCCACCCTCAACCCAGCTATACATATACTTCGCATCCTCGAACGGCAGCACCGCCTTCGCCACCTTGAGCGGGCGGAACGAATCCATCATCACCGCGAGCTCGTTGGTGTGCGTCTGCCCGATGCTCGCCTCGTAGCGGCCCGGGTGCGGTCCGTGCGGGATGCCATCGGGGTGATGCGTGATGCTGCCGTACTCGATGCCCTTGCGCGACATAAACTCGGCCGAGGCATAGAACAGCACTTCGTCGGAGTCGACGTTCGAGTGGTTGTACGGCGCGGGGATCGCCTGCGGATGAAAATCGTACGGCCGCGGGCAGAACGAGCAGATCACGAAGCCGTCGCCCTGGAAGGTCTGGTGCACCGGCGGCGGCTGGTGCACGCGGCCGACGATGGGCTCGAAGTCGTGGATGTTGAACGCCCAGGGATAGAACTGGCCGTCCCAACCGACGACGTCCAACGGGTGGTGGTCGAGCACGATCTCGTTCAGGCCGTTGTACTGCTTGACGATGATCGGGAAGTCACCCTTCTCGTCGTAGGTCTTGAGCTCACGCGGCACGCGGATGTCGCGCTCGGAATACGGCGCGCCTTCCACGAGCTGGCCGACGTTGTTGAGATAGCGCTTCGGCGGCCGGATGTGCCCGCGCGACTCCATCACCAGCAGCTTGGCCGGCTTGGTGAACTTGTAGCGGTGCAGGATGTGCCGGTGGATGACGAGGTAGTCACCGGGAAGGATCGGCAGGTCGCCGTACTGCGTCTCCAGCGTGCCTTCGCCCTCGGCGACGTACACGACCTCGTCGCCCTGCGCGTTCCGGTAGAAATGCTCGTCCTGCTTGTCGGGCGCCACGTAGAGCATCGCGATGTCGTCGTTGAACAGCAGCGGCACGCGGTTGAGCGTGGGGCTGCCGCCGCGGGCGATCTGCGCGGTCCGGAAGTGGCGGTGCTTGAGCGTGCGGTCCGGATCCGCCTCGTACGGCGTCTCCAGCAGGCGGCGCGCCGCCTTCACCGTCGTCGGCGGGTGGATGTGGTACAGCAGCGCCGCCGGGCCCGTGAAGCCCTCGATGCCGACGAGCTGCTCGTTGTAGATCCCGCCTTCCGGCTTCGGAAACGCGATGTGCCGCTTGCGCGGGATCTTGCCCAGCGTGTGGTAGAACGGCATTACAGGTTGCCCCGCCGCGCCTGCTCGCGCTCGATGCTCTCGAACAGCGCCTTGAAGTTGCCGGCGCCGAAGCTCTTCGCGCCCTTGCGCTGGATGATCTCGAAGAACAGCGTCGGACGGTCCTGCACCGGCTTCGTGAAGATCTGCAGCAGGTAGCCTTCGTCGTCGCGGTCCACGAGGATGCC
>DAOMNV010000041.1:0-21501 GCA_035444005.1 Gemmatimonadaceae bacterium
GCGCTCGCCGACGCCATGGCGTCGTTGCACGCGGCAGGCGATGCGATCGGCGGCTGGGGGGCTGCGGCACGCAGCGTGATGCTCGATCGCTTCTCGCCGACGGCCGTCGCGCTGGGGTATCGCGCGCTGTACGATCGCGCGGTCGTCGCTCGTGACTGAGCGCGCACCAGGCGCGGGGCGGGGCGGGGCGACGGCGCGCCTGATGGGCTCGACGGCGCTCGGACAGCTGCTCGCGCTCGCCATCGCTCCGCTGCTCGGCCGTTGGCTCGGCCCCGAGGCCTTCGGCGCCTTCGGCATCTATCTCGCGGTGCTGGGATCGCTTGGCGGTGCGGCCTCGTGGCGGCTGGGGCTCGCCGTCCCCGTCCCGATCGACGAAGACGACGCGCGCGGCGTGCTCGCCGCCGGCGTCTTGGCGACGTTGCTCTCGACGCTAAGCGTCACGCTCGCCGTCGCGCTGCTCGGCTCGCACGCCGCGCGCGAGTGGCTGGACGCGCCCGAGGCCGCACCGCTGCTGTGGTTGGTGCCGGCGAGCATCCTCGGCGTCGGACTCACCGACGTGCTCAGCGGCTGGTGCCTGCGGCACCGTGAGTTCCCGGCCTTGGTGCGACAGCGCGTGGTGCGCGCGTTCGCGACGAGTGGATGGCAGTTGGTGCACGCGGCGCTACAGCGCGCGGGTGCCTGGCCGCTGGTCTGGGGCGAGGTCATCGGCCGGCTGGCCAGCGTGGTGGCGATGGCGCGCGAGATCTGGCGCCGCGATCGCACGCAGTTGCTCGCGCTGCGCTGGGACCGCGTGCGCCGTGCGCTGCGCGAACAGCGCGAGTTCGTCGCCGTCGCCACGCCGGCGCACCTGATCAACCAGCTCGGTCAGTGGCTGCCGGTCTTCCTGCTCGCGTCGTGGTGGGGCGCGGCGGCCGCCGGCCTCTATGTGGTCGGGCAGCGATTGATCGGCGTGCCGATCGGCTTGATCGGCGATAGCGCCGGGCAGGTGTACATCGCCGACCTCGCCGCGCGCGCGCGCCAGGCGCCGGACGAGATGCGTCCGCTCTTCCGCTCGACGGCGCTGCGGCTCGGCCAGCTCGCGGCGCTCACGGCGGTGGTGCTAATCGCACTCGGACCCGTCGGCTTCGCGCTGGGCTTCGGCCCCGAATGGCGCGACGCCGGTCGGATGGTCCGTTGGCAGGGCATCGCGCTGGCCGCGCAGCTCGTCGCGATCCCGATGGCGCATACGCTGGTCGTGCTGCGGTTCCAGCGCCGACAGCTCGTGTGGGATGTCGTCCGCCTGCTCGCCACGCTGGGTGGATTCTGGTGGGCGCGCCACGCCGGCTGGGACGCGGTCGCCGCGGTCGCCGTGCACGGTGGCATCGGTGCCGTTCTCTACGCCGGGCTCACCTGGGCCAGCTGGCGCGCCGTGCGCGAACGCGCGGATGCCGCTCCGTAGCCTGACGCTTACCTTTCCCCTATGACCGACTCGACGTTCCGCTCCCGATACCTGCCGGGCATCCTGTTCGGCATCGCCTGGGCCGTGCTGCTCGGCATCCTGTTCGCGCCGCTGTTCAGCGGCGGCGTGATCGTGAACCCGATGAGCGACGGCAAGGACGGCTACGTCACGCGACACTTCGCCGCACAGGTGATCGCCCAGTGGGGCGAGGTCCCGCGCTGGAACCCGTACATCTTCGGCGGGATGCCGTTCCTCGGCGCGATGCACGGCGACCAGGTGTATCCGATCTCCGTGCTCCTGCGCGCCATCTTCCCGCCGGCCCTCGGCATCGGGCTCGGGATGGTCTTCCACGCCTGGCTCGGCTCCGTCGGCCTGCTGGCGTTCCTTCGCAAGCAGCGGCAGTCGTGGAGCGCGGCCATCGTCGGCGCGACGGCGTACGGCATCAGCGGGCCGCTGCTTTCGCTGTTCTATCCCGGCCACGACGGCAAGATCTATGTGCTCGGCCTCACCCCCTGGGCCTTGCTCGCGATCGGCGAGGCCTGCCGCACGCGGCGGCCGCAGTGGTTTGCGCTCTGGGGCCTGCTCGTCGGGCTGATGTTGCTCTCGCCGCACTTCCAGATGACGTACTACTCGTCGCTGCTGATGCTGGCGTTCATCCTCTTCACCCTGTTTACGGAGACGGAGCGGCCCAAGCGGATCGCCGTGCTGGCCGGCTTCGCGGGCGTCAGTCTCCTGGCGTTGGCCACTGCCGCCGCGCAGCTGATGCCCTTCGCCGAGTATCTGCCGTTCAGTCCGCGTAGCGCGACGGGCTCGTCGTCGAGCGGTTGGGAGTACGGCACGAGCTGGGCGATGCCGGCCATCGAACTCGTCGGCACGATGTGGGGCGGCTTCAACGGTTGGCTCGGCACGTACTGGGGCACGAACGCCTTCAAGCTCCATTCGGACTACGTCGGCCTGCTCACCGGCGTGCTCGCGCTCTCGGCGATCCTCTTCACGCCCGCCGGCGCCGAGCGCAAGCGGATGTGGTTCTGGGTCGGCTGCGTGATCTTCGGTACGCTGTGGGTGCTCGGCGGACAGACGCCGTTCTATCGGATTCCGTATCACCTGTTCCCGATGATCAGCAAGACGCGCGCGCCCTCGATGATGTGGGGACACGTGGCGTTGTGCTTCGGCGTGCTGGCGTCGCTCGGCTTCACGCAGTGGCAGACGATGGCCGCCGACGCGCGCGAGCGCTGGGCGAAGCGCTTGGCGATCGGACTCGCGGTCGGCGCCGGCATCCTCCTGGGCGGCAGCGACGGGATGATCACCACGCTCGCGCCGGACTTCCGGGCCTCGGCGGCGATGGCGGCCGTCAGCGATGCCCGCACTGGCTTGCTGCTTGGCGCGGGCGCGGCGATTGCCTTCGCCCTCGTGGCCTGGCGCGCCCCGAAGTTCCTCGTGATCGCCGCCGTCGCAATGCTGCTCACCGACCACGGCTCGCAGATCCGTCGCTTCATCGTGATCGATGAACGCGGGGCAGACGTCTTCGCGGCAGACGAAGGCGTGCAGGCGATGCTCGCCGACGCCTCTGGGCTCACGCAGCCTTGGCGCGCGGTGCCGCTTGGCCGCGTGTATATGGACGACTACCTGATGGAGCATCGCATCCGCTCGGTGCTCGGATACCACGGCAACGAACTCCATTGGTACGACGAGACGCTCGGCGGCAAGAACCGCTGGACGCATCTCGCCAATCCGCAGTCGTGGCGATTGCTCGGCGTGCGCTACCTGCTGCTCGACGAGCGGCCGTCGCAACTGCCCGAGGGATTCACCGTCATCGGCGAGAACCTGCGCACCTGGCTCGGCGAACGCGCGACGATCGTGCGGGTGCCACAACCGTCCGCCTGGGCCGTCGTGGCGCCGAGGTCGTTCAAGATGGCCAACGAGGCGCAGGTGATCGCCACGGTGATGAACCCACAGTTCGACCCGGCCCGACTCGTGCTGCTCGACACCTCGGCGAGCTTCGGCACGACCGCCGAGCCCACGCGGATGCCCGATCCCATCACGCCGGCGCCGCGCATCACGGTCACCGAGCGACAGCCGGGCGTGTACGCCATCGCGATCGACGGCCTGATGCAGGAGGGCTACCTCGTCGTGAGCGAGAGTTTTATGCCGACGTGGACGGCGACCGTGGACGGCGCGTCGGCGCCGGTGGGACGAGCCAACGGCGCGTTCATCGCCGTGCCGGTCCCGGCGGGCGCGCGCGAAGTGGTGCTGAGCATCGAGTCGCCGGGCGACACGCGCGGACTCACGACGTCCTTCGCCGGCGCCGGATTGTTGGCGTTGCTGGCGCTGTCGGGCGTGTTCCTGCGCCGCCGCGGGGCCTCGGCGTGAACTCCGCGCCGGCGGAGGTCCGCGTCGTCCCGTTCGAGCCCGGCCACACGGAGGCCGTGCTCGAACTGATGCGCAAGTGGAGCCCGGATCACCCCGAGCTCGCCGAGCGTTCGTTGATCGAGTGGCAACGTTGCGCACGGTACGTCGCGCTCGCCGGCGACCGGGTGGTGGGCCAGATCTGCCAGGTGCCGCACGAGTTCCGCTATGCGGACCAGCGCCCCGCCGTGCGCGTCGGATGGGGCATCACGTTGGTGCTCGATATGTCGGACGATGCGATCCGCAAGGCGGCGGGTCGGCAGTTGCTCGCCACCTGCGAGACGGCCGAAGGGCTCAAGTACGGGGCGGTTGGCGTCGTTCCGATCATCGAGCCTGCCTACATCAGGCGAGGCCACCGACTCACGCGCGATTCGTCGGCGTACTTCGCGCGGTTCTTCAAGCCGGCGAAGGCGCTGGCCTACTGGCAGAAGCCCACGTGGCTTGCGCCGGGCCTGCACGCGGCGAACCTCCTGCAGCCGGCACGCACGGGGTCCAGCGCCAAGCTCGAGCGCATCACGCGCTTCGATGCCGCGTGGGACGGCACCTGGGACCGCCTGCTGCGCGCGCGCTACGAGTTCGCCGGCACCCGCACGGCTGACTATCTCAACTACAAGCTCGCACAACCGCGCCGCGAGTATCACGCCTATGTGCATCGCGCGGCGGACGGCGTGCCGGATGGCTACGTCGTGTTCCGTCGCGCGCGGCACCTCACGCGAGACCTCGACGTCGTGAAGATCTGCGACTTCGTCGCGCACGACGGGAACGTGGACGCGCTGCTCGCGGCGGCGATGCGCTTCGCGCAGGACGAACGCCGCACCGGTACGTATGGCATCGTGGGATTGAGCGCGATGGTCGACGCCGCGGCGATGCGCCGGGCCGGGCTCTGGGTCAGGCGGCCGTCTCCGGTGGTGCTGGCGGGTGGCGTCGAGGGGGCGGTCCGCGTGTCGTTCTTCGATTCGGACCTCGACGACCTCTGGTGACGTGAACGCGCCGCTCGAGGTCCCGATCGTCATCGGTTGCGACACGGACCCGGATCGCGAGGGCTTCGTGGGGCCGTTGCCGAGCGGCCGCTTGGTGTGGCGCGGGATGCTCGAGGGGATCCCAGCCCTCAAGAGCGCCGTCGCCGACCTTCGCGACGACGCCGATGTCTCCCCCCGATTCACCTGGTTGCTGCGCGCCGACGAACAGGTGCAGCAGTTGCAGGGATCGTATGCGTGGTGTCTCGAGACGCACGGGGCATTCTTCGCGGATCTCGTGGCGAGCGGTGACGCGCTGGGCTGGCATCCGCACTTCTGGCGCTTGGACGCCGAGTCCGGGCGCTGGTACCAGGAGGTGGAGGATTCCGACTGGCAGGTGCAGATGCTCCGCGAGTCCCACGCCGCGCTCCTGCGCGCGGGACTCACGCCGCCGAGCGTGCGGATGGGCTGGACCTATCATTCGGCCGCGACGTTCACCACGCTCGATGCGCTGGGCATCCGGCTCGAGTTCTCGCCGTTTCCCGGCCTGCGCAGCTATCGCGGGGTACCGAGACGCCGCGACGAGAACCAGTTCGACTGGCATCCCACGCCGACGATGAGCTTTCACGCGAGTCCGGCGGATCCGCGCGTGGCCGCGAGGGCGGGGAAGACCGCCTGCCGGCTGCTGACCTTGCCGTGCTGGGTGGCGACCAGCCGCAGCTGGGGCGCGATCGCCGGCCTGCAGATGGCGCGAAAGTCCGGGGATCTCGGACTCGCGTGGGATGCGATCCGCCGGCCATCCTACGTCATCAACCTCACGGCGCGGCCGCGACTCTTCGCGCCGTTGATCGCAGGCTTGCGGCGGGCCATCGCCGCCACGAAGGCTGGACATCGTCCTGCGCCCGCATTTGCGACATATTTCCATCCGGACGAACTGATCCCGAACCGCAGCTCGATGTACGCATTGCCGCACGTCCGGGAGAATCTCGTGGCGCTGCTGGATTGCATAAGGGAGTCCGGCGCCTCGCCACGGTTCGTGACCGCCGACCATTACGTTGACTGCTGGGGCGCGGACGTCCGCGCCACGGCTTGAGAGCTATGCCGCAGACTGCCGACGCCCGGGGACTGGTCATCGTCCCGACCTATAATGAGAGCGAGAACATCCGCAGCCTGATCCGCGCGGTGCTCGATGCCGACCCGCGGCTGGACATCCTGGTCGTGGACGACAACTCGCCCGACAAGACGGGCGATATGGTCGCCGCGATTGGCGTGGAGGAGCCGCGCGTCCATCTGCTGCGGCGTCCCGGCAAGATGGGATTGGGGACGGCCTACCGGGATGGTTTCCGTTGGGCCTTGGCGCGCGACTACGAGCTGATCTTCGAGATGGACGCGGACTTCAGCCACAGCCCGAGCCACCTCACGGAGTTTCTCAAGGCCTCCGAATCGGCCGACTTCGTGTTGGGCTCGAGGTACCTCAACGGAAAGGTCACTGTCGTGAACTGGCCCATCAGCCGCCTGCTGTTGAGCTACGGGGCCAACATCTACGCGCGCATCGTCACGGGGATGAAGCTTTGGGACGCCACCGGTGGCTTCAAGTGCTTTCACCGGCGCGTGCTCGAGGCCATCGACCTCAACGACGTGCGCTCCAACGGCTATGCGTTCCAGATCGAGATGTCGTTCCGCGCGATGCGGAAGGGCTTCAGGCCCATCGAGATTCCGATCGTCTTCACGGATCGCACCGAAGGCGAGAGCAAGATGTCGGGCCACATCGTGCGCGAGGCCATCTTTATGGTGTGGCGCCTGCGCTGGTGGGCGCTGACCGGCCGCGTATGAAGTTCTGGAAGATGTCCGGATCGGGCAACGATTTCGTCTTCGTGGACGGCATCGGGCACCCGCAGGACGCGGCCGTGGCCGCCGACCCGGACTTCGTGCGCACAGTCTGCGCACCGCACACCGGTGTCGGTGCCGACGGCGTGGCGATCTTCCGGCCGTCTGAAGACGCCGACTTCGCGCTGAGCTACTTCAACCGGGATGGCAGCGAAGGGGAGCTCTGCGGGAACGCCTCGCTCTGTGCCGTCCGGCTGTCCACCGAGCTCGGAATCGCCCGGCAGTCCGGCCTGCGCTTCAGCACGCTGGCCGGCGCCATCCACGGCCGCATCCGCGGCGGGCGACCGGAGGTGGACCTGCAGCCGGTCCAAGCTCTCCGGGCCGACGCCGGCATCGATCGGCTGCCGGAGGAGCAGGCGATGGGCTTCGCCAACACCGGGGTGCCACATCTGGTCATCCGGACCGAGGCCCTGGCGGACGCGCCGTTGGCGACCCGCGGGCCGGAGCTCCGGTACCACCGGAGCCTCGAGGCCGGCGCTAACGTGAACTGGGTGGCGCGGCGGCCGGGCGGCTGGGCGATGCGGACCTACGAGCGCGGCGTCGAGGCCGAGACCTTGGCCTGTGGCACGGGGGCAGTGGCCTGTGCCGCGCTTCTGCGCGCCTGGGGCGAGGTCGGCGAAGCGACGGCGCTCCTCACGAAGTCCGGCCAGCAGCTGGACGTCCGGTTCCGGGACGAGGACGGGCTTTGGTATCCCACGCTGGCGGGTGAGGGCCGAATCGTCTTTGAGGGGCAGCTGCGCGAGATCTGAGATGGGCCGTGGAAATCCACGGGTTATCCCCATCCATACAATACATAATACATATTATAAGTATCTCGCTCGGAAAGCCGAACGAGGCGAACAGCGTACGGTTTTCGCGACAGCACAGCGGCACTGACGCTGCCCCGATCGACCACAAAAAAACGGGCCCGACAGACGTCGGACCCGCTTCCACCTGCTAATGTACCTGAGCTGATTAGGCCTTAGCCTTTATCTCACCGAGTCTTAGCCGCGCTTCGCCAGCGTACGCACTGTCCTCACGGCCGGCAATTTCGCTGTAGATCCGCTCGGCGCTCGCGGTGTCGCCCGCCGCAACGTAGGCCCGGGCCGCATCCATACGGAAAGCGTCCTTGTCGGCCACCAAGTTGGTGGCAGCGGCGGCGGCCTCGAGGTCCTGGGCAGCCCCGGCGTGGTCGCCCTTCAGCGACTTGCCCGCCGCCTGCATCGCCAGCAATCCCGAGCGCTGGTGCGACGGCGCCTTGCCCAGGGCGGCCGACACAGCCGTGAGGCCAGAGTCCGCCTGCCCCGCCTCGTAATACCACTGGGCAGACAGCAGCGCCGCCTGGGTCCCAGCCGCCGTCCCGGCGTAGCGCGTGTACACCTTCTGGAGCTCAACCTGCGCGGCCGCCGGACCCCCGGTCGCGTACGCGCCCTCGGCCTGCGCCAGTGCCTCGCCGCCACGCGTCTCCTTAATCTGCTTCGAACGGTTAGACAGCCACAGGCCGCCACCGACGAGGCCGAGCGCCACCACGCCAATCATCAACGGCTTCTGGTAGCGCAGCAGCAGTTCGCCGGCCGAAGCCGACTCGAGGGTCTCAAGGGGCGGCCGTGCGGCGTCGCCTGTCTTCGTCATTGGGGGAATCTCTGGAGTGGAACAGCTGCGCCGCGGCGGACGGTACCGCGCGGTCCGGACCTGCGAAACCTAATAGGCTGCCTGGCCCCGCTAAATGCCCCCGGGCAGATTCGAACTGCCGACCTGCGGTTTAGGAAACCGTCGCTCTATCCACCTGAGCTACGGGGGCGTGCGAGAAAAATATATCGCAGATTCCGGCTAACGATTACGGGGGCTCGTGCGTTATCCCTGTGTCCGTCGCAACGCTCGAATAACTCTGTACACCATCAGGCGAATGCGCCTCTTCTATATGAAGTCCGTTCCCGCGGCAGCCCTTGCCGCGCTCTTCACGATCAGCCTCGCGGCCTGCGGCACCGACACCGCGTCCTCGGCTACGCCCGCGTCCCGCGGTCCCGGCGGCGGCCCCGGTGGCCCCGGCGGGAACCAGATCTCGCCGGTGGAGATCGCGACGGTTGAGCGCGCGACGCTCGCCCGTACCTCCTTGGTCACCGGCCAGCTCTCGCCGCTGCGCGTCGTCGGCGTGAACTCGCAGGTCGCCGGTGCCCTCCTCAAGGTGAACGTCGAGGAAGGCTCGCGCGTCACCGAAGGGATGATCCTCGCCGAGCTCGACGGTCGCGAAATCGAGGCGCAGCTGCGTGCGGCCCGCGCCAACCACACGCTGGCCAAGGCGACGGCCGAGCGCTCGCAGCAACTGCGCGACGCGCAGGTCATCACGGCGGCGGAGTACGAGCGCGACCAAGCGGCGCTCGCAGCCGCCGAAGCCAGCCTCACGCAGCTCGAGACCCGCGTCGGTTTCACCAAGATCCGCTCGCCGATTGACGGCGTGGTCACGCAGCGCTTCTCCCAGGCCGGCGACATCGTCGGCGGCTCGGCTCGTCTCTTCACCGTGGCCGACCTCAACACGCTGGTGACGCAGCTGCCCGTCTCCGAACTGGAAGTCCCGTTGCTGCGCGAAGGCGCGAGCGTGGAGGTCCGCGTCGACGCGCTGGGCCGCGACATCGCCGGCCGTATCCGCCGCATCTTCCCCGCCGTCGACTCGGTGAGCCGCCTCGTGCCGGTCGAGGTCGCCATCTCCGGCGCCCAGCAGTACGGGCTGCGCCCGGGCTATAGCGTGCGCGTGACGCTGAAGCTCGACGAGCGCGACAACGCCCTCGTCATCCCGACGCGGGCGATCGTCGGCGCGGCGGGCAGTCAGAACGTCTACGTGATCCGCGACGGGCGCGCCGAGCGTCGCCGCGTGCGCGTCGGCGCGGATCTCGACGGCCGGACGGAAGTCTTCGAAGGCCTCGCCGCCGGCGACACCATCATCACGACGGGCAACGCCCTGCTCCGCGACGGCGCCCAGGTGCGCATCGTCGAGCCGCTGGCGCCCGAAGCGCCGCGTCCGGCCGTGACCGTGCCGGCCACCGGCACCACGCCTGCCCCGAGTTCGTCCACGACCCCGACCGGGAACCGTCCGTGAGCACGAAGAACCGCCGCGGGATCGCCAGCTGGGCTATCTCGCATCCGATCGGCACCCTGATGCTCACCAGCACGCTGCTCGTGCTGGGATCCGTCTACATCGGCCGCCTGCCGGTCGACCTGCTGCCGCGCATCGTGTACCCGCAGGTGCGCGTGAACGTCAACAACCCCGGCGTCGAGCCGGTGGTGATGGAAGAGACGGTCGCCAAGCCGCTGGAGTCCGCGCTGTCGACCGTCGAGGGCCTCGAGCGCCTGCAGACGAACGTCAACGAAGGCAGCGTGAGCATCTCGCTGGACTTCGCGTACGGCACCAACGTCGACATCGCCCTCCAGAACGCCGCGACGGCCGTCGAGCGCGTGCGCTCGCGGTTGCCCGAGGAAGCCTCCGCGCCGACGGTGAGCAAGTCCGACCCGTCGCAGATGCAGATCTTCCAGATCGCATTCTCGTCCACCGAGCGCGACCTCGTGTCGCTGCGGCAGTGGATCGACCAGCGCCTGCGGCCGCAGCTGCTCGGCCTCGAAGGCGTGGCCAGCGTCGATCTTTCGGGCGGACTCGTGCGCGAGATCCAGGTGGAGCTCGACCCGGAGCGACTGCGCGCCCACGGCCTCGCCGTGAACGACGTGCTGAGCTCGCTGGCCGGCGAGAACCAGAACATCGCCGGCGGCCGCGTGATCGCGCCCGACCGCGAGATCGTCAGCCGCACGACGGGTCGCTTCACCTCGGTGGACCAGATCCGCAGCGTGCTGCTCACCGGCACCGGTGGCACGCGCGTGCCGCTCAGCGAAGTCGCCACCGTGCGCGACACCTCGCAGGACCAGCGATTCTGGGCGCGCCTCAACGGCACGCCGGCGGTGCGCAGCGGCATCCAGAAGCAGCCCGAGGCCAACACCGTCGCCGTCGTCGACGGCGTGCGTGCCCAGATGGCTCGCCTCGAGTCGTCGATGTTCATCCCCCGCGACATCAAGTACCAGGTCACCTTCGACCAGTCGGGCTTCATCCGCGACGCGCTGAACTCCGTGACGAGCTCCGCCCTCACGGGCGCGTTCCTCGCGGCCATCGTGGTGCTCATCTTCCTGCGCTCGATCCGCAAGACCTTCATCATCGCGGTGTCCATCCCGCTCGCGATTATGGCGACCTTCGTGATGATGGGCGCCGGCGGCCTCACGCTCAACATTATGTCGCTGGGCGGCCTCGCCCTCGGCACGGGCCTGCTGCTCGACAATGCGATCGTGATGCTGGAGAACATCTATCGACGGCGGGAGCTCGAGGGCCTGGATCCGGAGGAAGGCGCCCACGTCGGCGCGGCGGAAGTCACCAGCGCGGTCGTCGCGTCCACGACGACGAACATCGCGTCGGTGGCGCCCTTCCTGCTCATCGTCGGTCTCGCCGCCCTCATCTTCCGCGAGCTGATCCTCACGATCTCCTTCGCCATCATCGCCTCCCTGCCCCTCGCGCTGACGCTCGTGCCGATGCTGGCGGCGCAGTTGGGCAAGGTGAAGTTCAAGAGCGGCCTCGAGAAGAACCGCGCGCTGGTCGCCTTCGACCGCTGGTTCAACCGGATGGGCGAGAAGTACGAGCGCGGCGCGACCTGGACGGTCAGCCACAAGTTCCTCGTGCTCGGCAGCGTTCTGCTCCTGGCGGGCGGCCTGTTCTGGCGTGCGACCTCGATCCCGTCCGAGTTCCTGCCGCAGGTCGACGACGGCTCGGTCGGCGCCTTCATCCGCCTGCCACCCGGCGCGACGCCGGCGCAGACCGATCGCCTGACGCGCGAGGTCGAGGGCATCGTCGCCAAGATGCCGCACGTCGAGGCGGTATTCGCCACGGCCGGCGGATTCCTCTTCGGTGGCTCTTCCTCGGCCAATGCCGGCCGCGGTTCGCTGGACATCCTGCTGACGCCGGTCTCGCAGCGCTCGATGTCCGCCGACCTCTGGGTGCGCACGCTGCAGGACTCCATCAACGCGCGTGGATTCGCCGGGGCGCGCATCGGCGTACGCCCACCGCGCATCCGCGGCCTGCGCACCTCATCGTCCGGCGAGGCGGTGTCCGTCGCCGTGCTCGGTGACGAGGTCAACACGCTCAACGAGATCGCGCTGGCGATCACGCGGCGCGTGCAGGGCATCCCCGGCCTCGAGAACTTCCAGAACCCGCAGGACGAGGGTTCGCCCCTGCTCTCGATCGAGCTCGACCGCGAACGCGCCCGGGCCCGCGGCTTGAACGTGCAGCAGGTCGGCGCCACCGTGCGCACCGCGCTCGACGGCACCATCGCGACGCGCTACGCCGAGGGCAACTTCGAGTATGACGTCCGCGTGTTCTTCCCGCGCGGCCGCTTCCAGAGCACGGCGGACCTCCAGGACGTGCCGCTCGTCACGACGCGCGGTGCCGCACCGATCCGCCTCGGCGACGTCGCCACCGTGCGCACCGTGCTCGGCCCCAACGGCATCACCCGCGTCAACCAGAGCCGCCAGGTCCAGATCAACGGCGACGTGATCACCGAAATCGCCGCGGTCGGCGCGGTCACGGACTCGATCCGCGCCCGCCTTGCCGACCTCGAGCTGCCGGATGGCTACGGCATCATCATCGGTGGCGAGCAGGAAGCGATCGACGAGAGCAACAAGCAGCTCGCGCTGGTCATCGCGCTCGCCATCTTCCTGGTGTTCGTCGTGCTTGCGGTGCAGTACGAGAGCATCACGAACCCCATCGTCATCCTGATGGCGGTGCCGCTGGCGATGATGGGCGTGATCATCATCCTGCTGGCGACAGGCACGACGTTCAGCGCGCCGGCGTACCTCGGGATGATTATGCTCGCCGGCATCGTCGTGAACAATTCTATTCTCCTCGTCGAGTTCGCCGAGGGCTTCTATCAGGAGGGCGGCCACAGCCGCGTCGAAGCCATCGTGAAGGCCGGTTCGGCGCGCCTGCGCCCGATTATGATGACGACGTTCACGTCATTGGTCGGCACCTTGCCCTTGGCACTTGGCCTCGGCGAGGGCGGCGAGCTGATGCGTCCGCTGGCCATCGCCGTCGTCGGCGGCCTGATGGCCTCGACCTTCCTCACGCTGTTCGTGGTGCCTTGCACCTACCTCATCCTTCACGCCATCGGCGACCGCGTGAAGGAGACGCTGCTCGGCAAGCGCAGCGAGCAGCAGTCGGCGCGTCCGCTGGTCGACACGCCGATCGAGACGGGCAGCTGATGCCGATGGTGCCGCGCGGCTAAGGCCGCGGGCTCAGGGCTTCTTGTTGGGGTCGCGGGGCTGGGCGGTTCGCCCAGTCCCGCTGCTGTTTCCGCTACGAGGACGGCTGGCGGCGCCGGAGGATGTTCCACCTCCCGAGGCCTTGCCTGCACTGGCATTGGCCGGCGGGCGGACCGTCGTGCGGGCCGGCTCGCGCGGCACCGCCGTGCTCCCGCTCCCCGTGCGCGTCGGCGAGGGCGCGTAGCCTCGGCCCTTCTCGACGACCCCCAGCGCCGGCGTGCGTGGCACGCTGCCGCCGCTGGCCGGCACATACACCACGCGGTTGCGCCACTGCCGACGGTAGAACCCGTAGCCGCCCAAGGCGCCCGGATACCAGTAGCCCCACGACAGCGGCAGGAAGGCATTCCGCGACCAGTACGCGTACATCGAGCAGTCGGAGAAGAATCCCCAGGGGCTGGCCAGGCGCATCACGCCCCAGCCGCCAAGGAACGCGAGTTCGGGGATCGGCAGGATGCTCGCCACCGGCGAGCAGTTCCCGATGCCATCGAAGGTCGTGAAGGTCGCAGGCGCGTAGCTGACCGGCGCCTCGTCCGCATAGAGATCGAAGTGCTGCGGATTGGCGACCATCACCGCCATATCGATGACGCCGCTGGGCGCATTGCGCGCCGCCAGCCGTTCCAGATCGCGGAGCGGCGCACGGAATCCGGTGGTATCGCGCGTCGCCTCGACCATCCACGACTCCACGACCACGGCGTCGGTGTGGTCCAGCGCGTCCTCGATCTGGTGGAAGTCGAGCAGCTTGGCCGCGGCGATCCGCGCCCCGCGCGCGCGCAGCCCCGCCGCCTGCGCACGAGTCGCGACCGAGGCAGGCACGAGCGCGTCAGGCACCGCGAGCATCCGCTCGGTGACCACGGCCCGTTGCTCGCCGACCGTGACCGCATAGACGCGAATCATCTCGCCACGCGGCGAGAGCGACATCAAGGCGGACGTCTCCTGGCGGAGCGCTCCGCAGGTCACCTCGCCCTCGACGTACACACGCGCGCCGTCATCGGCGGCGGTGGCGACCTCGAATCCGCTGCAGCCCTCGCTGCGGATGGGCTGGCGCAGGCCACCCAGCGCCATCTCGGCGCGGAGAATCGTCGAGTCGTTCCGCAGCGTGAGGCGTTCGACCGCCGCCGGGTCACCGGCGACCGGCAGGTAGCAGGTCTGAACGCTGCGGTCCGTCGCATCCGACGCCACCCAGCAGCCGAGGAATGCGTCCCAGCCGGTCGGGGTCCCTTGGGCCTGCGTGTCGCGGGCCGCGAGCGCCAGCGCTGCGAGGGTCGCCACCTGCAATGGGGTGAGCAGCATCCGTATCGAGGGGCGTCGCATCAGTAGACTCGCAGGCTGAGGCCGAGGCTGGTGCTCAGGCCGGAAAGATCCAGCTTCTCGAATCCGGCAAACGAGGGATTCCCGTCCGCGCTCGCGAAGAGATAGCGGGCCTCGAAGGTGAGGGCGAGACTGGGCAGGAGCGTCAGCGCCGAGCCGGCGCTCGCCTGGGCGTAGGCCGTGCGGCCCGCGGCGCGATAGCGATCCTCGAAGATCTCCAGGGTCTCCGTGTCCACGAACTCACCGGATTGATCGAGACTGTACGCCATCCGCCCCGCCCCGAGACCGACCCACGGCACGACGCGGTTCGGCACCCAGGCATAGCGCCCGATGGAGTGACCGCGCGGACGCAGGTGGTAGCGAATGGAGGCGCCGAAGGGCCGCCGGATGAGGCGCGTCGTCTGGCGGATCGGGAAACCGTCGCCATCCAGCCAGTCGCGCATCTCGCTGGGGCGGCTGACGTCATTCACGTCATAGGCGACGACGAGATCGAGGCGCGGGGAGAGCCGGAACGCGATGTCGCCACCCTGCTCCAGCGTGGTGAAGTCACGGCGCCCGAGCGTGAGCTCGTCGAAAGTGAAGGCCCAGAGATCGCCGCCGGCGATGGCGTTGGCCAAGCCACCGCGCAGGCTGATGGTCACCGGCGGTTCGCGGAAGAGATAGCCGCGGGCGAGTTCGCTCTGCGCCGCCAGGGGCGACGCAGCGAGCAGTCCAATCGTCAACAGAATCGCGCCGCGCATCGTGCCTCCCGGAGTGCACCCAGTATGACTCATACCACCACCGGGAGCCAGAGGTTCCCGCGCGCCCGGCCGTCTAGAAGCTGACCAGCGTCTCCACGTGCACCCCCGAGAGGGCTGCGCGCCAAGGCAGGAACGAGAGATCGATGACCACCCCGACCCCGGCCACGCCGGCCCCGAGTCGGTGCGCGAGGCGTCGCGTGGCGGAAGCCGTCCCGCCCGTGGCCAGCACGTCGTCCACGATCAGCACCAGCGACCGCGCATCGATGGCGTCGGTATGCACCTCGACGGCATCCTCCCCGTACTCGAGGGTGTAGCGCTCCGTCAGGTGGGCGCTGGGCAGCTTGCCGGGCTTCCGCACCGGCACGAGGGCGGCCCCCAGATGCTGGGCCACCGGCGCCCCGAAGAGGAAGCCGCGGCTCTCGATCGCCAACACGTGGGTGATCCCCTTGCCCTTCCACGGCGCGGCCAGTGCGGCCGTCACGTCGGCAAAGAGCGCCGGATCGTGCAGCACCGGCGTGATGTCCTTGAAGACGACACCCGGCTTCGGGAAATCGGGCACGTCGCGAATCGTGGCCTTGAGCCGAGCGGAGAGGCTGGTCATAGGACGGATGACGGATGACGGATGACGGATGACGGATGACGGATGACGGATGGACTACGCCGAGAACCCGTGCGCACCGATCAGTGGCACGAAGCGCATCGCGTCGAGCGGGCTGCGTTCGAACGCCTCGCCCCTGCGACGGATGCGCAGCAACTGCTGCGTGTCGCGGTCGCCGACGGGAATGAGCAGCTGCCCGCCTTCCGCCAGCTGGTCGAGCAGCGGCTGCGGGACATCGGGCGATGCGGCGCCGACGAGGATGGCGTCGTAGGGTCCGTACTCCGGCCAGCCCAAGGTGCCGTCGCCGACGCGCTGGATGACGTGGTCGATGCCGCAGCGGCGCAGCGCCTCCCTGGCCTGCTCGGCCAGCGGAGCGAGCCGCTCGATGCTGAAGACGTGCCGCGCCAGCTTGGTCAGCAGCGCCGTCTGGAATCCCGAGCCCGTGCCGATCTCCAGCACGCGCTCCGTACCCGTGAGCTCGAGCAACTCGAGATACTTCGCGTGCACCCACGGCTGCGAGATCGTCTGCCCGTGGCCGATGGGCAGCGGTGCGTCTTCGTAGGCCCGGTGCCGCAGTCCCGTCGGGACGAATTCGTGCCGCGGCACGTCGTCGAAGGCCTTGAGCACCGTGAGGCTGCGGATGCCCTTGCGCTGCAGTTCCTCGATCAGCCGACGGCGTGCGCCGCCGTACTGCGGCGTCAGAGCGGCTGCCACCAGCGCTCCGCGTCCTCGAGCCGATCCTTCGCGGTGAGGTCCAGGTGCAGCGGCGTCACCGAGATGTAGCCGTCCTTCACTGCCCGGAAGTCGGAGTCATCGCTGCCACTCCAGGCCACCGAGCCTCCGCCGATCCAGAAGATGTCCCGGCCCCAGGGATCCTTCATCGGCGTGAGCGAATCGCTGAACACGCGACGGCCCAAGCGCGTGAGCCGCACGCCCTTCAACTCTCGCGCCGGAATCGCGGGGATGTTCACGTTGAGCAGCGTGTCGGCCGGGAACTGCGGCAGCGCGGTCAGGTGCCGGAGCAACCGCGACAGTGCCTCGACGTGATCGTCGAGCAGCGAATCGTCGGAGCGCAGGACGCGGCCGGCGAACGACACCGCGACGCTGGGCACGCCGAGCGCGAGGCCTTCCATCGCCGCGGCGACGGTCCCCGAATAGAGCACATCCTCGCCCATATTCGGCCCGTGATTGATGCCGCTGAAGACGAAGTCCGGACGCGCCGGCATCAGCGCCTCGATGGCCAGCATCACGCAGTCGGTCGGCGTGCCGTCCACCTGCCAGCGCTGCGCGCCGAGCTGCACGGGCCGCAGCGGATGATGCAGCGTCAGCGAGTGGCTGGTGGCGCTCTGCTCGCGATCCGGCGCGACCACCCAGACGTCGCCCAGCGGCCGCGCGGCCTTCTCCAGCGCCTCGAGTCCGCGCGCGAGGATCCCATCGTCATTGCTCAGCAGCAGCCGCATCAGTCCTTTCGCTCCAGGATGTCGAGGATCTCGCGCAGGTCCTTCTCGATCAGCACCACCGTCTCCGCGTCGAGCCCCTGCCGCGCCGCCGGCTTGACGCCGCCGCTCTTGCGCTGCTCGTCCACCTTCTGCTTGGCGCCTTCGATCGTGTACTTCTCGGTGTACAGCAGGTGCTTCACGAGCATCACCAGTTCCACCTCGCGCCGCGTGTACACCCGGTTGCCCGAGCGGTTCTTGGCCGGCGACAGGAACTTGAACTGGCTTTCCCAGTATCGCAGGACGTGCGGCTTGAGCTCGGTGAGCTCGCAGACGTCACCGATGGAAAAGAACTCGCGGACCGGCTCCGCGCCCGACGCCATCAGTCGTTCTCCGCCTTCAGGTCGCGCGTCATCAGCTCGACCAGGGCCCAGCGCGCCGGTTGCCGCTCGAAGAGCACCTTGTGCACGGCGTTGACGATCGGCATCTCGACGCCGTGCTTCTCGGCGAGCAGCTTGGCCGTCTCCGTCGTGGTGACGCCCTCGGCCACGGTCTCGCGGCCCTGCAGCACCTCGTTCAAGGTCGCGCCGCGTCCGATCTCGAGGCCGACGCTGCGGTTGCGCGAGAGCGATCCCGTGCAGGTGAGCACGAGGTCGCCCATCCCGGCGAGGCCGGCGAAGGTCAGCGGATCGGCGCCAAGCTTCACGCCGAGGCGCGTCATCTCGGCGAGGCCGCGCGTGATCAGCGCCGCGCGGGCGTTGAAGCCCAACTGCAGGCCGTCGGCGATGCCGGTGGCCACGGCCATCACGTTCTTGAGCGCGCCGCCGAGCTCGACGCCGATCACGTCCGACTGCGTGTACACGCGGAAGGCCGAGGTGCTCAGCGCGCGCTGCGTGAGCAGCGCGGCGTCGGCGTCCTCGGAGGCCGCAACGATCGCCGTCGGCAGGTGGTTGGCGACTTCCAACGCGAAACTCGGCCCGCTCAGCGCGACGATCGGATGCCCCGGAATCTCCTCGGCCACCACGTCCGTCATCAACGCGAGCTTCTCGCGGTCGATGCCCTTCGTCGCGACGACCAGCGGAATGCCCGGCGGCGCGTGCTTCGCACAACCGGCCGCGACCTGGCGCAGCACGTGCGACGGCGCGACGAACAGCGCCAGCTCGGCGCCGGCCAGTGCCTGCTCCTCGCGGCCCGTGGCGCGCAGATCCGGATGCAGCGGCACGCCGGCGAGGAAGCGTCGGTTCTCCTGGGCGCTGTTGATCGACTCGACGACGTCCGGCTCGAAGGCCCAGAGCATCACCTCGTGATCGTTCTCGCTCAGCAAGTTGGCGAGCGCGGTGCCCCAGGCACCCGCCCCGATGACGGCAATCTTCACGGGACCTCCTTCTTCTTCCCGAAGGTCTTGGGCTCCGTGCCCGCACGGAGCCGCTGGATGTTCTTCGCGTGCATCGCGACGACCGCGAGCGCGACGGCCGCGGCGGTGACCAGCAATGGCGTGTTACCGGCGGCGAAGACCGGGACGGCGATGGCCAAGGCCACCGCTGCCACGATGCTGGCGAGCGAGACATAGCCGCTGCCGGCAGCGACGACGATGAACGCGATGAGCGCGATGCCCAGCGCGGCCGGCGCCAACGCGCCGAACACACCCGCCGCCGTCGCGACGCCCTTGCCCCCGCCCTTCCACAGCAGGAAGATCGGCTTCAGGTGGCCGAGGATCGCCGCGACGCCGCAGCCGATCGCCCAGAGCGTGAACTCCTGCCGCTCGAAGCCCCACACGCCGACGATGCGAGGTGGCAGCAACAACACGGGCAGGTAGCCCTTCGCGGCATCGAGCAACAGCACGACCACCGCCGGCACGGCGCCGAGGTTCCGGTAGACGTTCGTCGCGCCGAGGTTGCCGGAGCCGACCGTGCGCAGGTCGACGCCCTTGAGCAGACGCCCCGCGAGGAATGCCGTCGGGATCGAGCCGCTCAGGTAGGCGATGAGCAGCGCGACCCAGCCCGGGATTCCCTGCGGGCCGAACTCACTCATTGCGCCCGCCCTTCTGCCGCATCAGCACGCGCAACGGGTTGCCGGTGAATCCCCACTTCGCGCGGAATCCATTGTGCAGGTACCGGATATAGTGCTCCTGCACGAGATCCGGATGGTTGCCGATGACGACGATGGCCGGCGGCGAGGTCTCCACCTGCGTGGCGAAGTTGAGCTTGACCTCGTGGCCCGCCGCCTGCGGCGGCTGGCGCCGCGCCAAGAGCTCCTGCAGCGCGTCGTTCACCTCGCTGGTGCTGATGCGCTTGGCCCGCTCGGCCTCGACCTCGAGCAGCAGGTCCAGCACCTTGGTCACGCGCTGTCCCGTGACGGCACTCGTGAAGAGGAACGGCACCCACTTGAGATACGGTGCCTTCTCCACGCACTCCTTCTCGAACTTCGCCGCGGTCTTGTCGTCCTTCTCCTTCAGGTCCCACTTGTTGACGACGATGATCATCCCGCGGCCCGACTCCCAGGCCATCGTGGCGATCTTGAGGTCCTGGTTGTGCAGGCCCTCGACGGCGTCGATCATCAGGATGCAGATGTCGGAGCGCTCGATGGCGCGCCGCGTGCGCAGCGAGGAGTAGAACTCCACGCCGTCATCGATGCGGCTCTGTCGGCGCAGGCCGGCGGTGTCGACGAAGATGAACGGGCGCTGGTGATACGTGAACGGCGTGTCGATCGAGTCGCGCGTCGTGCCCGCGACGTCGCTCACGACGAGTCGGTCTTCGCCGAGCAGGCGGTTGATGAACGAGCTCTTGCCGACGTTCGGGCGGCCGATCACCGCCACGCGCAGGACCTCGGGGCCCGGCTCGTCCGCCGTCTCCGGCAGCTTGTCGACGATGACGTCCAGCAGGTCGCCGGACCCCTTGCCGTTGGCGGCCGAGACCGGCACCGGATCGCCCGCCCCCAGATTGAAGAACTCGAAGAAGTCCGTGGACTTGGGATCGTCGACCTTATTGGCGACGAGCACCCAGGGCTTCCGCGAGTTGCGGAGCATATCGACGATGCGGGCGTCGCTGGGATGGAGGCCGGCCTTGGCGTCCACCGTGAGCAGCATCAAGTCGGCTTCCTCGATGGCCTGCTTCACCTGGCGCTTGATCGCCACGTCCATCGGCAGGTCGGAGTCCTCGACCAAGCCGCCGGTGTCGACGAGCCAGAAGCTGCGCCCCTGCCACTCGCAGCGCGAGAAGTGCCGGTCACGCGTCGTGCCCGCCTCCTCGCTCACGATGGCGGCATCGTCGCCGATGAGGCGGTTGAACAGCGCGGACTTGCCCACGTTGGGGCGACCGACGAGGGCGACGACAGGGATCGAGCTCATTGTAGGCTACAGGCAGGCGCCCCTTCGTGCTCCAGGACGTCGATGAAATCGTACGAGGGATAGACCGGCATCGGCAACGACTCGCGCACGTCGATGAACGTCGCGTCGTCGAGGAAGATGCCGTCTTGATTGATCGTCTCGGCGGGGATCAGCGCGAGATCGAGGTCGCTGCGGCCTTCGAGCGCGCGGCGGATGTCGGCGCCCACCAGCAGGCCGGCCGTGGTGACCGTCGGGCCGAACAGCGAGTTCACCGTCTCGATGATCTCGAAGTGCGCGCCCGTCGCGTCGTGGAGCTGCGCGATCAGCTCGGGCATAATCGCCGGCGCCATCGCCTTGCCCGTGACCACGCCGATCTTGCGGCCATCCATCCGCGGCAAGCGCGACAGCCCCTCGCGCACGCGGTCGCGCAGCGAGGTGATCGCGCCGACGCCGTTCTCGATCTGCGAGAAGTCGCCGTAGTGCGAGGCCGGCGGCAACTCGCGGCCGGCCAGCAGGTACAGCTCGTCCGAGCCGTACACCCACGGCTCGCCGCGCTCGGCCATCGCCTTCGCCGCCCAGCGCTCGGCCGTCTCGAGGATGCGCGTCGAGTTCTCGACGTCCATCGACTGGCCGGTGTAGATGTGCGAGAACTGCGTCAGTCCCACCGGCACCAGCGCGACGGACAGGCAGGCGTCGCCGAAGCCGTAGAGGTCGCGCAACGACTGCTCCAGCACCTCGCCATCGTTGAGCCCCGGCACCACCACCATCTGGCCGTGGAACTGGATGCCGCCTTCGACCAAGCGCGCGAGCTGCTCCACGATGTTCGGCACGCGCGGGTTGTTGAGCAGGACCTTGCGCGCCTCCCAGGGCGTGGCGTGCACGCTCACGTAGAGCGGCGAGAGCCGGTACTCGAGGATGCGCTGGAAGTCGCGCTCCTTGAGGTTCGAGAGCGTCGCGAAGTTGCCGTAGGCGAACGACAGCCGGTAATCGTCGTCGCGGATGTAGAGCGGCTTGCGGAGGCCCTTCGGGAGGCCCTCGATGAAGCAGAACTCGCAGCGGTTGGCGCAGCGCCGCACGTTCGGC
>DAOMNV010000042.1:0-20686 GCA_035444005.1 Gemmatimonadaceae bacterium
GCGAAGTTGCCGTAGGCGAACGACAGACGGTAGTCGTCGTCGCGGATGTAGAGCGGCTTGCGAAGCCCCTTGGGCAGGCCCTCGATGAAGCAGAACTCGCAGCGGTTGGCGCAGCGCCGCACGTTCGGCGGCTCGAGCTCGATCCCCATCGGCTCCCCGCCCTCGCGCTCGATCTCGAAGACCAGGTGCTCGCCGTCCGGGAGCTTGGCCTCCAGCTCGAAGGCGTCGTCGGCGGTCAGGAACTCCCAATCGAGGAAGTCGTCGAGCGCGCGCCCGTCCACGGACAGCAGCTCCGTGCCCGGGGTGATCCCCAGTTCGGCGGCGATGCTCTCGGGCTGGACTTTGCTGACGCGGACCATTGGACGAACGACGGAGACGAGGACAAAAAAAAGCCGCGCGACGCGGCTTAGAAAAACTATTAGACGGGCGGGCCGAAAGCAATGCGGCGCAGACACTTGCGCCGTTCAGCTCACTGCCAGTTTGGCCCCAGCGTCGGCCACACCGCTGCAAGCGGCATCCGCGGCTCCCGCGCCACAAAGACGCGCACGTCGCGCTCCTCCGGGACAGCGCGCGCGTCGGCCAGCGCAGCCACTTCCTCCACTCGGCCGAATAGCGCCTCTAGGTTCGCTCGCGCCTCCGGCTCAGCGAGCAGCATCAGCACCGCACCAGGCCGCGTACCGGGCCCCCACGCAAAGAAATCACCGGCCGTGCTGATGGGATACGGATAGCCGAGGCGCGGGGCGTAGCGCGCCAGGGCACCGGCCTGCCCATAGTTCCCTCCGACGACCACGACCTCCGCGCGCTCGGCATCGGCCAGCGCCTCATACGCACGTGCGACGGCCTCGGCCTTCGCGCGCCAGCCCAGCATATCGGCGTAGTCCTGCGGCAGCGCGAGTTCCTCCCCGCGATTCGTCGTCGTGCCGACTCCGAGTCGCTGCGCATATGCCGCCATCGCGGTCGGCTCGAACATCGGGACCCCCATCGGCACGAGCGGCACGCCGAGCGCGGCCATCGCCGCCGCTGCGGTGGGCGCGAGCCACCGACGCCTCGCCTGCGCCACGACCGCCGCCCCGACGCCGACCAGCACAGGGTAGGCCGGCGCCGCATAATAGGCCTTCCCGCCCTGCCACAGCACGAGCGCGAGTAGTCCAGCGGCGAAGCCAGCCGCCACGATGCCCGCCAGACGCAGCCGTTCCTGCGCCCACGCCACCGCGAGCACCAGCAGCGCAGCCGGCATCAGCAACAACGGCTGCTCGAGCACAGTACCAATCACCGACGTGTGCGCGAACTGTCCCGCCTCCAACGCATCGAGCTGTTGCAGGAACGGCCACGCGTAGCGCACCTGGCCGAGCACGGTCGGTGCGCCGAGCAGCAGGGCGAGCGCCGCGGCGATCCACGGCCAGCGCGTCGTTAACTGGCGGCGCAGGGACGGGTGTGCCACGGAGACCGCGAAGATGACCGCGGCGTACATCAGGCTCGACATCTTGGTGAGCAGCCCCAGCCCGAGGGCTGCGCCGACGAGCAGCCACCACCGCGGCCTATCCTCGACGGCGGCGAGCACCAGCGCCGCGACCGCCAGCGTCGCCCAGAGCTGGTCGAACACGACCGGCTGGAACAGCACGCTGGACCGCAGGAACACGGGGGCCAACGCCAAGCCGATGCTCGCGAGGAGCATCGCCCAGATCCCGGCGCGGAGCCGGTGCAGCAGCGAGAGCACGACGCCGGTGATCGCTGCGCCGCCGAGGGCCGCCGGGACGCGCGCCGCCCACACGCTGTCACCGAAGACGGCCGTGCTCAGCTTGGCGAGCGCGGCGATGAGCGGAGGGAACTGCATCCGCCACGCGAGATGATCACCCATCGCGAAATACAGCAGCTCGTCGCGATGATACTCCCACGACGGATCGATCAGCAGCAGCGGCAGCAGCGCCCGCGCCGCGACCAGCGCGACGATGACGAGGGCGATACGCCGCCGATCGCTCACGCGCCGCGCCAGGCGGCCAGCGCGGCGTCCGCCACGGCCTTCCACGGACGCCCCAGCGCGGCCGCCGCCCGCGCGACGTCATCCGCCTCCGGCTTCGCCGTGCGCTGGCCGTCAGGCCGCTGCACGACCTTGAGCGCGATCTCCTGCCCATCCACGCGCACCACCACGCGCTCGCGCGCCAGCACCCGCCGGCTGGCGCCGAACGAACGCACCCCGATGCTCGTCGATTCGGTGAGCAGCAGGCGCTCCAGCGCGTCCACCCGATCCGGCGCCGCCAGCGCCTCCACGCGCACGCCGGGACGCCCCTTCTTCATCACCGTTTGCAGCAGCACCACATCCAGCGCGCCGGCGTCGCGCAGGCGATCCGCGAGGGCGGCGACCTCCTCGCCCGTGCTGTCGTCGAGATCGGCCGCGAGCACGACGACCGTGTCGCCGTGGGCCGCAGACGCCTCGAGTTCGGCGATCCAGATCCGCAGCGCATTGGCGCGGTCCTCGAAGTCCTTGGTGCCCGCGCCGAATCCGCTGCGCCGAACCACGAACTCGCTCGGCGGCGGCCCCTCGCTGAGCACGCGCACCAAGGCGGCGCCCGTCGGCGTGACCAACTCGCCCGAGCCCTCCGGGCCGGGGCGCACGGGCAGCCCCTCGAGCAGACGCAGCGTCGCAGCCGTCGGCACCGCCATCCGCCCGTGCTGCGTGTCCACGAAGCCATCGCCCAGCGGGATGGCCCCGCAGAACACGCGCTCCACTCCGAGCTGCTCGAGGCCCCAGATCGTCCCGACGATGTCGAGGATCGCGTCCACGCTGCCGACCTCGTGCAGGTGCACGCGCTCCACCGTCGTGCCGTGGATGGCCGCCTCGCATTCGGTGATCAGCGTGAAGCAGCGATTCGCCTTCTCCTTCACGCTCGCCGGCGCCGGCGTCGCGTCGACGATCGCCTTGAGGTGCTTCAGGTGCCGGCCGTGCGGCTGCGGCGGTATCCGGAAGTCCACCTTGGTGCAGGCGATCTGCCCGCGGCTCACCCGCCTGATCTCCACGCCGATGTCGGCGATGCCGAGCGTCTGCGGCAGGTCGCGGACGAAGCTCTCCGGCAGGCCGCAGTCGATGAGGGCGCCGAGGCACATATCGCCGGCGATGCCGGACATTGGGTCGAGGATGGCGATGCGCGTCATAGGTGCAAAATCTAGCCCGCCTGCAGTGTAGCTTATAGGCGTGACCACTCCCCCGACTCCACTGCCCTACGAGCTGATCGGCGGCGAGGCCGGCGTCCTGGCGCTCGTCGACCGCTTCTACGACCTGATGGACAGCGCCCCCGAGGCCGCCGAGGTGCGTGCACTGCACGCCCGCAGCCTCAAGGTCTCGCGCGAAAAGCTCTTCCAGTTCCTCTCCGGCTGGCTCGGCGGACCGCAGCTGTACGTGGAGCGATACGGCCACCCGATGCTCCGTGCGCGGCACCTGCCGTTTCCCATCGCCGAGCGGGAGCGCGACCAGTGGCTGTGGTGTATGGAACGTGCGATCGAGGAACACGCGATGCCTGACGACCTCAAAAACTTCCTGCGCCAGCGCCTCCGACCGCTGGCCGACCATATGCGGAACCAGTGACGATGCGACGCACACTCGCGATGCTCGCCTGCTGCGTGCCCCTCGGCGCCGCTGCGCAGCGCGTCGAAGGGACGCTGCGCACCGAGTCCGGCAGCCCCGCCGGTGGCGTGGTCCTCACGGCCCGCGACGACAGTGGACGGGTCGTCGGGCGCAGCATCTCGCGCGACGACGGTGCCTATACGCTCTACCTGGAGCGTGACGGCAGCCTGCAGCTCGAGGCCAAGCGTGTGGGCTATGACGTCGAGACCGTCGGGCCGCTGCGCGTGACCGGGCCAGCCACGGTCGAGCTCGATGCCCAATTGCGCGCGCGGCCGGCCGCCGCGCTCGACATTCCCCGCGGCGCCGCCACCTGCGGCCGCGGCAACGGCAAGGTCGCGGCCGATCGCATCTACGAGGACATACTCGCCGCCGCCGCGGCCGCGCAGTTCCGCATCGGCCGCCAGGACCAAACGGCGCGCTACGTCACCTCGCAGTTCCGCATCGCCAAGGCCTCCGAAGACACGCTGCGGGCCGCGCTGCGTCGCGTCACGGGCCCGCTGCCCGCACCGTTCCCGCCCGCCGACACGGCGCGCCTCGAGGCCGACGGCTTCTTCGCGACGATCGGCGGCAACCGCACGTTCTTCGCGCCCGACCTCGAGATCCTCGCGAGCGAGTGGTTCCTGCGCACGCATTGCCTGCGCGTCCGCCGCGTCGACGCCGACTCCATCGTGCTGCAACTGACGGCCCTGCGGCAGCGCCGCGCGCGCGTCGACGTCGAAGGCGAGTTCGTGCTCGACTGGCCCTCGCTGGCGCTGCGCGAGTTCCGCTTCCACTACGTGGACCTGCCCGAGACGGAACGGCGCTCCGGTGCCGGGGGCGCGCTGCGCTTCGGCCGAACCCCGAGCGGCGGCTGGCTCGTCACCGACTGGCGTCAGCGGACGCCGTTCCTCAACTACTTCGCCGGCGAAGGCAACACGACGCTGATCCGCACGCAGATGGTGCACGTCGACGTCGTCGCGCACTTCGTCGCGGGCGGCCAGGTACTCGCCCTCGCCGAGCACGACACCCTGCGCTACCAGCGCGGCTCGCACGGCGTCCGCGTGGCGGGCACGCCATTCGCGCCCCTCTGCCCCGAGCGGACGACCATCCAACCCACCGCTGCGGCACGCGGTCAGTTCCGGGTCGATTCTTCCGACGCCCCATTGGCCAACACCGTCGTGCGGGCGTCGTGGACGCTACCGGTGATCGTGAACCGCACCGACGTGCAGGAACGCGAGGAAGTGCGCGAAGCGCTCACGGACGACGAGGGCCGCTGGTTCCTCTGTGACATCCCGCTCGATCGCCCGGTGACGATCCGCTGGGAGACGGGAACCGAGGAACGGCGCATCCCCGTCCGCGCCACGCAGGCCTACGGCGTGCTCGAGGTCGAGCAGCCGCGCTGACGCTCAGGCGGCGGGCCACGCCCGCCGCCCGCCTCGCGCAGGCTACCAGCGGTAGCTGGCGCCGCTCCCCGTGTTGAACACCACGACCTCGGCCTCGCGCGAGAGCCGCCCCGCCTTCACCAGCTGGCGCGTCGCTTCGAGCGCCGCACCGCCTTCCGGCGCCGCGTCGATGCCGCTCTTGCTCGCGAGCAGGAAGGTGCCGGCGCGGATCGCCTCTTCGCTCACCGCCGCGGCGTCACCGGCGCTCTCCCGCAACGTGCGCAGCGTGAGGCGGTCGCCCAGCGGCCCCGGCACACGCAAGCCGCTGGCGTGCGTCGTCGGCGCGTCCCAGGGCGTCGCCTTCTCCTCACCGGCGTGGAAGGCACGCACGAGCGGGGCGCAGCCCTCCGCCTGCGCGATGATCATCCGCGGCTTCGTCGCGTCCGCCGGCAGCCAGCCCCACGCGAGCATCTCGTTGATCGCCTTCCAGATGCCGATCGTGCCCTCGCCTCCTCCCGTCGGGTAGACGATCGCATCGGGCAGGCGCCAGCCGAGCTGCTCCGCCACCTCGTAGCCCATCGTCTTCATCCCTTCCACGCGATACGGCTCGCGCACGGTCGCGACGTTGAAGAACCCGCTCTCGCGCGCGAAGGCCAACGTCGCCTTGCCGGCATCGCCGATGTGGCCGGCAACCAGCTGCAGGTCGGCGCCGAACGCGCGGATGGAGCCGAGAATCGGCGGCGGCGTGGTCTCGGGCGCATAGATGCGGCAGGGCATACCGGCAGCGGCGGCGTAGGCCGCCAACGCGATGCCCGCGTTGCCCGCCGTCGGCACGCAGACTCCGGGCAAGCCCAGCGCCTTGGCCCGCGTGACGGCCATCATCAGGCCGCGCGCCTTGAAGCTCGCCGTGGGATTGATGCCTTCGTCCTTCACCCAAAGCCGTCGCACACCCAATTCCGCGGCCAGCTGCGGAAGCTCGATCAGCGGGGTCATTCCCTCGCCGAGCGTGATGGCGCGCTCGCCATCCTGCAGCGGCAGCGCCGCGCCGTAGCGCCACAGGCTGGCGTCGCTGCCGATCGCCGACTTGGGCACCGCCGACGCGTAGCGCACGAGAAGCGGCTGTCCGCAGTCAGGGCAGAGCGAGGCGAGCTTGGAGCCGTCGGGCTGGGTGTAGGAGCAGACGGAGCAATGCAGGGACCAAGGCATTGAATTATGACGGATGACGGATGACGGATGACGGACGAGACTACTCGTCGGCGTTCGAGTCGGGTGGCGCAGCGCGTTCCGGCCGCACCACGCCGAGCGCGTCGAGCAACTTCTGCGCGCTCGCGGCGCTGAAACCCTCTAACGCAGCGACCTGCTCGACCGTTGCGTCCTTCACGCCCTGCAGCGATCCGAATGCCTTCAGCAAGGCGCTGCGCTTCTTGGGGCCGACACCGGGGATGCGCAGCAGTTCGCTGGTCACGGTGCGCATCGTGCGGCGCTTGCGATTGTACGTCACGGCCGTGCGATGGGCCTCATCGCGGACCTGCTGCAGCAACCGCAACGCCGGCGAACGACGCGGCAGGCGCAGCGGCTCGCGGCGCCCGCGCACGAACACTTCTTCCTCGCGCTTCGCGAGCCCGATCAGCGGCAGGTGGTCGAGGCCGAGTTCGCTCAGGGCCTCGTCGGCGGCGCTCAGCTGGCCCTTGCCGCCGTCGACCATCACGAGATCCGGCAGCGGACGCTGCTCCTCGACGCGTCGGCGAAAGTATCGCCCGACCACCTCGCGCATCGACTGGAAGTCGTCCGGCCCCTGGGCCTCGTCGACCGTCTTCACCTTCATCGTGCGGTACTCGGCGCGCCGCGGGCGGCCGTTCTCGAACCACACGATGCCACCGACGCTGTCCTTGCCCTGCGCCGTGGAGTTGTCGAAGCACACGATGCTGCGTGGAAGCTTCTCGAGGCCCAGGGCCTGGCCAAGCTCGTAGACCGGATCCGCCGCGCGTTCGTCGGTCTCCTGCTCGGCAAGCTTGAACTCCTCGAGCAGGTGCCGCGCATTCTGTTCAGCGAGGTCGAGCAGCTCGCGCTTCGGCCCCCGCTGCGGCACCAGTACGCGCGCCTCGCCCTGCAACGCCTCCTCGAAGACCGGGCGGTCCTCGAAGTCGAACGGCAGCAGCAGCTCGCGGGCGCGCGCCGGCGCCTTGAGATACGCGCTCACGAGATAGGTGCTCAGCACCTGGCCATCCGGTTCGCCCTCGACACCCTCGAGAAAGCGATGCTCGCGCGCCACCAGCTTTCCGGAACGGATGCGCAGCAGCGTTGCCGCCGCGTCGTCGCCGTCGCGGGCATAACCGACCACGTCGCGGTCCCCGCCCTCAACCTCGGCGACCACCGACGGTTCCTCCATCCGCTGCAGCCGGCCGATCGCGTCGCGCAGCTCCGCGGCGCGCTCGAAGTCCATCGCCTCGGCGGCCTGCTCCATCAGCGCGCGCACGCGCTGCACCACATCACCCGTCTTTCCGTCGAGGAAGGTCACCACCTCATCGATCATCGCGCCGTACTCGGCTTCCGACTGCAGGCCGATGCACGGCGCCTTGCAGCGTCCGATGTGGTAGTCGAGGCAGGCCCGCTCGGGCATCTCGCGCGGCATATCGTAGCGGCAGGAGCGCACGGTGAATATGCGCTTCACGACGTCCAGGGCGCGGCGCATCGCGGCGACGTCCGTGTAGGGGCCGAAGTAGCGTGCGCCGTCATCCTGCAGCCGCCGCGTGACGAACACGCGCGGGTACGCCTCCTGCAGCGTCACCTTGATGTACGGGTAGGTCTTGTCGTCCCGCAGCATCACGTTGTACTTCGGGCGATGCTCCTTGATCAGGTTGTTCTCGAGGATCAGCGCGTGGGCCTCGTCGGGCACGACGATCGTCTCGAGATCCGCGATGCGCTCTACGAGGCGGCGCGTCTTCGGGTTGTCCAAGTGCTCCGAAGCGAAGTAGCTGCGCACGCGCGGCCGCAGGCGCTTCGCCTTGCCGACGTACAGCACCTCGCCCTCCGCCGACTTCCAGAGATAGACGCCCGGCGTCTCCGGCAGGTGGGCGAGCTTCTGCGCGACCCGCTCAGGCGCGTCGGGCACGGTCCGCTCCGATGACGCGCGTCAGCGCGAGGTACGCCACGGCGTAGCTGCCGAGCACGGCGGCTGCCTCGAGGAACGGATGCAGCGCCGGCAACAGCGCGGCCACGCCGACGCCCAGCGCGGCGGCGGCGATCGCCGCGGACCAGAGCCGCGCCGGCAGCGTCCCCATCGATGGCAGCGCGCCAACTTCGCGATCGATATGCGCCCGCAGCAGACGGTACTCCAGCCACGCCGCGAGACCCGATGCCGCCGTCAGCAAACCGATGCCGACCTGCGGCGCCCAGCCGAAGCGCTCCGGCAACGTCATCGCCAAGGTGAGGCCCAGCGCCGCCGCCAGCGCGACGCGCAGCGTCGCGAAGCGCATCGGCGTCGCGGTATCACGCAGCGCGAAGCTGGCAGACGCATATAGGCGGCCGGTGGTGCTGGCCAGCAATCCGACGCCAGACCCGGCGAGCGCCGCCCAGACCCACATCGCGTCGTCGCGCGTGAACGCGCCGCCCTCGTAGAGCGCGGAAGCCATCACGCGCCCGAACACCACGAGGCCGATCACCGAGGGTATCACGAAATAGGCGATGCGCGCGCGGCCGCTGGCCAGCCGCGTACGCAGCGCCTCGGCGATCTCCTCGCGGCTACCCGTCGCGCCGGACATCGCAGGCAGCTCGCTGGCGGCAATCGACATCCCGAACAACGACACCGGCAGCAACGAGATCGCCTGCGCGTAGGTGAGCGTCGCCAGCGCACCGGCGCCGAGCAGCGAGGCGATCAACGTGTCGGCGTAGGCGCTCAACTGCACCACGCCGCGCGTCGCGACCGCCGGCCCGAAATTCCGCAGCACCGTCGTCACCTCGGCGCGCGCGGCGCCCGCCCCGATGCGTAGCGACCGGTCGAGGCGCAGCACGCTCGGCACCTGCACCGCGAGCTGCAACACGCTGCCCACGACGCTGGCGAAGGCCACGACGGTGGCGAGTTCCGCCTGCCCCGCCCCGACGCCATAGCCCTGCCAGATCACCGCGACGATGATCGCGAGGTTCCACAGCACCGGCGACGCATACGAGAGGAAGAAGCGCCGATGCGCGTTGAGCACGCCAAGGCACCAGGCCGAGACGACGAGCAGGCCCAGGCCCGGCAAGATGATGCGGATGAGGCCGGTCGCCAGTTCTTGCGTCTCGAGCGCGAGTCCGGGCGCGAGCAGCCACACCAACTGCGGCGCGAAGGCAACGCCGAGCAGCACCACCACCGCCACCAGTGCGGCGAGAAGCGCGAGGATCGTTCCCGCGACACGGCCGGCGTCTTCCTTGCGGCCTTCCGCCAACAGCTTGGCGTAGACCGGGATGAACGACGCCGAGAGCGACCCTTCGCCGAAGAGGTTCTGCAGCAGGTTCGGGATGCGGAACGCGGCAGCGACCGCGTCCGCGACGGGACCGGCCCCGAGGTAGTGCGCCGTGACCCGCTGGCGCACGAGACCGAAGATGCGGCTGAGGAGGATCCCGGCCGCGACCAGTCGCGCCCCGCCGGCGCGCATCACCCGCCGACCAGCGACCCGGCGTGCATCGCCGCACCCGCCTTCAGCTGCGCGAGCAGCAGCTCGCCGTGCCGTGCGAGCATCGGCACCGGGTTCAACCGGCGCTCCTGCCGCTGGTTCTCCGGCATCAGCGAGGCGCGCACCGTGGCGAGATCCGTCACCGCCTCCGTCGCCCTCGCGCGCGACGCGGCGCGCAGCCGCCGCTCGAGCCGGTCGACGCGATGCAGCATCTGGTGCCGCGCGCCTTCGACGACGCGGTCGGGAATCAAGTGCTCCAGCGACTGGACCACGGAACCGAGCGTATCGAGGCGCGAAGCGAGATCGTGGCGCAGGCCATCGAGCGCCTCGCGCACCGACGCCGGCATCGTGCGGTCGCCGATGCGTCGCTCCGCGTCGTGCGGGGTCTTGAGATCGTCGAGCACCATCCCGAGGCGCCCGAGACGACGGTCCACACTGGGCTCGACGATCGTCGTCGACCACCGTGGCACGGCGAGCGGCGCCGCGACGCCCAAGGCATCGGCGACGGCACTGACCTGCGTGAAGTAGGCGATCTCGCCGGGCCCTGCGACGTACGCCACCGTCGGCAGGATGCGCCGCTCGACGACGGGCCGCAGCAACACGTTCGCCGAGAGGATGCTGTCGGCGCGATGCGCGACCTCGGAGGCCTGCGAAATCGGAATGCGTTCCTTCACGCCGGCCAGCGCGCGGAACACCAGCGAGAGCCGCGGTACGCGTGCGACCTGCGGGCGGAAGCCCGCCCGTTCGATGGCCACCATCCGCAGCGCCAAGGCCTCGTCCACCGCCGCGGCCCGGCGCAGCGCCTCGACCAGCGTCGGGCGCGCGGCCGCGCGCGTCGCCGGATGCCAGGCGTCGAGCACCGCGATGCCGTGCGGCTCCAGCAGGTTGCGCAGGAAGCGCACGTACGACGAGCCGATGGTCGCGTCCGGGTGATACGCGGCCTTCAGCGCATCGAGGATGCCACCGTGCGGTGCCGACCCAGCCGCCGCCACCAATTGCTCGAACTGTTCGCCCGTGTCACCCAGCGGCATCTCGGCCATCACCACGCCCTCGGGTCCGCGGCGCGGGATGCTCAGGCGATGTACCTGCCCTTCACCCGCCACGGCGGTCCACGCGGCCTCGGCGAAGTCGCCGTCGTCGGTGGCCGCCCAGAACACCGGCGCCGTGGGAATGCCCGTCTCGCGCTCGATGCGATCAGCCAGCGCCAGCGCCGAGAGCGCCTTGAGCAGCGTGTACAGCGGCCCGCCGAAGAGGCCCGGCTGCTGGCCCGTCGTCACGACGATGCCGTTGGCCTCGGCCACGCGCTCGAGACGCTCGGCGGCGAGACCCGAGGGATCCAGTGCGGGGCGCAGCCCAGCCAGCCAGCGCGACCCCGCGAATTCCTGCCGCACCGCTTCCGCGCGAGCGCGCCAGGCGGCGGCACCCACCGGCCGCGCGGGATACCACTCCGCCGGCACCTGTCCGTCCTGCGCCGCCCGCGAGAGCGGCGAGCCGCCAAGGGCCTCCGTGACGAGCCGCGGCGCGCTCATCGCGCCCCGTGCGCCGGCACCGCCGGACATCGCTGCATCAAGTCTCGCTGCATCACTCGCTACTTGTGATAGGGTTCCCCGCGCACGATCGTGCCCGCACGGTAGATCTGTTCCATCAGCACCAGCCGCGCCAACTCGTGCGGCAGGGTCCACGGGGCCAAACTCATCGCGCGGTGCGGCCGTTCCGCGAGCGCCGCGCCGATGCCGAAGGCGCCGCCGATCACGAACGCGAGATCCTGCGCCCGCTCGCGGTGGTCCTGCAGCATCGCAGCGAAGGCCTCGGAGTCGAAGCCTCGGCCCCCCGGCTGGCAGAGCACCAACGTTCCCGACGCCGGCAGGCGTTCGGCCAGGCGCGCGGCCTCGCGCTGCATCACCTGCGCCGGCGCCACGCCGCGCGCCGGTTCCTCCTTCACCTCGATGACGTCGAGCGGCCAGTAGTGCGCCGCCCGACCCTCATACTCACGAATGGCCGCCGCGAGCGCCGCGTCACGCGGCTTGCCCACGGCGGCCACCACGACCTTCATCGCCGCCCCGGTCGCACCGAGGCGTGCGGCTCAGGCATAGATCCCGCGCAGGCGGTGCACCGTCGCCACGCGGCTGATCGCGACCATATACGCCGCCGTCCGCATATTGACCTTGTGCTGCTTCGAGAGGTTCAGCACCGACGCGAAGCTGTCCACCATAATCTTCTTCAGGCGGTCGTTCACCGTCTGCTCGTCCCAGTAGTAGGCACCGCGGTTCTGCACCCACTCGAAGTAGCTGACCGTCACGCCGCCGGCGTTGGCGAGGATGTCCGGCACGATGAAGATGCCCTTGTCGTCGAGGATCGTGTCGGCCGCGGCCGTCGTCGGGCCGTTGGCGCCCTCCACGATCACCTTCGCCTTGATGTTCTTCGCGTTCTTCGTCGTGATGACGTTCTCGAGCGCGGCCGGCACCAGCAGGTCCACCGGCAGTTCCAGCAACTGCTCGTTGGTGATCACGTCACCCTTGCCGTAGCCGTCGAGCGTCTTGTTCTTGCGCACGTAGGCGATCGCGTCGGCGATGTCGATGCCCTTCGGGTTGTGCAAGCCGCCCGTGCGGTCGCTGATCGCGACCACCTTGCAGCCCTGCTCGGCGAGCAGCATCGCCGCCGTGGAGCCGACGTTGCCGAAGCCCTGCACGGCCACCGTCGCACCCTTCACGTCCATCTTGAGGTGCTCCAGCGCCTGCAGCGCCGAGAACATCACGCCACGGCCCGTCGCCTCGCGACGCCCGAGCGACCCGCCCATCTCCACCGGCTTGCCGGTCGTGACGGCGTTCACCGTGTGGCCCACGTGCATCGAGTACGTGTCCATCAGCCAGGCCATCACGCGTTCGTTCGTGTTCACGTCCGGCGCCGGCACGTCGCGGTCCGGGCCGAGCACCGAGATGATGCCCGAGGTGTAGCGGCGCGTCACGCGCTCGAGCTCACCCACCGACATCTTGAGCGGGTCGCAGATCACGCCGCCCTTCGCGCCGCCGAACGGGATGTTCACCACGGCGCACTTCCACGTCATCCACGCGGCCAGCGCCTTCACTTCGTCGAGCGAGACGTTCATATCGAAGCGGATGCCGCCCTTGGCGGGACCGCGCGACGTGTTGTGCAGCACGCGGATGCCCGTGAACACCTCGACCTCGCCGTTGTCCATCAGCACGGGGATCGAGACGGTGAGTTCCTTCTCGGGGCTCCGCAGGACCTTGTAGATCCCGGGTTCGAGGTCGAGCAACTCGGCCGCGCGGTCGAAGCGCGACATCATCGCTTCGAACGGATTCTCTTCGTTGAGGAACCGATCTTTGTCGGGACGGACGATCGGATTGGTCGGCAGGCGCAGGTCAGCCATGGCAGGATTGGGGGGTACCACGCCGGCACGAAGCCGGCAGCTAGGGGTCGGGATTCAGGATCTCGCCGCCGCAATCAGCCGCTGCAACGCCTCGAGAAGCGGCGCCGCACCGCGTTCGACCACGACAGCCTGTGAAAGATACCACAGTGGCGGGGCGAAGCGAGGCCATAGCGGTCCGAGCTTGACGGCGTCCTTCAGCGTGCAGACGGCCACATCCACGCCCGCCGCACGCTCCGCCAGCGCCGCGGCATCGCGGGCGTCGAACGCGTGGTGGTCAGGAAACGCCGCTTGCGTGACGATCGCGCCCAGCGACGCCAACTGTCCGGCAAACGCCGACGGCGCGCCGATGGCCGAAATCGCCAGCACACGCCGCCCCTGTAGCGCGTCCAAGGCCTGCGGGGCCGCCGAGGCGTCCCGCGCGTCCCGGAGCACGCCCGGGACCAGCGCCAACACGCCGCTGGCAGGTGCGCCCGAAAAGCCGGTCCAACCGGCCGCTACGGCCTCAGCCTCGGCCAGCGTCGCGGTCTTGCGCGTCACGAGTAGCATCGAGGCCCGGCGCAGGGCGCGTGGTCCCTCGCGGAGCGGGCCGGCGGGCAACAGGCGCTTGGCGCTGCCCTGCTCCGCCGCCACCAACACGAGGTCCAGGTCGCGCCGCGCCCGACGGTGCTGAAAGGCATCGTCGAGCACGACCACCGTCGCACCGCGCCGCGCCGCCTCGGCTGCGCCCGCCACCCGATCCGGACTGACGATTACCGGCACGTCCGGGTTCAACCGCTGATGCACCAAGGGCTCGTCGGCGCCGTACCCGCGCATCACGATGGCCGGACGCGCACCGAGACGCAGCAGCTCCTGCGCCACCCACGCTGCCACCGGCGTCTTGCCCGTGCCCCCGACGCTGAGGTTCCCGACGCTCACCGCCGGCAACGCCAGGCGAACGCTGCGCAACACCCCGAGATCGTACAGCGCGTTGCGGAGGCCCGTGCCCGCGGCGAACAGCCACGAGAGCGGCGTGAGCGCCCGCGCCGCGAGACCATCCCTGGCCCACGCGCGCTCGATCGCCCCGCTCACGCCGCGCCTCCCAACACCCCCGCCTCGGGCGGACCCAGCCGCCGCTGCAGCTCGGCCACCGACGCGTCACTCGCGTCCGGCGCCACCCACGGGTCGGAGTACGTCAGCCGCAGCCGCGCGAATGGCTTCGGCACGGCGAAGCGATCCCAGCTGCCCATCCGCCACGCGCGCGAGATCTCGCAGCGAATGCCGATGATAGGCGCACCACTGCGCATCGAGGCCACGAGCAAGCCGGGCTTCGGCACGCCGCGCGGCCCGCGCGGCCCATCCGGCGTGAACGCGAACGTGTCGCCCTGCTTCAGCCCCTCGACGATCTGCACCAGCGCCTCGCGACCACCCTGCGAGCTCGAGCCGCGCACGAAGCGATATCCCCAGCGATGCATCATCCGCGCGATGATCTCGGCGTCGCCGTGCGTGCTGGCCAAGGCCGAGATGTCGCGATGCCGATTGCCCCACACCGCACTGAGCAGCTGCCCGTGCCAGACGGCGAGCAGGTACGGCTGGCCCTCGGCCTTGAGCCGTTGCCAGGCCTCGGCGTTGCGCTCCTCGACGCGCCAGGTCGACCCGAGCAGCTCGACCAGCGGACGCCCCAGCGTCACGCTCCACCAAAGCTTGCGCGCGCGCTTCCGCTCCCGCGCGGCGTCGCGATCCGTCGCGGACTCAGCGCTCACGCCACATCTCCGCCGCCATCTCCGCCACGCGCTTCGACGCGCCCGGCTGGCCCAGCAGCGCGCGCACGTCGGCCAGCCCCTGAAGCATCGCCGTCCGCGCGGCGCCCCCGTGCGCGAACAGCGGCTCCAGCGCGTCGGCCACCGGCTGCGGCTGGAATGCGTCCTGCACGAACTCCGGTGCCACCCTGCGCCCCGCGACGATGTTCAGCAAGCCGATGTGCTCGATCTTCACCAATCGCTTCGCGATGGCATAGCTGATGGGACTCGTGCGATACACGATCGCGCAAGGCGTGCCCGCCACGGCCGCCTCGAGCGTGGTCGTGCCGCTCTTGCACAGCGCCACGTCGGCGGCGCGGAGCACGTCGAAGCTCGCCGAGCGGATGAGCGACACCGGTACCTCGTCGTCGCGCAGCGCGATCGTCGGCGCCACGCTGAGCACCACCTGCAACGTCGGCCGGCGGCGACGCAGCTCGTCGGCCACCGCGAGGAAATCGTGCAGGTGCCGGCGAATCTCCTCGGCGCGACTGCCCGGGAACAGCGCGAGGATCTCACCCTGCAGCGGCAACCCGAGGCGATCGCGGGCCTCGGACTGCGTCGGGAGCGCCTGCGCGCGATCGAGCAGCGGATGCCCGACGAACGTCGCGTCGATGCCGGCGGCGCGCAGCATCTCCTCCTCGAACGGCAGGATGACCGCAGCCTTCGTGATGACCTGCGCCATCGTCTTCAAGCGACCGGCGCGCCAGGCCCAGACCTGTGGCGTGATGTAGTACAGCACCGGCACGCCTCGCCGCGCGGCGTCCGCCGCGACGCGCATATTGAAGCCCGGATAGTCGATGCAGATCACGAGCCCCACGCGCCCCGAGGCAAGGCGCTCGCGCAGGCGCTTCAGCAGGCGGTAGTGCGACGGGATGTGCTTGAGCACCTCGACGAAGCCGACGACGCCCTCGTGCTCCTCGAGCATCTCGACCCCGGCGCTGCGCATCCGCACGCCGCCCGTCCCGGTGATCGGCACGTCCGGCCGCAGCGCCCGCAGCCGCTCCGCGAGGATGGCCCCGTGCAGGTCGCCCGAGGCCTCCCCCGCGAGGATCAGGATCTCACGCACTGCGCCCGACCGGCAACTGGCCGCGCAACGCCGGCAGCGCCTGCTCGATGTCGCCGACGATGCGCAGGGCCACGGCCAGCGCGTCGCGGCCGGCCCGTCCGGTCACCGCCACCGGCTGCTCGCCCTTCACCGCGGCGACGAAGCTCTCCAGCTCGAGCCGCAGCGGCTCGCCCTCCGGCGCATCGATCGCCACGCGCTCGACGAACGCGTCGATGGCCTGCGCCTGCTTCGCCAAGGTCGCGAGGTCCACGTCCTGGCGCAGGCGGTACATCTCGCCCGTGCCCGACGCGAGATCCAGCGAGAGATAGCCGTTCTTCTGGAAGATGCGCAGCTTGCGCGTGCGCTCCTTCGAGACACGGCTCGCGGTGATCGTCGCCACCGCGCCCGTCGCGAACGTGATGCGCGCATTGGCGATGTCGATGCTCGGCGTCAGCACCGGCAGGCCGGCCGCCGCGACGTCCTTCACCGGCGCACCGATGAGCGTCAGCACGAGGTCGATGTCGTGGATCATCAGGTCCAGCACCACCGCGACGTCGGAGCCGCGCGGGTTGAACGGCGCCAGGCGGTCGCTGTCGATGAACAACGGCGTATCCACGTGCGGCAGCGCGGCGCGGATCGCCCGGTTGAAGCGCTCGATGTGCCCGATCTGGATCAGCTTGCCCACGCGCTCGGCGATCGCCAGCAACTCGTCCGCCTCCTCGAGCGTGACCGTGATCGGCTTCTCGATGAGGATGTGCTTGCCGGCCTCCAGCGCCTGCTTCGCCACGGCGTGGTGGTAGGACGTCGGCACCACGATGCTCACCGCATCCACCTCGGCAAGCAGCGCCTCGAGGCTCGGATACGCCCGGATGCCGAGCTCGCGCGTCACGGTGCCGGCGCGGTCCGCGTTGGACTCGAAGAAGCCCTTGAACACCACGCCCGGCAGGTCGCGCAGGATGCGCGCGTGATGGTAGCCGAGACTCCCTGTCCCGACGACGCCCACTCGCAATGGCTGGCTCACGTCACCACTCCCCGGCCCGAGGCCTCGACGAATTCGACGAAAGCCTGCACTTCGGGGAACGGCTTGAGCTCCCCGGCCTTCTGCAGCGCCTGCGTGATGTTCAGGTCCGACCGGAAGAACAGCCGGTAGGCCTTCTTGAGCTCACTCACCACATCCTCCTTGAATCCGCTGCGCTGCAGGCCGACGGAGTTGAGCCCGTAGAGCTGCACGGGATTCCCCACGGCCTTCACGAACGGCGGGATGTCCTTCGAGATGCGCGAGCAGCCGCCGATGAAGGCGTGGCGGCCGATCTTCGCGAACTGGTGCACGGCGCAGAGCCCCGAAATGATGGCGCGGTCGTCCACCGTCACGTGACCCGCCAACTGCGTGCCGTTCGAGATGATGATGTTGTCGCCCAGCTGGCAGTCGTGCGCGAGGTGCACGTACGACATCAGGAAACAATTCTTCCCCACCGCGGTCTTCATCGAATGGCTGGTGCCGCGATTGATCGTGAGATACTCGCGCAGCGTCGTGCCCTCGCCGATCTCCACCGTCGTGACCTCGCCCTTGAACTTGAGGTCCTGCGGCTTGCCGCCCAGCACCGTGCCGACGCCCACCGTCACGCGCGGCCCGAGGATGACGTGCTCCTCGAGCGTGGCGCGCATCTCGATCCTGCAGCCGTCGCCCACGACGCAGTTGGGGCCCACGTAGGCCCAAGGGCCGATCTCGACGTCGCTCCCAAGCTCCGCCTTGGGATCGACGATGGCCGAGGGATGGATCGACGCGCTCATCTGTCGCGGACCATCGCGGCCATCTCGGCTTCGCACACCACCGCGCCGTCCACCTTCGCGACGCCGGCGATGCGCGCCACCTTGCCGCGCAACTGCACCATCTCCACCTCGAACCGCAGCTGGTCGCCAGGCCTGACCGGCTTGCGGAACTTGATGTTGTCGATGCTCATAAAGTAGACGACCTTGCTCTCCGGGTCCTCCACCGCGCCCATCAGGAGCACGCCGCCGGCCTGCGCCATCGCCTCGACGATCAGCACGCCCGGCATGATCGGATGCCCCGGGAAGTGGCCCTGGAAGAACGGCTCGTTGATCGTGACGTTCTTGATCGCCACCACCCGCTTCTGCGGATCCAGCTCGAGCACGCGGTCCACGAGCAGGAACGGATAGCGATGCGGCAGGATCTTCATCAGGTCTTCGATGTCGTACACGCGGTTCTCCTGTGGTGGAGCCCCCGCCGCCGGGACCGCGTGCGCAAGCATCTCGCGCAGCAGCGTCACCGTCCCGCGGTGGCTGGGCTTCGTCGCCGTGATCTTCGCCAACACCCGTTGACCGGCCAGCGCGAGGTCGCCGACCACGTCCATCGCCTTGTGCCGCACGAACTCGTCCGGCCAGCGCAGCGCCGTATCGACGACGCCGTGCTCGTCGAGCACGATCGTGTTCGCCGTCGTTGCGCCTTGGATCAACCCCTTGGCCCGCAGCCCCTCGACCCAGCTCAGCATCCCGAAGGTGCGCGCCGCCGACAGCTCCGTCGAGAACGTCTCCTCGGTCACCGTCCACTTGCCGTCCTGCGCGCCGATCAGCGGATGCGGGAAGTCGATCCGCACCTCGAGCTCCAGCGCCTCCGCCGGGTGCGCGACGTACACGGACTCGCCGTCCACGATGCGCACCGACTCGCGCAGGCGCAGCACGTCGGGCGTGCCGGCCTGCTCGCAGATGCCCGCGGCCACGAGGGCCGCCCGGAACGGCTCAGCCGAGCCATCCATAATCGGCGGCTCGGCGCCGTCCATCTCGATGATGAGATCGTCGATCCGCAGCCCCGCCACGGCGGCCAGCACGTGCTCCACCGTGTGCAGTGCGGCCTCGCCCTCGCCCAACTGCGTGCGCCGCTCCGCCGCCACGGCCACGCGGTGGTGCGCCGGCGTCTCCGGCGCGCCCGCCACGTCCGTGCGACGGAAGCGCACGCCGCTGCCGCTCGCCGCCGGCAGGAAGCGCAGCGTGCACGTGCGGCCGAGATGCAAGCCGATGCCCTGCAGCGTCGCCTCCCCGGCGATCGTGCGGCGGCTCACGACGATTCCCCGTCGCGCAGCCTGCGCTCGACGCGCTTCATCCACTCCGGCAGCTTGGCCAGCGCCGCATAGCCGCGCATCGCGTCGCGGTGCGGGCGCGACGGGAAGCCGCCCCACATCTCGCCGCTCGGTACGTCGGAAATCACGCCCGTCTGCGCCGTCAGCGTGACCTTGTCCCCAATCGTCACGTGCCCCGAGACGCCGACCTGGCCGGCCATCACCACGCCGTCCCCGATGCGCACGCTGCCGGCGATGCCGACCTGCGCCGCCATCAGGCAGAGCCGGCCGATGCGCACGTTGTGCGCCACGTGCACGAGGTTGTCGATCTTCGTGCCGTCGCCGATGACCGTCTGGTCGATGCTGCCGCGGTCGATCGTGCAGTTGGCCCCGATCTCGACGTCGTTGCCGATCACGCAACCGCCCACGTGCGGCAGCTTCTGGTGCGCGCCGTTCTGGAACACGTAGCCGAAGCCGTCGCAGCCGATGCGCGTGCCGCTATGCACCGCGACGCGGTCACCGAGCGTGACACCCGGATACAGCGTCACCTGCGGATACAGGCGCACGTCCGCACCGAGCCGCGCGCCGGCGCCGATGACGCAGTGCGTACCGATCCAGGCACCGCGACCGATCCGCGCGCCCGCCCCGACCACCACGAAGGCCTCGAGGCAGACGTCGGCATCGACCTCGGCCGTGGGATCCACGACGGCGGTCGGATGCACGCCCGTGAACGGACGATCTGGCTGCCGGTAGAGGCGTGGCAACAGCGCGAGGATCGCCTCGTGAGGCTTCGCCACCACGATGCGGTTCGCGCAGCGGCCCGGCGCGTCCTTGAGTTCGGGCGTCACGAGCACCGCCGCCGCGTTCGACTCCAGCAGCAGCGGCGCGTACTTCGGCGACGCCAGGAACGACAGTTGGCCCGCACCGGCGCGATCCAGGGGCGCGATGCCGGAGATGCGGACGTCGCCGTCTCCAGACACCGTGCCCCCGACGGCGGCCGCGAGGTCCGCGAGCCGCAGGGCCGTTCCCTCAGATTCGGTCATCGCCTGGTGGGGAGGCGCGCCGCCGACGCCCTTACGGGCGCCGGACTCCCGTCGGCTGCGACACCGGGCCCTGCGGTGCCGGACGCTGCTGCTGCGCGGCCGGCGGCGTGGCCGAACGCGGCGTGGCGCCGCTCGCGCGGATGCGCGTCAGCACGCGGTCCGAGATGTCGAGGTTGCGGTCGAAGGCGACCACCGGGCTGCCCTCACGCGAAAGATCGAGGATCATCGCGTAGCTGTCGGCCGCGCGGATGTCGTCGAGCGCCACGCGGATCTGGTCGAACAGCGGCTGCATCGCCTCGGCCTGCGCTTCCTGGCTCTCCTGCTCCAGCACCTCGAGCGTGTCGCGGTAGCGGGCGTCGTAGGCCTGCAGGGTCTGGAAGCGGGTGATCTTGTCCTGCTGCGAGAGCCCGGCGGAGTCGCGCTCGAAGGCGGCGATCAAGCCGTTCAGCGAGTCGACCATCACCTGCTGGCGGGCCTGCAGCGCCTCGAGCGCGGTGCGCATCTGCGCCTCGGCCTGCGCGCGGGCCGGCATCTCCTGCAGGATGCGCGAGGTGTTGACGAACGCGACCTTCTGGGCCGCGAGCGGCGAAGCCGCGAGCGAAAGCAGGGCGGCCACGAGGACGGCGGCACGCGAACGGACGGACATATACGGATGCTCCAAGGTTAGAAGAACTGCCCGAGGCGGAAGTGCAGCTGCCACCGCGGGTCGGGGTTGCCGAAGGCGTCGAG
>DAOMNV010000043.1:0-20649 GCA_035444005.1 Gemmatimonadaceae bacterium
GGCCTTCGCCGCGAGGATCCCGTGCGCCGGATGCAGGCCGCTCGGCGTGGCGATCGCCACCGCGTCGCAGTCCGCCTCGGCCAGCATCTTCTCGTAGTTCGTGAACCAGGGCAGCTGCCACTTCTCGCCCGTCTCGCGGGCCCGCGACTCGACGCTGTCGCAGACGGCCGAGAGCACGAGCCCATCGACCTTGTCGATCGCCTCGCAGTGATTGGCGCTGATGCGCCCGCAGCCCACCAACGCGATGCGCACCGGGGTGCTCACTTGGCCTCCAGGGGATGCAGCGTGCCGGCGCGTTCCTCGTAGGCCGCCCCGCATTCGCCGCAACGATACGCCGGCCCGTCGCCCCGCAGCACCGTGCCGCAGGCGCAGACCCAGCCCGTGCGCCGCGCCGGCACGCCGGTCACCAGCGCGTAGGCCGGCACGTCCTTCGTCACCACCGCACCCGCGCCCACGAAGCAGTACGCGCCCAGCGTGGCGCCGCAGACCACCGTCGCGTTCGCGCCGATGCTCGCACCGCGCTGCACCAGCGTCTGCCGGTACTCGTCCTTGCGGCTGACGTGGCTGCGCGGATTGATCACGTTCGTGAACACCATCGACGGCCCGCAGAACACGTCGTCCTCGAGGACCACGCCCTCGTACAGCGAGACGTTGTTCTGGATCTTCACGTTGTTGCCGACGCGCACGCCGTTCATCACGACGACGTTCTGCCCGATGTTGCAGTCGCGGCCGATCACCGCCTTCGGCATCACGTGGCAGAAATGCCAGATCTTCGTGCCGGCGCCGACCTGCGCGCCGGCATCCACGTACGACGACTCGTGGACGAAGGGCTCGCTCACGCCGTCCCCGCGGGCACGACCATCGCCTGCCACTCCTGCAAGCTCTTCACGGCCGACTTCGTCGTCCGCATCGTCTCGATCGCCTCGCAGGCCGCGCTCGCGCCGCTCAGCGTCGTCGTGTAGGGCACGCGGTTGGCCACCGCCGCCTGCCGCATCGAGTAGTCATCCTTCTGCGCCCGCTTGCCCAGCGGCGTGTTGATCAGCAGCTGCAGTTCGCCGTTCACCATCAGGTCGATGCCGTTGGGCCGCCCGCCGCTCACCTTGAACACGCTGCGCGCCTCGATGCCCTGCCCCGCAAGATGCTTGGCCGTGCCCTCGGTGGCCGCGAGGCCGAAGCCCAGCGCCGCGAAGCGTCCGGCGATCTTCGCGGCCTTCGCCTTGTCGCGGTCGTTCACCGTCAGCATCACCGTGCCTTCGCGCGGCAGCGCGTTGCCCGCCGAGATCTCGGCCTTCGCATACGCCATCCCGAAGGTCTCGCTCACGCCCATCACCTCACCCGTCGAGCGCATCTCGGGGCCGAGGATCGGGTCGAACTCGCGGAACTTGGTGAACGGGAACACCGCCTCCTTCACGCTCACGAACGGCGCGACGATCTCCTGCGTGTACCCGAGCTGCTCCAGCGTCTCGCCGAGCATCACGCGCGCGGCGAGCGAGGCCAGCGGCTTGCCGATGGTCTTCGAGACGAACGGCACGGTGCGCGACGCGCGCGGGTTCACCTCGAGCACGTAGACCACGCCATCCTTGAGCGCGTACTGGACGTTGATCAGTCCGACCACGCCCAGCGCCTTGGCGAACGCCACCGTGTGCGCGCGCATCTGGTCCTGGTGTTCCTTCGAGATCAGGTACGGCGGCAGCACGCAGGCCGAGTCGCCGGAGTGGATGCCGGCGTCCTCGATGTGCTCCATCACGCCGCCGATCACCACCGTCGTGCCGTCGCTGAGCGCATCCACGTCGGCCTCGAACGCATCCTCGAGGAACGCGTCCACCAGCACCGGACGATCCTCGCTCACCCGCACCGCGCGCTGGAAGTAGTCGCGGAGGCTAGGCTCGTCGTACACGATCTCCATCGCCCGTCCGCCGAGCACGTAGCTCGGGCGCAGCAGCACCGGATATCCGATGCGCGCGGCGATCGTGACCGCTTGGTCCACGCTCGTCGCGGTGCCATTGGGCGGTTGCTCCACCCCCAGCTCGCGCGCCAGCTGCTCGAAGCGCTTGCGGTCCTCGGCGATGTCGATCGCCTCCGGGCTGGTGCCGAGGATCGTCACGCCGGCGGCCTCCAACGGCTTCACCAGCTTGAGCGGCGTCTGGCCGCCCAGCTGCACGATCACGCCCACCGGCTGCTCGCGCTCGACGATCTCCAGCACGTCCTCGAAGGTCAGCGGCTCGAAGTACAGCTTGTCGGACGTGTCGTAGTCCGTCGAGACGGTCTCCGGGTTGGAGTTCACCATAATCGTCTCGAAGCCGGCCTCGCGCAGCGCGATCGCCGCGCGCACGCAGCAGTAGTCGAACTCCACGCCCTGGCCGATGCGATTCGGGCCCGAGCCGAGGATGATTACGCTCTTCCTGCCCGAGCGCGGTGCCTCGCTCTCCTCGTCGTACGAGGAGTAGAGGTACGGCGTGTTCGACGGGAACTCCCCGGCGCAGGTGTCGACCATCTTGTAGGACGGCCGCACGTCGAGGGCCCAGCGATGCTCGCGCACCTGCTGCTCGTTCTCCTTGCGCAGCGCCGCCAACTGGCGGTCGCTGAAGCCCATCCGCTTCATCCGGCGCATCAGGCGCGCATCGACGCTCGGCGCCGCGGCGTACGCCTTCTCCGCCTCGATGAGCTCGGCGAACTGGTCGAGGAACCACGGGTCCATCATCGTGCGCTGGCGGATCTCCTCGAGACTCATCCCGAGCAGCATCGCGCGCTTGACCTGGAACATCCGCTCCGGCACCGGCACCGGCAGCGCGGCGCGCACGGCGTCGATCGAATCGTCGGCCACGCGGTCGTCCACCGGACGCTCGCCCACCACCCAGCCGGCGCGCCCCGTCTCCAGCGCGCGCAGGGCCTTCTGGAAGGCTTCCTTGAACGTGCGGCCCATCGCCATCGACTCGCCCACCGACTTCATCTGCGTCGTGAGCGTCGTGTTGGCGCCCGGGAACTTCTCGAACGCGAAGCGGGGCACCTTCACCACCACGTAATCGAGCACCGGCTCGAAGCTCGCCGGCGTCGTCTTCGTGATGTCGTTCGGGATCTCGTCCAGCGTGTAGCCCACCGCCAGCTTCGTGCCGATGCGCGCGATGGCGAAACCCGTCGCCTTCGACGCCAGCGCCGACGAGCGCGACACGCGCGGGTTCATCTCGATCACGACCATCTCGCCGTCCACCGGGTTCACGGCGAACTGGATGTTGCAGCCGCCCGCCGCCACGCCGATCTTGCGGATCACCTTCTGCGCGGCGTCACGCATCACCTGGTACTCGCGGTCCGACAGCGTCATCGCCGGCGCGCAGGTGATCGAGTCACCCGTGTGGATGCCCATCGGGTCGAGGTTCTCGATCGAGCAGACGATCACCACGTTGTCCTGCGCGTCGCGCATCACCTCGAGCTCGTACTCCTTCCAGCCGAGCAGCGAGCGCTCGATCAGCACCTGCGAGATCGGCGACTCGTCGAGACCGCGCTTGACGATGCGCTCGTACTCGTCGCGGTTGTACGCGATGCCGCCACCCGAGCCGCCCAGCGTGAACGCCGGCCGGATGATCGCCGGGAAGCCCGTCCACTCGGCGATCTCCAGCGCCTGCTCCCAGGTCGTCGCGATCTTGCCTTCCGGGCACTTGAGCCCGATCTCGGCCATCGCGTCGGCGAAGAGCTTGCGGTCCTCGGCCACGGCGATCGCCCGCGCGTTCGCGCCGATGAGCTCCACGCCGTGCTTCTCCAGCACGCCGCGCTCGTGCAGCGCCATCGCCACGTTCAGCGCCGTCTGCCCGCCCATCGTCGGCAGCAGCGCATCGGGCTTCTCGCGCTCGATGATCAGCTCCACGTACTCCGGCGTCACCGGCTCGATGTACGTGCGGTCCGCGACCTCCGGATCCGTCATGATCGTCGCCGGATTCGAGTTCACGAGGATGACCTCGTAGCCCTCTTCGCGCAGCGCCTTCGCGGCCTGCGTCCCGGAATAGTCGAACTCGGCGCCCTGCCCGATGACGATCGGGCCGGAACCGATGAGGAGAATGCGGTGGATATCGTTACGACGCGGCATCGAGCAGGTCTTGGATGATGGCGGAGCGGGACTGCAGCGGGGTCCAACCGGTGGCCGCGCGCAACTTGGCGTTGTCGCCGACGAGCATCGGGACGTCTACGTCGCGCTGCAGGGCGGAATCGACCTCGAGGGGGGAGCGTACTCCCGCCGCGGCCATCACCTCGGCCGCCAGATCCCCGACGCGGACCCCGATCCCGCTGCAGACGTTGTAGACCTCGCCCGGGCGCCCGCGCGAAACCAGTGCAATATACGCAGAGACGACGTCTTCGACGTGGAGGAAATCGCGCGTCACGTCGGTATTGCCGATGCGCACCGGCTCGCCGCTCGTGCGTGCCGCCTTGGCCCGGGCCACGAGCGACGGCAACAGGAAGTGCGGCGCCTGCCCGCGGCCCGAGTGGTTGAATGACCGCGTGCAGATGATCTTGAGCCCGTCGGAGCGATGCGCGGCGAGCGCGAAGGCCTCCTGCGCCTGCTTGGTCGCGCCGTAGAACGTCATCGGTCGCTGCTCGGCGCCTTCGTCCAGCGGAAGCTCCGACGCTTCGTGCCGGCCGTACTGCTCGCCGCTGCCGATCGCCAGCACCACGGGATCGATGCGGCCCTCGAGCCGCAACGGGCGCACACCCTCGAGCAGGTTCACGAGGCCGCCGACGTTGGTACCGAGCGCGAAGGCGAGGTCCGCCCCCGCGGCGGGCTGATACGACACGCCCGCGAGATGGAAGATCACATCCGGGGGCTGGGCCTCGAGCAGCGAGCGGATCGACCGACGCTCCTCCGCGCCCACCCGGAGGTCGATGTTGCGCCAATGGATCGCGGCAAGCTCCGTCTGCGACATCGTGCCCACCGCGGGCAGCATCCCGACGGTCGTGCCCGCCACGGACCAGCCATCGCGGAGCAACGCCCGGCAGAGATACTGCCCGACGAACCCACCGGCCCCAGTGACGAGCGCACGCATCGTCAGCCGCCGCCGCGCGCCGCGCGGTGGCGCTCGAGGTCCGCGTCCACCATCATCCGCACCAGCTCGCGGAAGCGCACCGTCGGCTCCCAGCCCAGCTCGCGCTTGGCCTTCGATGGATCGGCCACGAGCAGGTCCACCTCGGCCGGGCGGTTGAAGCGCGGGTCCTGCTTCACATAGCGCTGCCACTCGAGGTCCTGGTAGCCGAAGGCCTCCTCGACCAGCTGGCGCACGCTCCAGGTCTCGCCCGTGCCGATCACGTAGTCGGCCGGAGCGTCCGCCTGCAGCATCCGCCACATCGCGTCGACGTAGTCGCCGGCGTAGCCCCAGTCGCGTCGCGCATCGAGGTTGCCCATCCGCAGCTCATCGGCGAGCCCCAGCTTGATGCGCGCGACCGCGTCCGTGACCTTGCGCGTCACGAACTCGAGCCCGCGCCGCGGCGACTCGTGGTTGAAGAGGATGCCGCTGACCGCGTAGAGGCCGAACGATTCGCGGTAGTTCACCGTGATCCAGTGGCCGTAGAGCTTGGCCACGCCGTAGGGCGAGCGCGGATAGAACGGCGTCGACTCCTTCTGCGGCGTCTCCTGCACCAGCCCGAACATCTCCGAGCTGGAGGCCTGGTAGAAGCGCGCCTTGGGCACCGTGCGGCGCATCGCCTCGAGCAGGCGCGTCACGCCGATGGCCGTGAACTCGCCCGTCAGCACGGGCTGCGTCCACGACGTGGCCACGAAGCTCTGCGCCGCGAGGTTGTAGATCTCGTCCGGCTTCACCTCGGCGATGGCGTCCATCAGCGAGGTCTGGTCGAGCAGGTCGGCCGAGAGCAGCTCCACCTTGTCCACCAGGTGCCCGATGCGCTCGTAGGGCGTGGTGGACGAGCGGCGGACGATGCCGACGACGCGGTAGCCCTTGGCGAGCAGGTGCTCGGCGAGGTAGGAGCCGTCTTGGCCGGTGATGCCGGTGATGAGCGCGGTCTTCATTCGGGACGGATGACGGATGACGGAAGCTAGCCCAACGTGGTGGACAGCGCAGACGCACGGATCGAGCATCCGTCATCCGTCATCCGTCCCTTAGCAAGACGGGGAGAGCGCCGAAACGCTCCCCCCGTCGCCCTACAATCCGAGAGCACCAACCTTACAGCGCGACAACCGCCTTACGCGGCGCCCGCTGGATCTTGCCGGCGTTCAGGCAGCGGGTGCAGACCTTGATCTTGATGGTCTTGCCCCCTTCGACGATGCGGGCGACCTGGAGGTTGGGCTTCCAGGTGCGACGCGTCTTGTTGTTTGCGTGCGAGACGTTGTTGCCGTGGGCGACGCCCTTCGAGCAGACGTAGCAGATATTGCGCTGGATGGCCACGGGTCAGTTCTCCACGAGTTCGATGCGCGCCATCTCAGCGCCGTCACCCTTGCGGAAGCCGGTCTTGAGGATGCGCGTGTAGCCACCGGCCCGCTTCGCGAACTTCGGCCCGACTTCCTGGAACAGCTTGTCGGCCGCTTCGCGCTTCTGGACGTGCTTGCCGGCGAGGCGACGCGCGTGCAGGGTGCCCGTGCGTGCCTTGGTGATCAGCTTCTCGACGAAGGGCCGGAGCTCCTTCGCCTTGGCTTCGGTGGTTTCGATCGCGCCCTGCTCGATGAGCGAGGTCGCGAGATTGCGGAGCAGCGCCAGGCGCTGCTCAGAAGTACGGCGGAGGCTCCGCCCAGCCTTACGGTGACGCATCGTGCTTATTCCTCTTCGTCGTCGTCAGGCGCAGCAGCGGCGGCGCGGCTCGGCGGCGTGCCCCAATCGGCCACGCGCACTCCGTCCGTCGACTCCTCAAACCGCATCCCGAAATTGAGTCCTTCCTTCTCGAGGAGGTCGGCGATCTCCTGGAGGGACTTCTTGCCGAAATTCTTGACCTGCAGGATCTGCGCTTCCGTCTGGCGGACCAGGTCACCCAGCGAACGGATGCTCGAGTTCTTGAGCGAGTTCACCGAGCGGACGGACAGCGAGAGATCGTCGATCGGCGTGCGGAGGAGCTCGGCGAGGCGCGCGGCGTCGCTCGAACCCTCGGCGCCCGGCACGGCCACCGCAGCGGCCGTGTGGGTCCCGAAGGACGCGAAGTACTGGAAGTGCGTCTGCGCCAGCGCGGCGGCGTAGCTGACCGCCTGCTCCGGCGTGATGGTGCCGTTGGTCTCGACCGTCATCGTCAGGCGGTCGTAGTCCGTGCGCTGTCCCACGCGCGTCTCGGCGACGGCGAAGTTCGTGCGCTTGACCGGCGAGTAGATCGAGTCGATGCGCACCAGGTCCACCGGAAGCGACCGGTCGGTCGGGTGCTGCTCGGCCTCGATGTAGCCGCGGCCCTTGTTCACGTAGAGCTCGATCGACAGGTCGCGATCGTCCTGCAGCGTGAGGATGTGGTGCGCCGCATCGACGACGCGCACGCCGGCGGTCAGGTCCAGCTGGCCGGCCGTCACCGCGCCGCCCTTCGTCACCTTCACGCGCAGCACCGCCTCTTCGACGTCCTCGTCCAGCGCCAGCACGAGGGTCTTGAGGTTGGCAACGATCTGGTGGACGTCTTCCACGACGCCCGGGATCGTCTGGTGCTCGTGGAGCACGCCGTCGATGCGGAAGCCCCACACGGCGGCGCCGCGCAGGCTCGACAGGAGCATCCGACGCATCGCGTTGCCGAGCGTGTGGCCGAAGCCACGCTCCAGCGGCTGCAAGCGGAACTCCGCGACGTTCGGGTTGTCGTCGCGCTTCGTCATCTCGACGAGCTGCGGACGGACAAGGCCGCGGAGGTCAATCGTCTGGGACATCGTTGGGAATCCTTGGAGGAGAAATGTCACGATGGCGGAACGCGCCACCGACGCCGTACCCCGGCCCTGACCCGCGGTACGCCCGTAAGACTGTCAGGGAGTCTTGTGCTGCTGACTTGAGACTTGAGACGGGAGACTTGAGAGCGCACTCTCACGTCCCAAGTCTCAAGTCTCACGTCACTACGACTTACTTCGAGTACAGTTCGACGACCAGCTGCTCCTGCGCCGCGATCGGGATCATCGCCCGCTGCGGACGCTCGAGCATACGGCCGGAGAACGTGTCCTTGTCGACCGCCAGCCACGTCGGGGCCTGACCGCGCGACGACACTTCGAGCGCTTCCTTCACGAGCGCGAGCTCGCGCGAGGCCTGGCGCATCTTGATCTCCTGCCCCGGCTGCACCGCGTACGACGGGATGTCGACCGACTTGCCGTCGACTTCGATGTGGCGGTGGCGGATCAGCTGGCGCGCGGCCTTGCGGCTCGGCGCGAAGCCCATCCGGTAGACCATATTGTCCAGGCGGCTTTCGAGGGCCGCGAGGAGGTTGTGGCCCGTCACGCCCGGGAGGGCGGACACCTTCTCGAACGTGTTGCGGAACTGACGCTCCGACACGCCGTAGATGCGCTTGATCTTCTGCTTCTCACGGAGCTGCTTCGCGTACTCGCTCACCTTGCGGCGGCGGGCCGTGTTCTGGCCGTGCTGGCCAGGGGCATACGGACGACGCTCGACCGGGCACTTCTCGGTGAAGCACTTCGTGCCCTTGAGGAACAGCTTCGTACCTTCACGCCGGCACTGCCGGCAGCTGGGACCAGTGTAACGCATCGGTTAGACCCTCCGGCGCTTAGGCGGCCGGCAGCCGTTGTGCGGAATCGGGGTCACGTCCTTGATGGACTTGACCTGCAGGCCGGCGGCGGCAAGCGCCTGGATCGCCGACTCGCGGCCCGAACCCGGGCCCTGGACCTTCACGTGGACCCGACGCAAGCCGAGGGACAGCGCCTCGCGGGCGCACTGCTCGGCAGCGACGGTCGCCGCGAACGGCGTGGACTTCTTCGAACCCTTGAACCCGGCCTTGCCGGCCGTGCCCCACGAAATCGCGTTGCCGTGGGCATCCGTGATCGTGATGAGCGTGTTGTTGAAGGTCGCGTTGACGTGCGCGACGCCTTCGGCGTCGACGACCTTCTTGGTCTTCTTTCCGATAGCCATTACTTGGTGACCTTCTTCTTGCCCGCGATCGCGCGGCGCGGCCCCTTCTTCGTGCGGGCGTTGGTGTGCGTGCGCTGCCCACGGACCGGCAGCCCGCGACGGTGGCGCAGGCCACGGTACGAGCCGATGTCCATAAGGCGCTTGATGTTCATCGCGATCTCGGTGCGCAGCGCACCTTCCACGCGAAGCGTCTTCTCGATCTCCTGACGGAGCTTGTTCACGTCCACGTCGTTGAGGTCGCGGATCCGCTGCTCCGGGTTCACGCCCGTCGCCTCGAGGATCTTGCGCGCCGTGACGCGGCCGATGCCGTAGATGTAGGTCAGGCCGATCTCGACCTTCTTGTCGCGCGGAAGATCCACGCCGCTAATACGAGCCATTGTTATTAACCCTGACGCTGCTTGTGCTTGGGATTGCGCTTGCAGATGATGCGCGTCACACCCGCACGCTTCACCACCTTGCAATGCTCGCAGATCGGCTTGACGCTGCTACGAACCTTCACGGGAACTCCGACAGGTACGGATGAACGGAAATCGTTGCCACGCCCGAATTTCGGGCAGACCCGTAGGATAGTCGGAGCGACCCCTTGACACAAGGGGCGTGACTGACGTGTACGAAAAGGACGGATGATGGATGACGGAGGCCTGTCCTGAGCCGGATTCCGGCGTCCGTCCGCAGGCCTAGCGGAGGCTCTCGACGATCCCCGTCAGCACCGCCGCGGGCTCGGCGGCCTCGGTAACTGCCCGTCCCAGCACGAGATACGCCGCGCCGTCGGCGGCGGCCTTCTCCGGGGTCGTGATGCGCGCCTGGTCGTGCGTCGCCCCGCCCGCAAGCCGGATGCCCGGCACCAACGGCTTGAGCCGCGGGTAGCTGCCCCGCACCGCACGCACTTCCTGGCCCGAGCACACGATGCCGTGCGCCCCCGCCACATCCGCCAACTGCGCGAGCCGCGAAACCTCGGCGCCCATCTCCGGCACCTCGCGACCCAGCGCGACACCCAGCGCCGGCGCGTCGAAGCTCGTCAGCACCGTCACGACCAGGATGCCCGTCTCACTTCCCGCACCTTCCACCGCCGCGTCGACCATCGCCGCACCACCGTAACCGTGCACCGTCAGCAACGACGCCCCCATCGCCCGCGCACTCCGCGCCGCCCCGCGCACCGTGTTCGGGATGTCGTAGAGCTTGAGATCGAGGAACACCCGCTTCCCCTCCCCACGCAACCACTCCACCACCCGCGGACCCTCGGCAGTAAACAGCTCGAGGCCGACCTTGTAGAAGTCCGCGGCGGGACCGAGACGGTCCGTGAGATCCTTCGCCGCGTCGAGCGACGGGACGTCGAGGGCGATGATGGGAGTTGCGCGCACAGGGATGGAGGAAGAAAGAGGAGCGAGCAGCAAGGGAGAGGAGCGGGGAGCGAAGGGGAGGCGCGAGAAATGTAGGGGGTGAGGATGAAGGTGCGTTGCGCACGGACTGTATTCCGTCATCCCTCATCCGTCATCCGTCCCAAGTCTCACGTCTCAAGTCTCAAGTCTCCCCACAACGTCCTCCACCCCCACGCCAGCATCATCACACCACCGCCCAAGATCCCGCACGATGCGTGCCGGCAGCTTGGGATCGGCCAGCGCTGCCGTTCCGATCGCGACGGCGTTCGCGCCGGCGAGGATGAACTGCAGCGCGTCATCCGCCGACTGAACGCCGCCGGCGCCGATGATCGGCACCGACACGGCTTGGCGCACGCGATACGTAGCGAGCACGCCCACCGCGAGCAGGCCGGGGCCGCTCACGCCGCCCTGGCCGAAGCCGAGCAGCTTCCGGCGCGTCGCGACGTCGATCACCATCCCGGGTATCGTGTTGATCACCGTGATGCCGTCGGCACCGGTGTCCACTGCGCGCTTGGCGACGTCGCCGATCTGCGGCAAGGTCGGCGAGAGCTTCACGAACAGCGGCTTCGTCGTGTGCGCCCGCGCGCCGGCGATCACGGCCTGCAACGCCGACGGATCCGCGCCGAACTCCATCCCGCCCTGCTTCACGTTCGGGCACGAAACGTTCAACTCGAAGCCGTGGAATCCCGGCGCATCGTCGAGATGCGCGACGACCGTCCCGAAATCCTCGGCCACCTTCCCCACCACGTTCACCAGCACGCGCGGCGCGCGCACATTGGCGGCGATCCACGGCAGGTCTTCGCGCTTCACCGCGTCCATTCCCGGATTCGCGAGTCCAACGGCGTTGATCATCCCGCCCGGGAAATCTCCGACGCGCGGCGCCGGCGCGCCGCTGCGCGGTTCGGGGCTCACGGCCTTCGTGACGAAACCGCCGAGGGCTTCGAGGTCCATCACGTCGGCGAGTTCTCGGCCGTAGGCCGCGGTGCCGGCGGCGAGCAAGATCGGGTTCTGGAATGCGAGTCCGCAGAGCGTGACGCCGAGCCGCGCCGTCATCAGCGCCCCGCCGTGCGGGTGCGCCGCTCGTAGTGCTGCAGGTACTCGAAGACCGCGTCGGCGATCGACGTCGCGATGTCACGCTGGCCCGCGGTGCTCGCCATCCAGCGCGCGTCCTCGACGTTCGTGCCGAAGCCCACCTCCACGAGGATGGCCGGCATAAAGGCCTTCGACAGCACCATAAAGCCCGCCTGCTTCACGCCGCGGCTCGGCCCCGGGTGCTTCGCCGCGAGCGCCGTCTGCACCAACTGCGCGAGGTCCAGCGACTCGCGCAGGTGCTCGTTCTGCGCGATGTCGTTGAGGATGAACCCCAGCGGATCGCCCGCGTCGGGGTTGGTCTCGACCTCGAAGCGCACGACTTCGTTTTCCATCGCCGCCACGCGGCGTTCGTCCTCGGTCCGCGCGGTGGCCAGGAAGTACGTCTCCACGCCGCGCACGGCGCTGCCATTGCGCCAGTTCGGGTTCGCCGCGTTGGTGTGCAGCGAGATGAACAGGTCGGCGCGGCGCGCATTGGCGAGTGGACCGCGCTGCTCGAGCGGCACGAGCCGGTCTTCCGGCCGCGTCATCACCACCTCGAGGCCGCGCGAGCGCAGCTCGCTTTCCAGTCGCTTCGCCATCTCCAGCGTGAGCCGCGCCTCGTTGACGCGACGGCCATTGATCACGACGCCGGGATTGCCCGGGTCGACGCCGCCGTGGCCGGCATCCACGGCGACCGTGTAGCGGCGCGCGAGCCCAGGCGGCGCGTTGGGTTCACGCCGCGGAGCGGACGGCACTACGACCGGCGCGTTCGCGGGAGGCGTGGAGGGCGTCACCGCCGGCACGTTCGCCGGAGGCGTCGACGGCGTTGCCGCCGGCACGTTCGCCGGAGCTGTCGGCGGCGGGGCCGACGGCGGCACGACCACGGGCGTCTCCGCCGCGCGGGTGTTGCCGCCGTTGCCGCTCGTGGCCGCGCCGCCGGTGTTGCTGGCGTTCCGCGCCGGCGTGCTCGGCGGCGCAGCGGGTGCCGCTGCCTGCGGCGCCGGCTCGCGACGCGCGATGGCCTGGAACAGCCGCACTTCCCAGCGGCTGCGGTCCCACACGATACCCACGCCGAAGCGCGGGATGATCTCGCTGAAGAGCTGCAACGGCACGTGCACCGCGCCGTCGGCGACGATCACCGGCTCAAGCAGCGGCAGCGCAAACCCGTTGTACGACGCGAACGGCATCCCGTCCTGCACGTCCACCGAGGCATTCGAGAACGTCACGCGCCAGCGATCCGCGCCGACGGGTTCGAGCGTGCCGCCGAGCAGGCGCGTCATCACGTCGAGTTGCACGCGGCCGCCGCCCTCGCTGGGCCGCAGCTGGAGCACCGTGTCGCCGGCGACGCCGCGGACGCGGATCACGTCGCCGGGCGGCGGCGCGACCGGCGACGCCGCAAGCACCGCCTCGGCGCGCCCGGCAGGCGCCGCCGCGAGCAGCGTCGCCGCGAGCAGCGCGGTGCGCGGCGTACGCCACGCGCGCATCGCCAGTCCTCGCATCACTTCGCGCTCCGCAGCGCGCGCTGCATCTCGCGCGTGTCGTCGCGTTCCTTCAAGTCGGCGCGCTTGTCGTGCAGCTTCTTGCCGCGCGCGAGGCCCAGCTTGAGCTTCGCGCGTCCGTGCTTGAAGTACAGGTCGAGTGCCACCAAGGTCAGCCCCTTCCGTTCCACCGCGCCGATCAGCTGCCGGATCTCCTTCTGGTGCAGCAGCAGCTTGCGCGTGCGGGTCGGTTCGTGGTTCCAGATGTTGCCCCGCTCGTACGGCGCGATGTGCGCGTTGAGCAGCCACACCTCGCCGTCCTTCACGATGCCGTACGCGTCGGTGATCTGCGCCCGGCCATCGCGCAGCGCCTTCACCTCCGTGCCGGTGAGCACGAGCCCGCACTCCCACGTCTCGAGTATCTCGTAGTCGTGGCGCGCGCGTTTGTTCCGCGCAATCGGGACGATGTCCTCGTCGGGAGCAGGCTTCGTAGTCACAGTCCAGAAGGATGACGATTCAGCGTTGACTTGGGTACCGGTCCCCAGTACGTTCCTGTTCCTCGCCGAAGTGGTGGAATTGGTAGACGCGCTGCGTTCAGGGCGCAGTGGGCGCAAGCCCGTGGGGGTTCGAGTCCCCCCTTCGGCACTTCAAACAAGACGTGAGATTTGAGATGTGAGACGTGAGAGGCCGCCCATTGGGCGGCCTCTTCGTATTTCCCACCCGTTCATCTCACGTCTCACGTCTCACGTCTCACGTCTCACGTCTCCCGCCGCATCACGCTCGGCGGCACATCCTCCGGCAGCTTCGCCTCACCATACGCCCGCGTGAGCAGCGCGCGGGCCTCCTCCGCGTAGCGGTCCAGCAGCTCGATCGCGTAGGCCAGCGGACTGCCCGCCGTCCGCGCCCCGTCGCTGGCGAAGGCCAGCAGGCAGCGGCCCAGCGCATCCGCCGAGGTGATCGGCCCGTGCCGCACCTGGAAGGCCTCGCGATACGCGATCAGCCGCTCGTTGAACTGCGCGGCCGCGAGGTCACGGCGATCCTCGGCGATGCGCGGATCGCGCTCGAGCATCGTGCCGATCGCGCGCGCCAGCTCGGCGGCGGTGCGGTCGTCGAGCGCGTCCCGCTGGGCCAGCAGCAGGCCGACGGCGCCGCGGGCGTAGCGCAGCTCCCAGCGCGCGTGGTCTTCATCGCCATTGGCCGCCGCTTCGGCCAGCCACGCGACATCGCCATCCTCCGGCTCGCGCCCGAGGCCCTCGGACACGAGCTTCGCGCGCCGCTCCCGCTCACGCGCCGTGCGCCACGCCGCCGTGAAAGGGAGCGCCATCGTTCAGGCCTGCAGCACGGGCAGCCCCACCTTCTGCCGCACCTGGGGCTCGGCGAACAGCAGGTCGGAGAGCAGCACCGAGTCGAGGACTTCGTCGATGCGCTTCTGCAGCATCATCCACACCGGCCGGATGCTGCAGTCGCAGGCCTGCGCGCAGCGCTCGGAATCCAGCGGGTGCGTCTCGCAGTGCAGGTCGAAGGTCACCAGCTCGGCCGCGGCGATGATCTGCCGCACGGTGATCTCGCGGGCCGGACGGGCCAGGGCGTAGCCACCCTTGGCGCCGCGCGTGCTCTGCACGATGCCCGCGCGCCGCAGGCGCAGCAGGATCTGCTCCACGTAATCGCCCGGGAGCTTCTCCTTCGCGGCGACGTCGCGACCCGTCACCGGGCCTTCGTCCGTGCGGCGCGCCAGGTGCAGCGCGCAGATGACGCCGTATTCGGCCCACGTGGTGATTCGCATACCCGAAAGATGCCCTCGCGCGGGTATCGGGACAAGCGTTGTCGGTTAGGCGTCGCGCCCGGGCACGCCGGGTTCCGTCATCCGGCGCAGGTCGAGGATCTGCGTGGCCTCCTCTTGGGTCAGCAGGCCTTCCTTGAGCACCAGCGCACGGATCGACTCCCCCGTCTCCACCGAACGCTTGGTCAGCGCCGCGGCCTCGGCGTAGCCGATCTTCGGCGCCAGCGCGGTCGCCAGCGCTGCCGAACGCTCCACCCAGTAGGCGAGCATCGCCGCATTCGGCTGCATCCCGCGCACCGTGCGCTCCTCGAGCGCGTCAGCCGCGTTGCCGAGGATGCGCACGGCACTGAGCACGTTGTGCGCGATCACCGGCATCATCACGTTGAGCTCGAGCTGACCCTGCTCCGCCGAGGCGCTCACGGTGGCGTCGTGCCCCATCACCTGGAACACGACCTGGTTGACCATCTCGGGCACGCTGGGATTCACCTTACCCGGCATAATGCTCGAGCCCGGCTGCACGGCGGGCAGGCGCAGCTCGTCGAGGCCGGTGCGCGGCCCCGAGGCCAACAGGCGCAGGTCGCTGGCGATCTTGCCGAGGTCCAATGCAAGCACGCGCCAGGCGGCGCTCACCGCGGCGACGTCGCCCATACTCTGCATCAACTGGAAGCGGTCGGCGCCTTCGCGCAGCGGCAGCCCGGTGAGCGCGGTGAGCTCGACGACCATCCGTTCGGCGTAGACCGACTCGGCGTTCACGCCGGTGCCGACGGCGGAGCCGCCGATGCCGAGGTCGAGGAGATACTCGGCCGCCTCGCGCACGCGCCTTGCGCCGCGTTCGAGCGAGCCGGCCCAGGCGCCGACTTCCTGCCCGAGGCGGATTGGCATCGCGTCCTGCAGGTGCGTGCGCCCGGCCTTCACGAAGCCATCGAAGTCGGTGGCGCGCGTGCGCAGCGTCGCGGCGAGCCGATCGATCGACGCGAGGCCCGGCCGCAGGCGGTCCAGCGTGGCGAGGCGGATCGCGGTCGGGATCACGTCGTTGGTCGACTGCGCCATATTCACGTGATCGTTGGGATGCACCTCGGCGCGTCCATCGAGCGCCCGCGTGGCCAACGTCGCGAGCACCTCGTTGACGTTCATATGCAGCGAGGTGCCCGCGCCGGCCTGGAACACGTCCACGACGAACTGGTCGCGGTGCGCGCCGCCGAGCACGGCGTCGGCGGCGGCGAGGATGGCATCCGCGCGCTCGGCGTCGAGCCGCCCCGTACCGCGATGCACCACGGCCGCCGCGCGCTTGATGCGCACGATGGCGTCGACGAAGGCGGGATCGGGGCGCAGCCCCGAGATCGGGAAGTTCGCGACCGCGCGCGCGGTCTGCGCGCCGTAGAGCGCATCCGCCGGCACCTCGACGGTGCCGAGCGGATCCCGCTCGAGGCGCGTGCGCTTCGTCACGGCGCGTCGACGAGGTCGATGAGCGGGTATTCGTAGATCGAACGCACCCGCGTGCGGGTGCGATCGTCGAACTGGACGATGCGCTCGCGGACGCGCATAAACACCGCCTCACGCGTCGCCGGCACGCCCTGGCCCCAACCGTTCGCAAGATTCAAGGGAACCTGGCCGCTGCCGTCGTCCTCGAAGGCGCAGCCAATCTCGAGATCGGGCTGCGTGGCGCCCGGCGTGGAGTTGTAGCGAAGCAGGATGACCATCACGGAACCCGGCGTAGTCGCCGCTTCCCAGGTGAGGTTCAACGGCTGGTTCTCGACGTAGGCCGGCACCGGGTCCGCCGTGAACGGCTCGGCGAGCCGCGACTTGATCGCCATCGGCTCGAAGCCGCCCGTCGCACCCGGGATGCCGACGAGCACGGAGTCGCCCGCGACGAAGTCGAGGTAGCTGCCGTCCGGGAAGTCGTAGACCGGGTACACCGCGCCGACGGCGTGCACCGCGACCTCCGACGACGCCCCGACGGTGAATGCGACATTGGGGCCGGCGTTGAGCGTCTGGCCCGCGTTGTCGCTCGACACCGGCGGCGTGTAGCCGTACAGCGCGCAGGCCTGCGGCGCGGCCGGGAAGATCTGCAGGCCGGCCGTGCGATAGAACACCGCCTGACCGCGGATCACCGGCGTGCCGCCGTTGCTGAACGCACGCACGTTCACGAGGCCGATCCGCTCACGGACCGGAAGGTTGCCATCGAGGCAGGCGCTGAGCGCCAGGACCAGCGGGGCCGTCAGGAATAACGCACGCATCATTATCCGAAAGTCTGAGGTCGAAGGCAGGGGGCGAACGCCCCCTTTTCCAATACTACACCGCAACGCGCCGCTGTCACACCGGATACACGCCACGGACGCTGTCCAGCCCATTCCGTGGCCCATCGACGGTTGGGCAACTGCCGCTCAGCCCTTCCTGAGACGCGCCGTGCCGTTGAGGAAGGGATTGTGGAGGCGCTCGTGTCCGATCGTCGTGCGCGGACCGTGGCCCGGGTGCACGACGACGGCGTCGTCGAGGCTGAGGAGGCGTTCGAGCGACCGTTCGAGCGCCGCGGGGTCGCAGAGCGGGAGGTCGACGCGGCCCACCGAGCCTTGGAACAGCACGTCGCCGGCGAAGCAGTGCGCGGCGGAGATGAACGCCACGTGCCCGGGCGCGTGGCCCGGCAGGTGCCAGACTTCGAAACGCTCGCCACCGAACTCGAGCACGTCGCCTTCGGCGAGGCCGCGGTCTGGCCGCGGCGGCGCGTCGAAGGGCAGGCCGTAGCCCGCCGCGATGCGCGGCGCGTGTTCCCAGAGCGGCGCATCGAGCGGATGCGCATACACCGGCACGTCGGGCCACAGGGCCTTGAGCCCCGCGACGCCACCAATGTGGTCGATGTGGCCGTGCGTAATCCAGATCGCGGTGAGTCGCGCGCCGATCCGTTCGATCTCCGCGGCCAGCGCCCGTGGCTCGGCGCCGGGATCGATCAGCACCAGCTCCCGCGCCGCCTCGTCGTGCAGCAGCCAGGCGTTCTCCTGAAACGCCCCGACGGTGCGGGAGTGGACCTGGATCACGCCGAGGGAATGAGCATCGGCACGGGAGCCGGCGCGGGCTGCCCGTTCTTGCGCGCCGTGAGGAACTTCTCGACCGCGATCGCCGCCGTGGTGGCGTCGCCGACGGCGGTCGTGACCTGGCGCGTGAGCTGCGCGCGCACGTCGCCGGCCGCGAAGAGGCCCGGCACCGAGGTCTGCATATTCGCGTCGGTGATCAGGTAGCCCGCGCTGTCGTGCGTCACGTGCTCCTTGATCATCCCCGTGTTCGGCGTGAAGCCGATGAAGATGAAGATGCCCGTGGCGACGAGGTCCGACGCCGCGCCGGTCTTCAAGTTGCGGATCTTGGCGTGCGTCATCAGGCCGCCCTGGCCCACGACCTCGTCCACCACCGTGTCGGTGATGACTTCGATCTTCGGGTTCGCGAACGCGCGCTGCTGCACGATCTTCGACGCGCGGAACTCGTCGCGCCGGTGCACGAGGTACACCTTCTCGGCGTAGCGAGTGAGGAAGTCCGCCTCCTCGAGCGCGGCGTCGCCACCGCCCACCACCAGGATGGTGTGCCCCTTGTAGAACGCCCCGTCGCAGATCGCGCAGTAGCTCACGCCCTTGCCGGCGTACTCGATCTCGCCCGGGATGTTGAGCTTCACGGGCGTGCCGCCCGCGGTGACGATGACCGTCGGCGCGCGGTAGACGTCGCCGTTCTCGACCGTCACGTCGAAAAGGCCGTCGCTGGCCTTCTTGATCGCCTCCACCGGCGTCGACGTGAGGATCTGCGCGCCGAACTTCTCGGCGTGGTTCTGGAACTTCGTGGCGAGCTCGTGGCCGAGGACGTGCTCGAAGCCGATGTAGTCCTCGATGACCTCGGTGTTGAGCAGCTCGCCGCCCGGGAAGCCGCGCTCGAGCACGACGCTCTTCAGCATCGAGCGTCCCGCGTAGAGCCCAGCGCACATCCCGGCCGGGCCGGCCCCGATGATCACCACTTCGTATTCGTGCGTCGCCACGGTGCGTCCTCGTTCAGTTGCGGAAAGGGCGAAATCTACTCAGCAATCGCGTCAGGGTGCGGCCAGTTCCAGCACGGCCAGCGCGCCGTGGCAATGCGAGACGCTGCCGATCAACACCTCGGCCGCGCGGCCGCCCGCCACCTCGGCGACGAGCGCATCGGCGGCGAGCACCTCATCGACGCCGAACATCCCGACGCCGAAGGCGCGGTGCACGCAGTGGAACACCGCCGGCCCGTCGAGGCGGCGGCCGCGTAGCCGCTCCGTCTCGACGAAGGCCCCCAGCGTCGGCGGCAGGCTCCAGGCGCGCGCGCCGCGCGTGTGCGGGCAGGTACGCGGCTCGATGCAGTTGATCGGACACATCCACGTCGCGAAGCTCACGTAGTGCGTGCCGTCGTCGCCGCGGCGCTGCCAGGGCACGTCCACCGCGCCCTCGAGCGGCGCGAAGCGCATCATCCGGCCCGGCCAGCGCGCGCGGGCGCGGCTCATCACCCACTGCGCCATCAGGTGCGGCATCAGCGGCGAGGGGACGATCGCGTCCTCGGCTGCCGACGCCGACGCATCGGACTTGGCACCGAGGTACTCGGCGAAGAACGACCCCCACTCGCGCACGACGAGCGTCGGCGCCGGCGATGCGTCATCGGCAAGTGGTGTATCGGCGTCAGGCAGCGCGTCTTGCGCGCGCCACGGAGCGAGCGTCGCAATTCCTTCTGCCGCGACGCGGCACTCGGCATCGCGATCGATCACCAGCAGGCGACGCCAGTGCACGACGCCAGCCTCCGCGGCGCGCTGCAACTGCCGCACGTAGTAGCTGCCGTAGCAGCCGCCGCCCACCACCAGGATGTCGCCGTAGCGCTGGGGCGCGCGCGGCGCGGCGTCGTGCTCCGACCTAGGGCCGGACACGGCGACCGCCGTCCACGAAGAGCGTCTCGCCGGTCACGAACTCCGCCGCCACGAGATAGCGCACCGCGCGCACGACGTCGGCCGGCGTCCCCGTGCGCATGAGCGGCGTCTCCTCGGCGAACGCGGCTTCGCGCGCCGCAGGCATCCCCGGTGGCGCGAGCACGAAGCCCGGCGCGACGGCATTCACGCGGATGTCCGGCGCGAGGGCCGCGGCGAGGTGCCGCGTCATCGCGATCACGCCGGCCTTCGCGATGCCGTGCACGCTGTAGTCCGGCCAGGGTTCGAGGGCCATGTGGTCGGCGATGTTGACGATCGCCGAGCCGGCGGGCATCAGCCGCGCCGCCGCCTGCGCCACCATGAACGGCGCCCGCAGGTTCAGCGCGATGATCGCGTCGAACTCCGCCGCCGTCGTGTGGCCGAGTCGCGTCTTCTCCATGCCCGCGGCGCTGTTGACGAGGAGATCGAGCGCATCGAAGCGCGCGTACACGGCGTCGACGAGCCGGTCGCAGGCCGCGGCGTCGCTGAGGTCGGCACCGAAGGCCTCCGCGTCCCCGCCCTGCGCGCGGATCGCCGTGACGAGTTCCTCCGCGCCGGCCGCTGAGCTGCGGTAGTGCACGCCGATGCGGTACCCATCCGCCGCGAGGGCCTCGGCGATCGCTCGCCCGACGCGCTGGCCGGCGCCCGTGACGAGCGCGACCTTGCCGCCGCGCATCGTCCTACGCGCCTTGGCCGCGGCGCTCGCGCACGCGGCGATCCTGCAGGTCGAGCCAGCTCGACGGCACCTTCATGGCGCCGAGCACGCGCGTGCCGTGCATCGCGCCGTGCCAATCGCTGCCGCCGCTCACGACCAATCCGAAGAACGCCGCCAGCGAGGCCAGGCGCAGCTCGTCCTCGCGCGAGTGGCTCGGATGCCGCACCTCGATGCCGTCGAGCCCCACGGCGACCAGCGGCTCGATCGTCTCGCGACGCCCCTCACTGCCGGGGGGCGCGTAGACCGCGATGCCGC
>DAOMNV010000044.1:0-20470 GCA_035444005.1 Gemmatimonadaceae bacterium
GGGGACCGCCGGCAACGAGACGATCATCGTGGCCGCACAGTTCGCGACCGTCGACACCTCCGCACTCGCCGCACTCGCGCTATTCGAGGGCGAGCTCCGGCTCTTGCATCCGTTGCCCGGTCGCGGGGATTCCGACGGCAGCGTCTGGCGCGTGGACGACGGCGGCGTGTTCGATCCCGATGCCCTGCGCATCCTCTTCGCGGCGCGGCTGCCGCAAGGCCACGCGCTCGCCTTCCTCTGGGCCGGCGCCGAGGGTGAGTCGGCACAGCTCGTGCTTGCTGACTCAACACGCGAGGCCCGCCGCGCGATCTCCGCGTATCGCTACTGGTCGCCGCTCTAGCGCTGCGTGTGCAGGGCGCGGTACGTTTTCGACTGAACCTCGGCGCGCGTCGTCACGATGCGTGCTATCGCCCCAAGGAGTGCCGCGTGAGCCCACTCGTCGGTCTCTTAGTCATCGTGCTGTCGGCGTTTGCGGTCGTCGGGCTCTGCTTCTGGCTTGAGCGTCGGCTACGTCTTCCCGGCTTGGCGTTCCTGCTCGCGGCCGTCAGCTGCGCCGTCGGTGGCGTCCTCGGCTTGATGAACGGCCAGCGCCTGCTCCCGATCCTCTTCCTGCTGCAGATTCCGGGCTTCCTCTACTCCGCACACGCGCGCCGCACGGCGGCACGCGCTGGCCAAGCGGACGCGCAGTTGGTTTAGCGCAAATGGGAATCGGCGCGCGGTTCGCAGCGGCCGTTGGCGTGGCCGTGGTGTCGGTTGCGGCCGAGGCGCAGGAGATTGCCGTCAGCGGGCTTGGTCGGGTTCGCGCGACGTTCGACGAACCGTTCTCGAGCGTCCGCGCGCTGCGCGAAGAAGCAGACGGCCGAGTGCTCGTGATCGATGACATCGAGAACCGCATCCTGCGCGTGGACCTGCGCGAGGGCACGGCGACGGTGATCGGACGGCAGGGCAACGGTCCCGGCGAGTACACGCTGCCTGTCGGACTCCTGGCGCTCGACGCGGACACGACGCTCGCCGTGGATCTCACCGGCGGTGGCCGCGCCCTGCTCATCGTCGCGCGCGGCGCGTCCGGCGATCGCCTCGCGGCACGCGGCATCGCGCCGGGTGCGCCGCTGTTCTTCCGCCCCGATGTGCAGGCCGACGCGCGCGGCAACCTGTACGAGTTGGTGATGCTCACCGCGCCTGAGGACCGCGCCGGCGGCTACTCCGGCATCCGGCGCTTGGACCGCGCGTCGGGACGCCAGGACACGATCGGGCGCGTGAGCCAACAGGGCCGCTCGCCGCTCCTGCGCCCGATGCCGACCACCTCGACGGCAAACACCGCACCGCGCGCGGCTGGGCCGCCTCCGCCATACGCGACGGTCGATCAGTGGGCCGTCGCTGCGGACGGTCGCGTCGCTATCGTCACTGTCGATCCATACCGCGTGGTGTTCATCGACCCGTCCGGCGGTCGCGTCGAAGGTCCCGTCCTCCAGTACCGTCCCGTGCCGATGAGCGCCGGCCTCAAGGCCGAATGGCGCGTGCGCCAGGAGCAGCCGGTGCTCTCGCTGCGGATGAACGAGGACCGCACGATGTCGCCCGGACGTTCGCGCCGCACGTATGTGGAACCGACCGCGTGGCCGGACGTGCTCCCGCCATTCCTACAGCGTGCGTTGCGCTTCGCGCCGGATGGAATGCTGTGGATCGAGCGCGCAGTCGAAGCGGGTGCTGGCCAGAGCTTCGATGTGATCGATGCGCGCGGACGCCTGGTGCGCCACGTGAGGCTGGATGCCGGGCTCCGACTCGTCGGCTTCGGACGCGACGGTGTCTACACCGTGCGCCACGACGCCGACGATCTCGAGTATCTCCAGCTGCATCACCTGCAGCCCTGATCATTTTCGCCAGAGCTATCGGAATGCCACGGCTACGTCTCCTCTTCCTCACAGTGCTCGCCACCGCGAGCACCCCACTCGCCGCGCAAGAGCGAGCCAGCGATTCGCGCACGCGCGAGATCGAGGCCCTGCTCGCGCATCCGCCGTTTGCCGGCACCTACGTCTGCTCCGAGCACGCGGCGGGGCAATTGCCTGCCGTCGGCGACGACCTCGGCGTCGACTGCCTGACCGTCGACGTGGATTTCTCCGTGCGCGGTGCGCTGGCCTTTCCACGGCTCTACAGCGGTGACGGCGCACGCAACGAGGATTGGCATAGCTGGAACCAAGACGTGTTTGCGCCGATCGATGGCGTCGTGATGGCTCTACGCGTGAACCCGGTCGTCAACGTACCAGGCAGCACAGGGACGCCACCGGCGTCCTTCGTGCTGCTGCGCCGCGACGATGGCGTCTTCGTCGTCATCGCGCACCTGCAGGACATCGTCGTCCAGCAGGGTGATACCATCACCGCAGGTATGAAGATCGCCCGAGTCGGCAACAACGGCTTCGGCCGGATGCCGCACGTGCATATCGGTGCCTGGCGGGGGCGCGATGCGCTGCAATTGCGCTGGGACCAGCGACGGATGCAGGTCGGGCGATAGGCCGCCGTCAACGCCGGTTCGCGGCCAGCCGTTGAACCTGTAGGAGTCCTCCACCAGCCGTTCACCAGGTCTTGGTCCCGATGAAGATTTCGTCTTGCCTGCCGTTGCGGCGCCGTGTGCGTGCCGCGGCGATCGCCCTCCTCGCCGTAGCGCTTCCGCTTGCGGCGCAGACACCGGCCCGCACGGTCACCGACGGCCTGCGCTTCCGCACGATCGGCCCCGCCGCGATGTCGGGCCGCTTCGTCGACCTCGCCGTGATCGAGCACGCGCCCCACGTGTTCTACGCCGCCACCTCGACGGGCGGGCTGTGGAAGACGACGAATATGGGCACGACGTTCACCGCGCTCTTCAACGACGGCGGCACACACTCGATCGGCGCGATCGCCGTGCACCAGCGCGACACGAGCATCGTCTGGCTGGGTACCGGCGAACGCGCCAACCGCCAGAGCTCGAGCTGGGGCGACGGCGTGTACCTCTCGCGCGACGGCGGCACGACGTGGCGCAACGTGGGCCTCCGCGCCTCGGCGCACGTGGGTCGCATCGTGCTGCATCCGGAGAACACGCAACTCGCCTACGTGGCCGCGATGGGTGAGCTCTGGGGCGCCAACGAGGAGCGTGGACTCTACCGCACGCGCGACGGCGGCGCGACCTGGCAGCGCATCCTGCACGTGGATGCGAACACCGGCGTCGTGGACGTCGCGATGGATCCGACGAACCCGAGCATCCTCTACGCGGCGTCGTACCAGCGCCGGCGCACGAGCTTCGGCTTCGACGGCGGCGGTCCCGGCAGCGCGCTGTGGAAGTCCACCGACGGCGGCGACACCTGGCGCAAGCTCACCAACGGATTGCCCGCCGGCGACTACGGTCGCATCGGCATCGCAGTCTTCCGCGCCGATCCGCGCATCGTGTACGTGAGCATCGAGCAGGGCCTGCGGTACACTGCGTCCACGGCGTACGAGGAGCCGCTGGCCGGCCTCTACCGCTCCGACGACCGCGGCGAGACCTGGACACAGCAGAGCACCTGGAACCCACGCCCGATGTACGCGAGCCAGGTGATCGTGGATCCGGTGGATCCCTGCCGCATCTATATGATGAACTTCTTCTCGATGTCCACCGACTGCGGCAAGACCTCGCGCAGCCTGCGCCAGTCGCTGCACGGCGATGATCGCTTTATGTGGATCAACCCCGCCAACCCGAAGCACCTCATCAAGGCGGACGACGGCGGTATCGGCATCAGCTACGACCAGGCGGAGACCTGGCTCTTCATCTCCGACCTTCCCGTCTCGCAGTTCTACCGCGTCAGCTTCGATATGCGGAAGCCGTACAACATCTACGGCGGCCTTCAGGACAACGGCTCCTGGGCCGGCCCGTCGGCCACGTACCGCAGCGAAGGCATCACCAACGCCGATTGGATCAAGTGGGGCGGCGGCGATGGCTTCTTCAACGTCGTCGACACCACCGACAACGCCACGCTCTACTCGACCTCGCAGTTCCTCGGCATCTCGCGCATCAACCTGCAGACCGGCGAGGAGCGCAGCATCCGGCCGGGCGATCCCACCGGCGCAATCTCGGCGCGACGCAACTGGACGACTTGGGGCGACCGCAACGCACCCGAGCAGCGGCTCGGCAACGCGATGGCGCCGGCCAACTGGGATTCGCCGATCGTCATCTCGCCGCACGACGCGCGCACGCTCTACGTCGGCACCAACGTGCTGTGGAAGAGCCCCGACCGCGGCAACACCTGGATCGCGCTGGGCGATCGCACCACGGGCATCGACCGCCGCACGTTGCCGATTATGGGGCGGATGCCGACGGCCGAGGTTCACTCGCTGGACGACGGCGTGCCGTACTGGCCGACGGTGAGCGCGATCGCCGAGTCGCCGCGGCGAAGGGGCGTGCTGTGGGTCGGCACGGACGACGGCAACGTGCAGCGCAGCGGCGACGACGGCCGCACCTGGACCGAGATGGCCGACCGGATGCCGGGCCTGCCACGCGGGTCGGTGATCAACGGCATCGAGGTCTCGCGCCACGCCGAGGGCCGCGTGTACGTGGTGGCCAACGACTACCGCAACGGCGACTTCGGCAACTACGTCTACGTCACCGACGATGACGGCCGTACGTGGCGGCGCATCGATGCAGGCCTGCCGGAGCGCCGCGTCGCCCGCACGCTGCGCGAGGACCTGCGCAACCAAGACCTGCTCTTCCTCGGCACCGAGCTCGGGCTGTTCTGGAGCAACGATCGCGGCCGCAGCTGGGCGGAACTGCGCGGCCAGATGCCGCTGATGGCGCATAACGACCTCTTCATCCACCCGCGCGAGCACGATCTCGTGCTGGGCACGCACTCGCGCGGCATCTGGATCCTCGACCACATCGCGGCGTTGCGCGAGCTGACGCCGGCGGTGATGCAGCGTCCGGTGCACGTGTTCTCGACGCGCGCGGCCGAGCAGGTTCGCTACCGCGGAGCGCTGGGGCACGTCGGCGATGTGTTCTACACGGGCGAGAACCCGCCGGCCGGCGGCATCATCGACTTCTACCTGCGCGCCGCAGGTGCTGCGACCGTCACGCTGCACGAACGCGGCGGCGCGGAGGTCGCGCGTATCGAACTGCGCGAAGGCAAGGCCGGCGTGAACCGCGTGGTTTGGGACCTGCGCTATGCCGACGGCGGTCCGCTCGTGCACCTCGGCACCTATGAAGTTCGCGTCAGCAGCGCCGGGCAGACGGCCAGCGGCACGCTTGAGGTGCGCGAGGATCCACGCATCACGGTGAGTGCCGATGTGCGGCGCGCGTGGGTCGACGAGCTACGTGGCTTGCATCGCCTGCGGCAGGAGACGCGCGCGTTGAACCAACAGGCGCAGGCGACGCTGCGGAGCCTCCCGGCCAGCGCGACGACTGCGCAGCGTGCTTCCGCACAGGAGCTCGTGCGCGAGACCAGCGAACTGGCGTCGCGAGCGCAGCGACTTTACGGTGACGTCCAGCGCGAGGTGGGACCGCTCACCGGCCTGCAGCGGGAGCAGGCGACCTACTACCGACGGATGCTCGCAGAGTTGCAGTCCGCGAGCGGCCGTTCGGGCGCCCGATGACCACAGGCACTCCGTCGCAACCCCGTGCCGTCTTCCGGTCCCGCATCGACTGGTGGCTCGCCGTCATCATCTTCGGCGTCCTCGGTCTCGCGGTCTGGAAGACGCTGGCCGACCTCCTCGCAAACCCACGCGCAGCGAGCTACATCGGCTTCGGCGTCTCGGCCGGCGTGCTCGCTGCAACCGCGTGGCTTTTCGCCACGATTCGCTACGAGATCGACGACACATCGCTGTACGTCTGCGTCGGGCCGATGCGCTCGGCGGTCCCCATCGCCGCGATTCGACGCATCAAGCGCTCCAGCACCTTGCTCGCCAGTCCGGCTCTCTCGCTACGGCGGCTTGAGATCGACTACAACAAGTACGACACCGCCATCGTGTCGCCGAAGGACCAGGCGGTGTTCATCGCGGCCCTGACGACGCGCAACCCGAACATCGAGACCTGAGCGACACACGCGTGGCGGGTTGTCGCGCATCGCGCAAGCCGTAGAAATCACGGCGTGGGCTGCCTAGGTTCCGCTGCCTATGCCCGAGCCGATTCCTGCCGCGCTGAGTGCGCGCGTCGCTGCCGAACTCTCGCTGAACCCCGTACAGGTCCAGCGCACGATGGCACTCTTCGCGGAGGGGGCCACCCTTCCCTTCATCGCCCGCTACCGCAAGGAAGTCACCGGCGGGCTTGACGAAGTCCAGCTGCGCGACGTGCGCGAGCGTGCGGAATACATCACGGAGCTGGAAGACCGCCGCGCGGCGATCCTCAAGAGCGTCGCCGAGCAAGGCAAGCTCGATGACGCCCTGAAGGCGCTGATCCTCGCGGCCGAGACGAAGCAGGCGCTCGAGGACCTCTACCTGCCGTTCAAGCCCAAGCGGCGCACGCGGGCGATGATCGCGCGCGAGCGCGGGCTGGCTCCGCTGGCCGAGGCGATCTGGGCCGGTACGCTCTCCGATGCCGCGGCGGTCGCGAAGGCCGCCGAGTTCGTGCTCGCCGGCGTGGACGGCAAGGACTCCGAAGTACCGAGCGCCGAGGCGGCCTTGCAGGGCGCGCGCGACATCCTCGCCGAGCAGGTGGCCGAGGACGCGACGATCCGTGGCTGGCTGCGCGAAGTGACGCGCGCCAAGGGTGTCGTGAGCAGCAAGGTCATCGAGGACAAGCGCAGCGACGACTCGAAGTACAAGGACTACTACGAATTCTCGGAGCCGCTCGGCACGATTCCCTCCCACCGGATGCTCGCGATCCGGCGCGGTGAAGCCGAAGGCGAGTTGCTGTGGCGCATCGTCGCGCCAGTCGAGGAGATCGATGCGCGGCTCACGCGCGAGGTGGTGGCTGAGCGCAAGGCCGTACAGCAACTCACGCTGGTTGCGGTGGATGCGTACAAGCGCCTGCTGGCGATCGCCATCGAAGCCGAGCTGCGGCTCGAGCTCAAGAGCCGCGCCGACGACGAAGCCATCACGATCTTCGGGCGCAACCTCGAGCAGTTGCTGCTGGCCTCGCCGGCCGGCGAGAAGCGCGTGATCGGCCTGGACCCCGGCTTCCGCACGGGCGTAAAGGTGGCCGTGGTGAGCGCGACGGGCGCGTTGGTGCACACCGACACGCTGTATCTGCACCAGGAAGACCGATTTGCGGGCGCGATCCGCACGCTGGTGCAGCGCTTCACGCCGGAGCTCATCGCCATCGGCAACGGCACGGCGAGCCGCGAGACAGAGACGCTCACGAAGGCGGCGTTGCGCGAACTCGACGCGCCGCGCCCGACGGTGGTCGTGGTGAACGAGGCCGGTGCGTCCGTCTACTCGGCCAGCGACCTCGCGCGCAGCGAGTTCCCCGACCTCGACGTCTCGCTGCGCGGCGCCGTCTCGATCGCGCGGCGCCTGCAGGACCCGCTGGCCGAGTTGGTGAAGATCGATCCCAAGAGCATCGGCGTGGGGCAATACCAGCACGACGTGAACCAGACGCGGCTCAAGCAGCGGCTGGACGACATCGTGATGAGCTGCGTGAACCGCGTCGGCGTCGAACTCAACACTGCTTCGGCCGCGCTGTTGGGCTACGTCGCGGGCATCGGGCCGACGCTGGCGCAGGGCATCGTCGCGATGCGCGACCAGCGCGGCGGTCTGCGTTCGCGGGCCGACCTCAAGGACGTCCCGCGACTCGGGGCCAAGGCCTTCGAACAGGCGGCGGGGTTCCTGCGCGTGCGCGGCGGCGCGCATCCCTTGGACGGCAGCGCCGTGCACCCCGAGCGCTACAAGCTCGTCGAGCGGATGGCGAAGGACCTCGGCGTCGAGGTGCAGGCATTGATCGGCAACGACGCGCTGGTGGATGGCATCGCGATCGCGGCGTATGTGAGCGACGACGTCGGGCTGCCGACACTGCGCGACATCGTCGCCGAGCTCAAGAAGCCCGGCCGCGATCCGCGTGCGGCCTTCGAGCCGCCCGCCTTCCGCGACGACATCCAGAAGCCCAGCGACCTGCACGCCGGAATGGTGCTCGAGGGCGTGGTGACGAACATCGTCGCGTTCGGCGCGTTCGTGGACATCGGCGTGCACCAGGACGGCTTGGTGCACGTGAGCCAGCTCGCCGATCGCTACGTGCGCGATCCCAACGACGTGGTGAAGGTTGGCCAGAAGGTGAAGGTCACGGTGCAGGGCGTGGACCTGCCGCGCAACCGGATTGCGCTGAGTATGAAGCGCGACCCGGCGCTGGAAGGTGCCTCACCGCGCGGGAACGCCGCGGGCGGCGGCAAGGCGAAGCCCGCCGCCGCTGTGCCGAAGCCCTTCGTGCCATCCAAGGGCAGCGTCGCTCCCAACGGGATGCGATTCCGCTAGCACCGGGGAACCGCTAGCCACGGCGTGGTCCGTCGATGATTTTTCGACTGATGCCGGACGCTCTCCGCGAAGCCCTCCAGTCCCTGCTCGGTTCGTCGTTCGAGCTCCGCCGCGAGCTCGGCGGCGGGGGTATGAGCCGAGTGTTCGTCGCGCACGAACCCGCGCTCAAGCGCGACGTCGTCGTGAAGGTGCTGCCGACGGACCTCTTCTCGACGAAGAGCGCCGATCGTTTCCAGCGCGAGGTCGAGACCACCGCCCGCCTGCAGCATCCGCACATCCTGCCGGTCGTGACGGCCGGAGGCAGCGCGCGTCTGCGCTACTACGTGGTGCCGTACATCGCCGGTGGCAGCTTGCGCGATCGTCTCGACTCCGGCGATCGGCTGTCGTTCGAGGCCGCCACGACGCTGATCGGCGAGTTGCTGGCGGCCGTGGCCTTCGCGCACGAGCGCGGCATCGTGCATCGCGACATCAAGCCGGCCAACGTGTTGATCGCCGAGGGCCACGCGGTGCTGGCAGACTTCGGCATCGCGCAAGCCGTCGCGGCGGCACAGGCGGCCGATGGCCTCGCCGACTCGTCGGTGGCGCCCCCTGAAGCGTACCTGGCGCCCGAGCGCCCGACCGACACCTCGGCCGATCTCTTCGCCGTCGCGGCCCTCGCGCACGAGATCCTGACGGGCGCACTGGCCGCCGCAGGGGTCAGCGCGGCGGACGTGTTCGCCGCGCTGCGTCAATCGCATCCGACCGCCAATGTCCAGCGCTTGCGGAGCGTCGCCGAGGCGCTCGCGCGCGCGTTGGCCGTCGCGCCCGCGACGCGCTTTGCGAGTGCGAGCGCGCTGCGGTCGGCGCTGCTGCGCGCGGGTACCGGCTCGCGGCGTGCGCCGACAATGGCGTGGGCGGGCGGCAGCGTGCTCGCCGGCGTGGCGATCATCGCGATGCTTGCCCTTGGTGATTCACAGGGCATTCCCGAAGAACCGGCCGCAGCGCCGATGGTGGCGATCGCGTCGGACTCCGCGCCGCCCGCCGGGCAGTTGGTCGCGCCGAGCGACGACTCGTCGGCGAGCGCTCCGCAGCCGGAGGCGGAGCCCGATCCCCGCAGTGTCGCACGGGCGGCGTTCCGCACGGCGTTGCAGGCGGCGTGGTCCTGGTCCGCGCCCGAACAGAATCGGGCGACGCAGGCCGCGCTCACGGCCTTGGCGGAGCCGGAAGCGCTCGACGACGTCGAGGCGTCGATCGCGAGAGGCATCGTCGCGCTGGGCCGTCGCGAGTTCGCCGCGGCCTGCGAGGCGTTTGCCGCTGCACGCGCGGCCAGCGAGAGCTCGGCGGCCTGGATGGGCGCCGCCGAGTGCCAGGCACGCGACAGTGCCGTCGTCGCGGGCGCAGACGGCGCGCTGGAGTTTCGCAGCAGCCTGCACGCGGCGGCGGTGGCGTACCGCGAGGCCGGGCGGTTGGCGACGCAGGCCGACCGTTCGCTCGCGTACTCGCGCTTGCCGCACGTGCTCTTCACCGATGCCGCGCGCGTGCGCCGCGGCTACGGCGCGGACGGGCGCGTGCTGCTCGGACAGCCGATCGCCATCGGCGACTCGATCGGCTTCGAGACCTTCGCGCCGGGTCCGCGACGGCGAACGCCGGAATCGATGGCAGCGACGGACCGAGCCATCTCGATCGCGCGGGGGATGCTGCGGCCGGCGTTGATCGATTGGATCGCCGCAGACGCATCGAACGTGCGTGCCCGCGAGCTGATGGTGGACTTGCTCGAGGCCTCCGGCAACGTGCGCGATGCCGGACCGGACGGCTTGACGGCACTCGACGCCGTGCGCGATGCCCGGGCGTTGCCGGCCGAGCGCGAGCAGGCGATCCGGTTGGCGCGCGCGCACGTGCGCCTGCTGCTGCGCAGCGACGAGTACGTGCAGGCGGCGCGCGTGGCCGACAGCACGCTCGCGAGGCATCCGAGCGCAACGGACGCGGAAGCCGAGCTGTTGCTCTCGCTGGCGATGCTCACCGGTAAGGTGCAGCGGGCGACGCAGCTGCTCGAGCAGGTGAGCGGTGGCCCTGGGCGCCAGCTACAGCTCGGCGGCGGACGGGTGCTCGACGTGCCGGCATCGGCGTATCGTGCGCGTGCCGAGTTCTTCGTCGCCGGCACGCTCGGCGTCTGCAACGACGAAGTGCGCGCGGCGCCGGCTCGCCTGGCAGCGATGGTCGATGCGATGTTCCCCGATGGCCAGCGCCAACCGGGTGCCGAGGGCGCGTTTATGGAGCGCCCGATGCTGCTCGCCCTGCCCTGCCTCGGCGTGGCCAGCTTCCAGACGCTTCGCGAGCCAGTGAATCCCCTCGCGCGGGCACTGGCCGCGCCGGGCAGCGATGGCGTGACGCGTGCGATCGGTACGGTCGAGACGATGCGTCGCGCGCGTCAGGGGGCCGGCGGTCCCGGCTTCGAGTCCACGGAATCGGCACTGACGGAGGCGCAGCTCTACCTCCTGCACGGCGACAGCAGCCAAGCGATCGCCGCGCTCGACCGCGCGCTCGGTGCCGTCTCCGTGATGCCGAACGTGTTCCTCCACACGGAGATTCTCGCGGGCAGCCTCACGCGCGCCATCGCGCTGCGTGCCGACCTCGCGGTGGCTCGCGGTGATGCTGCGGCGGCGCGACGCTGGAGCGCAGCCGCCGCCGCGCTCTGGGCGAACGCCGATGCGGAGTTGCAGCAGACCGCGCAGCGGCTCGCTGCCACTGGGGGCGGGAGCGACTAGCCGCGCGGTTGGCCGTCGCGGATCGCCTGCACGAGCTCCTGCGTCGGCGGCGACGGCTCGATGTCGAACTCGGCCTGCAGGTAGCGGGCGAACTCGGTGAACACGGCGATCGCGCCTGCGGCGTCGCCAGCTCGCACCAAGAGTTCCATCACGCGCCGGACGCGCCGCTCGTCGGCGCCGGCGAGCTTCGCGGCGCGCCGAGCCCAGCGCGCCGCGGAGGTGAGATCCGAGGACTGCGATTCGTAGCGCTGCGCGAGCGTCCACGCGGCATCCGCCGCGGTGGCGCGATAGTACTCGCGACGCTCATCGAGCCAATGCTGCAGCGCCGACGTTTCCGGATAGAGCCCTTCGAGAAACGGCCCACGATACAGCTCCAACGCGAAGGCGAGCTCGTCGCGCGCGATCGCGTCCTCGAACTCGAAGGCATCGCATTGCAGGCGGCTCACGTCGATGCCGACGTCCGCATCACCGCGGCGCAGGACCAGGTCGCCACCCAAGGCGCTGCGCAGGGAACTGAGCGCCGTGCGCAGGGAGGCGCGAGCGCGCTCCTCGGACTGCTCGTCCCAGAGCAGGCCGGCGAGCTTGTCGCGGCGTTGGAACCCACCGCGCCGCGCGAAGACCAGGTACGCAAAGAGCGTCAGGAGCTTCGGCTGGACGAGCAACTGGCTCGCACCGGGGGCTTCATCGAGATCGATCGTACCGAGCGTGGTGAATCGCATCGCGTGCAGGTGTACGGGGATTGCCCAGTATACCTTCCGGCACCAGCGATTCGGGAGTAGCGATGGCAAGCATTCGTACGGCGATATCCCCATATGGCACAATCCGTGCCCTTGACCCTGGGGTTTCGGCGTAAGGCTGAGTCAGGGCGCCGTCTCCCTAGACGCACGCGAGGGCGCGCATCCGATGTGCGCGCCCTCGTGAACCTCACGGTGCCGCGGCTCAGCTCGTTTGCAGCTCGCGGAAGCCGATCAACCGCCCGCGCTCCTCGTCCCACAGCGCCAGCCGCAGCGACTTGAACGCCGACGAGAGCGTGATGACGTGCGCCTCTTGGAAGACGGGATCCGCCTCGTGCGCCTGCTTCAGCTTGTAGTTCGGGATCTTCGGGCCAAGGTGATGCACGTGGTGCAGGCCGATGTTGCCGGTGAACCAGTTCAGCACCGCCGGCAGCTTGAGGTATGAGCTGCCGGTGATCGCGGCCGTGGCGTAATCCCAGGTCTGGTGCCGCTCCCAGTACGCTTCCTCGAACTGGTGCTGCACGTAGAACAGCCAGATGCCCACGGCGCCCGCGACGTAGAACGCCGGCACGTAGAGCAGCCACACCGAGCGCCAGTCGAACACCAGGTAGCCGATGATCGCAAGCGCGACCATCGCGATGTTGGTGAACCACACGTTCCACACCTGCTTCGCGCTGCCTTCGCCCGTCATCAGGAAGTGGAAGCGCTGGAACACGAGCAGGTGCACGGGCCCGAGCCCGAAGAGCACCAGCGGGTTGCGGTACAGCCGGTACTTGAGCTTGCCCCAGGCGGAGAGCGCCCGGTACTCGGCCACCGTCAGCGTCGTCACGTCACCATAACCGCGATGGTCGAGGTCGCCCGACGACGCGTGATGGATCGCGTGCTCGCGACGCCACTGCTGGTACGGCGTGAAGGTCAGCACGCCGGTGATGAAGCCGACGGCGTCATTCCACTTCTGCGAGGGGAAGAACGACCCGTGCGCGCAGTCGTGCATAATGATGAACGTGCGCGTCTGCAGGCCGGCGATCGGCAGGATCATCGCCAGGCTCAGCCAGAGCGAGTAGTCCATCAGCCAGTAGGCGAAGACCACGGCGGCCCCGAGCAGGAACAGCGTGCTGACGAGTTGCCAGAGCGAATAGCGGACGTCGGAGCCGGCGAAGCGCGATACGGTCTCGCGCCAGTTGGACTCCTTCACGACGGGATTGGCGTTCTTCACGGGCTCGGGGGGGCGGGTGTGGAATCGGAATCGTACAGGAACTGCAGCGTCACGTCGAACACGAGGATGCTGTTGGACGGAATCGCGGCAGAGCCTTGACTCCCATATCCGAGCCCGGGGGGGACGATGAGCTGGCGGCGACCGCCGACCTTCATCCCGCGCACGCCTTCATCGAATCCATCGATGACGGCGTTGTTACCCGTCCTGAAACGCAGCGGCAGCGCCGCCGTGGTGTTCGAGTCGAACGCGACACCATTGCGCAGCCAGCCGCGATAGCGCACGCCCACCGAATCACCCTGAACCTGCAACACCTCGGTGCCGGCACCGACGGTGATGTCCCTATAGTACAGCCCCGAGGCCGTTTTCGTTGAGGCCGCGAGATTCACGCCGAGCGAAGGCTCGAAGTACACGTTCTCGATGTCCGGCACGAACAACTTGCCTTCCAGGCAGCTGGTGGCAAGGACGGCGACGGCGAACAGGGCGAGAATCGGACGGAGCTTCCGCATCGGATACCGGAGGGACAGGCAGGAGCGCCCCCGGACCGTCCGGGGGCGCCTCGCAATTTACCCCGGCGAGGCCTCGGAAGTACCCCTCCCTTCTATAGATAGCGCCGGGGGGGGATCAGCAGCGAGCCAAACAGCGTCCCCGCCACGAGTGCCAGGATGGCACTCAAGACGGCCACCAACGTGTCAAAGCCGAGGGTGTAGTCGCGCTCCATCACGAAGCTCAGTGCACGGAAGCCGACGCTGCCGGGCACGAGGAGCATAATTCCGGGCACGCGCACCAGCTGCCCGGGCCGCTGCTTCCAGCGCCCATACACGTTGGCCAGCGCCGCCATCACGAGACTGGCGAAGAACACCGATCCCGCAAAGGTGCCCGTCGCCGCCGGGCCCATCCATTGCGCGCCGAGTCGCGTGAGGACGTAACCGAGGATGGCCGATCCCATCACGAGGGGAATGTCGCGGCGCGATGCCCGGAACAGCACGGCGAACGACGCGGCGGCGGCGACCATCCCGATGAGCTCCACCCACGGCGGCAGGGCCTCGGGCGTGCCGGGCAACGGCGCCCAGCCGAGCACGAACATAATGTGCGAGGCCGCGACGGATCCGAACGTGAGCTTCAGCAACACGGTCATCGCGCCGGCGAAGCGCGTGGTGCCGGTGACAAGCTGGTTCGAGGCGAGCTCGGACACCGCGGTCGTGAGCGAGAGGCCGGGCATCAGGACGATCAGCGATGCGACGATCACGGTCTGCAGCGAGAGCGGCGCAATGAAATGCGCGAACGCCGTCGCGAGCACGGTCGCGACCAACGCGGCCACGGCCTCGAAGGCCGCGGCGAGGTGCGGACGCGTGCCGCTGAGGATCGCCAGCCAGCCGATCAGCAGTCCGATCACCGCGGCAACGGAGACGTCGATCCACGCCGTGCGCAGCAAGCTCGCCACCGCCGCGGCGGCAAGGCCGAACGCGCCGACGGTCAGCAACTGCTGGCGCGCATCGAAGGGCCGGTCGAGCGCGTGCATCGCCGCCCAAGCGTCCTCAAGCGACATCGTACCCCTGACCACCTGCTCGGCGATCGCATCGAGCTTGGCTAGCGCGCCGAGCTGGATATCACCGAGTTCTAGACGCAGCACGCGCGTCTCCTGCGTGGCGTGCGGGATCGCCGACTCGCTCAGCGAGAGCAGCAAGCCCGTGGGCGTCGACCAGATCTCGGCGCGCACGCCGATGCTCGTCGCCACCGACCGCACGGCACCCTCGAGGCGCGAGGCAGCGACACCCACCAGATGCAGACGCCGCGCCAGCTCCGTGAGGAAGCGGACGCGGTCGTCGAAGCTCGCGCGGTGCTCGCCGAGGTGCGTGCTCACGCGGTCACGGCTTGAGCCACTTCTCGAGGAAGGCCCAGGTGAGGTTCCACGAATCGATCTGCTCCGGCGAGTCGTCGCGCTCCAGCGTCTGCCGGTTCACGCGACGGTTGAAGGTGTGGCCCACGCTGGCCGGCCCCGGTGTCGGGTCCCAGTAGATCTTGGTCTCGGCGAGGTCCGGCTTGCGGGCGACGAGCGCATCGATGAGCGGGCGCGCTTCCTCGAAGTTCACGTCGGTGTCGTTGCTGGCGACGTGCACGAGGATCGGCCGCGAGAGCGAATCCACGTGGTAGTAGGGCGAGCGCTGGATGTACATCTCGCGGCGCTCGAAGGGCAGACCGCGCACCGCGTCCTGCGTGCTGAACGAGCGTTGGTAGCCGGGGCCCTTGTAGGAGAGCCGGAAGATCAGGTTGGTCACCGGCACCATCGCGACGCCAGCCACGAACTTCGTGCGCGCGCCGCGCATCAGCAGGTGCGCCGCGATGAAGCCACCGTGACTCCAACCCATAATGCCGATGCGCGCCGGGTCCACCTCCGGCCGTTCGCGCAGCACGTCGTAGGCCGTCTCGACGTCGTCGAGCTCCTTGCCGCCGTAGTCGATCGCACGGTGGAAGGCCTCGCCGTAGCCCGTCGAGCCGCGGTACTCCGGCGCAAGGATCACGTAGCCGCGCTGCACGGCCTCGATGATGAACGGCAGGTAGTTCTGGTCCCAGTTGCCGTGCACGCCGCCGTGCACCCAGACCATCGCCGCGTGGCCCTTGGCGCGCGGAGTGAGCGGCGAGAACACGTAGGCCGGGATCTCCAAGCCGTCCACCTGCGAACGGTAGCTGATCTTCTCGTAGCGCATCACGCCGCGGCTGCGCGCCGCGAAGATGCTGTCCGTACGCGCCTTGTTGGCGATGTGCTCGGCGTAGTTGGCCAGTGGGTGGTCTTCCGGCCGGTTGCTCACGTAGAGCTGCCGCGCGCGGGCGCTGTCCATCGGCACGATCTGGCGGGACTGCTGCGCCGGGAGGGGGGCGGCGATCGGGGCCGCCACGGCGGCCAGGGCGAGGAGCAGGAGGATTGGTCGCATCGTCATATTATAGCGCACAATGATCGCCTACGACCCCAAGAAGTGGCTTCGCGTGCTCTTCGACTTTCCGCGCAGCCCGGTGTTCCGAACGCTATTCCTCGACGTGCTCGGCGCGGGTGCCTGGGCCTGGCTGGTGGTCTGGGTGGAGACCGAATGGCTGCGCGTGGCGGTGCCGCTGGGGCCCGCGTTCCTGTCGATCCTCGGCATCATCCTCGGCCTGCTGCTGGTGTTCCGCACCAACACGGCCTACGACCGCTGGTGGGAGGGGCGGCGGCTGTGGGGCCAGCTGGTGAATGTCTCGCGGGGCTTCGCCCGGCAGCTGGCGGCGGCGCCGTTGGAGCGGCGTGCGCGGTACGCCACGCTGCTCGCCGACTTCCCCGGCGCGATGACGGCCCACCTGCGGCGCGAACGCGGCGCGGGCGGGCCGCACGTGCCCAACCAGATCCTCAGCGAGCTGCACCGCGAGATCCGCGCCGACGCCGAGTCCGGCGCGCTCGGCCCCGACGCCCTGCTCCGCCTCACGCCGCAGCTCCAGCAATTCGACGACGTGCTCGGGGCCTGCGAGCGCATCCGCAACACACCGATCCCCTTCTCGTACTCGAGTTACGTGAAGCAGTTCGTCGTGCTCTATGCCTTCATTATGCCGTTCGGGCTGGTGAAGGAGTTCGGCTACGGCACCGTGATCGCGTCGATGTTCACGTTCTTCGCGACGATGGGCCTCGAACTGCTCGCCGGCGAGATCGAGGAGCCGTTCGGGACGGACATCAATGACCTGCCGCTCGAAGACATCACGGGCGTGATCGCCCGCGACGTGCGGGCGATCCTCGTGGCGGACTGACGGGCGCGCGGCGGCCGATGGCCACCGCGACGTTCAGCGTACGACCAACTGCGGTTCGACTACGACCGGGAAGTTCACCGAATTCGCGATGTAGCACTCCTCGTGCGCATCGTGGTGGAGCTTGGCGAAGGTCTCGGCGTCAGGTGCGTTCGCGCTCACCGTGATGACCGGCTTGAGCGTGACGCGCGTCAGCGCCGTCTTGCCGTCCGCACGCTTCTCCATCACGCCCTCGGCCGCGTCTTCGTAGGACTCGACGACGGCGCCGTGCTTGGAGAGCAGCGAGAGCGCGAACAGCATATGGCAGCTGCTGAGCGCGGCGACCATCGCCTCCTCGGGATCCACCGCCGCGGCCACCGAGAGCGGCGCGCGCAGCACGAGCGGCGATGCCGAGGCTGGCACCGTGATGCCTTCGTCGAAGTGCCAGGTGTGGCCGCGCGAATATTTCTGTTTCAGGAACTCATCGCTCCCGCGCGACCACTTGATCGTGGCGTAGTACGTGCCCATCGACGCTCCTATGTATATATGACTATGAAGTAATATACTGTTTGGAAGCCATTGGCAAGACCCGCGGTGGCTTACTCGTCCAGCAGTCGCCGCACCGCCGGCTCCAGGCTCAGCGGCGCCACCGGGCCGATCACCGTGTGCCGGATCTTCCCCGTCCGGTCGAGGAGAAACGACATCGGATAGCCGCGCACGCCGCCGAACAGCGCCTCGGCGTCGCTGCCCACGTGCGCGATGGGATAGGTCACGCCGCGCTCGCGCACGAAGTCGCGCACCGCCTGCGTGCTCGCGCGGTCCACGGCCAGCCCCACCACCACGAAGCCGGCCGGCGCGTGCCGCTCGTGCATTCGCTGGAGGGCGGGCATCTCCACGCGGCAAGGCGTGCACCAGGTCGCCCAGAAGTTCACGAGTACGACCTTCCCCCGCAGCGATTCGGCGCTCAACTCCTCGCCGTCGAGCGAGACGAACGCATAGGCCGGCGTCGTCGCCGGGCCGGACTCGACGCCGACCACGGCCCCGAGATGCGGCAAGAGGCGCGGCGCGGCCCAGAGTAGCACGGCCAGCGTCAGCAGGTTCCACGGCGTGAGTAGCCGGCGCAGCCGTTGCCAGCGCGTCAGCGGCGGCGCGGCGTGCGCTTCGGCGCTCACTGCATCTGGCCCCTGCGGCGGATCGGACTCGGCCTTCGACATAGGTGGACAATACCGCAGCAGGGCGAGAAGTTCTCTGCCGCGCCGCGACTCGCCGCGGCGTCCCCCTGCCCCATTCTGCCGGAGCCCGCTCCAATGTGCTTTTCCGCGTTCGTCCGCCGTTGCGTTCTCGTTGCGCTGGCCGCGTTGCCGCTCACCCTCGCCGCACAGGACAGCAGCGGCACGCGGCAGGCGCGGCGCGCGGGCCTGCCGCTCGAGGCCACCCGCTCCTGGTCGCTGGCTACGGCCGAAGGTTCGTGGATGTCCGTGGACGTCTCGCCCGACGGGCAGACGCTGGTCTTCGACCTGCTCGGCGACCTCTACTCGATGCCGGCAAGCGGCGGCACGGCGACGGCGCTCACCAACGGAATGCCGTTCGACGCCCAGCCGCGCTTCTCGCCAGACGGCCGCCACATCGTCTACGTGAGCGACGAAGACGGCGGCGACAACCTCTGGCTGCTCGAACTCGCGACGGGCAAGAAGTCGCAGGTCACGCGCGGCAAGACGAACCGTTACGTCTCCCCCACGTGGACGCCGGACGGGCAGTACATCGTCTCCGCGCGCGCGCCGTTCCGCGGCGGCACGACGAAGCTCTGGATCTTCCATCGCGACGGCGGCAGCGGCACGCAGCTCATCGCCGCCGCGGGCAACGCCGCCACGCAGTCGCACTCCGGGCCCGTCGTGACGCGCGATGGCCGCTACGTGTGGTACGCCGAGCGCAACGGCGCCTGGCACTACAACGCGAACTTCCCGCAGTACCAGCTTGTGCGCTACGACCGCGAGACCGGCCGCTCGGTGACGCAGACCTTCGGCTACGGCTCCGCCGCGCGGCCGACGCTCTCGCCGGACAACCGCTACGTCGTGTACGGCTCGCGCTTCGATGCGCAGACGGGATTGCGCGTGCGCGACCTCCAGACGAGCGCAGACCGCTGGCTCGCATTCCCGACGCAGCGCGACGATATGGAATCGCGCGCCGCGCTGGACGCGCTGCCGGGAATGGCCTTCACGCCGGACGGTCGGCAGCTCATCGCGTCCTACGGCGGCAAGCTGTGGCGCATCGCGATGGACGGCAGCGGCCAGACGGAGATTCCGTTCCGCGTCGAGGCCCAGATTGCCGCGGGACCGCGCGTTCAGTTCGAGTACGCCGTCCCCGATTCGTCGACCTTCGTCGCGCGGCAACTGCGCGATCCCGTGCTCTCGCCGGACGGTCGTCGTCTCGCGTTCACGGTGCTCGACCGGCTCTACGTGATGGATTGGCCCAACGGCAATCCGCGTCGCCTCACCAACGCGGATGTCGTCGAGGCGCAGCCGGCGTGGTCGCCCGACGGTCGTCAGCTCGCGTATGTCACCTGGGACGGTAGCGTCGGACGCCTGATGCGCATCGCGCCCGATCAGCGCAACGCCTCGCCCGCGGCCCTTACCCCGGAGCCGGGCTTCTACCAGCAACCGGCCTGGTCACCGGACGGGCGTCGCGTGGTCGCCATCCGCGGCCCATCCCGCGCCTTCGCCGATGCCACCGCGCAGGGTGCGCCCGGCGCGGCGACGGAGTTCGTGTGGGTGCCCGCCGGCGGTGGCGCGGCGACCGTGATCGCCGAGACGCAGGGCCGCACGCGACCGCACTTCACGCAGGACAGCGCGCGCATCTTCCTCTCGAGCGGTCAGGGACTCTCGTCCATCCGCTGGGACGGGAGCGACGAGCGCCGCATCCTCCGCGTGACGGGACCGCAGGCGCCGGGCTCGAGCGTCGAATGCGCCGAGGCGCACGTCTACTGCGAGTCCGACGACGACCAGCCCCGCGAGAACAACCCGCCGCCGCCGGCTTCGCTTACGGTGATGGCCCCGCGCGGCGACCAGGCGCTGGCTGCCGTCGGCAATCATCTCTACGTGGTCACCGTCCCGCAGGTCAGCGGCGATCCGGTGACGATCTCGGTTGCCAACGCCGACAACGCCGCCTTCCCCGCGCGCAAGCTGACGGACATCGGCGGGCAGTTCCCGTCGTGGTCCGGCACCGGCCGCAGCGTGCTCTGGGGCATCGGCAACGCCATCGCACGCTACGACCTCGACTCCGCGCGCGCGCGAGAGATCGCGCTGCGCGACACCGCCGCGTGGAAGGACGACAGCACGCGCAAACCGAAGGCCTACACGCCCGACGAGCGCCGCGTCACCGTGCGCATCGCGCGCGACCTTCCGCAGGGCGCCTTGGTGCTGCGCGGCGGACGCGCCGTCACGATGCGCGGCACGGAAGTCATCGACAACGCCGACATCGTCATCGTCAACAACCGCATCCGCGCCGTCGGCGCGCGCGGCAGCGTGGAGATCCCCGCCGGCGCGACGATCCGCGACATCTCGGGCCGCACGGTGATCCCTGGCTTCGTCGACACCCACGCGCATATGTTCGGGATGGGCTGGGGTCTGCATCGCACCGAG
>DAOMNV010000045.1:0-7736 GCA_035444005.1 Gemmatimonadaceae bacterium
ATGCCGCGCAGGGCGCGGTCGGGGAAGATCACGTAGGCCGGCACGCCGGCCTCGCGCGCCAGTTCCGAGCGCATCGCCTTCAAGGCATCGAAGCGCGCGGACTCCTCGCGCGTCATCGGCGCATCGGTCGCCCCGCCCTTCGCGGCCGTCGCCGCGCCCGTGCGACTGCGCAGCCGCGCCCCGCGTTCCGGCGGCGGCCCGCTGCGCGCCTCGTGCTTGATGCCGAGGCAGTTGTCGCAGTTGTCGCAGCGCGGCTTCGCGGCAGGATCGCCGAAGTAGCGGAGCACGAAGGCGCGGCGGCAATACTTGGTGTACGCGTACTGCTGCACCGCCTCCAGTTTGCGCAGCTCCCCGCGGCGGCGGCGCTCGAGGCCCTCCCAGTCCACCGGCCACTCGCCGATCGGCCGCGTCGGTTCCATCAACGTGAGGCCCTCGCCGAGGCGCTTCCAGACGACGAACTGCCGAGCCTGCAGGTGGTCCAGCAAGCCCATCGCGCCCTGCGGACCGCCGAGGCCCGGCGGTAGGGCGTCGAGATCGGCGACGAGGCCGCCGTGCAGTTGCCCGCGGCTCCGCTTCCAAAGCGAACGCAGCAGCGCCAGTGCGAGGCCGTCCGTGGCTTCGTCTAACTCGGTCTTGATGCGCTCGGGCGTGGCGAGCAGCCGCACGTGGACCTGCTGGCGCGAGGCATCGGCCAGCGCCACGGCGCCGGCGCGCATCAGGATTCGCAGCGCCGACTCCGCTTCCCGGTCGCTGACCTTCGCCTTGCCGCCGACCGACGCCGCGATCTCGGCCGCGTCGGCGGACACGAGCCCTTCGCGATCGGCGAGGCGCTGCAGGGCCGCGTAGACGCCGCTCACCGTCTCGCGCTCGGGCAACGCACCCTTGATGAAGAACTCGTGCGTGAAGCGGTCGGGGAACGCGTGCAGCAGGATGGCCGTCGCCGGCTGGCGATCGCGTCCGGCGCGCCCCGCTTCCTGATAGTAGGCCTCGAGCGTCCCGGGCATCGCGTGATGGACCACGAGACGCACGTTCGGCTTGTCGATGCCCATCCCGAAGGCATTCGTGGCCACGATGATGCGCTGCCGTTCGCCCATAAAGGCGTCCTGGACGTCGGCGCGGTGCTCATCGTCGAGGCCGGCGTGGTACGCCAGCGCGGGCAGCTTGGCCTTGGTGAGCACGCCGGCGATGCGCTCCACGGTCTTGCGCGTGCTGGCGTAGACGATGGCGACACCGTCGGCGTGCGTGCCGAGGTGCTCGCGCAGCAGTTCGACCATCGTCTCGTCCTTGGCCGCATCGTTCTTGGTCGGGATGACGTGATACGAGAGGTTGGTGCGGTCGAAGCCGGTGATGACGACGGTCGGGTCGCGCAGCTCCAGCTGGCGCGCGATGTCGTCGCGCACCTCGGGCGTGGCGGTGGCCGTCAGCGCCACGGTCGGCGGGTTGCCGAGCCGCGCGCGGACTTGCTTCACGCGCAGGTACGAGGGGCGGAAGTCGTGCCCCCACTCACTGATGCAGTGCGCCTCGTCGATCGCCAGGAGCGTCACGCCGGCATCGCGCAAGCGCTCCGCCGTGCGGCCGAGGTCGAAACGCTCGGGCGCGACGTAGAGCAGCTTGATCTCGCCGCGCAGCACGCGGGCCATCCGCGCACTGATCTCCGCCTGGCTCAGCGTGCTGTTGAGATAGGTCGCCGCGAGGCCGCGCGCCTCCAGCGCATCCACCTGGTCCTTCATCAGGGAGATGAGCGGCGAGATGACGACCGTGAGCCCGTCCATCACCAGCGCGGGCACCTGGTAGCACAGGGACTTTCCGCCGCCGGTCGGCAGGATCACCAGCGTATCCTTGCCGGCGAGGACGCTCTCGACGGCGGCGGTCTGGCCGGGCCGGAACTCCGGGTATCCGAAGCGCTCCTGGAGGAGTTGGCGGGCGGCGTCGAGCCGCGTGGCAACGAGGTCGGCAGTCACGCCGAAGGATAGTCGGTCTGCCCCGTTCCCTGACATCTTCGCATTGCAGGTCGCGTAGATTTCCGCCGTGCGCATCCCGCTGTTCGTCTCCGCGTCGGGCATCCTCGTCGTCCTCGCCCTCGGCTTCGCCTGGGGGTTCCGACGGCTCGGCGCCACGTACGAGCGCCAGTACGTCCGCGAGTGGACGATCTCGTGGGTCGCGCTGGCCGTCTACGCCCTGCTCGCCGGCCTCGCGCTGCTCGCGGTGAACGTCGCGGCGCTCTCGCCGTGGCGCAGCGTGTTCTCGGTGGGATCGATCGCCGCCGCGTTCATCCACGTGCGTGCCTTGCTCGGCGGGATGGAACAGCTCTGCCTCCCCGACGCTCGGCCGTCGCGGCAGCCGTTGCTGCTCGTCACGCTGCTGCTCGTGACGGCCGCCGCGCTGGTGCTCTGGCCCACGGTCCCGCGCTCGGACGCGGCGATGCGCCTGTACCTCGTGCGCATCGCGCTGCTGGCCCTGGCCTGGGGCCTCTCCTATGCGAGCGCAGGCCGCCTGATGCTGCGGCAGCCGCCCGGCACGGCGTCGCTGGGGCGGAGCGTCCTGCTGGTGACCCTCTTCGCGTACGCGGGCCTTCGCGTCCTCGAACCCTCGGCACATTTCGTGGGGCCAGCGCCGATCCTCGCGCAGTTCCTGACCTTCGGCGGCCTCCCGCTGCTCGTCGGCGTAGGTGCGGGGATGCTCATCACGTTGCTCGAGGTCGAGCGTGCACGCGCGGTCTCCGAGACCTCCGCCCGCAGTGCCGCCGAGCGCACCGCCACGGAATCCGAAGCGCGCTTGGCCGCCGCGCTCGCGACGAGCACGGATCCGATGCTCGTCGTCGATCCAGCGGGTCGCGTCATCTCGGCAAACCGCATCTTCGTCGCGCTCGTGGCCGAGGCAACCGGGATGGACGTGCTACCTGGGATGCCGATCACCGACGTGATGGACGAGGTGACCCGTGAGTTCTGGGACGAGGCCCTGCCCCACGCGCTGGCCGGCGATCCGCAGGTGCGCAACCAGCGCTTCCTGTTCCCGCAACTCAGCGCCCCGCGGGCATTCACCGTGCGCTTCACGCCGGTGCGCGAGGGCGGCAGCATCATCGGCGTGCTGGTCGTCGCGCACGACACGACCGAGGAGGAGCGCCTCCGGTACGAGATGGCGCGGCGCGAGGAGTGGTTCCGGTCGCTCATCGAGAATGCCAGCGATATGGTGTTCCAAGTCACCGGCGATTCGCTGATCGAGTACGCGAGCCCGTCCGTCGAACGCATTCTCGGTTACGACCACCTGCAGATGATCGGCCGCACGGGCTTCGACTTCATCCATCCCGACGACGTTCCCACCGTGGCGGACGCGCTGCGACGCTCGCTGGCGCACGACGACACAGTGCCGACGGTGATTCCGTTGCGGGCGCGCACGGCGCAGGGCGCCTACATCCCGCTCGAGGGCGTCTCACGGCCGTACGTCGAGCGCGACGGCAGCGAACGGCTCATCGTCGCGCTGCGCGACGTGCGCGAGCGCCAGCGTCTCGAGGACGAGCTCACGGGCGCGCGGCGCCTCGAAGCGATCGGCCGATTGGCCGGGGGCGTTGCACACGACTTCAACAACCTCCTCACCGCCGTCGCGGGCAACGTGACGCTGCTCAAGCTCAAGACCGAGGGGCAGGCGGGCATCGGCGAGCACCTGCTGGAGATCGATCACTCGGTGCAGCGCGGCGCCGAGTTGACGCGACGCCTGCTGGCCTTCGCGCGACAGCAGCGCATCGAGCCGCGCATCCTGCACGTGCCGACGCAGGTCACCGACCTGGAGCGCCTGCTCCGCCGCCTGGTCGGCGATGCGATCCTCGTCGATCTCGATCTCCCCGGCAGCCTGTGGTCGATCCGCGCCGACGTGACGGCCTTCGAGCAGGTCCTGGTGAACCTCGCCGTCAACGCCCGCGATGCGATGCCGGACGGCGGGAGCATCCGCGTCGTCGGGCGGAACCTCAGTGTCGGCGCCGGCGGCCGCGAGTCACTCAACCTCACGCCGGGCGACTGGGTGGAGCTCATCGTCGAGGACACGGGGTCCGGCATCGCGCCGGAGTTGCTGCCGCGCATCTTCGAGCCGTTCTTCACGACGAAGGCGGATCGCGGCGGCACCGGCCTCGGCCTGGCGACGGTGTACGGAGCGGTCACGCAGATGGGGGGACAGGTCCGCGTGGATTCGACCGTTGGTCGCGGCACGCGCTTCACGCTGCACTTCCCGCGCATCAAGGCGGCCCACGAACCGGCGGTCGTGACGCCCAAACCCGCACTGCCACGAGCCAAGGACGGCGAAGTCGTGCTGCTGATGGAGGACGAGGCGCCCGTGCGCGAGGTGACCGCCAAACTCCTGCGGCGGCTCGGTTACGTGGTGCTCGCGGCCGAGGACGGCGAACGCGGCGTCGCCGTCGCCGAGAGCCACGACGGGCCGTTGGCGATCATCGTGAGCGATATGGTGATGCCGGGCATCCACGGGGACGTCGCCTGCGCCCGCATCCGCGAGCGCCGTCCGGACACGCCCGTGCTCTTCATCTCCGGCTTCAGCCAAGAGGCGCTGCGCTGGCAGCACGGCCCGCCGGCCGATTCGCGGCTGCTCACCAAACCGTTCACGCTCGACGACCTCGCCGCGAGCGTCCGCGAAATGATTGACCGCCGCGCGACCGAAACCGTCTGACTCAGACCGCGCGGGCGAAGTGTCCGCGCGTGATCGCGTCACCGAGGACTTCCCGCGGACGCCGCGACGGCTGCGCGCCACGCGCCGCAGCGTCCACCGCATCACGGTAGGCCGCCACGCGCGCGGCCACGGCGTCACCGGGCACGTTGAACACCAGCCGGTAGCGACGGATGCCCATCTGCCAGAGCTGCGGCAGGAACTCGCTGCCTTCGACCGGACGCGAGTGCAGCAGTCGGTTGCGGCAGGCATAGTCGGTCGCCACCGGGAACTCGTAACCCGCTGGATCCGTCAGGCGCGTGTCCGTGTGTTGCTTGGTGCAGAGGTCGCGGCAGTGCGTCGGCGTGCGGTCGAATGCTGCGCTGAGCACGCAGTGCTCCAGCGTCATCCCTTCGGGGCGCCCGTGGAGGAACACCTCGAATCCCGCGCCCCGCCACGGCGCGGTGACCTCCGCGAGCTCATCGGCGGTGAGCTCCACCGACGGCGTGATGCCGCTGGCGCCGAGCGCGAACAGCTCCTGCGCCGTGGCGACGTTGAACACATTCGTCGCGTAATCGGCCCGCACGTCGCGCCCGGCGGCCGCGAGCTCGGCGAGCAGTCCGAGATGCCCGCTGAGCAGCGGCGTGCCCAACGCCAACCACTTCTCGAGCTTCTTCCGCTCCTCCGGGCGCACGATCGTCGGCAGGCGCAGGCGGAAGCGCTTGCCCGCCGCCTCGACGCGCGCGACCAGCGCCGCCACCTGCGTCACCGGCGGGAACGGATGCCGCAGGAAGGGATCGAGCACGATCTCATCGGCGCCCGGCGCGAGCGCGGCATCGGCATCCTCGATGCGCCACACTTCGGCGACCAGTTGCGCGGCGTCGATCGCCGTAGCCGGCGTGATGCGCGCCGTCACCTCCGCCATCGCCTGGGCGATTCGCTCCTGCCGCGCGGCACGCTCGGCGTCCTGTTCCCAGCCGAGCTGCTGCATCAACTGCTCGGTGGCGTCCTGGCGCATCCGGTTGAGTTCGGAGACCGGGAGGAACAACCCCGGCGCGAGCCCGGAAGCATCGAGCTGGTTGAGCACGAAGGGAGATTCACCGAGGCGACCGAACTGCTCGCGAAGCTGCGCCACGTCGAGCGCGCGCTTCTGCGCGGGCGCCAGCGCCATCTCGCTGCGCACTTCGATGCGCTGATCCGCCGTCGAGAAGATGGCCTTGAGCGAGCCGCCCGCGGAGCCGAAGCAGCGCACGTCGAGCCCGACGCGGCGGCGCTTGCCCTGCCCCACGTCGGCGAACGTCGCGCGCGCCGATTCCAGCAGCGCCACCTGCGCGTTGCGGACCACCGTCCAGCCAGCGGGCACCGCGCGCCGCGCGCGAATCGCCTGGCGCCAGCGGCCGTCGCGCTGGCCAAGCGTGCGCACCGGCCCCGCCGAGAACCCGACGCTCTCCAGGTGCCCACCCGCCGGCGGCTCGAAGCCCAATCCGTCGCGCTCGGCGATCGGCGCGCGGACGTCCACGATCACCTCGTCGCCTTCCATCCCGATCACGTTGCCCAGCTCGAGCCCGCGGTTGTCGGGTTGCGTGCGCGTGATGTAGTCGCGTCCCTCGCGACCGCCGTACATCCCGCCCGTGAAGCCGCGCGAGAAGATCTGCACCAGCGGCTGGACTTCCTCGAAGGTCGGCTCGGCGAAGCTGCCGCGCTCGACGCGCTGCAGGAACTCGCGATACCCCTTGGTCACCGTCGCGACGAACTCGGGCTTCTTCTTGCGGCCTTCGATCTTGAGGCAGCCCACGCCGGCGGCGGCGATCTCGGGCAGGTGCTCCCAAGCGCCGAGGTCCTTGGCGGAGATGAGATAGCCGCGGTCCAGCTCCTCGCCGCTCGCGGCATCGCGCAGCACGTAGTCCTTGCGGCAGCTCTGTGCGCAGGAGCCGCGGTTCGCGCTGCGCTCGGAGATCATCCCCGACATATAGCACTGGCCGCTGTAGCTGATGCACAGCGCGCCGTGCACGAAGGTCTCGAGCCCGAGGCCCGGCACGGCGGCGCGGATCGCCCGGATGTCGTCGAGCGAGTTCTCGCGCGCAAGCACGATGCGCTCGATGCCGAGGCCCTGCATCACCTTCGCGCCGGAGGCATCGTGGACGGTGAGCTGCGTGCTGCCGTGGATCTCGAAGCCGGGATACACGGCCTGGATCAGGCGGATCAAGCCGATGTCCTGCACGATGGCCGCGTCGATGCCGCGGTCAATGCACTCGCCGAGATACTCGAGTGCCTCGGCCATCTCCTGCGGCTTGATCAGGATGTTGAGCGTGAGGTAGATGCGTGCGCCGCGCTCGTGGGCGATCTGGCAGGCCTGCTCCAGCTCGTCCATCGTGAGCTGGGCCCCGTCGTCGCGCGCGTTGAACTTGGACGCGCCGCAGTAGACGGCGTTCGCGCCGTTGGCGACGGCGGCGCGGACGGCGTCGAGCGAGCCGGCGGGCGCCAGCAGTTCGGGGATCGGGTTGGTGGCCACGGGAGCAATCTAACCGCTCCCGGGTGGGGTCAGCCGAGTGCGGCGACCGTTTCCTGCAGTTGCAGCAGGTGCCGCTCCTCGTGCCGCGCGACCATCAGCAGCCACTGCCAGCCGTCGAAGCTGCCGAAGTACAGGTGGTCGTGGCGCACCAGCGAGAGCCGCGGGCCGCAATCGTAGGCGGCGGCGAGCAACTGCACGCGGCCGTCGGCCAAGCGTCCGCGCTCGCCCACGAGGTCGATCTCCGCGGGGGGACGGATGCCCTCCGGCGCCTCGAGTCTCCGACTGCGGTCGAGGAACGGGATGTGGTCGAGCACTCCCAACACGGCTTCGGGCGACGGCCCGGGCGGGACGGTGGCCATCGGGCCGATCGCTGCGGTCTGCTTCTCGATGAGCCGCGCGACGGAGCGCTCGACCTTGGCGACGTGCCAGACGATCTGGGCGGCCGACCACTGGCCGGCCGGCGCGCGGCCGCGATCCGCCGCGGGCACGGCGTCGAGCGCCGACTCGAACGCCCGTCGCACGCGCGCCAATTCACGCTCCAGCACCTGGACCCGCCGATCGTTGGGAAGCATAGGTG
>DAOMNV010000045.1:7746-17519 GCA_035444005.1 Gemmatimonadaceae bacterium
ACGGCGACAAGGCGGAGGCCGAAACCCCGGCGCAGACTCGCGCGTAAAGTGACGCAAGGAGGCGACAATGTTCACCCTGCTCTCGTTGGCCATCTCGCTCGGCGCCGTGTGGTTCGGCTATGGCACCGCCCGCCGCTTCGTCCGCGACCGACTACGCTACGTGGATGGCGCGCTGACCAGCGGTGCCGCCATCGTCGCGGGCATCGGTGCAGCAGTCGTTGCTTGGCCGGTCGCGTGGCTCCTGCCGCTGGTCAGTGGCGGAACCGCACTCGCATTCGGCATCGCCGTCGGCCTCGGCACCCGCGCGGGCGCCTCAGACGTCAAGCACGGCTATCGCTTGTCGGACGGGCGATAGAAACGCAGCAGGAAGGCCGCCGCGACGAGGACGATGCCGGACCAGCGCAGCCAGCTGAAGTCCGTGCGCGTGCCCACGAAGAACGCGGCGATGCCCGCCATCGTGAGCAGCAGCTTGGCGGCGTGAACGGGCATCAGCGCAGGTCCTCGCGCTGCGTGTTCGGGAACTCGAGGATGAAATCCTTGCCGAACGCCCGCGAGGGCGTCTGGAATCCCGTGGCGATGCCACCCGCGGCCACCCGGGCCGCCGCCGCCACGGCCGTCATTGCGGTCAGCGAGTAGCCATCCGGCGCCACCAGACGCGCCTGCATCGTCCAGCCGCTGGCGTCGCGCACCTCGCCCCAGAGACGGCTCCGCGCCCCGGCGCGCCGCTCGGCACTGGGCCCCGGCGTGCGCGCCGCGATGCGCGCCTTGAGGAAACGCTGGAACGGCGCCGTGCCCAGCAACGGCAGGATCGGCCGTGTCAAGCGCATCATCCGCACCGCCTGCGGCGTCACCGCCGTGTACACGCGGATGTCTGGGATGAGCGTGGAGTGGAAGGCCGTGGAGACGTCGCCCCAGGGAATCGTCACGCAGTGCCGTACGCGGTCGCCGAAATCGATGTCGCGCGTGGCGTAGGCAGCCGGCACCCGCTCGATATGGCAGTCGCGCCGCACCGCACCGCCCTGCGCGATGCCCTCGACCATCGTCGTCGCCGTGCCGCGCGACAGCCCGCTACCGCCCGTGAACGCGAGTTCCAGTGCCACCGCGTCGGGCATCCGTGCGTGCAGGTGCGCGGCGAGGCAATCGCTGGGCACCACGTCGAAGCCGACACCGGGCAGCAGCGTGATGCCCGCCGCGCGCGACGCGACGTTGCTCGCCGCCATCCGCTCGAAGACGGCGATCTCGCCCGTGATGTCGAGGTAGTGCACGCGATTGCGCAGGCAGGCCTCGAGCATCGGCTCGACGGTGCGATGGAACGGCCCCGCGCAGTGCAGCACGGCGCGCAGGCCACGCATCGCGGCGTCAAGCGCGGCGAGGCTGTCCAGTGCGGCCGGGCGCGCCTCGAGGCCGAAACGTCCGGCGAGCTCGCGCACGGCATCGGCGTTGCGGCCCGAGAGCACGGGCCGTAGCCCGGCACGCAGCGCTTCCTCGACGATCAGCCGGCCGGTGTATCCGGTCGCGCCGTAGACGAGGAAGGACGTCACCGCGGACTGCCGACGAACGGAGGGATGACGAAGGGCCCCAGGTGCGGCCCGGGATTCTGCCAAGCTGCGCGCAGCGCCAAGGCCAGCGTCCCGCGCGTCTCCTCGGGATAGACGATGGCGTCGATGTAGCCGCGCGCGCCCGCGTAGCGCGCATCGAGCTGCTGCTCGTAGTCCTCACGCATCTCGGCGATCGCCGCCTGCACCGCCGGCGACGGATCGGTCCCGCTCTTCTTTGCCGCCTCGAGCGCCGGCCCGTGCACCGCCGCGATCGCCGACTCGCCTTCCATCACCGCCATCCGGCCGGTCGGCCAGCTGAGGATGAAGTCGGGATCGAATCCCTGGCCAGCCATCGCGTAGTAGCCCGCGCCGCTGGCGTGGTTCACCGTCAGCACGAGCTTCGGGACGGTCGCCGTGGCCATCGCTTCCACCCAACGCGCGCCGGCGCGGATGATGCCCTCGTGCTCGGCGTCCTTCCCGACCATAAAACCCGAGACGTCCTGGATGAACAGCAACGGGATGCCCTGCCGGTCGCAGCGGTCGATGAAGAACGCCACCTTCTCGGCGCTCTCGGCGTAGATGATGCCGCCGAAGCGCGGCTTCTCGCCCTCGCGCCCCTTGATCAGGCCGCGCGCGTTGGCGATCACGCCCACCGGGATGCCTTCGATGCGCGCGTCGCCGCAGAGCATCTCCTTGGCGAGGTCTGGCTGGAACTCGTCGAGCTGGCCGTCGTCGAGCAGCGCCTTGAGCATCTCGCGCACGTCGTACGACATCCGATGGTCGCTGGGCAGGATGTCGTAGAGCGCCGCAGGATCGACCGCGGGCTTGGCCGACGGTTCGTGCGGCGCCACGCGCGGCGGCGGGGCCAGCCGCGCCACCTGCTCACGCACCATCGCCAGGCACTGCGCGTCGTCGTCTGCCGCGTAATGGGCGACACCGCTCACCGTGGTGTGCATCGTCGCGCCGCCGAGCGTCTCGCCATCCACGCTCTGGCCCGTGGCACCCTTCACGAGATTCGGGCCGCCGAGTCCCATAAACGAGCTGCCCTTCACCATCAGGATCACGTCGCTGAGCGCAGGCAGGTAGGCGCCGCCGGCGACGCACTGCCCCATCACCGCGGCAATCTGCGGGATGCGCAGGTAGCGCCGCATCAGCGAGTTGTAGTAGAAGATGCGCGCTGCGCCGTACTGCCCCGGGAACACGCCACCTTGGTACGGCAGGTTCACGCCCGCCGAGTCGACGAGGTAGATGATCGGGATGCGGCAGCGCATCGCGCATTCCTGCGCGCGCAGGATCTTGGGGATGGTCTCGGGCCACCACGAGCCCGCCTTCACCGTGGCGTCGTTGGCGACGACCACGCACTCGCGGCCGTGCACCTGGACGATGCCGGTGATCACGCCCGCCCCAGGCGCCTCGCCGTCATAGCGGTCGTGCGCCACGAGGAGGCCGAACTCGAGGAAGGCGCTGTCTGGATCCTTGAGCGCGGCGACGCGCTCACGGGCCGTCAGCTTGCCCTGCGCGTGCTGCTTGGCGATCCGCTCGGGCCCGCCACCGAGCCGCAGCGTCGCCTCGAGCTCGCGGCAGGCGTCCGCCAGCTCACGCAGGCGACTCGTAGACGAGGCCGCGGCGCGCGCGGCCGGACGGGCGGGCGTCACGCTTCCTGCGACTGCCGCGCGGCGAACCATTCCTTGATGAAGTCCACGAGTTCCGCCGTGGACGTCCCCGGCCCGAAGAGCTTGCCGATGCCCTGCGATTCGAGCGCGGCCATATCCTCCTTGGGGATGATGCCGCCGCCCGTGATGAGCACGTCATCGCGGCCCTGCTCGCGCAGCAACTGCAGCACGCGCGGGAACAGCGTCATATGCGCGCCGGAGAGGATGGAGAGGCCGACGACGTCGACGTCCTCCTGGATGGCGGCCGAGGCGATCATTTCGGGCGTCTGGTGCAGGCCCGTGTAGATGACTTCCATACCGGCGTCGCGCAGGGCAGCGGCGACGACCTTGGCGCCCCGGTCGTGACCATCGAGACCGGGCTTGGCGACGAGAACGCGGATTGGACGGGACATACGGGAAAGCTACCCGCCGTCCCGAGGGGATTCAACGCGCGTCGTCCAGCCCCACGCGCTGCTGACGACGCGCCGCGCCGACGACGGCGGACGGAAACGGGAAGAGCTCCGGGCTCCCGCCCGCCGAGACGCTGCGCTCGGCGGCCTCGCGGTTCACACGCCGACCCAACCGGATGATGGCCCAGGTGAGCCCCGCGAGCCCGACCGACGGCGTGAGCAGCGGGATCCAGCGTCCGTCGAGCCACCACGCGAGCTCCGGACCGCCGGTGAGTCGCGAGATGGTCCACGCCGTCGCCGAGCTGATGCCGAAGGTGCAGGCCACCACGGCGATCGCCGGCAGGACCACGCGCGCGACGCGGCGCATCGTGCCGCCGCAGGCATCGCAGACCTCGACACCCGCGACGAGGTACTGCGGCCGCGACCAGTCGAAAGGACTGCCGCAGTTGCCGCAGCAGGAGCGCGCCACGTGCGCGAGCCCGCGCCGACGCCACCAGCGCAGGCCGAGCGCCGCCATCGGCAGCGCGAACATCAGCGTCCCGAAGATCGTGCCGCCGGGAATGAAGATCACAGACAGCGGGTCCATCGCTCCTCCTCGTGACGACGCGATGCCCCAGTATCGTGCACGGCCGCACGCGGCGCCAGAGGCCTACGGATTGAACCAGTAGCTCAGCTTCACCAGCACCGTGTTGTCCGGATGCGTCGCGAAGAGCGAGCGCACGTCGCGACCCATATCGAAGTCCCCTGGGTTCCGCCCGTCCGCGCGGCCCTGCTGCCAGACCACGAAGAGCACCGAGCCCGGCCGGTACTCCCAACGGAACACGAGATTCGAATTGAACTGCTTGTTGTTGAATCCGCCTGGGTCAGCGCCGCCGCCGTAGGGCGTGTACCGCGCGGCGTAGTCGCGCGCGTAGGGATCGGCAATCTCCCGCCAGTCAGTGAAGTCACCGACAGCGATGAACGGCTGCGCGTATAGCTGCAGCGAAAGCGTCGGGCTCAACGTCACGTTCGCGCGCGCGGTCAACGACACGAGATCCTGGTCGAGGCGGGCGAACGTGTAGTGCGTGGTATCGCTGAACGCGCTACCGAAGTTCTGGACCCACTGCGCATCGAGCACGCGTCCTTCGTAGCCGGCGCCGATCTCGAACGAGGTGCGCGCACCGGCACGGGCGACAAGGCCCAGCTCGGCGGCTTTCGCCCAACTCCGCCCCTCGTCCGCTTGGCTGTATGACACACCGAAGCTCGGCTGCAGGGCGCGCCGGGCGTCCCCACCGAAGAAAAGTGCCACCCGATGCTGCGCCGACTGCCGCAGCGCCGGCCCGCCGCGCGCGCAGGACACGCAGTGCGTGGCGCCGAGGTTCGAGGCCGTGTAGGTGAAGTTGCTGGTCCAGAAGTTCGTGAACTCGGCGAATCCGTTGAACTGCACCTGCGAGCCGGTCGGCAACCCGCCCGTGGTCCAATGCTGCTCGGCGGACACGGACGCGTTCACCCGGCGGTGCCACAGCCCCGGACGCAGCGCCGCGAGAACGAGCTGGTTGCGCAGCATCACGTCGTTGACCAGCGTCACGAAGCCCAGGTCGTTGAGCTCCGTACCCGGTTCGGCGTAGCGCGTCGTCGTCTCCCAACGCACGCGACCCGCATAGCGTCGCAGGGTCAGCGAGCTCACGCCGCCATCCATCGCGCGCCGCGTGGGATCGTAGGCCACCTCGTGGTCAGGGCGTTGGAAGTAGTGCACGCTCGTCAGCTGCGTGCGGGCGATCGCCTCGGCGCTGCCGCGGGCCGTCGAACGGCCGGTGTAGCCGCTCACCTCCCAGCGATCGGCGAAGCGGTGATAGCCCTGCAGCAGCAGCGTGTAGGCCTCGCGGCGCAACAGCGGCGCCGTGGTCGCATCGAGGTCCCGCACCAGCCCGGTGACCATCGTGCCGAACTGCGAGCGGCCGCCGCGGAAGTCCTGCACGAGCCGTCCGACCAGCGTCGTCGTCTGCGGCTCGATGGTCTGCCCCGCACTGCCGACCTCGCGCGCCGACGACACCGCGACCACGCCGAACTGCGCCCCACCCTCGAGCCGGCCGGTGACCTTGGCGGCCGCCTGGATGCTGCTGAACCGCGGATCCGACGCCGCGGCGCGCAACTGCGGCGTGCGTCCCACGCGCCGCGTGTAGAAGATGCCCTCGCAGGGCCCGGCGCAGCGGAAGAGGTTCACGCCCTCCTGGAAGAACGGCCGACGCTCGTCGAAGCGGATCTCGAAGGCGCTCAGGTTGAGCACCGCCGGGTCCATCTCGACCTGCCCGAAGTCGGGATTGATCGTCGCGTCGACCGTGATGTTGTTCGTGAGGCCGGCCTTGAGGTCGAGGCCGAAGGCCTGCTCCTGCGGATGCTTCCAACCGCTGGCCGTCGGCTCCGTGACGTTCTTGCTCACCGCGTACGGCATCACCTCGAGGCGCCGGTTGCGCCCGATGTCGCGGATGCCGACGAGGTCGCCGAGCTGCGAGGCGAAGGTCTGGCGCGAGGGGCGGTATGCCGGCCAAGCGTCACGCTCGCCGTACCGCGCGATGTCGCGCCACACGCCGAAGCCAAAGACGTGTTCGTCCTTGGGCGTGAAGCGCAGCTGACTGAAGGGAATCGCGAATTCGGCGCTCCATCCATCGGCGTCGATGCTGGCCGCGGCGTCCCACACGCCGTCCCAGGCGATGTCCTCCTGCACGTCGCCATACACGGTGGCATCGCGCTTCACGCCCGCCGGGTTCACCATAAACTGCAGGGCGCTGCGTCGGTCGCGGAAGCCATCGATGACCACCTTGATCCATTCCGAGGGCGTGCGGATGTCGCGGCGGCTCAGCAGCGCGACCAGCGAATCGGGCTGCGGGTCATACGCCTTGACGAAGACGTAGAGCACGCGGTCGTCATAGGCGACGCGGATCGTCGTGCGGAAACGCGCCGGCCCCGCCTCGGCCGGCGTGAACTGGTAGAAGTCGTCGGTGACCGGCGCCTCGCCCCACACGCGCTCGGTGTCGCGGCCGTCAAGCGTGATCGGCCCGTCGGTGCGGATGGCGCGGGCCTGTGCCGCATTGGGGTCGGTGGGCTGGGCGGCCACGGCGACCGGTGCGACGAGGATGGCACAGAGGATCAGGAAACGCATCGAAGCAGTGCGAGGGTCGTGGAGAATCCGCATTCCACGCCCATACGTGCCACCGGTCCGGAATGTTTACCGCCGCTCCCCGCAAGCATCCGGACGCGTTTGTCGGTAACTTCCGGCGGTGCATCCCTCACCACGCGATTCCGCGACGTCTCCGACGCTGCCGGCCGGCCCAGCCGACGACGCCGAACTCCACCGCGCGTTGGTCGAGTACTCGCCGGAGGCCGCGTACGTCGTCGTCGACGGCCATATCGTGTACGCCAATCCCGCGGCGCTCCGCTTCTTCGGGGCCGACACCCTCGACGACGTCATCGGGATGAACGTGCTCGACCGCATCCATCCGGATGACCACGCCCTCGCGCTCTCGCGGCGCAAGCTGGTGCTCGAGCAAGGCTCGCCGGCCCCGCTGGTGGAGATGCGCTTCGTCGCGCTCGATGGTCGCATTTTCGAGGTCGAGGTCCAGGCCACCCGCGTGCTCTACGGCGGACGCCCCGCCACCTATGCCGCAGCGCGAGACATCACGGCCCGCAAGCGCCTCGAGGAGCAGGTGCGTGACGCGCAGAAGCTCGAGGCCGTCGGACGCCTCGCCGGCGGCATCGCGCACGACTTCAACAACACGCTGGCCGTGATCCTCGGCCACAGCGAGATGTTGCTCGCCGACCTCGACGCCGACGATCCACGTCGCGAGGAAGTCCAGGCGATCCATCGCGCGGCCCAACACTCGGCGACGCTGACGCGCCAGCTCCTCGCCTACGCACGCCGCCAGCCGCTCGCCCCGCGCACCGTCGACCTGAACCGTGCCGTCGAGGACACGCTGCGGATGCTCCGCCCGCTGCTCGGCGAGAATGTCACGCTGCAGTGGACGCCCTCGGACGAGAGCTGCCCGGTCGTCCTCGATCCCTCGCAGCTCGACCAGATCCTCACGAACCTCTGCGCGAATGCCCGCGATGCCATCGACGGCATCGGCAGCCTGCACATCTCCACGCAGCGCGTCACGCTGGAGGACCGAGCCGCAGCCGCCATTCCAGGGGCCAGCGCCGGCGAGTACGTCCGCCTGAGCTGCCGCGACTCCGGACGAGGCATCCCACCCGACGTGCTCGGCCGCATCTTCGAGCCTTTCTTCACGACCAAGCCACAGGGTCGCGGCACGGGCCTCGGCCTCTCGACGGTCTACGGCATCGTCCGCCAGCACCACGGCGCGATCACCGTGCAGAGCGCGCCGGACGCCGGCACGCAGTTCGACCTCTACTTCCCGCGTCATCACGAGGAGGCGCGTGCCGCGACGCCGCCCGACGGCGTGCTCCCGTTGCCTCCCGCTCCAGATTCGGCACGGGCGACCGTGCTCGTCGTGGAGGATGAGAGCGCCGTCCTGCAGTTGACCTGCCGCGCGCTCAAGGCCCAGGGATATCGCGTGCTCGCCGCCGACGGCCCCGAGGCGGCGCTCACGCTGCTCGAGACGCACGCCGCGTCGGTGGACCTGCTGCTCACCGACGTGATGATGCCGGTGATGAGCGGTCCCGATCTCGCGCGCCGCGTGACCGAGCGCCACCGCGACATCCGCGTGCTCTTTATGTCGGGCTACAGTGCCGACCTGATCGCACGGCACAATCGCCTCGAGGACGAGACGGCGCTGCTCAGCAAGCCGTTCACGCTCGCCGAGCTGACCAGCCGCGTGGCCGCCGCGCTCGAGCGACGTCCCGCGGCCTGAGCGGCGGCCCCGCCGGACGCCCACCGATCCTCCGCGCTGGCGAAGTCACATACGGCGTGCCAATCTCTTGCGATGGCCACCGCCAAGAAGAAGCGCGCCCCCAAGAAATCCAAGAAGGCCGCCGCCGCGAAGACGCGCGGACTCGACGCCCGCCGCCTCTCGTCCGCCGCGGCGCCGGCGGCCCTCACGTCCCTCGCGGAGCGCGTCGAATCCGACGGCGGCAGCGTCCTCGCCAGCTACCGCGACCCGCTCGGCGGCCGCTGGCAACTGCTGGCGGCGCTACCGATCGACGCCGTCGAGCCGACTCCGTACCAGCGGGATCTCTCCGACACGCACGTCGCCAAGCTCGCTGACGCGATCGACAAGCTCGACCGCTTCCTCGACCCGATCGTCGCCGTAGCGGCACCAAGTGGCGGCTACTGGACGCCAAACGGCAATCACCGGCTGGGCGCGATGCGCCAGCTCGGCGCGAAGGCGATCACGGCGCTGGTCGTACCCGAGCCCGAGGTCGCGCACCGCATCCTCGCGCTGAACACCGAAAAGGCGCACAACCTGCGTGAGCGCGCGCTGGAGGTGGCGCGCCTCGCCGAGGCGCTGGCCGCGGTCGATGATGCGCCGGAGAAGTCCTTCGCCGAGGTCTTCGAAGAGGCGCCGCTCATCACGCTCGGGCTCTGCTATATGGAGAACGGTCGCTTCTCCGGCGGCGCCTACCATCCGATCCTCAAGCGCTGCGACCAGTTCCTCGGCAACAAGCTCCCGGTCGCGCTCGGGGAGCGCCGCCGTCGCGCCGCGAAGCTGCTCGAGCTCAACGGCTATGTGAACGAGGCCGTCGCCGCCCTCAAGGCCCGCGGGCTGGAGAGTCCCTACCTCAAGGCCTTCGTGGTGGCGCGCATCAACCACCTGCGCTTCGTGAAGGACAAGCATCCGGACTTCGACGGCACGATCGACAAGATCCTCGGTGCCGCGCGGCGCTTCAACGCCGCCAACGTGAAGGCCGACCAGGTGGCGCGCAGTGGCGGCGCACCGAGCAGCGACGACTGACCCGCCACACATCCCCCACACCGCCTCCCAATGCCCCGCCAGCTCAAGCTTGCCCTCCAGATTGTCGTCGCCGTCGCGCTGAGCGCCAGCATCAGCGTCATCGCGATCTCCATCGTCTTCTCGCGTGGTCTACTCGAGAACCTGATGTACGCCACACCGCCGCTACAAGTCGCCACGACCGACACCGTGCAGGCGCTGATGCAGCCGGTGATGCCCGCGGTCGACCCCACCTACGACGCGGCGGACGCCGCCGTCGGCGTGTCGGACCGGGACCAGTTCCTGAACATC
>DAOMNV010000045.1:17529-20437 GCA_035444005.1 Gemmatimonadaceae bacterium
CACGTACCGGGCCTTCCTGCCCATCTGGAACCCCGAGAGCCGCAACGCGCCGCATCCCGGCGTGCGGCAGATTCCCATCCTGCCCTTCGCGTGGGTCCAGCTCTCGGAAGACAGCAGCATCTTCCGCGACGCCCGCACGGCCAACAGCATCGATCGTCGCAAGCTCTTCTCCGTCACGCTCAATCGCCGCCTCACGCCCGAGGAACGCGCGACGCTTGCCAATGTCGCCGAGGACAGCGCTTGGCGGCACTTCGACCGTCTCGCACGCGCCGCTCGCTTCGACGTCGCCGCGGCGTCGTTCATCCATCCGCTGGATCCGTCTCGGACGGCGTTCGACCTCCCCATCCCGCGCGTGAACCGAATCCACGAGCTCGCTGACGGCGCCGCGTTGCGCGCGCTGCACTTCGCCACCACCGGACGGCGAGACAGCAGCGAGGCGACGATGGGTGCGCTCTACGCCATCGGCCTGCGCAGCGACCAAGGCGCGCTCTCGCTCATCGAGGCCCTGCTCGGCCAACGGCTCGCGACGGAAGCACTGGAGTTGCGCAGCGCGTTGCACGCCAGCGTCCCGCAGCGCGGCAGCGATGCCATCGTCGCCGCCGTCGCGGCGGTTCGCCAGGCCGGAGACTCGATTCGGCAGCTTCGCAGCGCGGGGCGTGCCGCCCGCGACAGCAGCGGCACGCCCCGCGACGCCCGCGCGAGCATCCTCGACCTCGCCGGCAGTCCGTCCCAGAGCCGGGCGATGCGCGTCGAGTTGCTGGGTTCCGTCGGCTTCACCAGCTGCGCGTCGCTCCGAGAACTCCTCTTCGGGCACGGAGCGCGCATCCAGTCGATTCGTGACGATGCGATGGCCACCCTGGCGTACTCCGCGGCAGACAGCGCGTACTTCCGCTATCTCGAGGCGCAGACCACCGAGGCGCAGATCGGCGTCTACGGCGGCACCTGGTTCGACCGCATCGTCCGCGGCACCGGCGGCGCGCTCAGCACGGTAACGGGCAACCCGCGCTTCCGCGCCTGCACGGACGCCATCGCCGCAGCGCAATCCTACTGAGAAGGCCGCGGCGACGACCTGTCGCGCGTGGCGCAGCGGCTCACTGCACGACGTCGATCCGCAATTCCACGCGGCGGTTGGCGTCGCGGCCTTCGGGCGTCGCGTTGCTGGCGATCGGCTCCCGCGATCCCATCCCGACGGCAAGCAGGCGGCGTGCCCTGACACCCTCGCTGCCGAGCAGTTGCAGCACCGCCAGGGCACGCTGCTCGGAGAGGCGCTGGTTCCCGGCGGCGTTGCCCGAATCGTCGGTGTGCCCGTAGACGGTAACGACGCTGGCGTCGTAGTCGCGCAGTACCCGCGCGATCGCCACGAGGTGTACGCGCGAGGAATCGTCGAGGCGGGCGCTGCCCACGGCGAAGGCGGCCGTCGCCGCCATCCGGAGGGTCAATGTCTCGCCGCGACGCTCGATGGCCAGGCCGGGAATCCCGAGCTGCCGGAAGCGCGCCTCCTGGATGTCGACGTAGTAGCCGACCTCCGCGCGCGCCACGCGATCGCCAGCGACGACGAGCCCGAGCCGTCGCGCCGCGACAGCCGAGTCGAGTTCCGCCGCGTCGACGAGCCCGGCTGGACGCGACGCGACCGCCGCCCGCGCGGACGCCGCCGCGGCAGCCGCATCCGCCGACCCGGCGGCACGCTGGGCACAGGCACCGAGCAGCAACGGCAGCAGCAGCGCAGTCGATTCCAGCAGCACGCGGTGAACCCGCATCAGGGACGCTCCATCCGTTCGACGAAGGCCCGGAACTCCTCTGCCGGCACGGGCCTGCTGTAATGATAGCCCTGGACGAACTCCACGCCCTGCGAGCGCAACCACGTCGCCTGCGTCGCCTGCTCCACGCCTTCGGCCACCATCTGCAGCTTGAGCGACCGCGCCATCTCGATGACGTGCACGACGACGTGGCTCGTCGCGGCACCCGTCCCGATGGCCTCGACGAAGGCCTTGTCGATCTTCAGCAGGTCGAGCGAGAAGCTCGAGAGATACGCGAGACTCGAGTAGCCCGTGCCGAAGTCATCGACCGCCACGCGGTGGCCGCGCGCGCGGAAGTCGGCGATGCGCTGGCGCGCCAAGTCGGCGTCGACGAGCGCGCGTTCCGTGATCTCGAGCTTGATCGCCGACGACGGCAGTCCCTCGGCGGCGAGCAGTGCGGACAGTGACGTCGCGAAGCGCTGCTCGTGCAGGTCCTGTGCGCCGAGGTTCAGCGCGAGCGTCAGCTGCGGACGTTCACCGAGCCAGCTTCCCATCTCGCGCAGCGCGCGCCGGAGTACGGCAAGCGTGAGGTCCGTCCCCATTCCCTCGCGCTCGGCGAGCGCGACGAAGCTATCGGGCGGCACCTGCTCGCCACGGTCGGTGGTCCAGCGCGCGAGGATCTCCGCGCCGTCACAGCGCCCCGTGCCGAGGTCGACGATCGGCTGGTAGCGCACCTCGATGCGGCCACGGGCGATCGCTTCGCGCAGCTGCGTGGCGCGGCTGAGCCGGTGCCGCAGATAGCGCAGCACGACGTAGAGCCAGATCACGAGCAACGCCAGCCCACCCGCCGCACCGGCAAGCAGCACGCCGCGGTATCGGCTCCAGAAGCGATCGAGCGGCTCCACGGCGACGATGTCGATCGGCATCTCGCCGCCGCGCGAGAAGCGCGAGATCGCACGCTCGGCGTCCTGGTCCATCGTCAGGCCCACGGGGAGTGCCGCCGGCTCGGGAAGCACCGCGCCGGCGGGGCGCGCCGTCAGCCGCAGGCCCTCCACCCAGAGTCCGGCCTCGCGCCCCTCGAGCGGCCCGACGTCGAGCAGCGCGTGCGGGTCGATCGCCACGTCGTGGTCGCCGAACCGCATCAGGAAGAGCTGGATGCCGCCGACCTCGGT
>DAOMNV010000046.1:0-20138 GCA_035444005.1 Gemmatimonadaceae bacterium
GGTCGCGTCTCGCAGCGCCGCGAGCACGGCCGCCGCGCCGACGATGCCGCCCGCTGGCCCAGACAGCGCGAGTGCGGCCGCGTGCCGTGCGGCGGCGCTGGCCGGCTGCATCCCGCCGCCGCTGGTCATCACGCTCGGCGCGGGTTGATCGGCAGCGGCGAGCCGCGCGGCGAGGCCATCGAGGTAGCGGATCACGGCCGGACGCACGTAGGCCTCGGCGCTGGCGGTCGCGAAGCGTTCGTACTCGCGGATCTCGGGCAGCACCTCGGCGCTGGTGACAACCTCGAGCCCGGGTCGCGCGGCGCGCAGCGCGTCCGCGATGGCGCGTTCGTGCGAGGCATCGGCGTAGCTGTGCAGCAGCGCGACGAGGACGATCTCGGGATCGCGCGCGAGCGCGGCGTGCGTGACGCGATCGAGTTCGGCGGGGTCGAGCGCGAGTTCGCGGAGGGGCGTCGCGGCGGAAGGCGCAGCGCGAGATGGCGTCGCCGCGGAAGGCGCAGCGCGAGTGTGCGTCGCGGGGGATGGCACGTCGCGCGTGGAGACACCGACGCCAGTTGCGTCGTGCACCGCGGGTTCCGTTGCCGCACCCCCGCTCGCCACGCGCACCACAAGCCGCTCGCGCACGCCAATCACATCCTCGCGCTTCACGAGCGGCGCCGGATGATGCTTGCTCAAGTCATACAGCGCGGCACGATCCTGCCGCCGCAACTCGAGCAAGTCTTCGGCACCCGCCGTGGTCACGAGCAGCACGCGCGCGCCGCGGCGCTCCAGCAGGAGATTGGTGACGACCGTGGTGCCGTGCACGATGGCGTCGGCGCGCGTGGCGAGTCCGTCGAGCGAGCGGACGACGCCTTCGCCTTGGTCACCGGGCGTGGAGAGGACCTTGTGCGCGACGACGCGGCCGTCGTTGCCGATGGCGGCGCGGTCGGTGAAGGTGCCGCCGACGTCGACGCCGACGCGCCAGTGCGTGCTCAGCTGGCGCTGGCCGGCGGCGCCTGCGTGTGGCGCCAGATGACGAGGGCGAGGCCGAGATGCGCGGGCAGCAGGAGCATCAACGGGCCGGCCATCCGCTGCGCGACGAAGGGCGCGAGCAGCAGGGCGGCGGCGGCGGGCACGATGACGGCGGCGAGGACCATCGTCTCGAGCACGTCGCGGTCGCCGCGGAGGATCGCGCGCGCGCCGAGCACGGCGGCGGCGAGGGCGACGGGCGAGCAGAGGAGCAGCGTGAGGTTCCAGTACCAGAACGTGTGCGCGGAGAAGAGCCACATTCCGAGCAGCACGCAGCCGATGAGTCCGGTGAGTCCGTAGAACACGGCAGCCATCACGGCGGCGGGGATGCGGCGCTTGCGGCGCGACTCGGCGGAGGGTGGCACGAGCATCAGCATCCAGGCGCCGAGCACGGGGCCGAGGGCGCCGAGGGTGAGGCCTCGGCGCTGGGGCGGCTCGGGCGTTCGCGCGACGGGCGTGTGCAGCACGATCTCCTCGGCGACGAGCGGGCGCGTGCCGCCGCTGGGCGAGGGCACGGTGACGTCGCGCAGGAAATCGCGCAGGCGCATCGGCACGAACATCGACTCCCAGGCGCTGAGCGGGCGATCGGCCGAGGGCCCCAGGGCGAGTTCGATGCCGACCTGCGAGTAGTACGTGGGCGCGGTGAGGCGAATGGACTCGTCGCGATAGCTCCACGTGGTGGTGATCGGCGCGAAGCGCCGCTGCAGCGCGCCACCCATCACGCGGTCGAGCGCATCGCGGATGCGCGTGGAGCAGTTGTCGAGGAAGTACTGGTAGCGATAGTACTTGGCCTCGCCCTGCACGTTGGCCTCGACGAAGGCCTTGAGCTCGGCTTTCTCGGCCTCGCTGAGCTCGAGCACCTGCTCGACGGCCTCGCGGTCGTGGCTGACGTAGAAGTCGATCAGCGGCTGGCTGGGAAACGCCTCGACCCAATAGCGCGTGTCGCCGGAGAGGAAGCGCCCGAGGAAGTTGGGCTCGGCGAAGCTGAACATCCCCCAGTTGTAGGCGAGGTCGCTGCCGGTGGCGAGGTCGGTGATGCGCAGGGCGTTGTGGCCGAAGCGTTCGAAGACGAGGTCGCCGGGGCCGAAGGTGAGGATGCTCACTCGGAGCGAAGACGTGGGAGGTGAGACTTGAGACGTGAGAGGCGTGGCCGCGGCGACGCTGGCGAAGGCGAGCATCGCCGTCCACCTACGCGCCCAGACAGTCGCGCGCCGGAGATCGGCCCGCCCGCTCACAAGTCTCACGTCTCAAGTCTCACGTCTCAAGTCTCACGTCTAGAGCCGGATCTCTTTGGCCTCATCCGCCGCCTTATAGATCACATCGAGCAGCTTATACACGCGCACCTGGTCCTTGTGGGCATCGTAGCTGGTCTCGCCGCGGAGCACGGCGAGGAAGTGCGCGAGTTCGCTGCGGTAGCTCTGGGTCGTGGCGCTGTCGCGCTGCGCGGCGCCGCTGGGGGAGACGTCGACGGCGTGGCCGTTGATCTCCTTGGTGATGCGCAGCGGCGAGAGGCGGGCGGAACCCTGCGTGCCGATGACCTCGAACCACCAGCGATCCTCGTCGCCGACGTAGTTCCAGCGCGTGTCGATGGTGACGGAGAATCCGCCCTGGCATTCGATCATCACGAACATCGCGTCTTCGACGGCGTTGGCGCCGCGGGCGCGTTCCATCGCGGCGCTGACGCGCGTGACGCGGGGAAAATCGGTGAGCCAGCCGGCGAGGTCGAGCAGCGGGAGGCCGAGCTCGAGGAAGGCACCGCCGCCGGCTTCCGCGCGGCGCTGCCGCCACGTGGCGGTGGGGCCGACGCGGCGGTAGGCGCCGGCGCGCACGGCGACGAGCTTGCCGAGTTCGCCGCCGCGCAGGAAGCTGTCGAGCGTCTGCGTGTCGAGACGGAATCGATGGTTGTTGGCGACCATCAGCAGGCGGTCGGCCTTGTCGGCGGCGGCGATGAGCCGCTCGACGCCGCGCGAGCTCAGCGCGACGGGGCGCTCGACCAACACGTGCTTGCCGGCCTTGATCGCACTGAGCGCGTGCACCTCGTGCAGGTGGTTGGGCGAGCAGATGATGACGGCATCGAGATCCGGCGTCTCGAGCAGGTCCTCGATGTCGGTCGACCAGTTCTTGACGCCAAAGCGCTGGGCGATTCCGCGGGCCTTGGCGGCGTCGTTGTCGCAGAGGGCGACGATCTCGGCGCCGCGCATCTTGGCGAGCACCGGCAGGTGGGCCGTCTGGGCGATGGCGCCGAGGCCGAGGACGCCGAAGCGCACGGGGCCGGACTTCGAGCTGGCGAGCGTAGGCACGGTGGGGTGGGCGACGGGGAAGGCTGCGGACCGACGGACGGCGCGAGGGCGATGGGATCGACGGACCGGACTACGATGACGGCAACGGACCGACGGTCGTGCCGGGAAAGTACGTGCGGAGAATCGTCCGGGCGCTCTGCCCTGCCCGGGCCCGACCGATGGCGCCCCACTGGCACATCCCGACGCCGTGTCCGTAGCCGTTCCCGCGCAGGACGGCGCGCGAGACGCTGGCGTCGGTGCCTTCGGTCGTGATGGAAAAATAGGAGCTGGGCAACGGCTCGCCACTGGGTGTGCGCAGGATGGCCCGGGCGTCGTTGCCGCCGACGTCGAAGCTGCCGCGGGCGGTGCGCACCTCGAGCACGCGCACGCGGCCGCTGGCGAAGCGTTCGGCGACGCGCAGTCCGCGCAGCTCGCCGGGGCCCTGCGGCGGCACCTGCGCGATGGTCCGCAGGTAGCGCTGCACGGCGAGATTGAGGTCGGTACCCGCGATCGTGCGCTCCCAATAGAAGCGCGGCGCGATGTCGCAGTAGTAGCGCTGGCTGCGGCCGATGCGATCGCTGACGCGGCGCAGGTAGGCGACGGGCTGGCCGCTCCAGGCTTCCTCGGCGGCCGCCGTCTCGCCGCCGCAGGCGGAGGAATAGGGCGCGGTGATCACGCGGCCGCCATAGAGCAGCACCTGGCCGCGGGTGGCGTCGACGGCGGCACTGGCGTTGGGCCGCTCGGCGTCGGCGCCGCCGTAGACTTGGTCGGAGGTCGACGGCACGAGGTCGAAGTGCTCGCTGCGTCCCCGCCCCGCGCGGGCGGCGGAGAGCCGCGAGGCGGTGTACGAACGCGCGGCGATGGCCTGCGCCTCGAGCGCGGCGCGTTCGGCAGCGGGGCGCTCGCCGAGTTCGAGCGGCACGACGCCCTTGAGATAGTCCTCGAGCGGCAGCACGTTCACGATCAACGTGCCGCTGTCGGTGCTGACGCTGCGGAGGATGCCGCGGTAGCGCTTGCCCTTGAACTGCACGAGATCGCCGCCGCGGGGCGTGAGCTGGCGCGGCAGTTCCGCGGCGCTGGCGATGCCGAGCGCGACGCGCACGGCGGGATTGCGCGTGGACCCGCCGCCGCGCGGTCCGCCGGGCAGGCAGGAGACGATCGCGACGAGGGCCAGCGCGAGCGTCGCGCGCCAGCCGCTTGCACGCACGCGCGTCTCGTTGCGACGCGCGGCGGCCCTCAACGCCCGAAGCTCCCGATCGATGCGAGCATCGGCAGCGCGCGGCCGCGCGTGGCGCGGGCCGCATCCGCCGCCGGCGCGGCGACCAGCGTGCGGCGATACGTCGCCGTGAAGTCGTAGTCGTCGACGACCTCGGTGACTTCGACCTCGACGATGCTGCCGGCCGCGGCGTCGGTCTCGATCCACGTCACGCCGTCGATGTCGTCGGCCTGCCAGGGCAAGCGGGCGCGCGCGGGCTCGTCGGCGGTGGCCGCCGCCTCGATCAACGCCGGCGCGATGCTGCCGATGCGCGACTCATACCGCTCGGCCGTGATGTGCCGCTGCGTTTCCTGGACGATCTCCAAGCGCCGCAGCTTCTCGCCTTCGGACACGTCGTCGACCATCGCGGCGCCGCGCGTGCCTTCCTGCGGCGAGTACGTGAACACGCCGACGCGCTCGAACTGGATCTCCTGCAGGAAGTCGACGAGCTGCTGGAAGTCGTCTTCGGTCTCGCCGGGGAACCCGACGATGCAGGTCGTGCGGATGGCGACGCCGGGCACGGCCTCGCGGAAGCGCGCGACCTTCTCGCCGATGGTCTTCTGCCGTTCGGGACGGCGCATCCGCTCGAGCACCGCATCGGAGGCGTGCTGGATCGGCATATCGAGGTACGGCACGATGCGCGGGTTGTTCGCGATGACCTCGAGCAGGCGCGGCGTGATGCCGGCCGAGTAGAGGTACATATTGCGGATCCAGGGGATCGACGTCTCGCGCAGCAGGGCTTCGAGCAGCTCGGGCAGGCGCACGGACTGCTCACGCATATCGCGGCCGTAGTGGGCGAGGTCCTGCGCGACGAGGTTCACCTCGCGGGCGCCCTGCAGCTCGAGCAGCTGCGCTTCCTTCACGACGTCGTCGGGCAGGAAGCTGCGGTGTTTGCCGCGCATCAGCGGGATCGCGCAGAAGGCGCAGCCGTGGTCGCAGCCTTCGCTGACCTTGAGGTAGCGCACGAAGGGCGTGCCGCCGGCGTGCACGCGCAGGCCCGGGTGCTGGACGACCGAATCGCCGATCAAGCCGCGCTCGCGCAGCTTGGGCACGAGCTGCTCGGTCTCGGAAGCGCCGAGGAAGAAGTCGACTTCGGGCAGCGCGTCGACGAGTTCGTCCTTGTGGCGCTCCACCATACAGCCCACGGCGACGACGGCCTGCGCCGCGCCGCTGCCCTTCAGGCGGCCGGCCGCGACGATCGCGTCGATGCTCTCGGCCTTGGCGGCGTCGATGAAGCCGCAGGTGTTGACGATGATCAACTCCGCGCGCTCGGCGTCGTCCACCTGCTCGGCGCCGTGGTCGAGCAGCTGCGCGAGGTAGCGTTCGGAGTCGACGGTGTTCTTGTCGCAGCCGAGGGTGACGAGCTTGACTCTCACCGGTAGTTGCCGAACGAGAGGGCCACGCCGAAGTCCTCGCCGCGCAGGAAGCCGATGACGGCCTGCAGCTCGTCGCGGTCTGGCGCGGAGACGCGCACGGTGTCGCCCTGGATGGAGGCCTGCACCTTCTTGAACTTCTGCGCCTTGATGGCCGCGACGACCTTCTTGCAGGTCTCGCCGTCGAGGGCCTGCTTGAGCTTGATGTCGCGATGCCAGGTGTCGCCGCCGCCGGGCGTGGGCTCGCCGGCGTCGAGGTTCTGCACCGGCACGCCGCGCTTGATGAGCTTCGACTGCAGGATGTCCCACATCGCGCGCAGGCGCATATCGGTGTCGCTCGAGATCTTCACGAGCCCGTCGGCGCGCTTGAACTCCACGGTCGCGAGCCGTGCGTCCTTGAAGTCGTAGCGCTGCGCGATCTCCTTGGACGCCTGGTTGACGGCGTTGTCGACTTCTTGGAGGTCGACGCTGGTGGTGATGTCGAAGCTGGAGTCTTTGGCCATGGACTTGAGACGTGAGACTTGAGACGTGAGACGTGAGTGCGCCTGTCGCCCCCGTAATCTCGCCTGTCTGGCTGGCTGGGGCCACCTCGTCACCAGCGAAAAGGGCGCAGCGGAACCAAAGCCCGCCGCGCCCTCCCAAGTCTCACGTCTCAAATCTCCCGTCTATTCACCGAGATACGACTCCAGCGCCCGCGCCCGCGACACGTGACGCAGCCGTGAAAGCGCCTTCTCCTTGATCTGCCTCACCCGCTCCCGCGTGATGTTCAGCACCGCGCCGATCTGCTCCAGCGTCATCGGCTCGTGCCCGTCGAGGCCGAAGTAGAGGCGGAGGATCTTCGACTCGCGCTCCTTGAGGCCGGCGAGGGCCTCGTGCACGGAGTCGGTGAGGGCCTTGTCGAAGGTCTCGGCGTCGGGCGCGGCGCCTTCGCTGTCGGGGATGTAATCCATCAGACGGTTGTCCTCGCCGGGCGCCATCGGGGCGTCGAGCGAGATGTGCGTCTGCGAGATGGCCATCGTCTTGGCGACCTCTTCCTCCGTGATCTCCATCCCCTCGGCGATCTCGGCGTGCGTGGCCTCGCGGCCGAGTTCCTGGAGCAGCGCGGTGGCGCGCTTGCCGATCTTGTGCAGCGTGCCGGCGCGGTTGAGCGGCACGCGCACGATGCGGCTCTGCTCGGCGAGTGCCTGCAGGATGGCCTGCCGGATCCACCACACGGCGTACGAGATGAACTTGATGCCCTTGGTCTCGTCGAACTTGTGGGCGGCGCGGATGAGGCCGAGGTTGCCCTCGTTGATCAGGTCGGAGAGGTTCACGCCCTGGTTCTGGTACTTCTTGGCGACGGAGACGACGAAGCGCAGGTTGGCGCGCACGAGGGTGTCGAGCGCCTCCTGGTCGTTCTGGCGGATGCGCTGCGCGAGGCGCACTTCCTCCTCGCGCGTGATCAGCGGATAGATGCTGATGTCGCGGAGGTATTGGTCGAGCGAGCCTTCGTCGAAGCGATGCTTGCGTGGCGTCCCACCGGCCATCCGTCTCTCCTGCTGGGTTCCGTCGCTGCTGCGCGAATCAGTGAATCAGGTCGCCGAGCCGCTTCCAGCGCACGCGGGTGAGCCAATCGAAGGCCTTGCCGCTGTCTGGGGCGTAGCTGTAATAGACGAACATCGGCGAGCCGCGCATCAGGGAATCGGGGACGAAGCCCCAATAGCGGCTGTCGAGGGAGTTGTCGCGATTGTCGCCGAGCACGAAGTAGTGGTCGGCGGGGACGAGCAGCGGTCCCCAATCGTTGCGGGTGGGATGGAAACCACGCCCGCCGGGCGCGCCGACGAGATAATCCCGCTGCCAGCGGAACTCGTCGCTGCCGGGCTCGCGCTGCGCGACGCTGCGCTGCGCATAGGGTTCTTCCTGGGGGACGCCATTGCGCAGCAGTGTACCCGCGCGCATCTCCAGCGTGTCACCGGGCAGGCCGACGAGGCGCTTCACGAAGTGCTTCTGGGTGTCCTCGGGCCACTGGAAGACGACGACGTCGCCCAGGCCCGGCTGGCGCACGGCGGGCAGCCGCTTGTCGAGCAGCGGCACCTCGGCGCCGTACACGAGCTTGTTGACGAGGAGGAAGTCGCCGACGAGCAGCGTGCCTTCCATCGAGCCGCTGGGGATCTTGAACGCCTCGACGAGCAGTGCGCGCACGACGAGGAACAGGATGATCGCGACCTGCAGCGACTTGGCCCACTCCCAGAGCGCGCGCAGCGGCCGGAAGCGGCGACGGCGCGGCGGCACGGCCGCGGCGGGATCCGCGACGGCGGGCGACGCCGCCTCGGATGCCGCGCTCACGCTGGCATCCGGTCCCGGGCCCGACTGCGGGAGGTCCTGCTCGCTCATACTTGGGAGATACACCGGAGCGGAGGGTTGGGCAAGACGGCGGGAGACGTGGGACGGGAGACGTGGGACTTGGGATGCGCGCGCCTCAAGTCTCCCGTCTCCCGTCTCACGTCCATCTCATCAGTAGTTGTCTATCTGCGCCCGCTGCAAGGTCCCGCTGTAGTCCACATACCCAACCTTCGTCTCCGAGTAGAACTCGTAGACTTCCCAACCGCCCTCGCGGTGGCCGTTGCCGGTGGCCTTCACGCCGCCGAAGGGCAGGTGCGCCTCGGCGCCGATGGTCGGCGCGTTGATGTAGGTGATGCCGTTGTCGAGTTCGTTGATCGCGCGGAACGCGAGGTTCACGTCCTGCGTGTAGAGCGAGCTCGAGAGGCCGTACTTCACGCCGTTGTTGATGCGGAAGGCTTCGTCGGCGTCCTTCACGCGGATCACGCTGAGCACGGGGCCGAAGATCTCTTCCTGCTCGAGACGCGAGCCCGCCTTCACGCCAGCGAAGATGGTGGGCTCGAAGAAGAAGCCGTTGCCGAGCCCCGCACCCGTGGCGCGGCGGCCACCGAGCACGAGTTCCGACTTCTCCTCGAGGCCGATCTCGACGTAGCGCTCGATCTTGCTGATGGACTCGGCGTGGATCACCGGACCCACGTCGGTGCCGGCCTTGCGGCCGTCGCCGAGCTTGAGCGTCTTGGCGCGGTCGACGAGCATCTTGAGGAACGTGTCGTGGATGCCGTCCTGCAGGATGAGGCGGCTGGTGGCCGTGCAGCGCTGCCCCGTGGTGCCGAAGGCGCCCCAGAGCACGCCGTCGAGCGCGAGATCGAGCTTCGCGTCGTCGAGGACGATCTGCGCGTTCTTGCCGCCCATTTCGAGCGAGAGCCGCTTGTGCAGGCGGCCGCAGGTCTCGCCGACCTTGCTGCCCGTCTCGGTGCTGCCCGTGAACGAGACCAGCGCGACGCCCGGGTGCTCGACGATGGCCTTCCCCACCTCGCCGTCGCCGTGCACGAGCTGGATGACCTCGGGCGGCAGGCCGGCCTCGAGGAGGATCTCGACGAACACGTGGCCCGTGTGCGGCACGTCCTCGGCGGGCTTGAATACCACCGCATTGCCGCAGACCAGCGCGGGGAAGATCTTCCAGGTCGGGATCGCCAGCGGGAAGTTGAACGGCGTGATGATGCCGGCGACGCCGATCGGGCGGCGCATCGACATCGCCCACTTGTTGTGCAACTCGCTGGGGACGGTGTGGCCGAAGAGGCGACGGCCCTCGGTGGCGGCGTAGAAGGCGGTGTCGATGCCTTCCTGCACGTCGCCGCGGGTCTCGGCGAGCGGCTTGCCCATCTCGCGGGTCATCAGGTCGGCGAGTTCTTCCTTGCGGGCGATCATAATCTCGCCGACGCGGCGGAGGATGTCGCCGCGCGCCGGGGCCGGCGTGCGCTTCCACTGCGCGAAGCCGCGGGCGGCCGATTCGACCGCGCGCTGCACGTCGGCGGCGCCGGAGAGCGGGAACTTGCCGATGTGGTCGGTGGTATCGGCAGGATTGGTGTTGTCCTGGTGCTTGCCCGTGGACGGATCGACCCACGCCCCGGCGATGAAGTTCTGGAAGGTACGCATCCCCGTAATCTAGCCTCTCGAATGGTCATCCTCCGCGACGCGACGCCCGCCGACCTCCCGCTGCTCGAGCGCTGGGACGAAGATCCCGCCGTCCTCGAGTCGGACCCGAACGACGATTGGCACTGGGCCGAGGAGCTCGCGAAGGTGCACGAGTGGCGCGAGCAGCTGATCATCGAGGCCGACGGCGAGCCGGTGGGCTTCGTGCAGATCATCGACCCCGCGTGCGAGGACTCGCACTACTGGGGCGACTGCGGGCCGGGCTTGCGAGCGATCGACATCTGGATCGGCGAGGCCGCGCATCGCAACCGCGGCGTCGGCGGCGCGGCGATGCGCGAGGCGATCCGCCGCTGCTTCGCGGCGCCGGAGGTGACGGCGATCATCATCGATCCGCTGGCGTCGAACACCGACGCGATCCGCTTCTACGAGCGGCTGGGGTTCCGCTTCGTCGAGCGCCGGATGTTCGGCGCGGACGACTGTCACGTGATGCGGCTCGAACGTTCCGCTTGGTTGGCGTGATGGGCCAAACTGCTTTCACCACGGAGACACGGAGGCACGGAGGCTACACGAGGGAACCTTTGGGGGCTCGAACCGAGATGTCGGTGCGAGCCCCCGAGCAGTTGCGGTTCTTGCAGGCGCAGTCTCCGTGCCTCCGTGCCTCCGTGGTGACCGCCGTTGCCGTTGACCCTACTCGCAAGCCCAAGCCGCCGGATGCTCAAGCGTCGGCTTCGCATAGCCGATGCGCGGCAACACATCGAGCGCCGCCAGCACGAGCCCCCAGAGCACGAGCAGCAGCGCGAGCACGTGCGCGCGGCCGGCGCGGTGGCGGAAGGTCCACACTGCGCTCCACGCGCCGCTGACGACCACCGCGCCGACGGCGCCGAGGTAGCCGGCGAGGCCCCAGCCGCAGCGGTTGGCGTAGGGCCAGAAGATGATGCCCACGCCGATCGCGACGGCCAGCGTGAGGCGCGCATAGACGCCGAAGCCCGAGGTCGGCTTCGCCGCGGGGGCGCCGAAGCCCGCGAGGCCGCCCGCCGCCGAGCCCTGCGGCAGGCCACCCATCGCGGATCCGCCGGCGGTTGCGCCTGCCGCTGCGCCCGCGCCGCGCGAGGGCGTCGGGGCCGGCGCGGGATTCTTGGCCTGCTTGGCCATCTCGGCGTCGATCTTGCGCAGTTCGGCGTCCCAATCGCGATCGCTCATCCCTGCTCCCGCGCCAGCCCGTGGCGCTCCAGCTTCTTGTAGAGGTTGCTGCGTGGCATATCGATCGCCCGCGCCGTCTCGGCCACGTTCCAGTCGTGGGCCTTGAGCTTGGCCTCGAGGAACGCGCGTTCCGCCGCGAGCTTGAACTCCTCGTACGTGGCGAACTGCTCGAAGGTGCCAGGCGCGAGCTCGCTGGCCGCGTCGCCGCTGCGGCCACCGACGAGACGGTCGACGTCGCTGCGCTGGATGCGCGGGCCGGCCGAGAGGATGAGCAGCCGCTCGACGGTGTTGCGCAGCTCGCGCACGTTGCCCGGCCAGTCCAGCGCGGCGAGCCGCTCCATCGCCGCGTCGTCCACCTGGCGCGGCGGAAGGCCCGTCTCCTGCCCGATGCGCTGCAGGAAGTGCTCGACGAGCATCGGGATGTCCTCGCGGCGCTCGCGCAGCGGCGGCACGGTCATCGGGACGACGTTGAGCCGGTAATAGAGATCCTCGCGGAAACGCCCCGCGGCGATCTCCTCGTCGAGACGCTTGTTGGTGGCGGCGAGCACGCGCACGTCCACCTTGCGCACCTTGCTGCCGCCGATGCGCGTGACTTCGCCTTCCTGCAGCACGCGCAGCACCTTCGCCTGCGCGGACGGCGACATATCGCCGATCTCGTCGAGGAACAGCGTGCCGCCGTCGGCCTGCTCGAACTTGCCGGCGCGGTCCTGCACGGCGCCGGTGAACGAGCCCTTCATATGGCCGAACAGCTCGCTCTCGATCAGCTCCGAGGGAATCGCCGCGCAGTTCACCTCGATGAACGGCTGCTTGGCACGCGGCGAGAGCTGGTGCAGCGCCCGCGCGACGAGCTCCTTGCCGGTGCCGTTCTCGCCGGTGATGAGCACGCGCGCCGGCGTCGGCGCGACGCGGGCGATCTGCTCCACCAGCGCGCGGATGCCCCCGCTGGCCCCGACGATCTCGCCGTGCCGCTCGACGCGCTGGCGCAGCTGCGCGTTCTCCTCGCGCAGGTCGAGGTGACCGATCGCGTTGCGCAGCGTGACGAGGATGCGGTCCGTGTCGAGCGGCTTCTCGAGGATGTCGTAGGCGCCGAGGTGCGTGGCGCTCACGGCGTCCTGGATCGTCGCGTGGCCGGAGATCATCACGACCACCGCGGCGGGATCGAGCGTGCGCAGGCGCTTGAGCGTCTCGAGCCCGTCGATGCCTTCCATCTTCACGTCGAGGAAGGTCAGCTGCGGACGCCACTGCTCGTAGGTGGCGAGGCCTTCGTGGCCGCTGGCCACCGACTTCACCTCGTAGCCCTCGAACTCGAGCAGCTGCGCCAGCGCGGCGCGGATGCCCGGTTCGTCGTCCACGATCAGGACGCGACGGCTCACAGCCACTCCTGCACGAGCGGCGGCAGGTGCGGCTTGACCTTGGGGATCCACAGGTCCTTGGTCGCGTAACCTACCGCGCCGGCAATCAACAGGATGATGGCGCAACCGATGCGCCCGATCAGGCCGAAGAACATCAGAAACGCTCCATCACGCAGGATACGCCAAAGCGCATCAGGACACTCCCGGCACGCCGGCCAGTACGTTGAGGGCTCCCGAGCGGAATCCGCGCGGGTCGATCTCCACCTGCGCGTAGCCGGCCGCGCGCAGCGCCCGCTCGATCGCGTCGCGGCGCTCCGCTGCGCTCCACTCGGCCAACTCCTCGCGCGAGAGCTCCACGCGCGCCGTCTCGCCGAAGTGGCGCACGCGCAAATCACCGGCGATGCCCAGCGCCCGCAGCGCCGCCTCGGCGCGCTCCACCAACGCCAAGCGCTCGGCTGTCACCGCCGTGCCGTACGGCAAGCGCGACGAGAGGCAGGGCGACGAGGGCTGCGCCCACGTAGGAATGTCGCGCGCGCGGCTCAGTGCGCGGATATCGGACTTGGTGAAACCGAGCTCGGCCAACGGCGAGCGCACCGCGCGCTCCTGCGCGGCGAGTCGTCCCGGGCGATGGTCGCCGAGGTCGTCGGCGTTGGTGCCGTCGACGACCACTGCGAGCCCACGCGACTCGGCGATCGGCCGCAGGCGCGACCAGAGCTCGCTCTTGCAGAAGTAGCAGCGGTTGACGGGATTCGCCGCGTAGCGCGGATCGTTCATCTCGTCGGTGTCGACCTCGAGCACGGCCACGCCGAATCGCTCGGCGACGCGCCGCGCCGTCTCCCACTGCACCGCCGGATACGAGGCGCTGCGGCCGATCACGGCCAGCGCGCGCTCGCCGAGCGCCTCGCGCGCGATGATGGCGAGGTACGCGGAGTCCACGCCGCCCGAGAAGCCGACCAATGCCGAGCCCTGCGCGCTGAGCCAGGCGAGCAGCGCGGATTCCTTGGCGCGTTGCTCGGCGGTCGGCGCGTGGGGCGCCGGGGCGGTTGGGCTGGTCGCGGGCATCTGCGAGGAAAACTAGCCCTCGCGTGAAAGCGCGTCAGGGCCGTGCCAGCGGCGCGGCGTCTCGCGAGACGCCCCTGCGCTCAGGGTCGCGCCGCGCCGGACGATGCCCCCGCGCCGTCTCGGTTGGCACCCGTCGCCGTCGTGTTGCCGATGCCCGCCTCGGCGCCGAGCGCCGTGGACTCGCCCGGGCGATACGCCGGCCCGCGCACCGCGCGCCCGGGCTTCGCGCCCGTGTGCTGTCCGTTGCGCCAGACGAGGCGACCGTTGACGTAGGTGCGCAACACGCCCACCGAGACCTGGTGCGGACGTTCGAAGGTCGCGCGGTCGCCGATCGTGTTGGGGTCGAAGACCACGACGTCGGCGAAGAATCCCGGCGCGAGCAGTCCGCGCTCCTGGATGCCGAGCCGGCGCGCGGTCGCCCAGGTCATCTTGCGAATGGCGTCTTCGAGGGCGATCACCTGTTGGTCGCGCACGTAGGGGCCGAGCACGCGCGAGAAGGTGCCATAGGAGCGCGGGTGCACGAGGCCCGAGGCGGCGCGCGGGTTGGGGCCGCCGGCGTCGGAGCCGAACTTCATCCACGGCCGCCGCATATTCTCGACGACGTTCTCCTCGCCCATCAGGAAGTAGATCGTCTCGACGCGGTTGCGCTCGGTGCGGATGAGCGTGAACGCGGCCTCGATCCAATCGACGCCCATATCGGCGGCGATCTGGCTCAGGCGCTGGCCCGAGTACTTGCGCAGCGCCGGCGACGAGAGCCGCGAGATGAGCACGCCTTCGGCGCTGGCCAGCGCGCAGAGATTCTCCCACTGCGAGGTGGGCTGCTCGATCTCGCGACGGATCGCCGCGCGCTGCGTGGCGTTGGCGAGGCGCGTGTAGAGCTGCGAGCCCTGCGCGCTCGGCGGCAGGCAGGAGGTGAGCCCCGTCGCCGCGGCGACGTAGGGATACATATTGGCCTCGATGTCGAGACCCGTGGCCCGCGCGTCCTCGATGCGGGCCAGCGATTCGGGGCCCTTGGTCCAGTTGTGGCGGCCGGCGGCCTTCAGGTGCCAGATCTCGACGCGCACGCCGGCCTCGCGACCGATGCGGATGGCTTCGTCGAGGCCGTCGAGCAGGCCATCGCCCTCCGAGCGCAGGTGCGTGGCGTAGATCCCGTCCAACTCGGCCATCGCCTTGGAGACTTCGATGAGTTCGTCGGCGTCGGCGAAGGTGCCCGGCGCATAGATCAACGCCGTGCCGATGCCGAAGGCGCCGTCGCGCATCGCGCGCACGAGTGCGCCCTGCATCTCCGCGATGGCCGCGGGCGTGGCCGGGCCGGTGCGCGTGTTCATCCCGTACTGCCGCAGCGTGTGCCCGCCGACGAAGGCGCCCACGTTCACCGAGCTGCCGCGCTTCTCCATCGCATCGAGGAACTGCCCGAAGCCGTCAAGTTGCGAGAAGCGACGCGAGAGCGAATCGGGGTTGGCGCCGATGAAGCGGCGGTTGCGCGGCGCGTAGGTGGTGCCTTCGCCGATGATTTCCGTCGTGACGCCCTGCGAGACCTTGGCGATCAGGCGCGTGTCGCCGTAGAGGAAGTACCAGCCGCTCTGGCCGAGGATGTCGATGAAGCCCGGCGAGACGACGAGGCCGGTGGCGTCGACGGTGTCCTTCGCTTCGCGGCCACTGAGGAAACCCGCGGGACCGACGAGCGCGATGCGATCGCCGCGGATGGCGAGGTCGCCGTAGAACGACGGGCCGCCGCTGCCGTCGACGATGCGGCCGTTGAGGATGAGGACGTCGTAGGGCGGGATGGCGTCCTGCGCGCGCGCGAGCGGCGCGGCGAGCGCGAAGGCGACGAACGCGAGCGCGCGGCTCACGCACGTGCGAAACGCGAACCGGGTCCAAACGGTCTGGGCGGGCGGAGTCACGAAGTCCCGATGGAGTTGACGATGGGAGGCGCTGGCTGGACGGCGGCACTCGACGTTTCGGCGTTGCCAGCCCGAATGGTAGCCACTCTGCCCGCGCGGTTGGAGTGGTGCACGCATTCACGCGCCGCTCGGGCCCTCCGGCGTAGCTCCCCGGAACATCATCGCCTCCGCAATCGCACCGACATCGATCCGCTCGGCGCCATCCAGGTCCGCCACCGTACGCGCCACGCGCAACGTGCGGTGGTAGGCCCGCGCCGTGAGCCGCAGCCGATCCGCCGCCTCGGCCAGCAGTGACTTGGCCTGCGACGTGAGCAATCCGTGCTGCTGCAGCCAGCGCCCCGGTGCCTCGGCGTTGAGCCGCACGCCCGGCAGCACGGCGTAGCGCTCGGCCTGCCGCGCCCGCGCCGCGGCGACGCGCGCGCGCACCGCGACGCTTGGTTCTTCCTGCTGCATCTCGCCCAGCGCGGCGAGCTTGACCGCGCCGATGCGCAGGTGCAGGTCGATGCGGTCGGCCAGCGGGCCGCTAAGGCGCGCGCGGTAGCGGGCGATCTCCGCCGCCGAACAGCGGCAGCGCGACTCCGGCTCGCCGTCGAGCCCGCAGGGGCAGGGATTCGCCGCACCCACCAAGAGGAAGCGTGCGGGGAACGCCACCGACTGCGCCGCACGCACGATGGTGACGCGCGCGTCCTCGAGCGGCTGGCGCATCGCGTCGAGCACGTAACGCGGGAGCTCGAGCAGTTCGTCGAGGAAGAGCACGCCGCGATGCGCGAGCGAGACTTCGCCGGGCCGCGGGCCGGGCCCGCCGCCGATCAAACCGGGCAGCGAGATCGTGTGGTGCGGGGCTCGAAACGGCGGCGTGCGCGTGGGCGCGCGGTCGGTGGGCAGGGTGCCGCCCACGCTGTGGACGGCGACGACTTCGAGCAGCGCGTCGTCGTCGAGCGGCGGCAGGATGCCAGGCAGGCGGCGCGCGAGCATCGTCTTGCCTGCTCCGGGCGGCCCGACGAGCAGCAGGTTGTGCCCGCCGGCGGCAGCAATCTCCAACGCGCGCTTGGCCAACGGTTGGCCGACGACCTCGCTCAAGCAGGCGTCGCTGCTGCAATTGTCGTTGACCACCGGCGCGGGCGGCGGCGGCAGCGTGCCATTGCGCAGATGCTGCACCAACTCGGCCAGCGTCGCGCAGGGCGCGAGGCGCACGTCGCGCAGCAACGCGGCCTCGGCGGCGTTCGCGGCGGGCAGCACGAGGGCGCGTGCGCCGCCGTCGCGCGCGGCGCGGGCCAGGGGGAGCGCACCGCGAATCGGACGGATCGCGCCGTCGAGCCCGAGTTCGCCGACGCAGAGCAGGCCGTCGAGCGCGTCGGCACGGAGCTGGCCGCTGGCGACGAGCGCGCCCAGCGCGACGGGGAGATCGAAGGCCGTGCCGTCCTTGCGGACGTCGGCGGGCGAGAGGTTCACGGTCCAGCGCCGCGGCGGCAGTTGCAGGCCGGCGTTGGCCAGCGCCGCGCCGACGCGTTCGCGCGCTTCCTTCACGCTGCCGCTGGGCAGGCCGACCATCGTCCAGCCGGGCAGGCCGGGCGCGGCATCGACTTCCACGGTGACGGCAAAGGCCTCGACGCCGAGGACGGAGGCGGATTGGATGGCGGCAAGCATAGCCGACGATGCGCCCGGGTCCGCCGCGCGTTGCCATCGCCGGATTCCCGATGTCGGCGTAGTTTTCCCGAATGCGACTGCGTCTCGCCTGCCTCGTGTGCTGTGTTGCTGCGCTGCCGCTCGGCGCGCAGGCCCCACGCCTCGCCGCCGGCACATTCGTCGCCGAACGCATCGACCGCGAGCCGCTGCCGCAGACCGACCGCGTGGTGGACGACGATGGCACGACCTACGTGATCGAGTTCGACCGCCTATTGCTCTCGCTGCGCGACGACGGGCGCTTCCGCGCGTCGCTGCGCTACCGGCGCACGCTCTACGCCGCCGACCCGCGCGGCCGCGACCGCCGCATCCCGCTGCAGACGATGGCCGTGACCGGCCGCTATGAGATCGTCGGCGACTCGGTGCGCTTCACGCCGGACCCCAGCGAGGAGACGCGCGGCCTGCGGATGCTTGCCGGGGCCGTCGTCAACGCGCGCGAGATCTCCCTGCCCTTCCAGTACCGCAACGGCACGCGCGAGCGCGACCGCAGGCTCGTGATGCGCCGCAACGACAACATCCTTTGATTTCCGCGATGACCCGCCAGACGCGCACGCCGCTGTTCACGCTCCTCGCCGCCCTCCTCCTCGGCAGCGCCTGCAGCCCGCGCGCGCCGCAGCTCGCGCCCGAACCCACCGTGCCGCCGTTCACGCCCGGTGTCGTGCCCGATTCGTTCGTCGTCCGCCTCGCGACGAGCAAGGGTGCGGTCGACGCGATCATCCGCCGCGACTGGGCGCCGCAGGGATCCGACCGCTTCTACGAGCTCGCCGCCACCGGCTATTTCGACGGCGCGCGCTTCTTCCGCACGATCCGCGGCTTCGTCACGCAGTTCGGCATCGCCGCCGACACCGCGCAGACCGCGCGCTGGGCCACCCAGCGCATCCCCGACGATGCGGTGACGCAGAGCAACCGCCGCGGCACGCTGGTCTTTGCCAGCGGCGGCCCCAACACGCGCACCACGCAGCTGTTCATCAACCTGCGCGACAACGCGCGGCTCGACGGACTCGGCTTCCCGCCGATCGGCGAGGTGATCGCCGGCCTCGACGCGGTGGACGCGTTCTACACCGGCTACGGTGACGGCGCCAACGCGCCCAACCAGGGACGCATCACGCGCGAGGGCGAAGCCTACCTCGCCGCGAACTTCCCGCTGCTCGACCGGATTGAGAAGGCAAGCGTCGTGCGGGCTTGGTTCCCGCCGACTCCGCCTGCCACCTCCCCGACGCGCTGAGTCCCTCCGGCGTCGGGGCCGGAGATGACCGATGACCGACCTCGCCTTCACGCACCGCTGGGAACCCCGCGAGGGCAGCACGCGCACGCTGCTGCTCCTGCACGGCACCGGCGGTGACGAAAACGACCTGATTCCCCTCGGCGACCTGATCGACCGCGAGGCCAACCTGCTCTCGCCGCGCGGCCAGGTGCTCGAGCACGGGATGCCGCGCTTCTTCCGCCGCCTGGCGGAAGGCGTCTTCGACCTGCCCGACCTCAAGGCCCGCACGCAGCAGCTCGGGGAGTTCGTCGAGGCCGCCAGCGCGCAGTACGGCTTCGCCAGCGATGGCGTGACGGCCGTGGGTTTCAGCAACGGCGCGAACATCGCCGCCGCCTTGCTGCTGCTGCGCCCGGGCCTCGTGCGCGAGGCGATCCTCTTCCGCGCGATGGTGCCGCTGGAGCCCGAGTCGCTGCCCGACCTGCGCGGCACGCGCGTGTTCATCGCCGCGGGCGAGCACGACCCGATCATCCCGCCGAGCAACAGCGAGCGGCTGGCGGCGATGCTGCGGGAGGCAGGCGCCGAGGTGGAGTTGCGCTGGGCGCCGGTGGGTCACCAGCTCACGCGCGAGGATGTGGACGCGGCGCGGGCCTGGCGCGACGGAGCGGTAAGGCCGCGCCCGCCGCAGCGCGTTACTTCTTCTTCGCCGGCTTCTTCGTTGCCGGCTTCTTTGAGGCCGACTTCCTTGAGGCGGACTTCTTCGAAGCCGGCTTCTTCGCGGCCGCCTTCTTCTTCTCCGCCGCGCGCCGACGCGCCGCACGCTGCGCCGCTTCCTTGCGCTTGCGCGCCTTGAAGACGCTCACCGGCTCCATAATCGAGCCGCGGCACTTCGCCGTGCCGCAGAGGCACTTGTAGCGCTTCTCGTCCGCTTCCGTCTCGTCGCCACTGCGCTCGTAGCCGTAGTCGTAGTGCAGCTCCTCGCCCACCGCGATGTCCTTGATGGCCGAGATGAACACGCGGCCCTTGGAGATCTCGGCCTCGCAGTTCGGGTCGCAGGAATGGTTGATGTACCGCGACTCGTTGCCGTTGTTCGTCGCGTCGATCACCAGGCGCGACGTGATCGTGAAGAGGAACGTGTGGTGCTCGTCCATCGACTCGTCGTCGTAGCGCTCGTCGGCTTCGGGATGCGTGATGATCTCGCCGACGTATTCGATGAGCTGCTCGCCCGCCTTGATCGGGCGGATGGCGAACGCGCCCTTGCCGGCGATGCCGGAGTCGCGGACTTCGAAGGCTAGTGTAGGCTGTTGAGGCATCCGCGCAAACTAATCGGTGGGGCAACCGGCATCAGCGCAGCAGCGGCGCGGCGAGCTCCATCCCCAGGTACCAGTTGCGCCCGGGCGCGCTCTCGAGCACCCGCCCGCCGGAGCCGTTGAGCGTCACGGCCGCGACGTAGCGCTGGTCGAGCGCGTTCTGCACGCTCACGAAGGGCTCGGCCCGCCAGCCGTTCCACATCCGCGTGTGGGCGAGGCGGATGTTGAGCTGGCCGCGACCCCAGCCGCGCACCGCGTACTCGTTGCGGTCGTCGCCGAACAGCGCGCCCTGCGTGCTGTGGTCCACGTCCACCGTGGTGCCGCCCCAGCGCGCCCGCGCGCCGAGGCGCAGGGCGCGCTCCGGTACGCCGGCGAGGCGATTGCCGTCGAGCACGGTGGTGCTGTCGGGCGTCACGAGCCGGTAGTCGACGAAGCGATAGTCAGCGAGCGTGTACGCCGCCTGCAGCTCGAGCCACGTGGCCACGCGCGCCCCGACGCCGAGCTCCGCGCCGCGGCTGCGCGTGCGGCCGGCGTTGCGG
>DAOMNV010000047.1:0-20026 GCA_035444005.1 Gemmatimonadaceae bacterium
GGCCTGCAGCACATCGGTCCACGGCACGACCTGCCCGATGCCGGTCTGATGCAGGCCCTGCGTGATCCACGCCGCCGCGAGGCGACCGCGTACGCCGGTGTCGGCGCTCGCGATGCCGTCTTCGCGGAAGGGCAGGACGGCCACCGGCAACAGCAACTCGCCCTCGGCGACCTGCGTCGGCGTCTTGAGCAGTTGACTCAGGGCGACGACGGCGAGGATGCCGAGCCCGACGCCGATGCCGCGCCGTTGGAGTTGCCGGCGTGCGGAACGGGGTGTCGGTGGATGTCCGTCGGCTGACGGCCGAAACGCACGCGGGGCGACGCCGCTCATAATCGCATCGAGGGCGGCGACCAGCGTGCCTGCGCTCGCCGGCCGTCGGGCGGGATCGGGGCTCAGGCAGCGATAGATCAACGCCGTCAGCGCCTCGGGTACGTCGCTGCGCAGCCCCGCGGCATCGAGGTCGCTGCGCCGATCGCCGTAGAGCATCTCGTTGGCGACGATGCCCCAGGCGAAGAGATCGGCGCGATGGTCGACGAGTCGTCCGGCGGCTTGTTCGGGCGCCATATAGCGCGGCGTGCCGACGGCGTTGCCCTCGTAGGTCAGCCGCGGCGCCCCGTCGTCGTCGCGCGTGTACTGCGCGATGCCGAAGTCGAGGAGGAAGGCGTGCTCACCGCTGCAGAGGATGTTCTCGGGCTTGAGGTCGCGATGCACCACGCCGGCGCCGTGCGCGTAGTACAGCGCGTCGGCGATGTCGCGCATCAGCTTGAGCGCATCGGGCACCGGAATGGCGCCGAGACGTGCGATGCGCGCGCGCAGCGTCTCGCCGGGCAAGCTGGGCATCACGAAGTACAAGAGGCCGCCCGCGTCGCCGGAGTCGAGCAGCGGCACGATGTGCGGATGCGCGAGCTTGGCGGCGATCTGCACCTCGCTCTCGAAGCGCGCGCGGCTGGCGCCGAGGTCGGCGTCGGGGCGCAGCACCTTGAGAATGACGTCGCGGCGATGCTTGAGCTCGTGGGCACGATAGACCGCTCCCATCCCGCCTTGGGCGATCTCGGCGATCAGGCGGTAGCGGCCCTTGAGCGCCGCCTCGAGCCGCTCGACGATCGGCGCGCTCGCCGCCGGCAGCGGATGCGGCGGTGCGTCGAGCGGCCCGCCGGTGACGGCGGCCTCGAGCATCCGCAGGAGTTCCTCGCGCATCGCCGCGTCGTCGGGGCAGCGCGTCTCGAGGAATCCCGCCCACGCCGTGCGCGGCAGCGCCGCGGCCTCGTCGTACAGCGCCGAGAGCCGCAGCCACCGTTCCTGCGCGCCGCTGCCGCGGGGCCTCATCCCCTCGACTCCGCGAGCCGCGCGTGCAGCCAAGCGCGGGCCTTGGCCCAGTCGCGCTGCACCGTACGCGTAGTGACGTCGAGCGCGGCGGCGATTTCCGCTTCGCCCAAACCGCCGAAGAACCGCATCTCGACGACCTGCGCGAGACGTGCATCCAACGCGGCGAGCTCGCTCAGCGCGTCGTGGATCGCGAGCAGCGTGTCGGCGTCCGTGCCCTGCGTCGCGGCCGCGTCGTCGCCGAGCGTGACGAACTGCCCGCCGCCGCGTTTGTCGGCTTGGCGCCGCCGCGCGTGATCGACGAGGATCTGGCGCATCGCGCGCGCGGCGACGCCGACGAAGTGCGCGCGGTCGTGCACATCCGGTGCGCTGCCGTGGGACAGCTTGAGGAAGGCCTCGTGCACCAGAGCCGTCGCCTGCAGCGTGTGGCCGTCGCGCTCCCGGTGGAGCAGGAACTCGGCGGCGCGGCGCAACTCCGCGTAGACCAGCGGAAACAGCCGGTCTAGCGCATCGTTGCGGTCAGGGCCGCCGTGACGGAGCGCGGCGAGCAGTCGCACGACCTCGCCGTCATCCGGAGGGGATGCGGGTGCATTGGGCACGTGTGCAAATATACGCCCTCACAGCGGCTCGAAGTGCGCGGTGAAGTGTCGAAGGAAGCGTGGCTCCTGCGTGATACGCAGCCCACGCGTCGTCGCGCGGCCGGCCATCACGCCCTCGAAGGTCTCGGCCACGTACTCGATATGGCTCTGCGTATAGACGCGCCGGGGGATCGCGAGACGCACCAGCTCCATCGCGGCTGGGACCAGCGCACCGTCTGCATCGTAGGTGCCGAACATCACCGAGCCGATCTCCACGCAGCGGATGCCGCCGAGCCGATACAGCTCGCAGACCAACGCCTGCCCCGGATACTCGCGCACGGGAATCTGCGGGTACAGCCGCTTGGCATCGACGTACACGGCGTGCCCGCCGATCGGCCGCATCAGCGGCACGCCGAGCGCGTGCAGGCGATCGCCGAGGTAGGTGGTGGAACGGATGCGGTACTCGAGGTAGTGGTCGTCGAAGACTTCCTCGAGGCCGGTGGCGATCGCTTCCATATCGCGACCGGAGAGGCCGCCGTAGGTCGTGAACCCTTCGGTGATGATGAGCTGGTTGCGGCAGGCGTCGGCGACCGCGCCGTCGCGCAGTGCGAGGAAGCCGCCCATATTCGCGAGACCGTCCTTCTTCGCGCTCATCACCGCGCCGTCGGCGAGCGCGAACATCCGCCGCGCGATCTCGCGATACGGCACGTCGGCCATCCCCGGCTCACGATGCCGCACGAACCAGCTGTTCTCGGCGATGCGGCAGCAGTCGAGGATGAAGGGCACGCGGTGGCGGCGACAGGCCTCGGCGACCTGCGTCGCGTTCTCGAGACTCACCGGCTGGCCGCCGCCGGTGTTGTTCGTCACCGTGAGGATCACGGCGCCGACACGCGACGCCTCGGTGGCGAGCACGCGCTCGAGCGCCTCGACGTCGAGGTTCCCCTTGAACGGATGCTCGGCTTCCGGATCGCGGCCGACGGCGATGGGTATGTCGATGGCCTCGGCGCCGCCTGACTCGATGTTGGCGCGGGTGGTGTCGAAGTGCGTGTTGCTGATGAAGAGTTTGCCGGGGCCGCCGAGATGGCCGTAGATGATGCGTTCAGCAGCGCGGCCTTGGTGCGTCGGCAGGATGTGCGGGAATCCCGTGAGATCGCGCACGGCGCGTTCCATCCGCTGCCAGGAGCGCGAGCCCGCGTAGGCCTCGTCGCCGTCCATCACGCCGGCCCATTGGCGGGCGCTCATCGCCGAGGTGCCGCTGTCGGTGAGCAAGTCGATGACGACCTGGTCGGATTGCAGGAGGAACGGATTGTAGTGCGCCAGCCGCAACTGCTCGCTGCGCTCCTCGGCGGTGCCGAGCCGGATGGGCTCGACGCTCTTGATGCGGAAGGGTTCGATGATGGTGCGGTGCTGCACGCCGTGCTCCGGGGGGAAGTGATCGGGGGCGAACCTCGCAACGTCGCACGTCTGCGAGGCAGGCGACAGTCCGCCATTGCCGCACGTGCTGTCAGGGTTCAACCGGACCGGTCGTGGAACTCTGCGCGGCGGCGGTGCATCTTGAGGCATCCTCTTGCCCGACCCGCCGATGCGATTCGTCCGTCTTGTTGTCGCCCTCGCGTTCCTCGCGCCGCTCACCAGCGTCCCTGCCCAGCGCACCGAACGTCCGCCGCTGCACGGTCAGCATTGGGTGGCCGTGACCGGCAAGCCGCTCGCTGCCACCGCCGGCGCGATGATCTTCCAGCAGGGCGGCAACGCCGTGGACGCCGCGGTAGCGATGCTTGCCGCCACCTGCACGATGTGGGACACGCTCGGTTGCGGCGGCGAGACGCAGGCGCTGATCTACCATCCCGGCCTCAAGAAGGTGATCGGCATCAACGGGCTCGGCGTCGCGCCGACCGGCGCGACGGCGGAGTACTATCGTTCGCGCGGGATGCAGTTTCCGCCCGAGTTCGGGCCGCTGGCGGCGACGACGCCCGGCACGCCGGGCGCGCTGATGGTGATGTTGGCCGAGTACGGGACGATGTCGCTGGCGCAGGTGTTGGCGCCGGCGCTGCAGATGGCCGAGCAGGGCTTCCCGATCGAAGCACAGCTCGCGAACTCGATCCACGGCAATCGCGAGCGCATCAAGCAGTGGAAGTATTCGCCGGCGGTGTTCCTGCCGAACACGGGTCAGGAGCGCGAGGCGCCGGTGGCGGGGCAGATCTTCCGGCAGGCCGATCTCGCCGCGACGTTCCGCAAGCTGATCGAGGCCGAGGCGCAGGCGTTGCGTCGGCGGCGGCCGCGCAAGGAAGCGATTATGGCCGCTTACGAGCGGTTCTATCGCGGCGACATCGCCGAGGAGATCGTGCGTGCGGTGCAGGAGGAGGGCGGGCTGTTCACGCGCGAGGACCTCGCGAACTGGCAGGTGAAGATCGAGGAGCCCTTCTCGACCACGTACCGCGGCGTGGAGGTATTCAAGCTGCAGCAGTGGCAGCAGGGTCCCGTGATGTTGCAGGCGCTGAACATCCTCGAAAACGCCGACCTGCGCGCGATGGGTTACAACTCCGCGCAGTACATCCACACCGTGTATCAGGCGATGAACCTCGCCTATGCCGACCGCGATTTCTACTATGGCGATCCGGCGTTCGGGCCCGAGGAGCCGATGCGCGGCTTGCTGAGCAAGGAGTACGCGCGCAGCCGCTGGGCGCAGATGGACCACGCGCGCAACGATGCGCGGGTGAAGCCCGGCGATCCGTATCCGTTTCAGGGCGGCGCGAATCCGTTCACGGCGCTCCTCGAGCGTTGGAGCACGGAAGGGCCGCGGGCGATGGCGCGTGCCGGCGGCGCGACGGGCGAGGCCGGCGATGTGCTGCGCTCCGACGACGCCACGTTCGACGAGGCCTTCACGCGCGGTACGACGAGCATCCAGGCCGCGGACAAGAACGGCTGGATGGTGAGCATCACGCCGAGTGGTGGTTGGGTGCCGGCCGTGATCGCCGGGCGCACCGGCATCGGGCTGTCGCAGCGGATGCAGAGTTTCGTGACGGACGCCGAGGACGGCCCGTTCAACGTCATCGAGCCCGGCAAGCGTCCGCGCGTGACGCTGACGCCGACGATCGCGATGAAGGACGGCGAGCCGTGGATGGCGTTCTCCGTGCAGGGCGGCGACACGCAGGACCAGGACCTGCTGCAGTTCTTCCTGACGATGGTGGAGTTCGAGCGGACGCCGCAGCAGGCGGCGGAGCACACGGGGTTCCATTCGTACCAGATGCGGTCGAGCTTCGGGAATCACGAGGCGCGGCCGGGGCGTCTGCAGTTGAACGAGCGGATTCCGGTGTGGGTGCGGGATGAGTTGCGAGCGAAGGGGTATTCGTTGGAGTTCGCGACGCATACGTCGGGGCCGATCACGGCGATTATGTGGGATCGGCGGAACCGGACGTTTTGGGGTGCGGCGAGTAATTTCGGGGAAGATTACGGGATTGCGTGGTAGCGGACGCGAGCCGTGGGCTTCCTTGACTTCCTGAAGCGCAATCGCGCCGAACTCTCGACGGCAATCGGTGCGGGGCGCTACGAAGACTTCTCCGCGCTCAACGCCGCGCGGATGCGGGCGACTCGCGCGCTGATTGCGGAGCACGCGCGCGGACGCGTGCTGGATGTCGGATGCGGGCATATGCCGTTTCGCGGCGACGCGGAACGCGTCGCGGACGTGTACGAGGGCTTCGACGTCGAGCGTCGCACTGAAGGCGTGACGCACGTCGGGAACGCCGAGGCGATGGACGAGATCCCGTCAGCGTCGTACGACTGCGTGTTCAGCTTCGAGGTGCTCGAGCATCTGCCGCACCCTCAGCGTGCGATGGCCGAGATGGCGCGTGTGCTCAAGCCCGGCGGCGTGCTGTTGCTGAGCGTGCCGCATCTCAGCCGGTTGCACGAGGAGCCACACGATTACTTCCGGTACACCGTCTACGGGGTGCGGACGCTGTGTGTCGATGCCGGCCTCGACGTGCAGTTCGTCGCGCCGACGGCGGGGTTGTTCAGCTTTCTCGCGCATCAGCTGTCTACGCTGCTGATCGGCGTAACCTGGCCGGTGCCTGGCCTGCGACAGCTGGCGTACCAGCTCAATCGATTGCTGCTCGTTTGGCCGGTGCTGTGGCTGGACGGCGTGATGGACCGGCGGGGGACGTTTGCGCTGGGGTATGTTGCGGTAGGTCGGAAGTCGTTGCGTTAGGCGACCGCGTCTGCGAGCATCCTTCTGCGAGTCTCTTGTTCGGCGCCGAGATCCGGAGGCGTTACCGGCGCTGACGCGAGTGCGGCCTCGAGACGCTCTGTGAGGACCTCGACGTCCAGCGCGTCCCAGGCGATGACTTCTGCCGAGCGACCGATATCGTCGGCAGCCGCAGAGACCTTGCCTGCCGGGCGCGCGTAGTCGATGGCAACGAACGGTGTCTCCGTCGCCAAGGCGAAGATCATCGCGTGGAACCGGACGGTCAGTGCCGCCTGCGCACGTTGGAGCGTGGCGATGACATCGGTTGGACTGTGCACGCCTGGCGTCACGTATAGGCGATGCGGATGCCGTAGCTTGGCACGCAGGCGCTCAAACAGCACGTGATCATCGCTACCGGCGAAACCCGTGTGCATCACGATACCCTCCAAGGAGAGATCGTGGCGATCTAGCAAGCCGTCGAGCGTGCTGGCGAGCAAGGACACGAATCGATCTGTCGCCTCAGTTGCATCCGATGCATCCGAAACCCCGAGATAGGCGGCCGGCGGCGCGCGCAGCGCCAGGGCGAGCATCGGTTCACGCCTGACGGAAGGCACAAGGGAGCTTCGCACGAAATCGAAGGCCGGGTCGAAGGTCCGCGCAGTGCGAACCTCCGGCACGTGCTGGCGAGCCCACTGCTGAGCGGCGCCGTCACGCAGTGCCACTTGCGTGCTCAGGCGCAGCAGCGCAGCGACCGCGCGTGACGCGCGCGCGCTACGGAGCGGGCCAATCCCATTTCCATACAGCATCACACGCACGCCCGCGAGACGCGCCACCGCCGCCCGCATTGCCCAAATCGGCAGCGTCGGGCTCTCCATCAGTGGGCCGCCGCCGAACATGACCGCCTTGGCGCTGACGAGCGTCCACGCCGAGCCGAGTCCGAGCGGCAGAACCCTCACGGTGGAGCGGTTGAGCGCGGCCAACGATCGGCGCGTGAGGTCCGCGTCGAAGCTTACGATCGTCGGCCGCAGCTCCCGCGCGACCTCATCCACCTCTGCAAGAAGTTGTCCGAGGATCGCGATGTCGCCAGCGGTCTCGGAACCCCACCAGCCGATGATGGTGATGCCCGACGGACGCCATCCGAGCAGTCGCAGGGTGCGGCGGGCTGGAACGAGCAGCAGCGCCAGCAACCACTCCGCAGCATATGCGACTGCCTTCACCGTCGTACCTTGGTGATCGCGGATTTCACTCGGTCGCCTATCTGATGCAGTATCGGCGTGTACAGGGAGACGTCGTGCGAACAGCGCCGGCACGCGCCGCAGGCGAGCTCCTCTCGGTGGCCTTGCGAACCGAAATACAAGCTTTCGGGATCTTCACGGAGCGCATTGCCGAGTCGTTTGCTGAAGACGGTACAGACGAAGACGTCGCCGACGTGATCCACGAACAATCCGGCCTTTCGGTAGAGGCACGGCTGAGAGCGCTCTGCTCCGTCGAGCATTGCCAGCAGCATACGGTAGTAGATGCCACGTGCGTGCGAGCGATCGTAGGTCGTCGCGACGCGTCGCAGGAAGGCCTTGATCTGAGCGTCCTGGGCCGGTGTGGGCTCGATGCCGGCGTAGATGTCCGCATTGTCGATGCGGTTGATCGTGAACGCGCGACGGAAGATGACGTAGATGCCGTGTTCCTTGGCATACTCGAGGACTCGCTCGGCATCCTGCACGTTGCTGTGCGTGAAGGTGCAGGCGAGCACGAGGTTGAAGGGGACGCGGCCGCGGAGCGCGTCCAATGCCCGCACCGTCGCATCGAGCCGCTCCCACGCCTTTGGATTGTTGCGGACGCGGTTGTGAACCTCGCCTACGCCATCCATCGACAGATTGACGCCGAACGATATGCCGCGGGCACGCAGCGCCGGAACGAAACGCTCGATGCCACCGACGATGGCCTCCGTGGCATAGCCGTTGCTCGTGAGGTTCACCTGACGCAAGGCCGGCATTGCGGTCGCGAGTGCGGTGGGGAGTTCGGCGAAGTCACGGCGCATACTTGGCTCGCCGCCGGTGAGGCTGATTGTCGCGCAGTGCCGAAACAACCGACTGCCGAACACTTGACGGATCTCATCGAGCGAGAGTTGCGCCTTGGGCTTCGATTGCCACACGTTGCACATCTCGCAGAACGTGTTGCAGGTGTTGTTGACCGCGAACCCCACCTGGAGAGGCGGACCCAGGCGCTGGCCGGCGCGCCAATAGCGCCAAGCGACCGTCGGGAGACTGGGCATCAGCGTCCCTCCCCTACCGGACGGGGCACGCGGACGAGGAGCGGGACGAGCGAGGCGGCGAGCAGCCCGCAACCCATTCCGATGACGCTCACCGCTATGACGGTCTTCGCCGGAACGCCCGCGCCGGCATACAGGACGATCTGCAATGGTTCCTTCACGCCAAGTCCACCAATCGAGACGGGGATGAGCGAGATGATGCGTCCGATGGCGGTGGCGGCGACCACCGTGCCAAAGCCAGGCCGCGCGCCGGTTCCCCAGAACAGCAACAGGTTCGCGGCACACACATAGCCCCAGCGCACGAGCGCCATCGTCAGCGACCATCGCAGCAACCCGCGCTTCGTGACGATCTCGCGGATGCGGTCCCAGGTTTCCGCGCCCGGGACACCGAGAACGCGCCGAGCCAAGGAACCGCTCGACGCGCCTCGTGCCGGCACTGCAACGAGCGCCAGGACGGCGCAGATCCCGCCGAGCACCCAGGACGTGCCGATCGCAAATGCCGTCGCGTACGGGGCCTGGACGACGATGACGCTGACGATGGCAAGCAGCGCGAGGACCACGAGGCTCACGAGCTTGTCCACTATCACGATGGCGGTGGCGTCGAGCGCCGGGGCTGCGGATCCGAGAAAGAACGCTAGGCTGAGGTCACCGGCACGCGCCGGTGTCAATGTGCCGACGCTCCACGAATGCACCGTGGCGCGCATCGTCAATTCTCTGCTGACGGGGTGGCCCAGCCGTCGAAGGGCCCCGCTGACCTGGACGGCATAGATGAACGGAACGAGTGCGAAAGCCACGGTGTAGATCAACACCGCCAGCGGATGAATGGCCTGCAATGCTACCAGAACGTCCGACGCGCCGACGTAGCGTATGAGGAGACCCAACGCGCTGAGCGCGACGATCCAGCGCGCCACGCGGATCGCTATCGACCGCATCGCGCCTCCACGTGACCGGCGTACCAGTCGAGATACTCATCCACTTGACGCCGCGCCGTGAATCGCGCGGCGACGGTTGCGCGTGCGGCAGCGCCAAGGCTTTGTCGCAGCCCGGAATCACTGAGCAACGAGGAGGCACGTTCGGCCATCGCTTCGATGTCATCCAGCGGGACGAGATAGCCGTTCCGGCCATCCGCGACCACCTCCGGATGGCCGCTCACCGCCGTGGCAACGCAGGTGAGGCCGTGGGAGAAGGCCTCGAGAATCACCATCGGCAGACCTTCGTACGCGGACGGCACGAGCAAGACCTTGGCCGCGCGGTACTGCGCCCCGAGGTCACCGGTGCGCAGCACGCCGGCGAACTCGATGCCGTCGGACACCCTGAGGCGTTCCGCGAGCCGGAGAATTTCGGGATTGCTTTCGGGCGAGAGTCCGACGATGCGCAACCGCGCGGTCGGATGGCGTCGGCGCACGGCGTAGAGCAGCAAAGGAAGGGACTCGACACGCTTGCGCGGTGTATCGGCTCCTACGAACAGCAAGTCCACTGGCGACGCAGACTCAACACTGGCGGCCGGCAAATGAACGCCGTTGTAGATGATGCGCGCGCGCGCTGCGGCGTGGTCGTCCAGGTTGTCCCGGGCAGCAGATGCGGCGATGAAACTCACATCGTCAGCCATCGCGAGCGCTGCGCGATCGAGCAGCGCACGCACCGGCATCGCCAAGAGGCGCCGCATCACCGCGGCGCCTGACTCACGACCAAACGCGTGGCCAGCGACCCTGTACGGTGCGAGCGATGCCGCCATCGCACCCACGCCGACGTGCAGGGTCAGCAGGACCGGCACATCCACCCGCGCCAACCGGATTGCCGCGAGCAGTCCGAGCCCTTCCCCGTGGTGCAGGTGGACGACATCGGCTTCCCGGGCTAGGGCCAATGCGCGAACGCTCATCAACGGGAAGTCGATCGAGCCGCGCGCGACGCGTGAGACACGTGGATCACCTCGGCTGGTCCCGCTGGTCACGACGTGAGAGCGGTGGCCGGCCTCCAACAATTCACGGTGAACCGTGGCCACGACCTCTCCGACGCCACCGACGCGATCGGGAGGAAAGTAGGAGACGACGTGAAGGACGGAGGCCATTGGAATCCCTGCAATGTCGCGGAGAGCGCGGGCCCGCCGCAATCACCCATCAGTGGTTTCAGTGCGGGGACGGATGCACATTTCCCAAATGTCGCCATCCTCCGAGGACGGGTCCGCCGCTCACGGCCCCACGCTCGTCATCCAGATTCCTTGCCATAATGAGGAGGCGACGCTCGCAGCGGTGCTCGCCGACCTCCCGACGAGTCTTCCCGGCATCGGCCGAATCATCACCTTGGTCGTAGATGACGGCAGTTCGGACGGCACCGCAGCGTTGGCGGCCGGTCTCGGCGCACAGGTCGTGCGCCGTCCGAGAAAAGGAGGCCTCGCACGCGCATTCCTCGATGGACTCGACCAAGCAATCGCACTTGGGGCGGATGTGGTCGTGAACACCGACGGCGACGGGCAGTATCGCGGCGCGGATATTGCGCGCCTCGTCGCACCGATCCTCGCTGGTGACGCTGAGTTGGTGATCGGCACGCGCCCGATCGCCCACGTACGCGAGTTCTCCCCCATCAAGAAGCTGCTCCAGCGCCTCGGGAGCTGGGTCACGCGACTGGCCAGCGGCACCAGCGTCGAGGACGCACCATCGGGCTTTCGCGCGATGTCGCGCTCCGCCGCGATGCGCCTGCACGTCTTCAACCGCTACACCTATACGGTCGAGACGATCATTCAGGCCGGCCAGAAGGGCATCCCGATCGCGACGGTCCCCATCGAGGTGAATCCGGCGGTGCGCCCCTCGCGTCTCGCCCGGAGTCTCTGGCACTACGTCTCGCGTCAGATGCTGACGATCGTTCGCATCTTTATGACGTACCGCCCCTTCGCGTTCTTCGCCGTGCCTGGGGCGCTCGTGTTCAGCGTAGGCTTCGGCATCGGCATCCGCTTCGTCGCGCTGTACGTGGCGGGCGAGGGATCTGGGCACGTGCAGTCGTTGCTGCTCGGCGTGCTCCTCCTCGGCACGGGCTTCTTCCTCTTGGTCGTCGGCCTCGTCGCCGACCTCATCGCCGTCAACCGATCGCTCCTCGAGCGCATTGACTGGCAGCTCCGGTTGCTCCGTGACCGCGAGGGCCGCGAGCCCGACTCGGCGGACCGATGACGTCGAGCTGGGTCTCGCTCGGCGCGAGCGCCTTGCTGCTGTTTTCCGCCGCAGCACTCGGGGATCGTACGATTCGCACGCTTGGCGCGACGCCGCGGCCGGCGGAGGGTCTGCTCTTCTCGCTGGTGATCGGACTGGGCATCCTCGGGACACTTCTGCTCATCCTCAGCGCAAGCGGCCTCGTGCATCCCGCCGTGCTCTGGACTGCGGTCGCGCTACCCGCGTTGGGAGGACGGCCCGTGGCCGCCCGCATCGGCGACGCACTTCACGATTGCCGCAGCACCCTCCTGGCCTGCACGGCCATCGAGCGGATGACGCTGTTGGCCGTTGGCGTCACCATCGCAATCGTGCTGTTCGTCGGTGCGCTCGCCCCGGTGACGGACTGGGATTCGCAGATGTACCACCTGCAGATTCCCAAGTTGGTGCTCGAGGAAGGCCGACTCCACCTCCCGGCAGATGGTAGCCACCTCGCGTTCCTCGGGCTCTTCCAGTTCCTCTACCTGCCGCTGCTTGCGATCGACGCGGCCAGCGGACCGTCCGTGCTCAACGCGGCGATGACGGCCACGATCGCGGTTACGCTCTTCGTCGCAGGACGGAGGTTGTTCTCGACCGGAAGCGGCATCTTCGCGAGTATCGCGATCTGGGGTAGTTCGTCGTTGTTGATCGTCGGCGTCACCCCCCGCGTGGATGTCGCGGTGACCGCAGCGCTGGCGGTGACCCACTGGGCCGTCCTTCGTGCCTTCGATGACGATGCGGCGTGGGCGCTTCCTGTGGCCGCGTTTGCCGGCGGCATCACGGCGGCGATGAAGTACCACGCGCTGCCCTACCTCGCCGCGCTGCTGCCCTTTGCGGCGTGGGCGCTCTGGCGCCGCTCAGGCGTCAGCAACCGGGAGCGCGCGAAGATCGCGACGACGGCGCTCGCGCTGGCTGTCGCTGCGATTGCACCCTGGCTCGCGAAGAACGTCGCCTTCTTCGGCGCTCCGCTCTTTCCGTTCGGCGCCGAGCCGCGCCTCGTGCCGTTTCTTGCCGAGATCACGGGCAGCTGGGCCATTCCCGCAGACATTCCCGCGGAGGCTCTTGGCGCCGTGGGACGAGCCCGCGAGCCCATCTCGTTGAGCGCTCTGCTGTTCAGGCCGGGCGCCCTGACGGTCGAATGGGAAGCGCTCTCCTACACGCGAAACCCGCTGTTCGCGTTGCTGCCGTTCGCATTGTTCTTTCTCCGCGACCGACGGATGGTCGCTCTGGCCCTGCCCGGGCTAGCGTACCTAGCGTTCACGCTTGGTGCGTTCCGGCACACCAATCTCCGGTACATCATCCCTGCGCTTCCGATGCTGGCGCTCTGCGCGACGGAGGTGCTTCAGCGACTGGCCGCACGGATCCCGAATCCCCGACTCGTCACGACAGTGCTGCCATTGGTCGCGGCGCTCTGCGCAATCCCCGCGCTCCGTGTCGCAATGGTGCACGTCGCCTCCATTCCACGCGCCCAAGTCGCACTTGGGCTGTGGAAACCGGAGACCTTGCTGATGCAGGAAGAACCGTATCGAATGGCGCGCTTCGCCGACGAAGTCACGCCGAAGGATGCCAAGATCTTGATGTTGTTCGAGGCGCGCGGATTCTACTTTGACCGCGCGGTGCTCCAAGACAACCTGCTCACGAACTGGACCATCCTGCACCGGGTCGGCGCCACCGAATCCTGCCTCGCGGGAACAGGAATCACACACGTGCTGCTGAACGAAGTGCTGCCGTCGTACTACGCGTCGCGAGGCGCGAGCCTCGGAGCGATGTCTTGGGATCGCTTCCCGGAATTCGCCCAGCGCTGCCTCGAGCCACTGGGCGCGTTCCGCGGCGAAGTGTTGTTTCGGCTGCGGCCTGCCGCCGCGCCCTAACGACGCTCGCGGAGGTCCTGGTTCACCGCGCGGATGAAGTAGGTGTAGTAGCGTTCCGCGACCCGTTCCCAGCGATGGTCGTTTGCCGTGGCCCGTGCAGCCGCACGCACCCGTTCGCGAGCGGACGCGGTCAGGCCAAGCGCGCGCTCAAGGCCGTCGACGAGTGCCGAGGCATCTCCGGGCGACGCGAGCCAGCCGTTCTCGCCGTCGCGGATTACGTCCGCGATACCGCCGGTACGCGATGCGACGATGATTGCGCCGCTTGCGAGTGCCTCGAGCAGAACCACCGGCGTGCCTTCGGTTTCCCCCGATGCGTCACGTATCGACGGCAGACAGACGGCGTCGGCCGCCGCGTAGTACCTGCTCAGTCGCGCGTTGTGGACCCAACCGACGAACTCTGTGTGCGAGGCGATGCCGAGCGAATGCACACGGGCGCGCAAAGCGGATTCCAATGGACCACCGCCGACGATCGCAAGCCGCACCGGCCGCTCACGCCGGTGCAGGAGCGCTACAGCTTCGAGCAGCACGTCGACGCCCTTCTTCGGCACGAGCTTGCCGACAAACAGGATGGTTGGCACCGTGCCGCGTGGGCCGAGCGCAGCCGATGGGGAATCGACGGACGGTCGGTCCGTGAGCGTGACTCCCATCGGAATGACGGCAGTATGGATCTGGCGGCCCAGCCGCTGCGCGATCCGTGCCGCAAGATCAACGGACACGGGCGCAAGGCCGTCAGCGACGCTGAAGACGCGGCGCGCGACCGCTCGCCCCCACACGGAGCGCTCCAGCCACGCCACATCCGCCCCGTGCGCCGTCACCACCATCGGCACCCCCAACGTGCGCCGCCACAGCGCAGCCGTGAACCCCTGCGGCACGATCCAGTGCGGATTGATGAGATCGATCCCCTCATCCCTAACCAGGTCCGGTAGCATCGCCCACTGCGACGCAACGAAGAACGGCGCCTGCAGCTTCGCCCGCCAGCTGGCGCGCATTGTCGCAACCATCCCTTCACCCGACGCCAATGACTGTGCCTGCGCCGGATAGAAGTACGGAAACCGCCGTACGCGCACGTCGCCCCAACGCTCCCAAGGCTGCGTGCGCGGCCCCGCCGGAGCCAGCACCGTCACGCGGCAATGCGCGGTCAGGTGCTGCGCGAGGTCCAACACGAACCGCGCACTCACGGCGTCGTCGGTCGACATCGGAAACGTCGACGTCGTGATCAGCACGTGCTGCGGCGGCTTGCGCTTCAACACAGATGCACCGCCATAGCCTTAAAACTCGCCACCACCGCCAACCCCACCTCCAACCGCAACTCCAACGCCGACCGCGTCGTCAACGCCGCCACCAACGGCACCCCCCGCACATCCAACGTCACACGCGTCAGCGCCCCCAGCGTCTGCACCTCCGTCACCCGCCCCGAAAACCGGTTCCGCGCCGAGTCGTGGATCTGGTCCCGCGCCACCGTGATCTCCTCCGCACGGATCACCGCGTGCCCCGCCCCGCTCGCGAAATCACCGACCGCATAGAGCGTGAGCCCGTCCGTCTCAAACGCAAACGCGCGATGCCCGCGCGCATACATCGCAGGGTCGCCCTCCACCCAATCGGGTGACACCTCGCCGATCTCGCGCGCCACGCCGGCAAAGACGTTCTCCGCGCCGAGGAACTCGGCCACGTAAGGCGAGGCCGGACGCCGGAACACCTCCGCCGGCGTGCCCTGCTGCAGCACACGCCCGGCATCCAACAGGATCGCGCGGTCACCGAGCATCCCGGCCTCGGCGAAGTCGTGCGTGACCTGCAGCGTGGTGAGGCCCCAGTCGCGGTGCAGCTGCCGCACCTCGCGACGCACGAGCGTGCGTCGCCGCGGATCGAGCGCGGAGAAGGGTTCGTCGAGCAGCAGCAATCGCGGACGCCGGGCGAGCGCGCGCGCGAGCGCGACGACCTGTCGCTCGCCACCGCTCAAGCCGAGCACGTCGCGCGAGTAGTACGCGCCGACGTCGAACCGTGCCTCGACCTCGCGTAGCGTCTGCGCGTCGGCCGCGCCGTACGCGACGTTGTCGCGCACGGAAAGGTGCGGAAACAGGTACGCGTGCTGGTACACGAGCGAGAGATGCCGGTCCTCGGGCGCGAGGCGACGCCCGTCGGCGCCGCCGATCATCACGCTGCCGGCAACGCTCGGCAACAGCCCGGCGATCACCTCGAGCAGCGTGGTCTTGCCGGATCCGGCCGGCCCGATCACCACGCCGTACTCACCCGCGGCGAGTGCGACGTTCACGCCCTCGAGCGCGAAGCGCCCCTTGCGGGCCACCACATCACGCAGCGCGATCACGCTGCGACTCCGAGTGCGACTCTCGGTGCGACGCGGCTCATCCCTGCCCCTTCCGCCTGCCGTCGTCCGTCTTCAATGCGCGCAGCAGCGTCAATGGCACGAGCGCGAGCAGCGCGAGCACCGCGGCCACCGGCAGCGCCTCGCGCAGGCCGTGGCTGGTGAAGCGGTCGTAGCTCAACACGCTCACGACCTTGGGGTTGTACGTGAGGATGACGATGGCGCCGAACTCCGACACCGCGCGCGCCCACATCACGACGGCGCTGGCGAGCAGGCCGCGCGACGCCAACGGCAGCGTGACGCGGCGAAACGCCCGCCACGGCGAGTCGCCGAGGGTGCGGGCGACGCCCTCGTAACGCGCGTCGACCTTGGCGAAGCTCTCGCGCGCACCGCTTACGAAGAGCGGCGCGCTCACGAAGAGCATCGCGGCGACGATGCCGAACGGCGTGCCGACGATGCGCAGCCCGAACTCCAGCGCGGCGCCGCCCACGGCGCTCTCCCGTCCGAGCAGGAGCAGCAGCGCGATTCCGGCGACGGGATGCGGGATGAGCAACGGCAGGTCGAGCAGCGCGGAGAGCACGGCGCGCCCGGGAAACTCCTTGCGCGCGAGCAACCAGGCCAGCGGCGTGCCGCCGAGCACCCCGAACGCCGTGGCGACGGTGGCGGTGAAGGCGGTAAGCATCAGCGAGCGCCGCAGCTCGCCATCCGACGCAAGCCGCGTGAGCCCCTCGGCGCCGCCTTCGGTGATGAGTCGCAGGATCGGCGCGGCGAGGAACAGGAGCAGCAGCGACGCCATCAGCGCCGCAGCGATGCTGAGCAGGGCCTGCGTGCCGCGATGACGCACCGCTACGGCCTGGCGTGAGACATACGATCGCGGGTGGTGACCGCGGCGCCGGCTGCGGCGGTCGCCAGCATCCCGCTGCGGAGCGTTCCGGTGACGACCTCCGGCAAGTCGAGCGCATCGAGCCCCTCGCGACGCAGGATCTCCTTGCCCTCGGTGGACACGAGGAAGTCGGAGAAGCGCTGCGCGAGCGCCGGCTCGGGCGCATCCCGCGGCACGGCGAAAGCGTACACGATCGGGGCACCGACGAAGGTCACGCGGCTGCCGGCGAGGGCACCGCGTACGGACACGCTGGCCGTTCGGTACAACTGCGCGAGCGCTGGCTGCGAGAGATCGACGGAATCGCCGAGTAGCACGTAGCGAAAGCCAATCGCCTTGGCCATCGACTCGTACGACCAGATGTAGTCGAACTCGCCGGCTTCGAGCAGCCCCACGAGGTCAGCTTCCTTGGGCCGCACGTTGCGGGCGCCCGAGCGCTCCTCGAGCCGTGCCGCGAGCCCCGGCGCGTTGCGCACGCGCTCGGCCAGCTGCCACACCATCAGCGTGCGGTAGCCGTTGGGGTCGAGCTCGGGATCCGAGCGTCCGACCTCGACGTCGGAACGCGTGAGGATTTCCGCCCAGGTCGCGGTGCTCATTTCGGCGGCGTGCCGCGAGCGGTCGGTGTAGGCGACGACCATCCGATTGCGCGCGAAGAGCGTGTAGCCGGCGACGTGCGTCGGCACGAGGTACTGCGGAAACACGTCGGCGTCGGCCAGCGCGATGATGTCGGGAATCTTGCCGAGCTCGGTGAGCTTGCGCGCGGTCTCGAGCGAGCCGGCATTCTCCTGTGCGATCCTCACGCCCTCGCGCCGCGCGAAAGTGTCGAGCACGGCGCGCATCGGCCGCGCCAGCGAACCGGCGTTGAAGACGGTGAGCGTGCGCTCCGGCGTCCGCGGAGACCCGCAGCCGAGCGCCAGCAGGACAAGCAGCAGGAGAGGCATCGGTGAAAGCTACCGGAACGAAGTCGCAAGGCGGAAGGAAGTGTGAGTCCGGGAGCGGACGAAATCGTAGGGCCGACGGTGACGTAGCGACCGTCTTCTGTCATCCGTCCGGTCTCTTCCGTCTGAAGTCCCCAGTCCCGTAAGTTCCCGTTTCCCTCCGCCCGGAAGCTTATGTCCCAACTCGCGCTCGAGATACGCGGCGCCAACAAGCGCTATGCCGAGCACATTGCCGTACGAGAGCTCTCGCTGGCCGTGCCCGCCGGCACCGTCTACGGCCTGCTCGGCCCCAACGGTGCCGGCAAGACGACGACCATCCGGATGATCCTCAACGTGATCGCGCCCGATTCCGGCACGATTACGCTGCTCGGCCGTTCCAACCGCGACCCGTCGACGCAGGACCGCATCGGCTACCTCCCCGAGGAACGCGGCCTGTACAAGAAGATGAACGTGCGCGACGTGCTGCGATTCCTCGCCGAGTTGAAGGGCGTGGGGCGCAAGGACGCGGACCGCCGCATCGACGAATGGCTCGACCGTCTCACGCTGCGCACGGCCGAGAAGGACTGGGGCAAGAGCAAGGTCGACGAGCTCTCGCGCGGGATGCAGCAGAAGGTGCAGTTCATCGGCACGCTGCTGCACGACCCCGAGCTGGTGATCCTCGACGAGCCGTTCTCGGGCCTCGACCCGATCAACGCGCAGGCCTTGAAGGACACCGTCGTCGAGCTGCGCCGCCGCGGCAAGACGGTGATCTTCTCGACGCACCTGATGGACAACGCCGAACGCCTCTGTGACGCGGTCTGCATCATCGCGCGCGGCGAGAAGGTGCTCGACGGCGGCTTGGCCGCGGTGAAGGCGGAGAACGCCGGCCGCACGGTCGCGCTGGCGATCGACGGTGGTGCCTCGACGGCCGTGATGGCGGTGCTCGGCGACCGCACGCTCGTGGACCGCGTGGACGACCATTCGCGCTACTTCGAGGTGGAGCTGCGCGAGGGCGCCGATGCGCAGGTGCTGCTGCAGCGCCTCGTCGCCGCGGGCGCGGCGATCCAGCGCTTCGAGAAGGTGCAGCCCTCGCTGCACCAGATCTTCCTGCAACGCGTCGGCGCCACGGGCGTCGAGGAGGGGATGAGCGGTCATGGCTAAGCTTTGGGCGGTCATCAAGCGCGAGTACCTCGAGCGCGTGCGTACGGTGTGGTTCCTGGTCGTGACGTTGTTCGGCCCGGTGTTCTTCGCGGCGGTCATGATCCTGCCCGCCTACCTCTCCGTGAAGGGGATGCGCGAGGCCCGCGTGACGGGCCTGACGATCGTCGACGCCAGCGGCGTCGGCCTCGGGCAGCGCATCGCCGAGCGGCTGGCGACCCCGGCGTTGACCAGCGGCGGCGACGCCGCGCAGATGGCCCGCGTCGACCGCGTCGCGCAGGAGGACCTCGCGGCCATCGAAGCGACGCTGCTCGAGGCCGTGCGCACGAAGGAGATCAACGGCGTGCTCGTGCTCGACACGGGCACCGTGGCCAGCGGCCGCGCGCGCTACTTCGGGCGCGACGCCGGCTCGGTGGGCCAGATGGACGCGGTGGAGGGCGCCGCACGCACGGCGATCCTCGCCACCCGCCTGCAGGCGGCCGGCCTCGACGCCGACGCCGCGAGCGCGCTCTCGCGCGTGCGGGTGAGCATCGCGACGCAGAAGGTCACCGACAAGGGCCTCGAAGGCTCCGGCATCGCCGCGACGATCTTCGGCTTCGGCGTGACCTTCCTGCTGTACATGAGCATCCTGCTCTACGGCAACAACGTCCTGCGCGGCGTACTCGAGGAGAAGACCACGCGCGTGGCCGAGGTGGTGGTGTCGAGCGTCAGCCCCGACACGCTGCTGGCCGGCAAGGTGATCGGCGTCGGCGCGGTGGGGCTCACGCAGATGCTGGTGTGGACGGCCAGCGGCATCCTCTTCTGGGGCCAGCGCGCGCGCATCTTCGAGGCGATGGGCCTGCCGGCGATGCCGAGCCTCGAGTTCCCGGAGATCGCTCCGTTCGTGCTCGTCGCGCTGCTGCTGTTCTTCGTGTTGGGCTACACGTTCTACGCCACGCTCTTCGCCGCCGTCGGCGCGATGGTCGGCTCGCTGGAGGAGGCGCAGCAGGCCGCCCAGCCGGTGATGATGCTGCTTGTCTTCAGCATCATCTTCGTGCAGCCCGTGATGACCAATCCCAACGGCCAACTGGCGCTGACGATGAGTTGGCTGCCGTTCTCGGCGCCGATCATTATGCCGATGCGGATGACCGCCGCCCCCGTGCCGACCTGGGAGATCGCGGGTTCGCTCGTGGCGCTCGCGCTTGCCTGTGCCTTCGTGACCTGGCTCTCGGCGCGGATCTACCGCGTGGGCCTGCTGATGTACGGCAAGCGGCCGAGCATCAAGGAACTGCTGCGCTGGGTGAAGCAGGCGTAACGGCAACGGCATTCACCACGGAGCAACCGTGTCTCGAAGGTGGGGAGTTATGCCGTGGCGGGCCTC
>DAOMNV010000048.1:0-19874 GCA_035444005.1 Gemmatimonadaceae bacterium
CTAGGGTGCGGTTCGACAATCGGCAACTGTTGCCACAGAGGCTCCGTGCCTCTGTGGCCGCCGTTCCAACTCACCCCGCCAGCGCCGCCGCCACCTCGGCACGCCCCGTCGCATCCAGCGGCAACAACGGCATCCGCGGCACGCCGCCGACCTTCCCCACCTGATCCATCGCCGACTTCACGCCCGGCACGCCGAGCTTGGCGACGATCACGTCCGCCATCGGCTTGAGCCGCGCCTGTGCCGCAGCGGCGCGCGGCGCATCGCCCGCGCGCACGCCCTCGAACACCTCGAGCGCGAACCCGCCGGCAAACAGCGACACCGCGAGGATGCCACCTCGCGCCCCCGCCTCGAGCCCCGCCTGCAGCCCGCTGCCGCTACCGGTGAGCACCGTGAAGCTCGCTGACTGCGCCTTGAGAAAGCCCTTCAGCATATCCAGTACGCCCGAACTGTCCTTGATGCCCACGACGTTCTCGTGCGTCGCCAGCTCAGCCACCAACTCGGCCGGCAACGCGAAGTGCATATACTTGGGAATGTTGTAGAGGATCACCGGCAACGGCGATTCATCCGCAACGCGCACGTAATGCGCGCGCAGGACCTCTTCGGTCATCGCATTGGCGTAGTAGTGCGGCGCCACGACCAGCACCGCGTCGGCACCGTTCTCCTTCGCCTGCTTCGTGCGCGCGACGGTCTGCCGCGTACTCTCGCCGCCGCAGCCCGCGATCACGAGCTTGCCGGCCGGCGTGTGCTCGCGCGCGGTCGCCAGCAGCGCGCCGCGCTCGGCTTCGCCGAGCAGCGCCGCCTCGCCCGTCGAGCCCGCGACCACCACGCCGCCCAAGCCCTCGGCGACGTGCGAGCGCACGTTCGCCGCGAAGCCGTCGAGGTCGAGGTCCTCGGAGCCCGCGTGGAACGTGGACACCACCGGCGCGAAGATTCCCTGCAGTTGCATCTCAGTGCCCCATATTGAACTTGAGCGCCAGGTCCGACGGGCGCGTGGAGGCCGCCAGCGCGACCTTGAGTTCGATCGTCCCGTCCTGCACCAGCTGCTCCAGGTGCTGGTCGAAGGTCTGCATCCCGTACTGCTCGCGGCCGGCGGCGATGTAGTCGCGGATCTCGTTCACCTTGTCGCGGTCGAGCATCAGGTCGCGGATCGTCGGCGTGACGATCATTATCTCCAGCGCCGCGACGCGCCCGTTGCCGTCCTTGCGCGGCAGCAGCCGCTGCGAGATCACCGCGTGCAGCGATTCCGCGAGCCGCACGCGCACCACGTCCTGCTCCTCCGGCGGGAACATCGCGAGGATGCGCAGCACCGTGCTCTGCGCGTCGGGCGTGTGGACGGTGGAGATGAGCAGGTGCCCCGTCTCCGCCGCCTTCATCGCCGTGTCGATCGTCTCGGTGTCGCGCATCTCGCCGATCAGCACGACGTCCGGATCCTGGCGCAGCGCCGCGCGCAGGCCCATCCGGAAGCTCTCCGTGTCCACGCCGATCTCGCGCTGCGTCACCGAGCTCTGCAGGTCGCGATGCAGGAACTCGATCGGGTTCTCCAGCGTCACGATGTGCTTGTTGTGATGCTGGTTGATGTGGTTGATCATCGCCGCCATCGTCGTGCTCTTGCCCGAGCCCGTGACGCCGGTGACGAGGATCATCCCGCGCTCGGCCTCGGAGATCTGCTTGAGCACGCCCGGCACCGCGAGGCGCTCGAAGTTCGGCACCTCGAAGGGGATCACGCGCATCACGATCATAAAGCTCGACCGCTGCCGCAGGATGTTCACGCGGAAACGCCCGATGCCCGGCGCACCCCAGGAGCAGTCGTAGTCGTTGATCTTGTCGATGCGCGCGCGGTCGTCCTCGTTGGCGATCAACCGCAGCGCGATCGCCTTCGTCTGGTCCGGCGTCAGCGCCTGCTTCGTCAGCGGCACCAGCTTGCCGTCGATGCGCGCGCGGAACACGTCGCCTGCCTTGATGTGCAGGTCGCTCGCGCCGCGCTCCACCGCCGCCTTGATGATCTTCTCCATCGCGTCCGCTCGCTGCGCTCAGTAGCCGGCGCGCTTGTCCACCCGGTTGCGGAGGGGATCCCCCGCCCGGTAGCGCGCCCAATTGTCGAGGATGAGGTCCTGCAGGCGGTCCCAGAACCGCCGCGGCGAAACACCGCTCACGTGCGGCGTCCACACGACGCGTGGAAGGTGCCACAGCGGGCTCTCCGCCGCCAGCGGTTCCTTGGCAAACACGTCCAGGACCGCTCCGCGAATCCGCCCCGCCTCGAGCCCCTGCACCAGCGCGGCTTCGTCGAGCAGCGCGCCACGCGCCACGTTCGCGACGATCACGCCGGGCTTGAGTCCCTTCATCCGCGTCGCGTCCAGCACCGAGCGCGTCTCCTCGGTGAGCGGCGTGGCCAGCACCACCACGTCGGCCAGCGGCAGCAGTCCATCGACCTCGCTCGGCCCGTGGATCTCGTCGAAGCCCGGTGGCACGCCGAGCCCGGGACGCCGCCGCACGCCGCTCACGCGCGCGCCGAGTGCCTTGAAGCGCTGCGCAATCTCGCTGCCCAGTCCACCAGCGCCGATCACGAGCACGTGCAACTCATCGACCTCGCGCACCAAGGCCCGCGGCGTCGCGAAGGCACTCTGGTCCCAGACCTTGTCGCGACGCATCTCCTCGGCGAGGTCGAAGGCGCGCAAGAAGTGCAGCACGCCCGCCAGCACGTGCTCGGCGATCGTCGGGCCGTAAAGGCCCGCCGCGTTCGTCAGCAGGCAGTCGCCGTTGCGCATCTCGTCAAAGAGCAGCGTCGCCACGCCGGCCGTGCCCGTCTGCACCCAGCGCAGCTTGGGCCCCGCGAGGAACAGCGCCCGCGGCATCCCGAATCCCACATACACTTCCGCCTCGGGAATCACCGCCAGCGACTCCCCGCTCGGTGCCTGCGCGCCGTCGCCGAACGAATCCGTGAGCGCCGAGACGATGTGCACGCGCCAGCCGCTCGGCGTCGCATCGGTGATGGCCTGCGCCACGCGGTCCGGCAGGTTGAAGGCCTGCGCCGTAGAGCGCAGGTCCACCACCATCAGGCGCTCGGCGCTCATCGCGGGTTCCGCCGATCCCACTCGCCCGGCGGCACGCCTGCGGCGTCGTCTGCGGGATCGTCGAGGTAGCGCCGCTCGATCCAGCCCAATCCCTCCAACACGATCATCACGGTGATCGTCGCGGCCAGCGCCTCGAACAGCAGCCCCGCACCGGTGGTCAGTCCGATCGCCGCCACCACCCAGATCGTCGCCGCGCTCGTGAGCCCGGTGATCGTGCCGCGCGTGTGCAGGATCGTCCCCGCACCGAGAAAGCCGATGCCCGTCACCACCTGCGCGGCGATGCGCCCGGGATCGCCGCCACTCGGCCCCGCAATGCGCATCGAGAGATCCATCAGCAGCGCGGAGCCCAGGCAGATCAGGATGTTGGTGCGCAATCCCGCGGGCTTGCGGCGCAACGAGCGCTCAAGGCCGATCGCGCCGCCCGCCAGCACCGCGACGAGCAGCTTCAAGCCGAGGTCGAGCCGGAACGCCTCGACCCACTCGCGCAGCTCAACCGCGGGCATCGAGCCCCATCTTGTCCTTGACGGTCCGGATCGTCTCCTGCGCCACCGCGCGCGCCTTGCGGCCGCCCTCGGCGAGCAACGCGTCGACGCTCGCCGGGTTTGCCTTCAACGCCTCGGCCCGCGTGCGGATCGGCGTCAGCTCCTCGACCATATTCGCGTGCAGCACCTTCTTGCAGTCGATGCAGCCCCACTTCGCGCCGCGGCAGTTGGCGTCCACTTCGGCCACCGTCTCCGCCGGCGAGAACGCCTTGTGCAGCTCGAAGATCGTCTTGCAGTTCTCCGGGTTGCCCGGATCCGTCTTGCGCTGCCGCGCCGGATCCGTGATGGCCGGCCGCAGCTTGTTCCACATCTCGTCCGGCGAATCGAGCAAGCCGATCGTGTTGCCCAACGACTTGCTCATCTTCGCCTGGCCGTCGAGCCCGACGATGCGCCGCGTCGGCGTCAGCTTGGGCTGCGGCTCGGGGAAGTACGGCGCGTCGGGCGAGAAGCGGTTGTTCCAGTTGCGCGCCACCACGCGCGAGAGCTCCAGGTGCTGCACCTGGTCCTCGCCGACGGGCACGGTGTCGGCGAGATACAGCAGGATGTCCGCCGCCTGCAGCACGGGATAGTTGAGCAGGCCGGCCATCACCTGCTCCTGCTTGCCGGCCTTGTCCTTGAACTGCACCTGCCGCTCGAGTTCGCCCAGCGGCGTGACGGTGTTGAAGATCCACTGCAGCTCGGTGTGCTCCGGCACGTCGCTCTGCACGAACAGCGTGCACTTGGCTTCATCGAGCCCCGAGGCCAGCAGCGAGATGGCCATATCGCGCGTGCGGCGGCGCAGGTCGTCCGGCTGATACGCCACGGTGATGGCGTGGTAGTTTACGATGCAGAAGAACGACTCGTGCTGCCCCTGCAGCGCGACCCAGTTCTTGACGGCTCCGAGGTAATTGCCGATGTGCAGTTCGCCCGAGGGCTGGATCCCGCTGAAGACACGCGTCATCCTACGAAGTTACGGAGAGTCAGATGGGGCTTCAACAGGAGCGCAGGGACTGGCTGGCAGTGGCGGTGCGCGCGGCGGCCGCCGGCGCCGACGTCATCCGCGCGGCCGCCCCGGACGTCCGGACGCTCGACTGGCAGTCCAAAGGCCCCACGGACTTCGTTTCCGAGGTGGATCTGGCGGCCGAGGCGGCCATCCTGCAGGTGATGGCCGCAGGCATCCCGCAGGCGACGGTGCTGGCCGAGGAAAGCGCGGCCCGCGTAGGCCGTGACCGCCTCGAAGAGGGCGTCGCGGTGGTCGTCGACCCGCTCGATGGCACGACGAACTTCCTCCACGGCTTCCCCGCCTACGCGGTGAGCATCGCGATCCTCGCCGAGGGTGAGCCGGTGGTCGCCGTGGTGCACGATGTACCGCGCGGCGAAGTGTTCACGGCGCGCGCCGGCGCGGGGGCCTTCGCGAACGGCACGCCGATCCGCGTCTCGGAGATCGCCGATCCACGCCGCGCGCTCGTCGGCACGGGGTTCCCCTTCAAGTCCGCGGCGGAGATCGCGCCCTACCAGCGCCAGATGGCGGCCGTGATGGCCGAGACGGCAGGCCTGCGCCGGCCCGGCGCGGCCAGCCTCGACCTCGCAAGCGTGGCCTGCGGGCGCTTCGAGGCCTTCTGGGAGCGCGAGCTCGCCCCCTGGGACTTCGCCGCGGGAATGCTGCTCGTGCGCGAAGCCGGTGGCGTCGCCACCGATTGCGAGGGTACTCATCTGCGGGCCTTCGCGCCGAGTTCGGTGTTGGCGGGCAATCCGGCAATGCACGCCTGGCTGCTCCGGACGCTCTCGGCGTCTTGAGTCCGGCTGCCACAGAGGCACCGAGACACGGAGGCTGCTTGAGCGGCGTCAGTCTTGCCGCGCATCGACACAGGGCACGAACGTCAGGTTATTCAGAGTTCTGCGGTGGCAGTCTCCGTGGCTCCGTGCCTCCGTGGTGAACGCAGTTCAAGTCGTTCGGACCGAGACTAGATTTCGGGTTCATCCCCTCGAACCGGAAAGCCCGAGCAAATGTCCCTCGTCGAGTGCGTCCCGAACTTCTCCGAAGGCCGCGACCAGTCCACCATTGACGCCATCCGCGACGCCATCGCGTCCGTCGACGGCATCGTCGTCCTCGACGTCAGCTCGGATCCGAGCCACCACCGCACCGTCGTCACCTTCGTCGCGCCCGTCGAGAAGGCCGCCGAGGCCGCCTTCCGCGGCATCAAGGTCGCCAGCGAGCGCATCGACCTCACAAAGCACAGCGGCGAGCACCCGCGCATCGGCGCCACCGACGTCTGCCCCTTCATTCCTCTCGAAGGCGCGTCGATGGAGGACTGCATCGTCCTCGCCCGCACGCTCGGCGAGCGCGTCGGCAGCGAACTCGGCATCCCCGTCTTCCTCTACGAACGCGCCGCCTCGCGGCCCGACCGCACGAACCTCGCCGACATCCGTCGCGGTGAGTTCGAACTCGCGCGCGAAGAGCTCGGCAAGAATCCCAACCGCGTGCCGGACTTCGGCCCCAACAAGATCCACCCCACCGCCGGCGCCACCGTCATCGGCGCGCGTCCCTTCCTCGTCGCCTACAACGTCTACCTCGGCGGCCGCGAGAACCTCCAGGTCGCCAAGAACGTCGCGAAGGCCGTGCGCGGCTCCAGCGGCGGATTGAAGGGCGTGAAGGGCCTCGGGATGGAAGTCGATGGCCAGGCGCAGGTCTCGATGAACCTCGTCGACCTCGACGCCACGCCGCTGCACCGCGCCTATGAGATGGTGAAGATGGAAGCCGAGGCGCAGGGCGTCACGCCGACGTGGAGCGAGATCGTCGGCCTCGTGCCCGAGCGTGCGCTGTTCGAAGCCGCCGCGCGTCATCTGCGCTGGCGCGACTACACGCCGGACTTCGTGCTCGAGCGCAAGGTGCGCGCCGCGCTCGCCGGCGGTGAGTCGCTCGCCGGCTTCATCGGCGATGTCGCCAGCAACGCGCCCGTCCCGGGCGGCGGCTCCGTGTCCGCGCTGGTGGGTTCGCTCGCTGCCGCGCTCGCGCAGATGGTCGCCGGGCTCACCGTCGGTCGCAAGAAGTACGCGGAAGTCGAAGCCGAGATGAAGGAACTCGGCTTGCGCGCCAACGCGCTCGTGCGTCGTCTGCAGGCGTTGAAGGACGAAGACGCCGCGGCCTACGCGCTGGTGAGCAACGCGTACAAGCTGCCCAAGGAATCGCCCGAGCAGGAGACGGCGCGCACCGCCGCGATCCAGGCCGCGCTCGTCAAGGCCGCCGAAGTGCCGCTCGAAACGGCGCGCTGGTGCGCCGAGGTCGCCGAGCTCGCCGCGATCTGCGCGACGAAGGGCAACACCAACGCCGCCTCCGATGCCGGCGTCGCCGCGTTGCTCGCCGAGGCCGCCGCGAAGGGCGCGGCGTACAACGTGCGCATCAACGTCGTCGGGATGCCCGACAAGGCGGCCGGCGCGCCGCTGGCCGAAGAGGCACAGCGCCTCGTGAACGCCGCCGCAGCGGCCGCTCAGCGCGCGACGGCGGCTGTCGAGGCACAACTCTGAGCCGATGAGGTTGCGCGTCCTGCTTTCGGCTTGGCGTGGCGCGCTCCTCCTCGCGGGCGCGGTGGTGGTCGTTGCCTGCTACGACGACGATTTCCCCCCGAATGCCGAGCGCTTCGATCCGCCACCGCAGTACGCCCTCTGGTGGAACGAAGCCGAGACCTGCTCGCACACCGCCGGTGACGCGTCCCGCGTCCGTTGGTATCGCACGCCGCGCGGCGTCGACCTCCAGGGGGCGTCCCACGTCGCGGGACAGTACGACCCCACCGGCCACCGCATCGCCCTCGCCGGCGACTTCGTCGACGACGGGCGTGTCGTGCGGCACGAGATCCTCCACGCCTTGCATCCGCGCGTGCAACATCCGCGCGATCTCTTCCTCCGCCGATGCGGCGACGTCGTGCCCTGCACGGGGACCTGCGCCAGCGAGGCAGGCCCGACACCGATCATACCGGACAGCGTACGCCGCGTGCTGCCCGAGGACATCGTGGTCAGCATCCACGTCACGCCCGCGAGCCCGGGCAGCGACGTGTTCGAAGGGCACTTCGTCCTCGTCGTCGTCGCGTGGAATCCGTTCGACGAGCCGGTGATGGTGAACTTCCCGGACTCCAATCGATTCGGTGGCGCGCGGACCTTCGGCTACCAGCTCGGCGAGTATCCCCGCGGTTCGCTCTCGTACTTCGAGGGACGCCCCTACGACCGCAGTGCCGGCTACTTTCTCCCCCGCGAGGGCAAGCGCGCGGTCTATGACTTCAAGGTGCGAGGCGCCGCGGGCACCTTCCCGCGCCCCGGCTCGTACTTCGCCTTTGGCGCGTTCAACAATCACCTGACAGACACGATCCGCTTCACGATTCGCGCGCCGCAGTGATCGCAACCGACCCCGCGCGCAGCGGCGCCGGACCGAGCACCCGCCAGCCGACGCGATCCCGGAGTTATCCGAGCGTCGTCAGGATCCGCGGCCCATCAGCCGTAATCGCCACCGTGTGCTCGAAGTGCGCCGAGAGCGCCCCATCCAGCGTGACGATCGTCCACTTGTCGCTCAGCGTCTTCGTCGCCGGCCCGCCCGCATTCACCATCGGCTCGATCGCCAGGGTCATCCCCACCTGGAGTCGCGGCCCGCGCTTCGGCTTGCCGTAGTTCGGCACCTGCGGCTCCTCGTGCATCACCGCGCCCACGCCGTGGCCGACGAGGTCCTTCACCACGCTGTAGCCGGCCTTCTCGACCACCGCCGAACAGGCGGCGCCGAGGTCCCCGATGTGGTTGCCGATCACGCACTGGCCGATCGCGGCGTACAGCGACTGCTCGGTGACGTCCATCAGCCGCTTCGCCTCGGGCGTGATCTCGCCCACGGCGTAGGTCCACGCGCTGTCCGTGTGGAAGCCGCCGTAGTACACGCCGATGTCCACCGTGATGATGTCGCCGGCCTTCAAGATGCGCTTGGCACTGGGAATGCCGTGCACGATCTCCTCGTTCAGCGAGATGCAGGCCGAACCGGGAAATCCGTACAGCCCCTTGAACGAGGGCGTCGCCCCCGCGTGCGAGCGGATGAACGCCTCGACCATCTTGTCGATGTCGAGCGTGGACGCGCCGGGCACGAGGGCCGGCGCGATGTGCCGATGCGTCGCGGCGAGGATGCGGCCACCGGCCGCCATCGTCTCGAGCTCGCGGGGACTCTTGAGTTGGATCATCGCAGGTCCTGCGCGCTCACGCGCGCTGCCAGCCGGGCGTCGGGCTCAAGCCCGGACGGCCGCGAGCGCACGCGTGAACACGTCGTCGAACGACCCGACGGCGTCGATGTGCTGCACATTCGCGCCCTGGCCCACGTACCAGTCGAGTACGGGCTTGGTCTGCGCGTGGTACACCTTGAGGCGGTTGCGGATCGCGTCCGGTTCGTCGTCCTTGCGACGCACCAGCGTGCCGCCGCAGTCGTCCGGGCACGGCGCGCCGGGCTCGAGGCCCGTGAACGGCTTCTGCGTCTTGTCGCAGGTCGTGCGGCCCGAGAGCCGCGTGACCAGCAGCTCGTCGGCGATCTGGAAGTCGAGCACGACATCCACCCGCTTGCCGATCTCCGCCGTCATCGCGTGCAGGCCCTCGGCCTGCGGCACGGTGCGCACCACGCCGTCGAGGATGGCCCCGTTGGCGTAGGTCGGCGAGAGCAGCGCTTCCTTGATGATGCCGAGGATCACGGCATCGGGGACCAGGTCGCCCCGGTCCATAAAGCTCTTCGCCTCGAGCCCGAGCTTCGTGCCTTCCTTGACGGCGGCCCGAAGCACATCGCCGGTCGCCAGCTTGGGGATGCCGAGGGAGGCGGCGATGCGCTCCCCCTGCGTCCCCTTACCGGCGCCCGGCGGGCCCAGCAGGACGACAATCAACTCAGAAGCCCTGCTGGACGTTGCGCCCGCGGAACCGGATGCGGGCACCCTTCTTCATAAACCCGTCGTACTTGCGCAGCAGCAGGTGCTGCTGCATCTGCGCCATCGTGTCGAGGGCGACGCCCACGACGATGAGCAGCGACGTGCCGCCGAACTGGAACGGCACCGAGAACATATCGGCCAGCCAGATCGGGAGCAGGGCGATGGCCGTCAGGAAGGCCGCACCCGGCAGCGTGATGCGCGTGACCACGTGGTCGATGTACTCGGCCGTCTTCGCACCCGGCTTGATGCCCGGGATGAAGCCGCCCTGCTTCTTCAGGTTCTCCGCCAGCTCCACCGGATTGAAGATGATGCTGGTGTAGAAGTACGTGAAGAACATAATGAGCACCGCCGAGAGGGCGAAGTACACCCAGGTCCCGGGGGCGAAGTACTCGGAGAACTGCGCCAGCCGCTGGTTGCCGGAGAACTGCGCGATCGCGCCCGGCACCACGATGATCGACTGGGCGAAGATGATCGGCATCACGCCCGCGGTGTTGATGCGCAGCGGGATGAAGTTCTTCGCCGCCTCGCGCTGACGGCCCTTGGCCATCGTGCGCTGCGGGATCTGGATGGCGATGCGGCGCGCGGCCATCGTCATCGCGACGACGCCGGCCACGACCAGCAGCATCACCGCCGTCATCGCCAGCAGGCCGAGCAGCGAGACCGCGCCCGTGCTGACGAAGCCGATCGTCTGCCAGATGCTCGGGATGAAGCGCTCGACGATCGAGAAGAAGATCAGCAGCGAGGCGCCGTTGCCGAGTCCGCGCTCCGTGATCTGCTCACCCAGCCACATCACGAACAGCGCGCCCGTGGTGAGGAAGAGCACCATCTGGAACACGAAGGCCGAGCCCGGGTTCAGCACCGCGCCCGTGATGCCCGACGTGAAGAGGGCGTAGCCGTAGCCCTGCACGGCGGCCAGGCCGACGGTACCGTAGCGCGTCCACTGCGTGATGCGCTTCCGGCCCTCTTCGTCCTTGTTCATCTTGTCGAGCGCCGGGATCACCGCGGCCGCGATCTGCATAAAGATCGAGGCCGAGATGTACGGCATAATGCCAAGGGCGAAGATCGTGGAGCGGGAGAGGTTCCCGCCCACGAACAGGTCGTACAGCCCGAGCAGCCCGCCACCCTGGCTGGCGAAGAAGTCCATCATCGCCGTCACGTCCACGCCGGGGGCGGAGACGTGCGAGCCCACCCGGTAGATCACCAGGCAGAGGAACGTGAACGTGATCTTCTGCCAGAGTTCCGGCGTGCGGTAGATGTTGCCTGCCGCCGCCAGCGGATTCGCCTGGGCCATCTTACGCCTCGACCGTGCCGCCAGCGGCGACGATCTTGGCCTGGGCGGCGGCGCTCACCTTGAGCCCCTTCACCGTGTACGCCTTGCCCACCTCGCCGTTGGCGAGGAGCTTGGCCGGACCCTTCGACGCCTTGGCCAGACCGGCGGCCACCAGCGTCTCCATCGTCACTTCGTTGCCCGCCACCAGGGCGAGGTCATCGAGCCCGATGACCTGCGCCTCGACGCGGAACGGATTCGTGAAGCCACGCTTCGGCACGCGGCGCGTGAGCGGCATCTGGCCGCCTTCGAAGTGCGGCTTGTTGCCGCCCGGGCCGTGATGGCCGGCGCGGGCCTTGATGCCCTTGTGACCCTTGCCCGACGTCTTGCCCGTGCCGGAGCCCGGGCCGCGCCCGAGGCGCTTGCGGTTCCGGTGCGAGCCCGGCGTGCGCGCCAGGGTGCCCAGGGTGATCTTCTCGTCGCTCATAGGTTACTCCGTCACCGGCGTCACTTCGACCAAGTGACGCACGCGCTTGATCATGCCACGAAGTGCCGGCGAGTCCTGGTGGACCACCGACGCCTGATGGTGCCGGAGGCCGAGGGCCTCGAGCGTGGCGTTCATGACCTTGTTATGACCAATGCCGGACCGCACCTGCGTGATGCGGACCTTGCCGGTGGTCAGGGTATTCGGTTCCGTGTGCTGCGGCCCGCGGGTGCGGTGCCAAACAAACGTACGCGGCATTTACACGACCTCCTTGGACTTCGCGCGCGACTTGTACGGCAGCGCCGAGACGTCGACGCCGCGCTCGCGGGCGATCTGCTCCACCGTCGTGAGGGCCGTGAGGCCGTCCAGCGCGGCGAGCACCATATTGTGCGGGTTCGTCGAACCCAGCGACTTCGTGAGGATGTCGTGGATGCCGACGCACTCGAGCACCGCACGCACCGCGCCACCGGCGATCACGCCGGCACCCGGAGCGGCCGGCTTCATCAGGACCTTACCGGCCCCGTGCTTGCCGACGATCTCGTGCGGGATGGTCGCGCCCGTCATCGGCACGCTCACCATATGGCGACGCGCGGCGTCCACGGCCTTGCGGACCGCTTCCGACACTTCGTTCGCCTTGCCCGTCGCCACGCCCACCTTCCCCTGCCCGTCGCCGACGGCGACCAGCGCGTTGAAGCTGAACCGACGGCCGCCCTTCACGACCTTCGCGACGCGGTTGATGGCGATCACGTTCTCGACGAGATCCGACCCCTCGCGCTCCTGCATCGGGGCGCCGCCACGGCCACCGTCACGGCCGCCACGGCCTTCGCCGCCGCGTCCGCCACCCGGGCCACCGCGGCCTCCAGGACCACCCGGGCCGCCGCGACCGCCGGGGCCACCCGGGCCCCCACGTCCACGACCACCGCCCGGACCACCGCGACCGCCACCGCTACGGGCAGAACCACCGCCGCTGCGGGCAGAGCCGCCACCGAAACCACCAGTCTGTTCAGCCATTTAGAACTCCAACCCGCCTTCGCGGGCTCCGTCGGCCACCGCCTTCACGCGGCCGTGATACTGGTATCCACCACGATCGAACACGACCTTCGTGATGCCGGCAGCCTTCGCCTTCTCGGCGACACGCTTGCCGACTTCGACCGACTTCTCCGTCTTCTTCCCCGACAGCCCGCTGTCCGTCACGGTCATCAGGGTCTTATGCTGCACATCGTCCACCAGCTGCGCGGACATATGCTTCAGCGAACGGAACACCACCAGGCGCGGCCGCTCGGCCGTGCCCGCCACCTTCGCCCGCACGCGGGCGTGACGGCGCTCGCGGAGCCCCGCACGCGTCTTCGGTACACGCTTCCCCGGCATTACTTACCTCCCGCCTTGCCGGCCTTGCGCCGGATGACTTCGCCCTGGTACTTGATGCCCTTGCCCTTGTAGGGCTCCGGCTTGCGCAGGTTGCGGATCTCCGCGGCCACCTGGCCCACGACTTCCTTGTCCGCACCCTCGACCACGACCTGCGTCGGCTGCGGAGCCGACAGCTTGATCCCCGCCGGCGCCTTGTACTGGATCTGGTGCGAATAGCCCAGCGCCAGCTGCAGCCCGAACGGCTTCGGCTCGGCCTTGAAGCCGACGCCCGTGATCTCCAGCACCTGCTGATAACCCTTCGAGACGCCCTCGACCATATTCGCCACCAGCGTGCGCGAGAGGCCGTGCAGCGACTTGTGCATCGTCTCGTCCGACGGGCGCTCCACCGTGATGGTGCTGCCGTCGAGCGTGACCTTCATCTCGGGATGGATCGTGCGCTTGAGCTCCCCCTTGGGGCCCTTCGCCGACACCACATTCCCTTCCACCTTCACCGTGACGCCCGCAGGCACGGTGATCGGGAGCTTGCCGATACGCGACATTTGCGTGGCCTCCCTTACCAGACCAGGGCGAGCAACTCGCCGCCGGTGCGCTGCTGGCGCGCCTCGCGGTCCGTCATCAGGCCCTTGGAGGTGGACAGGATGGCCACGCCGAGGCCGTTGCGCACGCGGGGAATCTCCGCGGCGCCCACGTACTGGCGCAGGCCGGGCGACGAGACGCGCTTCAGCTCGCGGATCACCGGCGTGTTGCCGGCGTACTTGAGCGACACGCGGAGGACCTTCTTGCCCTCGGGCGTCTCGAGCGTCTTGTAATCATTGATGAAGTTGCTCTCCTTCAGCAGGCGAGCGATCTCCACCTTCATCTTGGACGCCGGGATGTCCACGCGGCGATGCTTCGAACCGACAGCATTGCGGATCCGCGTGAGCATGTCGGCGATGGGGTCAGTCATCGACATAGCTTGAACTACGCTCCTATGGTATCCAGCCGAGGCCGGACCTTTAGGATTTCGGGATGTGGTTCCGGCCGCAGAGTGCGGTCCGGCCTGCATCCAATGGGTACCGCTGAGACGTGGGACTTGAGACGTGGGACTTGAGAGGTTGCCCTCAAGTCTCCCGTCTCAACTCTCAAGTCCTACCACGACGCCTTCTTCACGCCCGGAATCAACCCCTGCAGCGCCATCTCGCGGAACGCGATGCGGCTCAGCCCGAAGGCCCGCAGGTTGCCGCGCGAGCGGCCGGTCATCTGGCAGCGGTTGCGGATCCGGACCTTGGCGCCGTTGCGCGGCAGCTTCTGCAGCGCCACCTGCGCGGCGCGCTTCTCCTCGTCGCTCGCCGTCGTGGACTTCACGATGGCGCCGAGGGCGGCACGCTTCGGGGCCTGCTTGGCCGCCATCTGCTTGCGGCGCTCGTTCTTGTTGACGGTGCTCTTCTTCGCCATTGTCGGTTCCTTAGCCCTGGACGACGATCGGCTTGTCGTCGCCGCGGAACGGCATCCCGAGCTCGCGCAGCAGCGCGAACGCCAGGTCGTCCCGGTTCGTGGTCGTGACGAACGTGATGTCCATCCCGTGGATCTGCTCGACGAGGTCGTAGTTGATCTCGGGGAAGATCATCTGCTCCTTGACGCCGAGGCTGTAGTTGCCGCGCCCGTCGAACGAGCGCGTCGAGAGGCCGCGGAAGTCACGGATGCGCGGGATCGCCGTCGACACGAAACGGTCGAGGAACTCCCACATCCGCGCGCCGCGCAGCGTCACCGACACGCCGATCTCCTGGCCCTCGCGCTGCCCGAAGTTGGCGATCGACTTCTTCGCCTTCGTGCGCAGCGGCTTCTGGCCGGTGATCGTCGCCACCTCGTCGACGATCGCGTCGAGCACCTTGGGCTGCTTGATCGCCTCGCCCATCCCGACGTTCAGCACGATCTTCTGGAGGTTCGGCACCTGGTGCGGATTCTTCAGCGCGAACTGCTGCATCAGCTTCGCGCGCACCACCTTCACGTAATGCCCGTGAAGGCGCGGCGCGGGGACCGGAAGGTCCTTGCCCGCGTGGTCCTTGGGGAGCATCGACGCGCGCTTCTCGCCGCCCTGCCCGCCCTTCTTCTTGTCCTGCGTCTTGGTCGTCGCCATTGGTCAGTCCTCGCTCAGCGGCCGCGCGGGATAGCCGTCCCGCTCTTGGCGCTGATGCGCTCCTTCGTACCGTCGGCGTCGATCCGCGCGCGGATGCGCGTGGGTTCCCCCGACTTCGGGTCGAGCAGCATCACGTTCGACAGCGCCACCGGGGCCGGCATCTCGATGATGCCCGACTGCTCCTCGGCCGTGCGCGCCCGACGGTGCCGCTTCACGATGTTGATGCCTTCGATCGTCACGCGGCCCTTCTTCAGGTGCACGCGGATGACCTTGCCTTCCTTGCCCTTGTCGTCGCCGCGCAGCACGCGGACCGTATCACCCTTGGTGATCGCGGTCGTGACGCGCTCGGCGTTCCGGGCGTGACGCAGGACGTTCTTCCGCCCCGCCGTCTTGCGTTGCTTGAGAATCCGCATTGTTACAGCACCTCGGGGGCCAGCGACACGATCTTCATATAGCGCTTCTCACGCAGCTCGCGGGCCACCGGCCCGAAGATGCGCGTGGCGCGCGGTTCGCCCTTGTCATCGATGATGACCACGGCGTTCTCGTCGAACTTGATGTAGCTGCCGTCCTTGCGGCGCACTTCCTTCACCGTGCGCACGACCACGGCCTTGGCCACGTCGGACTTCTTGACGGTGCCGTTCGGCAGCGCGTCCTTCACCGCCACCACGACCTTGTCGCCGAGGCCGGCGTAGCGCTTGCGGGTGCCGCCGAGGACGCGGATCACGAGCGCCTTCTTCGCGCCCGAGTTGTCCGCGACCTTCACGACAGATTCCTGTTGGATCATTGGTCAGTTCCCCTTAGCGCGCGCGATCGACGATCTCGAGCAAGCGGAACCGCTTGTCCTTCGACAGCGGGCGCGTCTCGACGATACGGACGGTGTCGCCGACCTTCGCCGAGTTCGCCTCGTCGTGCGCCTTCAGGCGCTTGGTCTTCGTCACCATCTTCCCGTACACCGGGTGCGGCACGCGACGTTCGATCGCGACCACGATGGTCTTGTCCATCTTGTCGCTCACCACGAGCCCCGTGCGCACCTTGCGCGACGTCCGGGCCGGGGCGGCGGTCTTTTCGGTCTCAGCCATTCTTCATAGTCCTGCGCGCGTTAGCGCGCAGCCTCCGTACGCTCCGCCTTCTCGCGGAGCACCGTCTGAAGCCGCGCGATGTCGCGGCGGATCGTGCGCAGCCGGAGCGGATTGCTCAGCGGCTCCGTGGCGCCCCGGAAGCGGAGCCGGAAACGCTCCTCCTCCAGCTCGGCCAGGCGAGCGTGGATCTCGTCCGCGCTCAACTCCCGGATCTGGTCAGCCTTCATTGCCCTGCGCCTCCTCACGCGCCACGAACTTCGTCTTCACACCCAGCTTGGCGGCGGCGAGCCCGAGCGCCTGCTGAGCGATCTCCTTCGTCACACCCTCGATCTCGAACAGCATACGGCCCGGCTTCACCACGGCCACCCAAAGCTCCGGCGAACCCTTGCCCTTGCCCATTCGCGTCTCGGCCGGCTTCTTCGTCACCGGCTTGTCCGGGAAGATCCGGATCCAGACCTTGCCGCCACGCTTGATGTGGCGCGTCATCGCCACACGGGCCGCTTCGATCTGGCGCGCCGTGATCCAACCCGGCTCCTGCGACTGCAGGCCGTACGTGCCGAACGCCACGGTGGCGCCACGGCGGGCGAGGCCCGTCGTGCGGCCCTTGAACATCTTGCGGAACTTGACCCGCTTCGGTGCTAGCATCGGTCAGTCTCCTTACGCGTCGGAGGAGTACGTGGACCCGCCACGACGCCCCTCGACGACCTCACCCTTGAAGATCCACACCTTCACACCGATGGTGCCGAAGGTCGTCTTCGCGGTCGACGTCGCATAGTTGATGTCGGCGCGCAGCGTATGAAGGGGCACACGACCCTCGTGATAGCCTTCCACGCGCGCGATCTCGGCGCCACCCAGGCGACCCGAGCACTTCACCTTGATGCCTTCCGCGCCCATCCGCATCGCGCTCTGCACCGCGCGCTTCATCGCGCGACGGAACGAGATGCGCTGCGCCAGCTGCGCGGCGATGTTGTCAGCGACGAGCTGCGCCTCGATCTCCGGGCGCTTGATCTCCTCGACGTTCACACCGACTTCCTTGCCGGTCAGCTGCTGGAGCTCGGTCTTGAGCTCCTCCACCGCCTGGCCCTTCTTGCCGATCACCACGCCCGGACGGCCCGTGTGGATGGTCACGACGACCTTCCCCGGCTTCCGCTCGATCGTGATGTCGCTGATGGCCGCGCCGCCAAGGCGCGCCTTCAGGTACTTCCGCAGCAGCGCGTCTTCCTTCAGCAGCGCCGGGAAATCCTTCTTGGCAAACCACTTCGAGCGATGCGTCGTGCTCACGCCGAGGCGGAAGCCGATCGGATGCGTCTTCTGTCCCATTATCGACCTTCCTTCTCGGCCACGATGATCTCCACGTGGCTGGTTCGCTTGTGCATCGGCGTCGCGCGGCCCATCGCCGCCGGCGTCCACCGCTTGAGCTTCACGCCTTCGTTCACGATCGCGTGCTTCACGTACAGCGCGTCCACGTCGAGCGACGTGTTCGCGTTGCGCGCCGCCTGCTCGGCGTTCGCGACGGCGCTGTTGAGCACCTTCGCGATCTCGTGCGACGCGTGCTTCTTGCTGAACTTCAGCAACGCCAGCGCGTCGTTCACCGGGAGGCCGCGGATCTGGTCGATGACCAGCCGCATCTTGTAGGGCGACTGCCGCGTCGACCGCTGGATGGCACGTGCTTCAGTCATACTCACTTGCCTCCCTTGGCCGCGGCCGGCGCCGCCTTCTTGTCCGTCTTGTTGTTGCCCGTGTGGCCGCGGAACAGGCGCGTCGGGGAGAACTCGCCGAGCTTGTGCCCGACCATATTCTCCGTCACGTACACCGGGATGAACTTGTTCCCGTTGTGCACCGCGATCGTGTGCCCCACGAACTCGGGGATCACCGTGCTCGCGCGCGACCAGGTCTTCACGACCTTCTTCTCGTTCTTGGCGTTCATCGCCACGACGCGCTTCAGCAGCGCCTCCTGGATGAACGGACCCTTCTTGATGGAACGTGCCATAGTGTCGATTCCCGGTTAGCTCTGGGTGGCCTTGCCGCGCTTCCGGCCACGGACGATCAGACGCTGCGACGCCTTCTTCTTGTTGCGCGTCTTGACGCCCTCCTTCTTGCCCCAGGGGCTCACCACGTTCCGGCCGCCGCGCGTGCGGCCACCGTGCGGGTGATCGACCGGGTTCATCACTTCGCCGCGGACCTTCGGACGGCGACCCATCCAGCGGGTCTTGCCGGCCTTGCCCCACGACAGCAGCTCGTGCTCGGCGTTGCCGACCTCGCCGATCGTGCCGAGGCAGTCGCCGTGGATCATCCGCATTTCCGTCGAGGCCATACGCAGCGTCACGTAGTCGCCTTCCTTCGCGACCACCTGCAGGCTGGTGCCGGCCGAACGGGCCATCTGGCCGCCCTTGCCCGGCTTGAGCTCGACGTTGTGCACCGCGGTGCCCAGCGGGACCTCGCGCAGCGGCAGCGCGTTGCCCGTGCGGACGTCGGAGCCCTTGCCGCTGACGATCGTGTCGCCGACGGACAGGCCCTTCGGGTGCAGGATGTAACGCTTCTCGCCGTCCGCGTACTCGACCAGCGCGATGCGCGCCGAACGGTTCGGATCGTATTCGATATGCTGCACGGTCGCGATCATCCCGTGCTTGTTGCGCTTGAAATCGATGATGCGGTACTTGCGCTTGTGACCACCGCCCAAGCGGCGCATCGAGATGTGGCCGTGGTTGTCGCGGCCGCCGCTCTTCTTGAGCGGCTCGGTCAGCGACTTCTCCGGCGTGCTCCGCGTGATCTCGGCGTTATCCGAGACCGAACGGAAGCGCGTCGCGGCGCTCACGGGCTTGAACTGACGGATTCCCATTGGTCTTAGCCCTCGAAGATCTCGATCGAGTCGCCCGACTTCAGCGTCACGATCGCCTTCTTCCAGCGGGGACGCAGGCCGGCCGACGTGCCGACGCGCCGCGGCTTCCCGCGCTGCTGCGAGGTCCAGACGCCCGTCACGGTGACACCGAACAGGCGTTCGATCGCCTGCTTGATGGCCGTCTTGTTGGCGGTCGGATGGACCTCGAACGTGTATTCACCCCGCTCCTGGTACGCCGCCGACGACTTCTCGGTGACGATCGGGCGGACGATGGTGCGATGCAAAGTGGCCATCGGTTACTTCCCCTTCTTCTTGGGAGCGGCCTTCTTGGCCGCCGCCTTCTTGGCGGCAGGCTTCGCGGCAGCCTTCTTCGCCGGCGCCTTCTTGGCGGCGGCCTTCGGAGCGGCCTTCTTCGCCGCGGCCTTCTTGGCGGTCGCCTTCTCCGCCTTGGCCTCGGCCTTCTCGGCCTTCGGCGCCTTCTTCGACGCCGCCTTCTTCACCTTCACCTTCTCGACGGCCTTCTCCGCCACCGGCGACAGCTCGTGGCCGATCGCGCCGGCCTCGACGAGCACGACATCCGACCAGAGGATGTCATACGTGGAGGCGTCGCTGTACGGCATCACGACGACGTTCGGGATGTTGCGGCCGGAGAGGTAGACCATCGGCTTCACGCCGTCTGTCAGGATCAGCGCCTTCTTGTGCGTGACCTCGAGACGCGCGAGCAGCTGCACGAGCTGCGACGTCTTCGGGGCCTCGTAGGCGAAGCGGTCGATCACGATCACGCTGTTCTCGCGCGCGCGGGCGTTGAGCGCCGACTTGCGGGCCAGCGCCTTGATCTGGCGCGGGACCTTCTGCTCGTAGCCACGCGGCTGCGGGCCGAACACCGTGCCGCCGCCGACGAAGTGCGGGGCGCGGGTCGAGCCCTGACGGGCGCGGCCGGTGCCCTTCTGCTTCCACGGCTTCTGGTTGCCGCCGGTCACCCAGCGGCGCGTCTTGGTGGCGTGCGTGCCTTGGCGCTGGTTGGCGAGCATCGCCTTCACCGCCTGGTGCATCACCGGCATATTCACGGTGCCGTCGAACGTCGCCGTCGGCAGCTGCACCGCATCACGCGGGGTGCCGAGCGCCGTGAAGGCCGCCGCCTGGTAGTTGTTGGATTCAGACATCGGTTATCCCTGCTTGCGGACGAGGACGATCCC